>JBJOHO010000057.1:0-18037 GCA_046047615.1 Pseudomonadota bacterium
CGAGGACGGCACCGAACAGACCCTGCGGGGGGAGATCCGTGCCAACATGGAACGCGAACTGCGCCAGAAGCTGCGCAACGTCACCAAGGAACGGACCCTGGACACCCTGCTGGCCGCGCACCCGCTGACCATTCCCAAGGCAATGGTCAATGACGAGGCGAAGCGCCTGAAGCAGCAGACCCAGGCCGAAATGGCGCAGTCGGGACAGGGTAACGCGATCGATTTTCCTGTCAGTATATTCGAGCCGCAGGCGCAGCGGCGGGTGTCCCTGGGACTGCTGATCGGCGAGATCATCCGCGGCCAGGAACTGAAGGTCGACCCCGAACGGGTGCGCAGCACGGTGGAAGAATTGGCGTCCTCGTACGAGAATCCGCAGGAGGTCGTCGAATACTACCTCGGCGACAAGAATCAGCGGGCGGCGATCGAAAACCTGGTGCTCGAAGACCAGGTGGTCGACTGGGTCCTCGGCCAGGTGCAGGTCGAAGACGAGCCGCAGACCTTCGAGGCACTGATGGAAGGCGGCAAATAGCGTTTTGGCTACACACTTTCAAGGAAGCCTGACGATGTCCGATAAGACGGCTATGAATCATTTGACTCCCATGAACTTGGGTCTGGTCCCGATGGTCGTGGAGCAGACCGCCCGCGGTGAACGCGCCTACGACATCTACTCGCGACTGCTCAAAGAGCGGGTGATTTTCTGTGTCGGGCCGGTCGAAGATCACATGGCCAACCTGATCGTGGCCCAGTTGCTGTTCCTGGAGTCGGAGAACCCGGACAAGGACATCAACCTGTACATCAATTCGCCGGGTGGCTCGGTGACCGCGGGACTGGCGATCTACGACACCATGCAGTTTATCCGCCCACACGTCAGCACCATGTGCATCGGTCAGGCGGCCAGTATGGGCGCCTTGCTGCTGGCCGGCGGCGAAAAGGGCAAACGTTACTGCCTGCCGCATTCCCGGGTCATGATCCACCAGCCGCTGGGCGGGTTCCAGGGGCAGGCCTCGGACATAGAGATCCACGCCAAGGAGATTCTCTTGATCCGGGACAAATTGAACCGGATTCTGTCGCACCACACGGGTCAGTCTCTGGAGAAAATCGAGAACGATACCGAGCGCGACAATTTCATGAGCGGCGAGGAGTCCGTAGCATACGGCTTGGTTGACCGACTGCTGGAACGCCGGCCGCCGGAAAAGGCCTGAATTTTCGTCCACGGGACAGCGATTTGCCGGACAACGCGGCTGGTATTTGCCTGGTTGTCATCCGGGGTCATTTCGATATTATGACCAAAACCACCGTCGCAACCGGGAGAGCCATCGCTAGCGCAACCGGGCGGGCGGGATACGACGGACTAGGGTGCACCGGTTATGACTGACGACAAACACGGCAAGGGCGACGACGGCAAGCTGCTGTATTGCTCCTTTTGCGGCAAGAGCCAGCACGAAGTAAGGAAGCTGATTGCCGGCCCCTCTGTGTTCATCTGCGACGAATGCGTCGAGCTGTGCAACGACATCATCCGCGAGGAGATGCAGGAGCACGCTGCCGAATCCAGCGACAAACTGCCCAAGCCGCACGAGATCAATCAGACGCTGGATCAGTACGTGATCGGCCAGTCGCGCGCCAAGAAGGTGCTGTCGGTCGCCGTCTACAACCACTACAAGCGCCTCGAAGTCAAAAGCCGCAAGGAAGCCGTCGAGATCGCCAAGTCCAACATCCTGCTGATCGGCCCCACCGGCTCCGGCAAGACCCTGCTGGCCGAGACGCTGGCGCGGCTGCTGAACGTGCCGTTCACCATCGCCGATGCCACCACCCTGACCGAGGCCGGTTACGTCGGCGAGGATGTCGAGAACATCATCCAGAAGCTGCTGCAGAAGTGCGACTACGACGTCGAGAAGGCGCAGACCGGCATCGTCTACATCGACGAGATCGACAAGATCTCCCGCAAGTCCGACAACCCCTCCATCACCCGCGACGTGTCGGGCGAGGGCGTGCAGCAGGCCCTGCTGAAGCTGGTCGAGGGCACCACCGCCTCGGTGCCGCCGCAGGGCGGGCGCAAGCACCCGCAGCAGGAGTTCCTGCAGGTTGATACCTCCAACATCCTCTTCATCGTGGGTGGTGCGTTTGCCGGTCTCGAGAAGATCATCCTCAACCGCACGCAGAAGGGTGGCATCGGCTTCACCTCCGAGGTCCGCAGCAAGCAGGACCGGCCTCACGGCACCGATGTGTTCAAGGAAGTGGAACCGGAAGACCTGATCCGCTTCGGCCTCATCCCGGAGTTCGTCGGTCGCCTGCCGGTGGTCGCCACCCTGGAAGAGCTGGACGAAGCCGCGCTGGTCTCCATCCTCACCGAGCCCAAGAATGCGCTGGTCAAGCAGTACCGCCGTCTCTTCGAGATGGAGGGCGCCGACCTGGAGTTCCGCGAGGAGGGCCTGAAGGCCATCGCGCGCAAGGCCATGGAGCGCAAGACGGGTGCGCGCGGCCTGCGCACCATCCTCGAGACCCTGCTCCTCGACACCATGTACGACCTGCCCTCGCAGAAGAACGTCGGCAAGGTGGTGGTCGACGAGAACGTGGTGCTCGGCCAGACGTCGCCGCTGCTGGTCTACCAGGCGGAAGAGCCGCGTCCGGCGGCTGCGCCGCCGGCGCCCGCTGTGGCCGCGGCGGCCCAGGGCAGCGCCCCTGAAGAACTGCGGCGCGCCGGCCGGGCCTGAGACTCCTGCGCCTGAGCCCGGGCTGCCGGCCCTCCGGCCCCGCGGCTGCTGGCGCCTGCAGCCGGCGGGTGTGCCCCGCCGGGAGGGGCAGCTGGCCCTGTTCCATCTGTCGCTTTCCGCCGCGGCGCAGGCCTTCTGCGCATCCCTGCTGTCGCCCGAGGAGCACGAACGTGCGTCGCGACGGCGCGACCCTCTCGACCGTCAGTATTTCGTGGCAGCGCGCGGTCTGGTGCGCCATTGGCTGGGGCAGCTGACCGGGCAGCCGGCCGCGGGTCTGCGTTTCCAGCCGGACAGGCACGGCAAGCCAGCGCTCCTTCCGGGGCCCGGCTTCGAAAATCCGCCGGTCTTCAACCTCTCCCACTCCGGGCCGTGGCTGCTGCTCGGTGTCGTGGATGCCGGGCGCATCGGCGTTGATCTGGAGCTGCCACGCCCGCTGCACGACCGCGACGCGCTGGTCCGCCGCTATTTTTCGCCGGCGGAATGCCGCGCCTATGCCGCCCTGCCCGAGGAGCTTCGCCAGGCGCATTTCTTCCAGCTCTGGGCCGCCAAGGAGGCCTTCGTGAAAGCGCTGGGCCTGGGGTTGCGTTTCCCGCTGCACGCCTTCGATGTGACGCTGGGCGCAGGCGAGACGCTCCGGATCGGGGCGGTCCGTCCCGCCGCCGGACAGGGGGCCGAGGCGCTGGTGGGCCCCTGGTGGCTGGGGGCCTCGGCGATTTTCTCCGGGGTGGCTACCGCAGTGGCCCTGGATTGTAACTTTTGCACAGTTTTCGCCGCTCCCGCGGCGTGAATGTCGCGCAGTCCGACGCAATCGAAGTGATAATTGTGTCGTTGACGGGTCCGGGACGATCCCAATAATTGGCGCACGATGCGAATCCGCTTCTTCGGTCACTATTTCCACACGTCGATCATCAGCCTGGCGCTGGTTGAGGCGTTGGGCTTTGCGGCGGCTGTCTATGGGGCGGCGGCGCTGCGGTTCGGCTCATTTGCCGCCAACGAAGGTCTGGGTTTCGGGCAGTACGACTGGCGGGTCGTCAGCTTTGCGGCCATCACCATGGTCTGCTACCTCGCGCTGGGCCTCTACACGACCCGGCAGGGCGCGGACGGCGCGGGCGTCATGGCGCGCCTGGGCGTTGCGCTGTTCCTCTCCGGCGCCGTGCAGTCGGTGGTGTTCTACCTGCTCCCCTCGCTCACCCTGGGGCGCGGTCTGCTGCTGATTGCCTTGGCACTGGCGCTGGTCGTCTCGATGGTGGCGCGCTGGGTCTTTGCACGCTACGCCGACCGGCGCATCTTCAAGCGGCAGGTGCTGGTCTATGGCTATGGCGAGCGTGCCCAGGTCTTCCACCAGCTGCCTCAAGACACCGACCGCAGCGGCTTCGATGTCATCGGTTACGTGATTCCGCCCGGCGAGCAGGCAGACGTGCCCCAGGGCCAGCAACTGGAGGCGCCGGATGGCCTGCTGGCCCTGTGCCAGCAACGCGGCGTCGACGAAATCGTCATCGCCATGCAGGACCGCCGGCGCCTGCTGCCGCTGCGGCAGTTGCTGCAATGCCGCCTGGCCGGGCTTGGCGTCAGCGACTACACCACCTTCATGGAGCGCGAGACCGGGCGCATCATGCTGGACTCGCTCAACCCGAGCTGGATGATCTTCGGCCAGGGCTTCCGCCGCGACTTCATGCGCCGTGCAATGTCGGTGCTCCTCAACTTCACGGCCGGCCTGGTGCTGTTCCTCATCACGCTGCCGGTGATGGTGCTCACCGCATTGCTCATCTGGCTGGAAGACGGCCGCAGGGGCGCCGGTGTGTTCTACCGCCAGGAGCGCGTGGGGCTGGGTGGCAAGACCTTCCACCTCTACAAGTTCCGCAGCATGCGCGTGGATGCCGAACGTGGCGGCAAGGCCGTGTGGGCGCAGCAGAACGATCCGCGCATCACGCGCATCGGCGGCTTCATCCGCCGCACGCGCATCGACGAACTCCCGCAGCTCATCAACATCCTCGTTGGTGACATGAGCCTGGTGGGGCCGCGGCCGGAGCGGCCGCAGTTCGTGGCCGAACTGGAAGAGAAGATTCCCTATTACGGCCAGCGCCACAGCGTGAAACCGGGTCTCGCCGGCTGGGCGCAGCTGTGCTACCCCTACGGCGCTTCCGAAGAGGACGCCCTGCAGAAGCTGCAATACGACCTGTACTACGTGAAGAACCACAGCTTCCTGTTCGATCTGGCCATCCTCATCCAGACGGCCGAGGTGGTGTTCATGGGCAAGGGCGTGCGCTGATCCACATCCTGCGGGACCTTGAAAGCCGGCGGACGGGCCGCACATCCGGCTAGACTGGTACCTGTCCGGTACCGCCGAGGGTCCTGCCATGTCCGATACGCCCCAGACCACTCCTGGCAACGTGCCTGTGCTGCCGTTGCGCGATGTCGTGGTTTATCCCCACGTCGTCATGCCCCTGTTTGTCGGGCGCGAGAAGTCCATCCAGGCCCTCGACGCCGCCATGAAGTCCGACAAGCGCATCATGCTGGTGGCGCAGCGGCAGGCCGAGATCGACGATCCGCGGCCCGAAGACCTGTACGAATATGGCACTCTGGCCACCATCCTGCAGTTGCTCAAGCTGCCGGACGGCACCGTCAAGGTGCTCGTCGAGGGAATCGAGCGCGCCCGCGTCGAGCACATGGATGCCGGTGCCACCTTCTACACCGCCACGGTGGGCGTGCTCCCGGATCCAGAGAACTGGGACGAGAAGGAAATGGACGTGCTGACGCGCTCGGTCATCAGCCAGTTCGAGCAGTACGTCAAGCTGAACAAGAAGGTGCCGCCTGAGGTGCTCACCTCGCTGGCCGGCATCGAGCAGCCGGGCCGCCTGGCCGACACCGTCGCCGTGCACATGGCGCTGAAGCTGGCCGAGAAGCAGAAGATCCTCGAGATCCTCGACGTCAAGCAGCGCCTCGAGCACCTGCTCGTGTCCATCGAGGGCGAGATGGACGTGCTGCAGATCGAAAAGCGCATCCGCGGCCGGGTCAAGGCGCAGATGGAAAAGAGCCAGCGCGAGTACTACCTGAATGAGCAGATGAAGGCCATCCAGAAGGAACTCGGCGACATGGACGAGGGCGGCAACGAGCTGGCCGACCTCGAGCAGCGCATCGCCAAGGCCGGCATGCCCAAGGAGGCCCGTGAAAAGGCCACCGCAGAGCTCAACAAGCTGAAGATGATGTCGCCGATGTCGGCCGAGGCCACCGTCGTGCGCAACTACATCGACTGGCTGGTGAAGGTGCCCTGGAAGAAGCGCTCGAAGGTGCGCAAGGACATCGCCAACGCACAGAAGGTGCTGGACGAGGACCACTACGGCCTCGACAAGGTGAAGGAGCGCATCGTCGAATACCTCGCCGTGCTCCAGCGCGTCGACAAGATCAAGGGTCCCATCCTGTGCCTGGTCGGGCCGCCCGGCGTGGGCAAGACGTCACTGGGCCAGAGCATCGCCCGTGCGACCAACCGCAAGTTCGTGCGCATGTCGCTGGGTGGCGTGCGTGACGAGGCCGAAATCCGCGGCCACCGCCGCACCTACATTGGCTCCATGCCCGGCAAGGTCGTGCAGAACATGGCCAAGACGGGCGTTCACAACCCGCTGTTCCTGCTCGACGAGATCGACAAGATGGCCATGGATTTCCGTGGCGATCCGTCGGCGGCGCTGCTCGAGGTGCTGGACCCTGAGCAGAACAGCACCTTCAATGACCACTACCTCGAGGTCGACTTCGACCTGTCGGACGTCATGTTCATCTGCACCGCCAACAGCATGAACATCCCGGCGCCGCTGCTCGACCGCATGGAGGTCATCCGCATCCCGGGGTACACCGAGGACGAGAAGCTCAACATCGCACGGCGCTACCTGTTGCCCAAGCAGGTCAAGGCCAACGGCCTGAAGGACAACGAACTCAAGGTGGCCGACGAGGCGCTGCTCGACATCGTGCGCTACTACACCCGCGAGGCCGGCGTGCGCAGCCTCGAGCGCGAGGTGGCCAAGATCTGCCGCAAGGCCGTGAAGGAACTGCTGCTCGACAAGAAGCAGAAGTCCGTGAAGGTCGACCCGAAGAATCTCGACAAGTACCTGGGCGTGCGCCGTCACCGTTACGGCAAGGCCGAGGAGGCCGATCGCGTCGGCCATGTCACCGGTCTGGCGTGGACGGAAGTCGGCGGCGAGCTGCTGAACATCGAGGCGGCCGTTCTGCCGGGCAAGGGCCGGCCGCTGTTCACCGGCCAGCTGGGCGATGTCATGAAGGAGTCGGTGCAGGCCGCCATGACGGTGGTGCGCAGCCGCAGCGACGTGCTCGGCCTCGACAAGGACTTCCACGCCAACAACGATTTCCACATCCACTTCCCCGAGGGCGCCATCCCCAAGGACGGTCCGTCGGCGGGCATCGGCATCTGCACTGCGCTGGTGTCGGCGCTGACGCGCATTCCGGTGCGTGCTGATGTGGCAATGACCGGCGAGATCACCCTGCGCGGCGAGGTGTTGCCCATTGGCGGCCTGAAGGAAAAGCTCCTGGCGGCACACCGTGGCGGCATCACGCAGGTGCTCATCCCGGTCGACAACGAGAAGGACCTCGCCGAGATCCCGGACAACATCAAGGGCAACCTGCAGATCCACCCGGTGAAGTGGATCGACGAGGTGCTGCAGCACGCGCTGGTGCGCCAACCTGTGCCTGCAGCGCTGCCCGGCAAGGCCCAGGCCACGAAGGGTGCCAAGCGTGCCGGCACGCGCGGGACCCGTGGCGGGCGCCGCGCCGTGAAACGTGTGCAGGCCCACTAGCAACCGGTCGCGAAACCCATTACACTGCGCGCCCTCGCAGGCTTGCACACAAGGCAGCCTGCGGGAGGACGCGGTAGGTCAAGCTGCCAGAGGGTGCTTAGCTCAGCTGGTAGAGCGTCGCCTTTACACGGCGAATGTCGGGGGTTCGATCCCCTCAGCACCCACCAGTCCTGCAGTCATCACGGAGCGGTAGTTCAGCTGGTTAGAATACCGGCCTGTCACGCCGGGGGTCGCGGGTTCGAGTCCCGTCCGCTCCGCCAGTCCTGCTGAACGGACTGGCGGCACAGGTGCGCTGCCGTCGCATCAGTTACAATCCGGGTCCCTTTTTCCAGGCAACCCGGACATGCTCCAGAATCTCGGTGACAAGCTGAAGGGCAACCCGCTCTTCGCCAAGATCATCTTTGCTGCGCTCGGCATCACCATGGCCCTGTGGGGCGCATATGGCGTCGTGGATTTCAGTGGCGTGGGCAACCATGCCGCCAAGGTCAATGGCGAGGCCATCTCCCTGCAGGAAGTGAACCAGGCCTTCCAGTCGCGCCAGTCGCAGTTGCTGCGCGAGGGCGCCCCGGAGCTCACCGAAGCGCAGCGCACGGCACTGCAGAAGCAGGTCATCGACGAGTTCGTCCGCAACGAAGTGCTGCGCCAGCAGGCCGAGGACCTGGGCTTCCGCGTCAGCGATGCCCAGCTGCGCGCGGCCTTCGAGGCCGAGCCGGCGTTCCAGGTCGAAGGCAAGTTCAACGCGCAGACCGCCGTGGCACGCCTGGCCGCCGCCGGTCTCACGCCTGCCGGCTATGAGGCCGAGCAGCGCCGCGTGCTGACCATGACGCAGATGCTGGCAACCGTTGCCAACACCGGCTTCCTCACCAAGGCCGAGCGCGAGCGCCTGCAGGCGCTGGAGGAAGAGCAGCGCGAATTGCGCTACGCGCTGCTGCTGCCACAGCAGTTTGCGGGCACCGCGCCGCCGGACGCCGCCGCCATCGAGGCCTGGTACAAGAGCCATGAGGCCGATTACCGCACCACCGAAAAGGTGCGGCTCGCCTGGGCCGAGCTGTCGCTGTTCGAGCTCGCCGGCAGCGTGCAGCCGAGTGAGGCGCAGCTGCGTGAGGCCTATGAGAAGAACCGCGACAGTTACGTGGCCGCCGAGCGCCGCCGCGCCCGGCACATCCTGCTCACGGTCGACAAGCCTGCCGACGAGGCGCTGGTCAAGGCGCGCGCGGAGGCCTTGCTGAAGCAGATCCGCGACGGCGCGGACTTCGGCAAGCTGGCCACCGAAAACAGCAAGGATCCTGGCTCCGCCGCGCAGGGCGGCGACCTGGGTTTCGCCGCGCGCGAGGCCTATGTCCCGGAGTTTTCCGCAGCACTCTTCGCCCTGCAGCAGGGGCAGGTCAGCGAGCCGGTCAAGACGCAGTTCGGCTACCACCTCATCAAGCTCGAGGCCATCGAGGGCGGCAGCTCGCGCAGCTTCGACGACGTGCGTTTCGAGTTGGCGCAGTCCCTGCGGCAGGAGCTGGCTGCCGAGCGTTTCGGCGACATCCAGGAGCAGCTGGCCGAGCGCACCGAGACCAACCGCGGCAGCTTTGACGACCTCGTCAAGGAGTTCGGCCTGCGACCGGCCGTCATCGATGAATACCTGCGCGATGCCGGTGGTGGTGCCCTGGCCGGCAATGCGGATGTGAACCGCGAGGTCTTCAGTGACCGCGTGCTCGTGCAGAAGGGCGTTGGCGGTCCGATTCCCTTCGGCGACGACCGCCTGGTCATCTTCAGCGTGCTGGCGCACCAGCCGGCCGTGACGCGGCCGCTGGCCGAGGTGCGGGCCGACATCGAACGCGAGCTGCTGCGCCAGCGCGGCGCCGAGGCGGCCCGCAAGGCCGCGGACCAGGCGCTGGCGGCGCTGGGCGAGGGCAAGGCCTTCGCCCAGGTCGCGGCCGGGCTCAAGCTGGCCGCCGAGTCGCCGCGTTTCGTCGGCCGCGAGGATGGCGGGCTGCCGGTGCAGGTGCGTGATGCGGCGTTCCGTGCGCCGCGCCCCGCGGCAGGCAAGCCGGTGCAGCGCGTTGTCGAGCTCGACGGTGGCGCGCTGGCGGTCCTGCAGGTCACCGCAGTGCGTGCCTCAGGCGGTGAGGATGCCGCGGTGTTGCCCTTCCTGCGTGCGCAGCGCGAACAGCGTGAGCGCGCCCTGCAGGGTCGCCTAGAAACCGACGCCTACGTGGCCGCGTTGGTGAAGCAGGCCTCGGTCAAGACCAACCCCAACGCCTTCCAATAAACAACACGGGGAGTGACCGGCATGAGCGAAGCGACACCAGGCTTGAAGACCGGGGGCGTGCTGGTCATCCTCGCCGCCATGCTGGCGGGTGGCCTGCTGGGGGCTGCCGCCGGCAGCGACGGCCTCATCGCCGGCCTCGACGTGATCAAGCTGGCCGACTTCCTCGGCAGCCTGTTCATCAACCTCCTCAAGATGCTGATCGTGCCGCTGGTGATGGCCTCCGTCATCACCGGTGTCGCCAGCCTGGGCGACAGCCGCCACCTCGGCCGCCTCGGCGGCTTGTCGTTCGCGTTCTACGTGCTCACCACGCTCATTGCCGTGCTCATCGCGCTGGTCATCGTGAACCTGGTCCAGCCGGGCATCGTCAACGGGGTGCCGGCCCGCGACCTGCTGGCCTTGCACGCCGACCAGGCCTCCGTGGATCTGGCGGTGCGCGCCAAGGCGCAGGGCGACGTCTTCAGCCTGCTGCTGGGCATGGTGCCCACCAACATCCTGCAGGCAGCGGCCGAGGGCAAGCTCATCGGTGTGCTGCTGTTCAGCGTGCTGTTCGGGCTGTTCCTCGCGCGCGTCGAGTCGCCCTACCGCGAGGCGGTCGCCACGTTCTGGCAGGGTCTGTTCCGCGTCATGATGCGCATGACCTGGTTCGTCATGCTGCTCGCGCCGGTGGGCGTCTTCGGCCTGACGGCCCGCACCGTGGCGCGCACCGGCCTCGATGCCGCCGGACCGCTGCTGACCTTCGGTGGCTGCGTGCTCGGCGGCCTTCTCGTGTATTCGCTGCTGGCCTTGCCGATGCTCATGCGCGCCACGGGCCGCATGCGCCCCTGGGCGCTCATTCCCGCGCTCAGCCCGGCGTTGCTGACGGCCTTCAGCACCGCAAGCTCCTCGGCCACGCTGCCCCTCACCCTGCAGTGCACGGAAGAGCGCGCCGGCGTGTCGCCGCGCATCGCCGGCTTCGTGTTGCCGCTGGGCGTGTCGATCAATCACGCCGGCAGCGCGCTCTACGAGTGCGCCGCCGCGCTGTTCATCGCCCAGGCCTACGGACTGGACCTGAGCGTCGCGCAGCAGGTCACCATCGTGTTCCTGGCGCTGGTCACCTCGATGGGTATTGCCGGCATCCCTGCCGCCTCGCTGGTGGGCATCACGGTCATCCTCGCGGCGGTCGGCCTGCCCGCCGAGGCCATCGGCGTGCTGCTGGTCCTCGACCGCCTGCTCGACATGTGCCGCACGGCCGTCAACGTGCTGGCGGATTCCGCCTGCGCGGTCATCGTCGCGCGCCTGAGCGGCGAGAAGAACGTGCTGGCTTGAGGCCTCAGCCGCCCTTGCTGTCGTCCGGGAAGCTCATGCCCACGTGGCTGTAGCCGCCATCCACATAGAGGATCTCGCCGGTGACGCCACTGGCCAGGTCCGAGCAGAGGAAGGTGGCGGCCTTGCCCACGTCTTCCGTGGACACATTGCGCCGCAGCGGCGAGGCGGCCGCCACGTTGGCCATCATCTTGCGCAGCCCGGGGATGCCGGCGGCAGCCAGCGTCTTGATCGGGCCGGCGGAAATGCCGTTCACGCGGATGCCGCGCGGGCCGAGGTCTGCGGCCAGGAAGCGCACGTTGGCCTCGAGGCTGGCCTTGGCCAGGCCCATGACGTTGTAGGCCGGGATGGAGCGCACGGCGCCGAGGTAGGAGAGGGTGAGGATGGCACCGTCGCGGCCCTGCATCAGCGGCGCCGCGGCGCGGGCCAGTGCGGTAAGGCTGTAGCTGGAGACATCGTGTGCGACGCGGAAGGCCTCGCGGCTGGTGGCATCGATGAACTCGCCGTCGAGGGCTTCGCGGGGTGCGAAGGCCACGGCATGCACCAGGATGTCGAAGTGCCCCCAGGCCTGCTGCAGGTGGGCGAACACGGCGTCGATTTCCGTGTCGATGGTGACATCGAGCGGCAGGATGATGTCGGCGCCGACCGAGCGGGCCAGCGGCTCCACGCGGTCTTTCAGGCGCTCGTGGCCGTAGGTGAATGCGAGTTCAGCACCGTGCGCATGCATGGCCTGGGCGATGCCCCAGGCGATGGAGCGGTCGGTGGCCACGCCGATGATCAGCGCGCGCTTGCCGGTCAGCAGTCCCATGGAAACCTCTCGTGGATCCGGTGTCGGGTTGTCGCGGCGGCGGGTCAGCCGCCTTCCTGTGTGACGAAAGCCACCAGGCGCTGCCCGGGGCGGATCAGGTTGTTGCCCAGCTGGTTCCAGCTGCGCAGGTCGGTAACGCTCACGCGCAGCACGCGCGCGATGGCGAACAGGTTGTCACCGCGGCGCACCACGTAGGTGATGCGGCGGTTGTCGTCCTCGCGGTCTGCGGCGCGGGCCGCGGCCAGACGCTCCTCGCTCGATGCAGGCCGTGTGCTTGGGGTGGGCTCCTGGGCCGGCCGCGAGTCTGCCGCGCGCACGGGCGGCGTGTTGGACAGCTTCAACCGCTGGCCGGCCCGCAGGATGCCGTTGGGGCTGATGCCGTTGAGCTGCGCCAAGGTGCGGACCGGCACGCCGGTGCGGCGGGCGATGGCCGACAGCGAATCGCCACGGCGCACCACATGCACCTGCAGGCCCCGCGAGCCGCGCGGGCCGCGGGCACCATCGACGCGCTGGGCGGCCAGCAGCACCTTGGCAGGCAGGTCGCGCACGGCGGAGGGCACGCGGATTTCGGCGCCCACCTGCAGGCGCTCGTCGGGACGCAGCGCGTTGAGTTCGCGGATCATGCCGGTGGAGGTGCGGAACTTTCCGGCGATGGCGGCGACCGTGTCGCCGCGGCGCACTTCATAGCGCTCCACGCGCATGCGCTGGTCCGGCGTCAGTTGCAGCAGGTTCTGCCGGAAGGTGTCGGCGGCCAAGGCCGGCACGAGCAGGAAGTGCGGGCCGTCCGGGTCGGTGGCGAAGCGGTGGTAGGCCGGGTTGAGCGCATAGAGTTCTTCAGGGTCGATGCCGGCAAGCTCCGCGGCCACCTGCAGGTCGATCTGGCCGCCGGTGTCGACGGCTTCGAAGTAGGGCTCGTTGGGCAGGGGGCTGAGTTCGAGGCCATGTGATTCCGGCGTCGACACCAGCCGCGCCATCGCCAGGAAGCGCGGCACGTAGTGCAGGGTTTCCTTGGGCAGCCTGAGGCTCCAGTAGTCCGTGGGCTTGCCCAGCGCCTGGTTGCGGCGCACTGCACGCGCCACGCAGTTTTCGCCGCAGTTGTAGGCGGCGATGGCCAGCAGCCAGTCACCCTGGAACTCGTCGTGCAGGAATTGCAGGTAGTCGAGCGCGGCGCGCGTGGCCGAGACCACGTCGCGGCGCCCGTCGTACCAGAAATCCTGTTTCAGGCCGAAGCGCGATCCCGTGCCGGGGATGAACTGCCACAGGCCCATGGCGCGTGCCCGCGAGTAGGCGTAGGGCTCGAAGGCGCTTTCGATGACCGGCAGCACCGCCAGTTCGAGCGGCATGCCGCGGTCTTCGATTTCGGTGACGATGTGGTGCCAGTAGGGGGCGGCGCGATTGAAGGTGCGCTCGAGGTATTCCGGGTGGCGCGCATACCAGGCCAGTTCCCGGTCGATGCGGGCCTGCTCCACCGTGCCCAGTGCAAAGCCGTCGCGCATGCGGGACAGCAGGTCGGGGTGCTGCTCGCGCCGCAGCAGACGGGACAGGTGCGTGAAGTCGAGGTCGACGTCCACCTTTTCCAGGCGGGCGATGCTGGGGAGGGTGACGGGCACGGCCCGCGGGATGCGGCTGGTGGGTGCTGGCGACGCCTCTGCCGTGAGATGTGAGGTGCTGCCGCAGCCGGCCAGCGAAACGGCGGCGGCGGCGCAAAGACCAAGCCTCAGCAGGGCGCCACGGGGCGTGCCAGAATGTGTCAAACCTGATCTCCCGTGCGAAGGGTCGCAAAGTCTAACATGGGCGAGCTCTCACCACCCCCCCTGCGCCACTGGTGGGACAGCCCGCTGGGGCAGGAAGTGCTGCAATCCGAGGCCCGGCTGCTGCACGGCGTCCTCGACGGCGTGTTCGGGCTGGAGCTGCTGCAGCTCGGCGACTGGGGCGCCTCCCGCGAGCTGCTGGCCGCCAGCCGCACCCGCCGCCAGACCATCCTCGCGCCCAGCCTCGGCAGCAGCGGTGCGGTCGATATCCTCGCCTCCCCGGCGGCGCTGCCGCTCCCGGCCGCCAGCGTCGATGCCGTGCTGCTGCCGCACACCCTGGAGTTCGTTCCCGACCCGCATGCCGTGGTCCGCGAGGCTGACCGCGTGCTGGTGGGTGACGGGCGGTTGCTGGTGCTGGGGTTCTGCCGCGGCAGCCTGTGGGGCGCGCGCGCGGCGCTCGCGCCCCGCCAGGGCTATCCGCCCGGCCTGCGGCAACTGCTGCCGGAGCGCCGCGTGCGGGACTGGCTGGCACTGCTGGGTTACGAGATGACGCTGACCCATCACCACCTGCCGTACCGGCCGTGGACCCGCGCCTGGTTGCTCAGTGCCCGCAAGCGCCTGTATACCCCGACCCCGCTGCGGCCCCGCCTGGCCTGGGGCCTGCGCCGGCGACGGCGGGCGCTGGTGCCGCAGCCCACCTCACGCAACCCGGGCTGAAGCCAGATGGATATCGTCGAGATCTACACGGACGGCGCCTGCCGCGGCAACCCCGGTCCGGGGGGCTGGGGCGTGCTGCTCATCGCCGGCAGCGCGCGCAAGGAACTCTCCGGGGCCGAGCGCCACACCACCAACAACCGCATGGAGCTGATGGGCGCCATCATGGCCCTGGAAGCGCTCAAGCGCGGCGTGCCGGTACGGCTGCACACGGATTCGAAATATGTCTGTGATGGTATCGCCAAGTGGCTGCCGGCCTGGAAGGCGCGCGGCTGGAAGACGGCCGACAAGCAGCCGGTGAAGAACCAGGACCTGTGGGAGCGGCTGGACGCTGCCCGCCAGCGCCACGAGGTGCAATGGACCTGGGTGAAGGGCCACGCCGGCAACGCCGGCAACGAACGGGTGGATGCGCTGGCCAATGCCGCCATCGACGAACTGCTCTCCGAGGAGGCGCCGTGACGCGGCAGATCGTGCTGGACACTGAAACCACGGGCCTGGAAGTGGCCCAGGGGCACCGCGTGATCGAGATCGGCTGTGTGGAGCTGGTGAACCGGCGGCACAGCGGCCGGACCTTGCACCACTACATCCACCCCGGACGCGACATCGACCCCGGGGCCGCGGCGGTGCACGGCATCACACTGGCCAAGCTGGCCGGCAAACCGCGCTTCGAGGACGTGGCGGAAGAACTGCTGCGCTTCATCGAGGGAGCCGAACTCATCATCCACAACGCGGCCTTCGACATCGCCTTCCTCGACCAGGAACTGCGCCTGTTTGCCTTGCGCCGCGGGATCGAGCCGCCGCGCGTGCAAGGTCTGTGCGCCGTGCTCGACACGCTCGCCCTGGCCCGCGACCTGCACCCGGGGCAGCGCAACAGCCTCGACGCGCTGTGCAAACGGTACGGAGTCGACAATTCGCACCGCGAGCTGCACGGCGCCCTGCTCGATGCCCGTATCCTCGCCGACGTCTACCTGGCCATGACCGGCGGCCAGAGCACGCTCGCCCTCGATGACGCGACGCGCGCTGCCGCCGCCGCAGCGCAGGTGGACGTGGCGACGGTACGCCGCGGCCAGGCGCTGCGGGTGATCGAGCCCGGCGCCGCCGAGCTGGAGGCCCATGAGCGCTTCCTGCAGGTGATCGCCAAGGCCAGTGGCGGCAAGACGCTCTGGCAGTGACGCAACGCAAAAACTGATGGAGAGCATGCGCGTGCTGGACCTCAAGAAAGTGCATATCGGCGTGGTGGGCCTGGGCTATGTCGGCCTGCCGCTGGCCGTCGAATTCGGCAAGCAGTACAAGACCACCGGCTTCGACGTGAAGGCGGCCCGCGTCGCGGAACTGGCCGAGGGCAAGGACAGCACGCTGGAAGTGGAACCGGCCGAGCTCGCCGAGGCCGGACATCTCAAGTTCACCTGCGACCTCGAGAAGATCCGCGGCTGCAACGTCTACATCGTGACGGTGCCGACGCCCATCGACCGCTACAACCGGCCGGACCTGTCGCCGCTGGAGAAGGCCAGCACCAGCCTTGGCAAGGTGCTCAAGAAGGGCGACATCGTCGTCTACGAGAGCACCGTCTACCCGGGCTGCACCGAGGAAGTCTGCGTGCCGATCCTCGAGAAGGTGTCTGGCCTGAAGTTCAACCAGGACTTCTTCGCCGGCTACAGCCCCGAGCGCATCAACCCGGGTGACAAGCAGCACCGCCTGCCCACCATCCGCAAGGTCACCTCGGGCTCCACGCCGGCCGTGGCCAAGGCGGTCGATGCGCTCTATGCCAGCATCATCACGGCCGGCACCTATCCGGCGCAGAGCATCAAGGTGGCCGAGGCCGCGAAGGTCATCGAGAACACGCAGCGCGACATCAACATCGCGCTGATCAACGAACTGGCGCTCATCTTCAACCGCCTCGGCATCGACACCGAGGAAGTGCTGCAGGCCGCCGGCACGAAGTGGAACTTCCTGCCCTTCCGGCCGGGCCTGGTCGGCGGCCACTGCATTGGCGTGGACCCGTACTACCTCACGCACAAGGCGCAGGAAGTGGGCTACCACCCGGAAATGATCCTTGCCGGCCGCCGCCTCAACGACAACATGGCGCTGTACGTGGCGCAGCAGGTCGCGCACCTGATGCTCGACCGCAAGATCCACGTGAAGGGTGCGCGCATCCTCGTGCTGGGCCTCACGTTCAAGGAAAACTGCCCGGACCTGCGCAACAGCAAGGTCATCGACATCATCACCGAGCTGGGCAAGTACGGCGCCAAGGTCGACGTCTACGACCCGTGGATCGACCGCGAGGAAGCCGAGCACGAATACGGCGTGAAGCCTTTGGCGCGGCTGGGCAAGACGCAGTACGACGCTGCCGTGGTGGCCGTGGCGCACCAGCAGTTCAAGGACATGGGCATCGCCGCCATCCGCAAGCTGCTGAAGCCCGACAGCGTCGTCTACGACATCAAGCACGTGTTCCCGAAGAAGTCGACCGACGGCCGGCTGTAAGGGCAGGGTGGCAGGCATGAAGATTCTGGTCACCGGCGCCGCCGGGTTCATCGGTTCGCACGTCTCGCATCTGCTGCTGGACCGTGGCGACGAGGTCGTGGGCCTCGACAACCTCAACGACTATTACGACCCGACGCTGAAGGAAGCGCGCCTCGCGCGCCTGACGCCCAAGGCGGGATTCCGCTTCGCGCGGCTCGACCTCGCGGATGCGGCCGGCATGGCCGCGCTGTTCAAGGCCGAGCGCTTCGATCGCGTGGTGCATCTGGCCGCGCAGGCCGGGGTGCGCTATTCGCTGGAGCATCCGCAGGCCTATGTCGACAGCAACATCACCGGCACGCTCAATGTGCTGGAAGGCTGCCGACACAACGGCGTGCAGCACCTGGTGTTCGCCAGCACCAGCTCGGTGTATGGCGCCAACACCAGCATGCCCTTTTCGCCGCACCAGTTCTGCGGCCATCCGCTGTCGTTCTATGCGGCCACCAAGCGCGCCAACGAACTCATGGCGCACAACTATGCACACCTGTTCCGGTTGCCGGTCACGGGGCTGCGCTTCTTCACGGTCTATGGCCCCTGGGGCCGCCCGGACATGGCGCTGTTCCTGTTCACCAGGAACATCCTCGCCGGCAAGCCCATCGACGTGTTCAACCACGGCCACCACACGCGCGACTTCACCTTCGTGGAGGACATCGCCCAGGGCGTGGTGCGCGCGCTCGACCGTGTGGCCCAGCCGGACCCGGCCTGGAACAGCGATGACCCGGACCCGGCCAGCAGCAACGCCCCTTACCGCATCTACAACATCGGCAACAACGCGCCGGTGCAGCTCAGCCACTACATCAGCACCCTCGAGGACTGCCTCGGCCGCAAGGCGATCAAGAACCTCCTGCCGCTGCAGGCGGGCGACGTGCCAGACACTTATGCGGATGTCGACGACCTCGTGCGCGACGTAGGCTACAAACCTGCCACCACCGTGGAGCAGGGCGTGCGTGCCTTCGTCGACTGGTATCGCGCGTATTACAAGGTTTGAAGGAACAGCCTGCACCATGACCAAGCGCGCACTCATCACGGGCATCACCGGCCAGGACGGCGCCTACCTCGCCGAGTTCCTGCTGGGCAAGGGGTATGAGGTCCACGGCATCAAGCGCCGCGCCTCGTCCTTCAACACCGCGCGCATCGACCATCTCTACCAGGACCCGCACGAGAGCAACGTGCGG
>JBJOHO010000058.1:0-9725 GCA_046047615.1 Pseudomonadota bacterium
GCCGACAGCACCACCACGTTCAAGGTCAACGCCAACGTGCAGGTCAATGACAGCCTGCGCTTCCGCGGCGGCTTCAACCGCGCCAACCGCGCGCCGAACCTGGGCGAGCTGTACCTGAACCTGCAGCAGATCTTCACGAGTGGCGGCACCTACGGCGATCCCTGCGGCCTGCGTTCCACGTCGCCCTTCGGTGCCGGCGGCGCGACCGCGGACCTGTTCCCGGGTGCGGCGCCCTCGCTGCTGGCCAACGGCCAGACGGCCGCGGGTGCGCAGAGCGCCTACCTGATCTGCCGCGCGATGATGGGCACGACCGGCGCCAACTACTTCTACGGCGGCTCAGCCGCGCAGCCGGCGTCGGGTGGTGGCGGCTTCGCCTGGGTGAACCAGGTCGGCAACGCGAACCTGAACTCGGAAATCGCCGACACCTGGACGGCGGGCATCGTGTTTGCCTCGCCCTTCGAGCACGACCTGCTGCGCAACATCACCGCGACGGTCGACTGGTACCAGATCGGCATCAAGGACGCGATCCTGCCGTACTCGATCGACTACGCCCGCTGGCGCTGCTTCGGTGCCGTGCAGGTCACGGATGCTGCCGGGGCTGCCGCCCAGGCGGCGTCGCAGGCCTGCCTCAACGTGCCGCGCAGCCAGAGCACGGGCGGTGCGCTCAACACGCTGGTGTCCTACGACAACCAGGCCAGCGTGCGCACGACCGGCATCGACTTCACCCTGAACTGGACGGCGCAGCTGGCCGACATGGGCATGGAGAGCGTGCCGGGCAGCCTGGGCATCAACGTGCAGGGCACGGTGCTGGACGAGTACAAGACCAAGCAGTCGCCGGCGAACTACGACCCGGTCATCGACTGGAAGGGGTCGCTGGGTCCGAACCTGCAGGGCTTCAACGCCGGCGCCTACGACTACCGCGTGTTCACCTCGATCAGCTACAACCTGCCGACCTTCGGCGTCAGCCTGCGCTGGCGGCACCTGCCGTCCGTCGCGGTGGCCGCCCAGGCGCAGCAGGACGCGATCGTGAAGAACAACGCGGCCGTCAAGGCCGGTGCCCCGGGCGCGATCCTCAGCTACACGCCGATCACCAACCTGAAGGCGCCGTCGTACAACGTGCTCGACCTGTCGGCCTACTGGACCGTCAACGACACGCTGTCGATCCGCGCGGGCATCGACAACGTGCTCGACAAGGATCCGGCACGGACGGCGATCGCCACGGGCTACCCGTACAACCCGAGCCTGACGCCGGCGCAGAACGCCGACGCCATGGCCGCGGTTTGCGGCGGCGCTCCGGGCTGCGTGAACCCCACCGCCTACAGCCTGCCGAACTCCGGCGCCGGCTCGACCAGCGGTGGTTACTACGACGTGCTGGGCCGCCGTTACTTCATCGGCCTGAAGGCGAAGTTCTGATCCGCTGACCGTCGCCCGGCGACGGGCGGGTGGTGGGCTGGAAGGCCCATCGCCCGCGGCTCAGAGCCCGGCGCCGCGCGACATGTTGTCCTGGTACAACATGTCGCGTGGCGCATATTGTTTTCCCGCGGATGGCGTGGCCTACTTCGGACGGCGCTGCGTTGTCGCAGTCGCAACTGAAGATAATGTACAGGGGAAAACTCACGTGAAGATCCAGCAGACTGCCCAGCCCGCGGCCCGCATCCGTGCTGCCGTGGCCACCGTGCTCGGCACCGCCGTCCTTTTCGGTGCCGCCACGCCGGCCTTCGCCGCCGATGACAACCTCGAGGAGGTGCAGGTCACCGGTTCGCGCATCAAGCGCGCCACTGATTTCGACACGGCCAACCCGACCACCGTGGTCGACGCGGACTACTTCAAGAACATGGGCATCGTGAACGTCTCCGATGCCGTGCGCCAGTTGCCCTCGAACGTCTCGAACAACTCGCCCACCACCACCGGCAACGCCAACTTCTTCGCCGGTTCCACCATCGCCAACCTGCGCGGCCTCAACCCGTTCTTCGGTTCGCGCACCCTGAACCTGGTCAACGGCCGGCGCCACGTGCCGACCAACCAGGGCGATGGCGTCGACCTCAACTTCATCCCGTCCATCCTCATCGAGCGCATGGACGTGGTCACCGGTGGTGCCTCGGCGGCCTATGGCTCCGGTGCCATCTCCGGTGTCAACAACGTGTTCCTGTCGCGCAAGCTCGAAGGCCTGAAGGTCGAGGCCGATTACGGCCAGAGCAGCCGTGGCGATGCCAACGACCGCCATGCGGCATTGGCCTATGGCATGCCGTTCGCCGACGGACGCGGCCATGTGTCCTTCGGCTTCGAATACCAGGATTCGGACGCCGTGGGTTGCGTGGATGCCCGCGACTGGTGCGCGGCCGGCACGGCCTTCATCCCCAACACGTCCACCGGCGGCTTCGACGCTTCCGGCAAGTTCGTCGGCGCGCCGCAGTACATCCTGGCCAACAACGTGCGCCAGAACCAGATCAGCTACGCGGGCGTGTTCCAGAATTTCGCCCCGGGTGCCTTCCCGACCTATGGCGTCAATGCCGCGGGCACGGGCGTGGCGGTGTGGAACTCCGGCCTGGGTTCGCCCATCACCTTCGACTCGGTCATTGGTGGCGATGGCCTGTCGGTCTACCACTACACCAACCTGCGTGCCCCGGTGGAGCGCCAGGTCGGCGCGGTGACGCTCAGTTTCGAGATCGCCGATGACGTCAACCTCACCGTCGACGCCAGCATGGGCACGGTCGAGACGCTCAACCGCACCGGCGGCCTGAATGCGCAGTTCCAGGCGGTCGCGCCGGACAACGCCTACCTGCTGCAGAACGCGGGCCTGCGCGCCGGCGACTACTTTGGCGGTGGCAACTACTTCGGCTTCCTGAACAAGGACTGGGGCCAGCAGATCGACTCCTTCTCGGCCTTCGACACCGACGTGCAGCGTTTTGCTGCAGGCCTCGATGGCCGGTTCGGCGACACGAGCTGGACCTGGGATGCCTACTACCAGTACGGCAAGACCGAGCGCAGCCAGCTGGTCAATGACAACCGCCACCTGAACGCCTACGACCTGGCGGTCGATGCGGTCTTCAGCGTGCCCGGCGACACCAGCAGCGCGATCGTCTGCCGCGTCACCCGTGACGGCGTGCCGGCCGGTGCGCTGTACAACCCGCTCATCGCCAATGGCTGCGTGCCCGTCAATCCGTTCGGCACGGCGCCGCTGTCGGCCGCCGCCAAGGCCTATGCCTTCGGCTACCTGCTCGAGACGCTTGAGTACAAGCAGCAGGTGTTTGCCTTCAACACCACGGGCGACCTGTTCGAGGGCTTCGGCGCCGGCACCGTCAAGGCGGCCGCGGGCGTCGAGTACCGCACGGAGAAGGGCCGCAACACCGGCTCGCAGGGCGGCGCGCCGGACTACGTCCGTACCGACTACCTGATCCAGTACGGCGAGTCCTTTGCCGGCAACGTCGACGTCATCGAAGCCTACGGCGAGATCGACGTGCCCGTGGCCAGCAACTTCGACCTGAACCTGGCGGCCCGCTGGTCGCAGTACGACAACCAGGGCAAGGAGGGCACGACCGGCGAGAGCCGCAGCCACGACATGCTCACGTGGAAGGTCTCGGCGACCTGGGACCCGACGGAGTGGATGCGCCTGCGTGGCACGCAGTCGCGCGACAGCCGCGCCGCCAACTTCCGCGAGCTCTATTACGGGCAGAAGATCTGGGCCGGCGGCATTTTCGGCTTCTGCGGTCCGACGGGGACGTCGATGGCCGACCCCTGCAACTGGAGTCTGGAGGGCAACGTCGATCTTGAGCCGGAAAAGGCAGACACCACCACCCTCGGCGTGGTGTTCACGGGCCAGGGTGCGCTGGAAGGCTTCCAGTTCGCCACGGACTACTTCCGCATCAAGATCACCGATGCGATCCAGCAGGCCAACATCAGCCGCGTGCTGAACGGTTGCCAGATCTCCAACATCGCGGAGTTCTGCGCGCTGATCACGCCGGACGTGGCCGGCGTGTACACCTACAACGCGGCCAACAATACGGGCGTGAACAACATCCGCGCGCTGTCGTTCAATGGCAGTGGCTATGACTACAGCGGCTTCGACTTCACCGGCACCTACCGCCTGGACATGGGCGACTCGGGCACCTTGAACTTCCGCCTGATCGCCACCCACATGCTGGAGCAGACCTTCCAGCCGACGCCGGGACAGCCGTTCGTCGACATCACCGGCCAGACCGGCACGGCCAACGGCTTCCTGTCGGACAACCAGCCGACAGCGGAGTGGATCGGCAACCTGTCGGCGACCTGGGTGAACGGGCCGTTCACGGCCACGGCCTCGATGCGCTATGTCAGCTCGGGCAAGATGAACTACCTCGGCGTGACGCCGGAGGACGCCAACTACGCCACGGCACCGTCCAACTGGACGCGCCAGGACGTCAACAGCGTGCCCAGCTACCAGGTGTTCGGCCTCAATGCTTCGTACACCTTCGAGGAACTGGGCTTCGCCAAGACGCTGCAGTTCTGGGGCGGCATCGAGAACCTGTTCGACAAGGACCCGCCGGTGGCGACGGGCACGGGCTTCGGGGGCGCCGCCAACGGCGGCACCAACGCCGTGTTCTTCGACACGATGGGCCGGTACTTCAAGTTCGGCGTCCGCGCCAGCTTCTGAAGCCGGGCAGGCTGGCGGTCGGGGAGGGCGCGGGCCCTGCCCTGACCCGCCGCGCACAGGGCCGCGGGGGAAACCCTGGCGGCCCTGTTCGTTTCCAGGCCCAGGCTGGGCTACAATAGCGGGCTACCCGGCCCCACCACCTGCAGGACAGCTTCCGTGAGCGAGCAAACGATGTCTCTTTTCACGGGCAGTGCTAACCCGGCGCTTGCCCATGACATCGCCCGACATCTCACGCTGCCCCTCGGCCGGGCCTCGGTCGGCCGCTTCAGCGATGGCGAGGTCAACGTCGAGTTGATGGAAAACGTCCGCGGCCGCGACGTCTTCATCATCCAGCCGACGTGCCCGCCGGCCAACGACCACCTGATGGAACTGCTGGTCATGGTCGATGCCTGCCGCCGCGCGTCGGCCGCGCGCATCACGGCCGTCGTCCCCTATTTCGGCTATGCCCGCCAGGACCGCCGGCCGCGCGCCACGCGCTCGGCCATCACGGCCAAACTGGTGGCCAACATGATCGCCAGTGCCGGCGTCGACCGCATGCTCACGGTCGACCTGCATGCGGACCAGATCCAGGGCTTCTTCGACATTCCCGTCGACAACGTCTACGGCTCGCCGGTGCTGCTCAGCGATGCCTGGCGCCAACGCCACGACAACCTCATCGTCGTCTCCCCTGACGTGGGCGGCGTGGTCCGGGCCCGGGCGCTGGCCAAGCAGCTGGACGATTGCGACCTGGCCATCATCGACAAGCGTCGCCCGCGGGCGAACGAAGTCAAGGTGATGAACATCATCGGCGACGTCGATGGCCGCAGCTGCATCCTCATCGACGATCTGGTCGACACCGCCGGCACGCTGTGCCAGGCCGCCCAGGCCCTCAAGGACCAGGGCGCGAAGAAGGTGGTCGCCTACATCACCCACCCCGTGCTCTCGGGCAAGGCTGTCGAGCGTATCGGCAGTTCCGCGCTCGACGAGCTCGTCGTCACCGACACCATTCCGCTGGCGCCGGCGGCGCGCGAATGTGGCCGCATCCGCCAGCTGTCAGTGGCCGCGCTGCTGGCCGAGACCATCCGCCGCGTGCGCGACGAAGAGTCGGTCAGCTCGCTCTACATCGACTGATTTTTGGGTGGCGAGGGGCTGGTCGCGGCCCGTCGCCTGTTTGCAAGCAACCGGAGTACATCCATGGCGTCCTATTTCGAACTCAGCGCCGAACCGCGCAATGACCAGGGCAAGGGTGCGAGCCGCCGCCTGCGTCATGCGGGCCAGGTTCCGGCCATCGTCTACGGCGGCAGCGCCGATCCCGAAGCGGTCTCGCTCAGCCACCAGAAGCTGTTCCTGCTGGTGGACAACGAGAAGTTCTACTCGTCCATCGTCACGCTCGACGTGGCTGGCAGCAAGCAGCAGGTCATCGTCAAGGACGTGCAGATGCACCCGGCGAAGAACGCCATCCTGCACATCGACCTGCAGCGCGTGTTCGCCGACCAGCTGATCCGCCTCCAAGTGCCGCTGCACTTCCTCAACGAGGCCAGCAGCCCGGCGGTCAAGCTGCAGGGCGGCACGGTGTCGCACCTGCGCAGCGACATCGAAGTTTCCTGCCTGCCCCAGGACCTGCCCGAGTTCATCGAGATCGACATGGGCGGCATGAGCATCAACGAGACCGTCCACCTGTCGGACCTCAAGCTGCCGGCTGGCGTGACGATCCCCGAGCTGGTCCACGGCCACGATGCGCCGGTGGTCTCGATCCATGGTCCGCGTGGCCAGGACGAGGCAGAGGCTGCTCCGGCCGAAGCTGCCAAGGGCGCGGCGGGCAAGGGCGCGGCGGGCAAGGGCGGGGCGGCGAAGCCGGCCGCGGCGGCCGCCAAGGCGCCCGCCAAGGCACCGGCGAAGAAGTAAGCGCAACCCTGCGCTGCGTCGCGGCCACCGATGCCGGGCACCGTCATCCAGCTGGTTGCGGGGCTCGGCAACCCGGGCCGCGACTATGCGCAGACACGCCACAACGCCGGGTTCTGGCTCGTCGACGAGCTGGCCCGGCGTCATGGCGGCAGCTGGCGTCCCGAACCGCGCTTCAAGGCCGAACTGGCCCGGGTGCGGATCGACGGCGCCGAGCTGTGGCTGGTGAAGCCACAGGATTTCATGAACCGCAGCGGTGGCGTCACTGCCGCCGTGGCGGCCTTCTACCGCATTCCCCCCGAGGCGCTGCTGGTCGCGCACGATGAGCTCGACCTGCCTGCCGGTGCCGTGCGGCTGAAGTACGGCGGCGGGTCGGGGGGCCACAATGGCCTGAAAGACCTCACCGCGCATCTGGGCGAGGGCTATTGGCGGCTGCGGCTCGGCATTGGCCATCCCGGTTCACGCGATCTGGTCACGCCCTTCGTGCTGGGGCGGGCCAGCAGTGCCGAACAGGCGCTCCTCGATGAAGGCACCCTGCGCGGTGCCGACACCGTGCCGCGCATCCTGTCGCAGGGGGCGCAGGCGGTCATGCAATCACTCCACACGAACAAGGCATAGCTTCCATGGGCATCAAGTGCGGCATCGTCGGTCTTCCCAACGTCGGCAAGTCGACGCTGTTCAACGCGCTGACCAAGGCGCAGATCGCGGCGGAAAACTACCCGTTCTGCACCATCGACCCGAACGTGGGCGTGGTCGGCGTGCCGGACCCGCGGCTCGATGCGCTGGCAGCCATCGTCAAGCCGGAACGCATCCTGCCGACGGCGATGGAGTTCGTGGACATCGCGGGCCTGGTGAAAGGCGCCTCGCAGGGCGAAGGTCTTGGCAACCAGTTCCTCTCGCACATCCGCGAGACCGATGCCATCGCGCACGTGGTGCGCTGCTTCGAGAACGATGACATCGTCCATGTGTCGGGTGGCGTCAACCCGATCAACGACATCGACGTGATCGACACCGAGCTGGGCCTGGCGGACCTCGCCAGCGTGGAGAAGGCCGCCGACCGGGCGGGCAAGCTGGTGAAGTCCGGCGACAAGGACGCGCTGCGCCGCCGCGACCTGCTGGTACGCCTGCGCGAGCATCTCAACGAGGGCAAGCCGGCACGCTCGCTGCCACTGACCGAGGATGAACGCCGGGACCTGCGTGACCTGCACCTGATCACGCTGAAGCCGGTCATGTACGTGGCCAACGTCAACGAGAGCGGGTTCGACAACAACCCGCACCTTGACGCCGTGCGGGCACGGGCGGCCGGGGAGGGCGCCGTGGTGGTGCCCGTGTGCGCGGCAATCGAGGCCGAGATCGCGCAGCTGGAAGACGCCGAGAAAGTCGATTTCCTCAAGGACCTGGGGCTGGACGAGCCCGGCCTGAACCGTGTGATCCGCGGCGCCTACCAGTTGCTGGGCCTGCAGACCTATTTCACCGCGGGCGTCAAGGAAGTGCGGGCCTGGACGATCAAGGCCGGCAGCACGGCACCGCAGGCCGCGGGTGTCATCCATACCGACTTCGAGCGCGGATTCATCCGCGCCGAGGTCATCGGCTACGACGACTACATTGCCTGCAAGGGCGAGGCGGGGGCCAAGGAAGTGGGCAAGCTGCGCCTGGAAGGCAAGGACTATGTCGTACGCGAGGGCGACGTCATGCACTTCCGGTTCAACGTGTGACAGCCGAGGGTCTGTAACACTTTGTTTCGCAGCTGTTGCGCCTACACCAAACCTGTGGCGATCCGGTTGCAGCGGAACTGCAGAATGTGATGTCTTACACACTTCGGCAGCCCGCAACGGGCCCAAGGGAGTAAGACAATGTCGAAAAGATCAGTGCTGAGTGGTTCCATCGCCCTGTTGCTGGCGACGGCCGCCGCCCCGGGAGTCCTGTTGGCGCAGGCTGGCGCCGCGGCGACGGACGAGGACCTGTCCGAAGTCGTGGTGACCGGATCGCGCATCCAGCGTCCCAACCTCCAGTCCACCGTGCCCATCACCACGGTCGACATCGAAACGATCGTCCAGCAGGGTGACATCAACCTGGGCGATGCACTGAACGACCTGCCGTCGCTGCGCTCGACCTTCAGCCAGGGCAACTCGGGGCGCTTCATCGGTACCGCCGGCCTGTCGCTGCTCGACCTGCGCGGTCTGGGCACCAGCCGCACGCTGGTGCTGGTCAACAACCGCCGCCACATCACTGCGACCCCGGGTGATTTCGAGGTCGACGTCAACACCATCCCGTCCGACCTCATCGAGCGTGTCGACGTGGTCACGGGCGGCAACTCCGCCGTGTACGGTTCCGATGCCGTCGCCGGTGTCGTCAACTTCGTCACCAAGCGCAATTTCGAGGGCCTGAAGCTGCGTGGCCAGGCCGGCATCTCCGGCGAGGGTGACCGCAAGACCTACTTCGGCTCGGCCGTCTTCGGCACCAACTTCGCCGACAACCGCGGCAACGTCGCGGGCGCCATCGAATACAGCAAGTCCGAGCCGCTGTATTTCGTCGAGCGTGATGGCCTCACGGGCGCCTTCAGCGGCCGCAGCCAATACCAGTTGGCCGAGACCACCGCCGGCGAGCCGGCCTACGGCGACGGCGTGTTCGACAACCTGTTCTACACGGGCGTCTTCAACGGCAACATCGCCGACGGCGGCCTGCTGAGCATCCCGGGCACCTGCGCCACGCTCACCGAGCCCGCGAAGTCCGCGCGCTGCTTGCCGAACGGCCAGAAGCGCATCTTCAGCTTCCGCCCGGACGGCACTTTGGCCGAGACGACCCCGATCACCGACTTCCGTGTGTTCGGCTCGGGCAACGTGCAGCTGGCGTCCAATCCCAACAGTCTGGGCACGCTGCGCAACACCGGCCAGCTGGCTGTCGGCCTGGAGCGTGTGTCGGCCAACCTGATGGCGCACTTCGAGGTCACCGAAGCCTTCAAGCCCTTCGTCGAGGCCAAGTACGTCAAGCTCGAGGCCGTGCAGGAAGGCCAGCCCAGCTTCTGGCAGGGCAGCATCCCGGGCTTCTTCGGTGGTGGCACCAACCTCAGCTGCAGCAACGCGTACCTGTCGGCGGCTGCGCTGGCCACGATGCAGACGCTGGGTGTCTGCACGGCCCCCACAGGCGTTTTCGCCGTCTCGCGCTTCAACGTCGACTTCGGTGGCCGCGGCGAAGATCACGACCGCGAGACCTA
>JBJOHO010000059.1:0-4701 GCA_046047615.1 Pseudomonadota bacterium
CTGCCTCCGCGCTGGAAGTGGGTCATCCTGCCGCTGCACATCTCCGCCGGCATGAGCGTGCTCGTGCTGTCGGGGCTGCGCGTGGTCTGGCGGCTGCTGCATGCGCCGCCGGAGCACGTTCCCCCGTTGCGCCCGTTGGAGGCGAAGGCCTCCCATCTGGCGCACTTCCTGCTCTACGTCGGCATGGTGCTGATGCCATTGACCGGCTGGGCCATCCTGTCGGCGCATCCCGCGCCCGGTACCGAGGGTTATGCGGCGGAGCGTGCCCAGTTCGCGCAACTGCCGCCCGACAAGCAGCCGCCGCCCGGTGGCGGGCTGAAAGTCTGGTACCTGATCCCCCTGCCGGCGATCAGCATCATTGAGCGTGTGGGCGAGACGGCCGGTGGTCTGGCGCCGCAGGACATGCTGCACGATGAATTCGTCGAATGGCACGCCCTGGGTGCCTGGACAATGATCCTGCTGCTGTTGTCGCATGTGGCTGGTGCACTCAAGCACCAGTTCATCGACCGGCAGCCGTCGTTGCAGCGGATGTCGCTGCGGCGCTGAGCTGCAGCGCGGTCCCTTCCGTCGTCGCTCAGCACGGCCCGCGGTGGAACTGGCCGCCCTTCATCACCGCGCTGATCCGCGCCTTGTCCTGCAATAGCCGCACATCCTGCGTCGGGTCACCCTCGACCAGCAGCAGGTCGGCCAGGTAACCCTCGCGGACCTGGCCCAGCGGCAACGCCATCAGTTCGCCACCCAGCTTCGTGGCGGCCACCAGCGCATCGGTCGGCGTGTAGCCGAACAGCTCAACGAACAGCTGCAGGTCGCGGGCATTGCGGCCGATGGGGTTGTAGGGGAAGCCATAGTCCCCACCGGGCAGCACACGGATGCCACGGCGGCGCATTTCCGGGATCACCTGCGCCATCAATTCCAGACCCGAATATGCGCCCATCCGTTCAGCTTCCGCCGGGCCGATGCCGAAGTCCGCTGCCTCATGGATGCGCGCATACAGCAGGCCGGGCGCGGGGGCGACGAAGACCTCGTCGCGCCGCGCTTCCAGCATGTCGAGCGCTTCGGTGTCGGCGTAGCAGCAGTGGTAGATCACCCGGAAGCCGGCCCGGCAGGCGCGTTTCACGGCTTCGGCAGCTTGCGCGTGGCAGGCCAGCCAGATGCCGGCTTCGCGCGCGGCCTTGCCGATGGCCTGCGCTTCCTCTTCGCTGTAGAGCAGTTGCTGCGAGCCGCCCGGGGCGAAGCCCTCGTCGCTGGACAGCAGCAGTTTGAGCGTGTCGCAGCCCAGGCCCTTCACGCGGTGCACGAAACGCACCAACCCGGCCAGGTCGCGCTCGTGGTCACTGTCGTGCCCTTCCGGCACGCCCATGACGTTTTCCATGCCCTTCTCGAGCGCCGAGGCCTTGAGTCGCGGACCGGGCAGGAAGCCGGCATCGATCATGTCGCGCAGGGCGACTTCGATGCGCTCGCCGAGCGAGCCCGCCGAGTAGGCGCTGGTGAAGCCGTGGTCCAGCGTGATGCGGGCATTCTGCGCCGTGACGAGCATGTGCTCCTCCAGCGGCAGCTTCATGGTCTTCAGCACACGCTCGATGTTGGAGGGCCAGGTGAGGTGCGCATGCGCCTCGACCATCCCCGGCATCAGCGTGCGGCCACGCCCCGCGATCACCGCTGCATCATGTCGGGGCAGGGGCGTGCCGGCCTCGGCGACCGCGGTGATGCGGTCGCCCTCGACGCGCACCTCGCCGGCAAACGGCGCCCGGCCACTGCCGTCGAAGATGCGCACGTCCGTGAACAGGGTTGTCTGCATCAGAAAGGCTCCGCGAGCTTGTGTACACCTTGGCCGATGCGCGCCCCCACCTCATGCGGCGGCGCGCCGGCCAGCTGCATCTGGCCGACGGCCAGGCTGGTCTCCACCACGTGTCGGCAGCGGTCGAAGCGGCGCTCTTCGTAGGCGGCGAGACCGTCGTTCACGCTGCGTCCGGCCTTGAGCACTTCCTCGGCCAGCACGAGGGCGCTTTCCACGGCCATGCCGGCACCGGAGGCCAGGTGGGGCGTGGTGGCGTGGCAGGCATCGCCCAGCAGCGCGATGCGGCCCTTGTACCAGGGCCGCGGCTGCAGGGCGCCCTCAAGTGGCCGGTAGTTGATCCACGTGTCCTGCGTCATGTGGTCGCGCAGCCAGGCGACGTTGCCGCCGAAGTCGGCAAGGTGGCCGCGCAGCCGGTCATGCATTTCCGATTCCGGCACGCGCAGCTGTTCGCGGTCTTCGGTGAGCACCCACAGATACACACTGTCCGGCCCGCAGGCAGTGATGCCCGCCGGGTTCTTGTGGCCGAGGTAGAACTCTCCACGGTCCATGCCCGGTGGGCGCCGTGAGGTGATGCGCCAGCAACCTTGGCCCGTGAAGCGTGTTGGCAGCATGTGCGGGAACGCGAGCTTGCGCACCTTGGAAAAGATGCCGTCCGCGCCGACCACCAGGTCGTACTGGCGGCGGCTGCCATCGCTGAAGGCAACGGCGACGCCGTCCGCGCTGTCGTCCAGGGCATCGACCGTGACGCCCAGGCGCACATCGGCACCGCCGACAGCGGCCAGCTTGCGCTGCATGATCTGGTGCAGCACGGGGCGCAGGATACCGCCGGTGGCGGGCAGGCCTTCCTCGAGTGAGGGCTCGTCGAGATCGTTCAGGTAGGTGCCGTCGAAACGGAAGATGCGCGAGCCGTTGGTGATGGCACCCTGCGACTTGATCTCCTCGAGCAGGCCCAGGCGGCGGTAGGCCCGCAGCGTGGGCCCGGTGATGGTGATGCCGGCCCCATAGGGGCGCCAGGCCGGATCCAGGTCGACGAGGTCGACGTTGATGCCCGCCTCACGGAAACGGATGGCAGCCGCCATGCCACCAAAGCCACCCCCCACCACCAATACGTGCTGCATGCGCGTTCTCCTGCGCGTTCCCCGGGGCCGGAAGCCCGGATGCGGCGAAGTATCCACCGCGCCACAGCGGGCAGGGCGTGGATTGGATGGATAGCAGGTATCCCGCGGAAGCGATGCTCGCGGCGTGGGGGCTGGCGTATCGTTGGTTCAGAAGTAGCGGGCGACCTGGGCGCTGTGTTCCACGGCGGGCGGTGCCACGAAGAAAGGGCCGGCCAGGGCACGCCAGGCGGTGAAGTGGGGCGAGTTGCGGAAGTCCACGGTGTGGGCCTCCAGGGTCGTCCAGCGCACCACCAGCCGGTAGCGGGAGGGGTCTTCGATGACGCGCTCCAGCGCCATGCCCAGACAGCCCAGCGCCGACTGGAACTGCGGTGCGGCCTCGGCGACGGCGGCCTCGAAATCGGTGGCGCGCGCGGGGTCGATCGTCAGGACGGCGATTTCGGTGATCACGGTTCGAGGCCTCAGGTTCTCGGACGGGGCAGGCAACATGGGGCATCCGCGGCGCGAGGGCAAGCCGGCGGCGCCTCCGGGAGCAGGGACATGAAAGTACTGGTGACCGGTGCCGGCGGCTTCGTCGGTCGCGAGCTGCTGCGGCAGCTGGCCTCGCAGGAGGGCGTCGAGGTCGTGGCCCTCGACGCCACGCTCGGTGGCGTGCCCGAACATCCGCGCCTGCAGCGCGTGGAGGGCGATCTGGGGGATGCCGCCGTGCGCGCGGCAGCGGTGGGGCAGGGCGTGGATGCGCTGGTGCACCTGGCGGCCGTGCCGGGCGGTGCCGCCGAGGCGGATCCCGCCGCCTCGCGCCGGGTGAACATCAACGCCACCTTCGACCTGTTCGCGGACGTGGCCCGGTCCGGCTGCCGGCCGCGCGTGGTGTTTGCCAGCACCATCGCCGTGTTCGGCGAACCGCTGCCGGCCGCTGGTGTCGACGACGCCACGCCTCTGGCGCCGCGGCTGATCTACGGCGCGCACAAGGCGATGGCCGAGATTGAATTGGCGACGCTGACGCGGCGCCGGGCCGTCGATGGCATCTCCTTGCGCCTGCCCGGCATCATCGCCCGGCCGCGCGGCCCGTCCGGCATGAAGTCCGCGTTCATGAGCGAGCTGTTCCATGCCTTGGCCGCCGGCGAAGCCTTCGTCTCACCGGTGTCGCCGCAGGCCTCGATGTGGCTCATGTCGGTGCAGCAGGTGGCCCGCAACCTGGTCCACGGCGTGTTCGTCGAAGGGGACCGACTGCCCGCCTCGCGCGCCTGCACGCTGCCGGCGCTGCAGGTGTCCTGGTCGGCCATGGTGGATGCCGTCCGCGCACGCACCGGGGCCAGCGCCAGCCAGGTGAGCTTCGTGCCCGACGCGGCCCTCGAAGCCGCGTTCGGCGCCTACCCGCCGCTGGCGACGCCGGCCGCCGACCGGGCCGGGTTCAGCCACGACGGCGATCTGGCTACACTGGTGTCGCGCGCCTTGGAGGGCGTGGCCACGCGGCCATGACGCGCGTGCGCGAGACACGGGGGGCGACGATGCGGTTCCAGCGACTGGACCTGAACCTGCTGGTGGTGCTGGATGCGCTGCTGACCGAGCGCAGCGTGTCGCTGGCCGCCGAGCGCGTCTGCCTGTCGCAGTCTGCGACCAGCAGCGCATTGGGCCGCCTGCGCGACTATTTCGGCGACGACCTGCTGGTGCTCAAGGGCCGCAACATGGTCCTGACGGCCCGCGCAGAGAACCTGGTGGGCCCTGTCCGCGCCGTGCTGGAGCAGATCCGTTCCACCATCGCGGTCAGTCCGCCGTTCAACCCCG
>JBJOHO010000060.1:0-12442 GCA_046047615.1 Pseudomonadota bacterium
CGCCGGCTGCGTGACGAGGCCTTCGTCGACACGGACCTGTGAGGCCACGGCTCGCGCTGACCTGCGGCGAGAGCGCCGGCATCGGCCCTGACCTGTGCCTGATGCTGGCGCCGCGGCTGGCAGCGGTCGACTGCGGCGCCGACATCACCGTGCTGGCGGACCAGGACGTGCTCGCGGCCCGCGCCGCGCAACTGGGCCTGCCGCTGCCGCCCCCGACGCCGCAACTGCGCATCGAACACCTGCCCTGCGCGGCGCCCGTGGTGCCCGGCCAGCTCGACGTGCGCAATGCACCGCAGGTGCTGGCCCTGCTCGACCGCGCCATCGACGGCTGCCGTCGCGGCGAGTTCGCCGGCATCGTCACCGCGCCGGTGCAGAAGAGCGTCATCAACGACGCGGGCATCGCCTTCACGGGCCACACCGAATACCTGGCCGAGGCCTGTGGCCACGCGCACCCGGTGATGCTGCTGGCCAGCAGCACGCTGCGCGTGGCGCTGGCGACCACGCACCTGCCGCTGGCGCAGGTGCCCGGGGCGCTCACGCCGGCGCTGCTCGACACCACCTTGCGCATCGTGGACGCCGACCTGCGGCGGCTGTGGCGCATCGCGCGGCCGCGGATCGCGGTCTGCGGCCTGAACCCGCACGCCGGCGAGGGCGGCCACCTGGGGCGCGAGGAGATCGAACTGATCGCGCCGGCCATCGCGCGCGCGCAGGCCGCGGGCATCGCCGCCACCGGCCCGTGGCCGGCGGACACGATCTTCGTGCCGCACCGCCTGCAGCACCACGACGTGGTGCTGGCGATGTACCACGACCAGGGCCTGCCGACGCTCAAGTACTCGGGCTTCGGCCACTCGGTGAACGTGACGCTGGGGCTGCCGCTGCTGCGCACCTCGGTGGACCACGGCACGGCGCTCGACCTGGCCGGCACCGGCCGTGCCGACGTGGGCAGTCTCGAGGCCGCCACGCGCCTGGCGGCGCAGCTGGCCGGCGCATGAGCGGGCACCGCGCGCGCAAGCGCTTTGGCCAGCACTTCCTGCACGACCCGACGGTGCTGGAGCGCATCGTGCAGGCCGTGGACCCGCGGCCGGGCGACCGCCTGCTGGAGATCGGCCCGGGGACCGGCGCGCTGACCGCGCGCCTGCTCGCGCATGGCCTGCCGCTGGACGTGATCGAGATCGACCGCGACCTCGCGGCGGCGCTGCGCGAGCGCTGGGGCACGCGCCTCACGCTGCACGAGGGCGATGCGCTGGAGTTCGACTATGCGGCGCTCGCCCAGCAGCGCGGCGGCCCGCTGCGCTTGATCGGCAACCTGCCCTACAACATCTCCACGCCGCTGCTGTTCCGCCTGCTGGCCTTCCTGCCCGCGGTGCAGGACATGCACATCATGCTGCAGAAGGAAGTCATCGACCGCATGGCGGCCGCACCCGGCAGCGACGACTATGGCCGGCTGACGGTGATGCTCGCGCCCTGGCTGCAGGTCGAAAAGCTCTTTGATGTGGGCCCGGGCGCGTTCAAGCCACCGCCGCGCGTCTGGTCCGCGGTGGCGCGCGTGGATGTGCTGCCGCAACCCCGATTCACGGTGCCGCCGGCCTATGGCGCGGTGGTCGCCGCGGCCTTCTCGGCGCGGCGCAAGACATTGCGCAATGCGCTGCGGGCGCTGCTGCCGGAGTCCGCGTACGCCACCTGCGGCATCGACCCGGGCCTGCGTCCTGAAGTGCTGGCGCCGGCACAGTTCGCGGCGCTCGCGGCCCTTGCCGCTGCGCCGGGCGCTGTGGTCTCCTGAGGGCTATGCCACGCAAGACCCATGACCAGAGGCCGGCCATGCCGGGCCTGGCCCCACCGCACAGCCACCAGGTCGAGGTGGAAGTGCAGACCGAATTCCTCGCCGCGCAGTCCGAGGAAGCCAGCCGCCGCTACGTGTTCGCCTACACCATCACGGTGCGCAACACCGGCACCACCGGCGCCCGGCTGCTGTCGCGCCACTGGCTGATCACCGATGCCGACGGCAAGGTGCAGGAAGTGCGTGGCGAAGGCGTGGTGGGCGAGCAGCCGCACCTGACGCCCGGCGAAGGCTTCCGCTACTCCAGCGGCGCCATCCTCGAGACGCCGGTCGGCGTCATGCAGGGCAGCTACCAGATGATCGGCGACGACGGCCAGTCGTTCGAAGCGCCCATCGCGCCTTTCCGGCTCGCCAAGCCGGGCCTGCTGCACTAGCGTCCGCCGGCCATGGCGCGCTACGCGATCGGCGACCTGCAGGGCTGCCACGCCGAACTGCTGGCGCTGCTCGGCCGCCTCGGCTTCGCGGCGGACCGCGACCAGCTGCTGTTCACCGGCGACCTGGTCAACCGCGGCCCGGAGTCGCTGCGCACGCTGCGCACCGTGCGCGCGCTGGTGCAGGCGGGCAATGCCGTGACCGTGCTGGGCAACCACGACCTGCACCTGGTGGCGCACTGCGTCGACCGCGAGCGGCCGCTGCGCAAGGGCGACACGCTGCAACCGGTGCTCGACGCGCCGGACCGCGCCGCGCTCTGCGACTGGCTGCTGCAGCAGCCCCTGGCGCTGCACGACGCGGCGCGCAACGAGCTGCTGTTGCATGCGGGCCTGGTGCCGCAGTGGGATGCCGCGCTGGCCTTGGCCGCCGCCACCGAAGCCAGCCGCGCGCTGCGCGAGGATCCGGCGGCCTTCATCGCCGGCATGTACGGCAACGAGCCGCGGCAGTGGCGCGACGACCTGCCCCGGCGCGAGCGGCTGCGCTTCACGGTCAACGTGCTCACGCGGCTGCGCTTCTGCACCGCCGACGGCCTGGTCGACCTGAAGCTCAAGGGCGCGCCGGACTCGGTCGCCGCGCCCTGGTTGCCCTGGTTCCGCCATGCGGGCCGCGCCTCGCGCGGCACGCGCGTGATCTTCGGCCATTGGTCCACGCTGGGGCTGCTGCGCGAACCGGGCGTGCTGGCGCTGGACACCGGCTGCGTCTGGGGCGGCCTGCTCACGGCGGTGGACCTGGACGACCCGCAGCGCCCGCCCGTGCAGGTGCAGGGCGCGGGCTGGCAACGGCCCGGCGGCGAGTGAACCCGCCGCGGGTGAACCGGTCCGCACGGTCACTTTTCGTCGCCCCACGGGCGCTGCGACCGCGCCAGACTGGGCGGCCTGTGTTCCCACCCTGGGTACCCCCGTCGACACCGTGCCGCGCCTGAACCTCCTCTTCCTGCTGCGTGCCGTCATCGTGCTGATGCTGGCCGGGTTCGTGCTGGTGCTGCTCGGCGTCGCGCGCGATGCCGGCAGGACCACGCCCGTGCCGTTGAGCGTCAGCGGCCTTGATGGTCTGGGCGTGTCGATGCGGGAACTGCCGCCCGAGGCCTTGGATCCCGACCAGACACCGGTGGCGGATCCGCGCATGGGGCCGCCGCGGTATTTCACCCTGACGCTCAGTGTTCCGGAGACTCTGCAGGGGCGACGCGCCTGGCTGCGGCTGCAGCCGGCCTTCATCGGCCAGGCGGTATTGCGCGTGCCCGGCCAGCCGGACCAGCTCACAGGCTCGCGCCTGCCGCGCGAAGCCCGCAGCCACCGCGGCAGCACGGGGCTGCTGCGGGTGTCGCTGGACGCGCCGCAGCGGCCGATGGTGCTGCTGGTGCAGACCACGGCGCCGCGCCTGGTGCAGCTGCAACTGCTGGGCGAGGCCGAGCTGCAGAACACGCTGTCACTGTCGAACCTGTTCGCGGGCCTGTTCTTCGGGGCCTGCCTGCTGGTGACGCTGCTGGCCACGACCAGCTGGCTGGGCAGCGGCAACACGCTGTACCGCGACTTCGCGGTCTACCTGGCCTGCTGCATCGCCGTGTCGCTGTTCGTCAACGCCGAGCTCGCCGCGCAGTGGCAGCCCCTCGGACCGGAGGCCTTCGCGCGCGGCGCGATGCTCGTCTACGGTCTCTACAGCGCCAGTGGCACGCTGCTGGCCCTGCGGCTGCTGGGCCTGGAAGCGGCAAGGCCCGTGGCCCCGGCGCTGCGCCGCCTGCTGCTGCTGATGGCGGGGGGCACCGTGCTGCTGGGCGTACTGGCGGCCCTCAGCGGACGCGTCGCACCCTTCGCCATGCCGGCATTGCTGCTGCACGCCCTCGCTGGCCTGCTGCTGGTGGTGCTGGCGCTGCGCAACAGCTGGCGCTCTGCCGAGGCGCGCACGGCGCTGGTGGCCCTGGCGCTGCTGGTCAATTCCCTGTTCGAGAAGAGCCCCGTGCTGGCGATGTACGGCCTGATGCCGCTGCAGGCCGACACCTACACCTGGCCGATGATCGGCACCGCCGCGCAGATGCTGCTGGTGCACCTGCTGCTGGTCATGCAGCTGCGGGAGCAGCAGCAATTGGCCCAGGCCAATGCGCTGGCACAGCTGGAAGCGGCCAAGGAGCGCACCCACCGCGAGACGCTGCTGCGTTTTCTGGCGATGTTCGGCCACGAGGTGCGCACGCCGCTGGCGGTGATCGATTCCAGCACCCAGAGCCTCGAGCTGTTGCCGGGCGCCGACCGGCCCGAGCACCAGCGGCGCCACCGCCGCATCCGGGATGCCATCGCGCGGCTGCAGTCGCTGGCCAACGAGGCGCTGTCGCGCGAGCGCATCGAGGCCAAGGGCTGGCTGGCCGCACCGCGCCCCGTCACCCTGCGTGGGCTGCTGACCGAGCTGTTGCCGCGGCATGGCTATGAGCTGCCCCAAGCCCCGGCGCTGCCGTCGGGCGTTCCGGTGAGCGTGGGCCTTGGCCACATCGACCAGCGCCAGCTGCTGCAGATCGACTGCCGGGACCTTGACCAGCCCTTCCTTGGCGATCCGGCCATGCTGCGCATGGCGCTGGACAACCTGCTGGACAACGCCGCGAAATACTCCACGCCCGGCAGCCCAGTGCAGCTGCACATCGACCTGCTGCCGCATCGCGCCAGCCGGCCGCAGCTGCGTTTCGCCGTGCTCAACCACGGGGCTCCGCTGTCGCCGGCCGAGCAGACACGCGCGTTCGAGAAGTACTGGCGCAGCGGGGAACAGCACAGCATCGGCGGCGCCGGCCTGGGCCTTTACCTCGTGAAATTGGTGGCCGAGGCGCAGCACGGCGAGGTCGAGGCCTCCACGCTGCCCGATGGCCGGCACCGGTTCTCCTTCAGCATCCTGTGGCAGCCCACGACATCGACATGAACACCCCCCTTGCCACCACCACGCTCTCCGTCCTGCTCGTGGAGGACAACCCGGACCTCGCCGAGGAACTGGCCTTCCAGCTTGGGGCCAAGGGCTTTGAAGTGCGCATCGCCGGTGATGCCGTGCAGATGGATGCGCTGCTGGCGGAGGCCCCCTGCGATGCGCTGGTGCTCGACGTCAACCTGCCGGGGGAGGACGGCTTCTCGATTGCGCGGCGCCTGCACACCCAGGCCGATCCGCCTGGCATCGTGATGCTCACCGCGCGCGACGACATCCACGACCGGCTGCACGGGTTGAACGAAGGTGCAGACATCTACCTGACCAAGCCGCTGGACTGGCGCGAGCTGGTGGCCAGCCTGCGGGCTGTGTGCCGGCGGCGGCGCCCGGCGCAGCCCGCGGCGGCGGGCAGCGAGGGCCGCTGGACCTTCGAACTGGACGAGCGCCGCCTGACGGCGCCGGACGGCCGCCAGCTGTCGCTGACGGCGCAGGAAGCGCTGCTGCTCGACCTGCTGCGCCAGCGCCCCGAGGGCCAGCCCTGCAGCCGCGAAGAACTGCTGACACTGATGAGGCTGGATGGCCTGGATGAGGTGGACTCGCGCGTCAACAAGATGATGAGCCGGCTGCGCACGCGGCTGGCGGCTTTCGATCCGTCGCTGCGCATCCTGGCCTGGCGCATGCGCGGCTATTCCTACGCAGGGCCCGTGCTCGCCGCGCCTGCGGCATAATCGCCGCCCCGTTTGCCGCTGGAGTTCCCGCGCATGAGCCCGCCGATGTACGACGCGTCCGTTCCTGTGTTCAACCGTGTGCTGACCAACCTGGCCGCCATCCTGGCGAAGGCCGAGGCCTGGGCCACGGAGCGCAAGATCGTACCGGAGGCGCTGCTGCAGGCACGCCTGGCGCCGGACATGTTCACGCTGACGCGCCAGGTGCAGATCGCCACCGACATGGCCAAGGGCACCTGCGGCCGGCTGGCCGGCGCGGAAATCCCCCGCCACGAAGACAACGAGACCAGCTTCGCGCAGCTGATCGAGCGCGTGGAGCGCACCCGCGCCTTCATCAACGGCCTGCCGGCCGCGGCCTTCGAGGGTGCGGAAACGCGGCAGATCTCGCTGAAGGTGGGACCGCCGGACAAGCAGCGCACGCTGGAGTTCGTGGGCCGCGACTACCTGCTGGGCTGGGGCACGCCGAACCTGTATTTCCACTACAGCATGGTCTACGCCCTGCTGCGCCACAACGGCCTGGCGATCGGCAAGAACGACTACCTGGGCTGAGGCCCGTGGCGGGGACGCAGGCCGTGCGTCCCCGCTTCGTCAACGCGCCGCGCCGTGCTCGGCCCGCAGGATGTGGGCCGCCTCCACCATCGCGCGCAGCTTGCCGTCCGCGACTTCGCGCGGCAGGTACTTCATGCCGCAGTCCGGCGCGAGGATGACGTCTTCCGGACGCAGGTAGGCCAGCGCCCGGCGCACGCGCGCCGCGATGGTCTCCGGCGACTCGATCGCCATGTCCGAAAGATCAACACACCCGACCATGATCTGCTTGCCCGGCAGCGTGGTGAGCACCGAGCAGTCGAGGTTCGACTGCGCGGTCTCGATCGACAGCTGGTGGCACTTGCAGCCGGCCATCTCGCTGAGGAAGGAATAGCCGGTGGGCCGCTCGTGGATGATGGCCGCATAGCCGAAGCAGATGTGCACGGCGGTGCGGCCGGTGACGCCCTCGAGCGCGGCGTTGAGCGCCGCGAGACCGTACTGGCGGGCCTTTTCGGGCCGCGCCTGCAGGTAGGGCTCGTCGATCTGCACCACGTCGGCGCCCGCGGCGAAGAGATCCTTGATCTCCGCGTTCACGGCGGCGGCGTAGTCCATGGCCGCTTCGGCCTCATCCTTGTAGAACAGGTTCTGCGCCTGCTGGGCCATGGTGAAGGGGCCCGGCACGGTGATCTTGGTCTGGCGCGTGGTGTGCGCGCGCAGGAATTTCATGTCGTCGACCTGCACCGCGTGCTTGCGGCGGATGCGGCCGATGATGCGCGGCACGGGGTTGGGGTGGCCGGAACGGTCGAGCGCGGTCCCCGGGGTGTCGATGTCGACGCCCTCGAGGGCCGTGGCGAAGCGGTTGGAATAGCTCTCGCGGCGCATCTCGCCGTCGCAGATGATGTCGATGCCGGCATCCTCCTGCGCCTTGATGGCCACCAGCGTGGCGTCGTCCTGCGCCTGGGCCAGCCAGGGTTCCTGGACGCGCCACAGGTTCTGCAGGCGGATGCGCGGCGGGAAGCGCTTGGCCAGGCTCTCGCGGTCGATCAGCCAGTCCGGCTGCGGATAACTGCCCACCAGTGTCGTCGGAAACAGCATGGAGGTGTCCCCTCGTTTTTGTTGTGACCGACCGCGAGAGTAGCGCGGATCAGCCGGCCTTGCCTGCCACGCGTGCGGCGATGCGCGCCACGTGCTCGCCCTGGAAGCGGCACAGGTCCAGCTCGGTGGCCGAGACGCCGCGCATCTCCTCGTTGGCGCCGGTGATGCAGCTGGCGCCATAGGGCGTGCCGCCGCTGACTTCCTTGATCGAGGTGAGCGCGGGGTGCTGGTACGGCAGGCCGACGATCACCATGCCATGGTGCAGCAGCGTGGTGTGGAAGGAGGTGATCGTGGTCTCCTGGCCGCCGTGCTGGCTGGCGGTGCTGCAGAACACGCTGCCGACCTTGCCGACCAGCGCGCCCTTCATCCACAGGCCGCCGGTCTGGTCGAGGAAGTTGCGCATCTGCGCGGCCATGTTGCCGAAGCGGGTCGGGGTGCCGAAGATCACCGCGTCGTAGTCGGCCAGCTCGGCCGGCGTGGCGACCGGCGCCGCCTGGTCCAGCTTGAAGTAGGAGGCCTTGGCCACGTCTTCCGGGACCAGTTCCGGCACGCGCTTGACCACGCATTCCGTGCCGGGGACGCGGGCCACGCCTTCGGCGATGGCGCCGGCCATGGCCTCGATGTGGCCGTAGCTGCTGTAGTAGAGGACGAGGATGCGGGTGCTCATGCAGGGTTCTCCGTGTGGGCAGGAAGGCCGGCCGCAAAGGCCAGCAGGGCGGCCGCATAGGCGGCAGGTTGGTCGAGATTGGGCAGGTGGCCGGCGCCGCGCAGCAGCAGGCGCTGCGCCTGCGGCAGGCCATAGGCGAGCGCGTCGCCGACCAGGCGCCGGTGCGGGCTGTCGTGCTCACCGTTGATGACCAGCGTCGGCACCGCGAGCTGCGCGAGACGCTCGGGCATCGGCAGCGCCGTGACCGGGCCGGGTTGCGTGAGGTCGCGTGCGCTGTAGCGCCCGAGCATCGTGGCCAGCAGCGCGGACTCGGCCGCAGCGGGCCGCTGCAGGTGGAAGAAGGGCAGCGCCGCGAGCGCCTGCCGCACGGCCTGCAGGCCCTCGCGGGCCAGCAGCTCGGCGAGGCGGTCCACCGGCGCGGCGTCAGCAGGCCAGGGCGGCGGCAGGAAGCCCTCGAGCGGCGCCCCGTCGAGCACCAGCCCAGCCAGGCGTGCGGGCTGGCGCAGCGCGAAACGCAGCGCACCGCGTGCGGCCTGCGACGAGGCCACCAGCACCACCGGGCCCAGCTGCAGCGCGTCGATGGCGGCGCCGATGGCGGCTTCGTCCGCATCCACGCCGGCGCGGCCTGGCGCCTCGCCGAAGCCCGGACGGTCGAGGCAGACCACGCGGCCCTGCGTGGCCAGCGCCGCGCACTGCGGCGTCCACTGCGCGCCGTCCAGCGCCCAGCCGTGCAGCAGCAGGAAGGCCCGGCCCTGCCCCGCATCACTGCGCAGTCCCGGCAGGCTCATGACACGCTTCCCAGCGACAGCCCGGCGCCCTGGGCGAGCTCCTGGGTGATGCGCGCGCTGGTCTTGCGCAGCAGCGGCAGCCGCTCGCGCGCCAGCTGCCGCGCACTGCTGCGGCGCGAGTGGCCTGAACTGTTGAGCGCCGCGACCACGCGGCCGCTGCTGTCGAACACCGGTACGGCCACGGCGGCGACGCCATAGTCCAGCTCGTCTTCGACCGCAGACCAGCCCTGCTTGCCGCACTGCGCCACCAGCCGACGCAGCGTGGGCAGGTCGGTGACGGTGCGGTCCGTGAGGGCGCGCGGCTTGAGCTGGCGGAAATAGCGCTCCTGCGCGGCGGCGGGCAGGCCTGCCAGCAGCACGCGGCCCACCGAGGTGCAGTAGGCCGGATAGCGCGTGCCCACGTGGGCCTCGAGGCGCATCACCGTGCGCACCGAGGCCCGCGCCACGTAGACGACCTCATCGCCATCCAGCACACAGAGCGCGGCGGAATCCTGCGTCGCGCGGGCCAGGTCTTCGAGGTAGTCGCGGGTGAGGCCATCAACGTTCACGGACTCCCGGTAGGCGGCGCCAAGTGCCAGCACCCGCACACTGAGCGCGTGCAGGCGCCCAGCGCGGACGACATAGCCCAGCTGCTCCAGGGTGAGCAGGCAACGCCGCGCCACGGCCGGTGCCAGCCCGGCGCGTGCGGCCACCTGGCTGAGCGTCATGCTGGGGTGCTCGCGGTCGAAGGCCAGGATGACCTGCAGGCCCTTGGCAAGGCCTCCCATCAACTCGCTGCGCACGGGCTTCGCGGCAACGGCTGCTCCAGCTCCCATCAACTCGCTGCGCACGGGCTTCGCGGCGCCCGCGGGCTTTGTAACAGGTTGTTTTCGCGCCTTGACAGCCATGCCCCGGGACGCCACAGTTTCTCCGCAATACGAAATAGTTTTCGCTATACGAAAAAAATGCGCAAGACCTGATTTTCCAAGGGGACCAAGAGAGGCATGAAGATCGGCAACCAGGCGCACAAGAACAGCGCCATCTGCATTTCCAACGCGGACCAGATCGTGGTGCGCGGCAAGGACCTGTGCAGCGAGCTGCTCGGGCACGTCAGCTTCACCGACCACATCTGGCTGCTGGTGGCGGGCAGCCTGCCCTCGCCGGCGCAGCGCCGCGTGCTCGATGCCACGCTGGTGGCCATCGCCGAGCACGGCCTGGTGCCCAGCGTGCAGGCCGCGCGCATGACGCTGGCCGCGGCCCCTGAGGCGCTGCAGGGCGCGGTGGCGGCCGGCCTGCTGGGCTGCGGCTCGGTCATCCTTGGGGCCTCGGCCGATGCCGGGCGCCTGTTCGACAGCATCCTGCAGCGCGCCGGCGACGGTGACGTGACCGCCGCTGCACGCGACGTGGTCGCGGAGTTGCGCGCCGGCCGCAAGCCCATCCCCGGCTACGGCCATCCCCTGCACAAGGGTGCGGATCCGCGCGCCACGCGCCTGTTCGAGGTTGCGCGGGAAGTGGGCCTTTACGGCCGGCACTGCGCCGCGGCCTTCGCCGCCGAGGCGGTCATCCCCGAGGTGGTGGGCAAGAACCTGAAGATGAATGTCTCGGCAGCCATCCCCGCGGTGCTGCTCGACGCCGGCTACCCGCTGCTGGCGCTGCGCGGCGTGCCCCTGCTGGCGCGCACTGCCTCGTTGGTGGGCCACCTGCTCGAGGAGCAGTCGAAGCCCATCGGCTTCGTGCTTTCGCATGCGGGCAGCAAGGCCATCGGCTATGACGGCGACGTGCCGGCCGGCTTCGTGCCGGGGGAGGAGTGACATGTTCAAGGGCGTACTGAAAGGCATCAAGGTCGTCGAACAGGGCACCTTCATCACCGGCCCCTGCGCCGCGATGATGCTGGCGGACCTCGGCGCGGACGTGATCAAGCTCGAGAGCCCGGAGGGCGATCCGTACCGCAGCTACAAGGCGGGCATGTATTCGCCGCACTTCCAGGCCTACAACCGCAACAAGCGGTCGCTGGCCCTGGACCTCAAGCAGGCCGCCGACCGCGAGGTCTTCGACACGCTCATCGCCGAAGCCGACGTCTACATCCAGAACTTCCGCCCAGGTACTGCAGACCGCCTGGGTGCCGGCGTGTCGCGCCTGCAGGCCATGAACCCGAAGCTGGTCTACTGCTCGATCAGCGGCTTCGGCAGCAGCGGCCCCTACGTGGACCGCCCCAGCTACGACTCGGTGGCGCAGGCGCTGTCGGGCTTCCTCAGCGTGGTCGTCGACCCGGACAAGCCGCGCTTCCTCGGCCCGGCCCTGGCCGATGCCATCACCGGCATGTATGCCGCCTACGGCGTGCTTGGGGCACTCGTCGAGCGGGCCAGCACCGGCAAGGGACGGCTGGTCGAGATCTCGATGCTCGAAGCCATGTCGCATTTCGCCGTGGAACCTTTCGCGGCGTATTTCTCCCTGGGCGAAGTGCCCACGTCGCGCGACCGCCCGCGGCTGGCGCAGGCGCACATCCTGCGCACCGGCGACGGCGGCTTCATCGCCATCCATCTCTCCTCGCTCGAGAAGTTCTGGCAGGGCCTGCTGGCAGGCCTCGAGGCACCGGAACTGGGCACGGACCCCCGCTTTGCCACACGCCTGGCGCGCATCGACCACTATGACGAACTGGGTGCGGAACTGGACCGCCGCTTCCGCCAGCAGCCCACCGAGCACTGGGTGGCGAAGCTTGGCGCGGCGGACGTGCCGTTCGCGCCGATCAACCCGGTGAACAAGGTGGTCAGCGATCCGCAGGTCGGCCACCTCGGCCTCATCGTGCCGGTGGACCAGATCCACGGCGCCACGCACGCCGTGCGGCCGGCGGTGCAGTTCGACGGCGGGCGGGCCACGCAGGTGGTCCACGCGCCCCTCATCAACGAGCACGGCACGGACATCCGTGCTGCGCTCGCGGCCGGCACGGGCTGGCCGGCCGCCTGATCCGGGCGGCAACGCCTTTCCTTCCACCAGGAGTTTCCATGCTGAAGATCCATCGCGGCGCTGCCGCCCTCGCCTTCCTGACTGCGTCCGGCGCCATCGCCGTGCCGCCCGTGCTGGCCGCTGCGGCCGAGGACGGCGGTCTTGAGGAAATCGTCGTCTCGGCGCGCAAGCGCGAGGAATCGGCCCTCGACGTGCCGGTGGCGGTCACGGCGTTCAGCGAGAGCACCATCGCCGCGGTGGGCATCGAGAAGCCGCAGGACTTCATCAGCCTCACGCCCAACGTGACGCTGGTCGAGACGCAGAACGCGGGCAATGCCTTCGTCACCATCCGCGGCATCTCGCAGGCGCGCAACAGCGAGCCCTCGGTGGCCACCATCGTCGACGGCGTGCTGGAGACCAACCCGGCCTCCTTCAACCAGGAGCTGTTCGACATCCAGCAGATCGAAGTGCTCAAGGGGCCGCAAGGCGCCCTTTACGGCCGCAACGCCATCGGCGGCGCCATCCTGGTCACGACCAAGATGCCGGGCGATGAGTTCGA
>JBJOHO010000061.1:0-14834 GCA_046047615.1 Pseudomonadota bacterium
CTATGAGCTGCTCGATGTGTGCTCGCGGCGCATCGTGAACGAGGTGAAGGGCATCAGCCGCGTGGTCTATGACATCAGCGGCAAGCCGCCGGCGACGATCGAGTGGGAGTGAGGCAAGCCGGTCTTCAGGGTATCCGACGGGCCGCTCCGTGTGCTGTCAGGGCGTGGAGAGCGGTCAGTTCCTGAAGAACGCGGCCTGTTCGGTCGCGCTGCGCTTCGCGAGGCGCCGCCATTCTTCCGTGGCGCGAGAACGGCATGATCTCGACGAACCGCAAGGACCCGGGTCTCGATGCGATCTGGCGCATGGGCTGTGCGGACCAGTTCCGGCAGGGGGCCTACAGATACGACGACCGCCTGCGCGATCGTCGCTACATCCTCGCCGACGAGGAGCGCGGCATCGTACTGGCCGGTGGCTTCATTGACCACGAGGGCCGGCTCAAGGAGTTCCGCCAGCCGGACGGCACGCTGCGCGAGTCGCACTTCCATCGGCCGCACAGCTTCGTGCTGCTCGAGGCCTTCAAGGTGAAGCAGGGCAGGATCGAGGCGGTCGAGGCGGTCTTCCATACCGTCCCGTACAACATGCCGTCTCCTTGGACTAGTTCCTCGGAACGGCCTCGATGATGCTCATCCGGCCGGGATTGGTGGTGACTTTGTCCACCATGAAACCGGCGCTGCCAAGCAGCTCGCTGAATTGGGCCAGCGAACGTTCGCGACCGGTCGACCAGATCATCATGAGGAGGTCGAATTCGAACGCCATGTCCGGGGCGATCACTTCCGGGAGCAGGCGGTCGATCACCACCACCCGGCCGCCGGGGGCAATGGCCTCGCGCAGGCATTTGAGAATCCTGATGCACCGGGCGTCGTCCCAGTTGTGCAGGATCTGCTTCAGGAGATAGAGGTCGCCGCCGGCCGGTACCGACTCGAGGAAGCTGCCGCCGACGGCTTCGATGCGCTTGCCCTGCGGATGGCTGCGCAGGCGCTTTTCAGCCAGGGTCGCCACGTCCGGCAGGTCGAAAACAATGCCGCGCGCATCCGGATACTTGTCGAGCAGGCCCAGCAGCAGCGTGCCGTGGCTGCCGCCGATGTCCACGGCGAGACGGAACGGCGGGAACTCCAGTTGCTGCAGGATCAGCGGTTCGTCATGCACCGTGATCTGGCTCATGCGCTGGGCGAAATGGTCCGCCTGCTCGGGGTTCGCCGCGAGGTACTCGAAGACGGGCTTGCCGAAGCAGACTTCGAATGCCGTCTTGTCCGTGCCCAGCGCGTCGCCGAGGCGCAGGGCTGATTGCAGCGCCATCCGTGCCACCATGATCGACGGACGCATCCCCTGCAGGGCCCGGGAGCGCGGCGTGTGGCAGATGGCGCCATCCGCCGCGAAATCGAGAACGCCCTGCGACGCGAGCAGGGTGACCAGCCGACCGAGCTTCGCCGCCTCGATACCGGTGCGGGCAGCGAGATCCGGCAGCCGCACCGGTTCCGCGTCCCACTGGTCGAGCAGGCGGGTGCTGGCGACGGCGTGAAGCATCGCCTGAAAAGCGGTGATTTCATGCAGCCAGGCCTGCAGGTCCTGGGGGCGGTCGAGCAGTTCGCCTATCGTCCGGCTCACCATCGCCCCCTTCATCGGGGCAGGCTGTTCAAGATCGGAGGGCGTCATGGAGTTCCTGCACGGGGCTTGCCTTGGGGCGAAGGACTTGGGCGAGAGTAGTTTCCCCGCCCGGGGTAATCCACCCCGTGCGTTCGTAGCCGCTGCCTGGTCGGGCCGCGAAAAGGTGATAGCCCATTCAATCGACAACCGTTAACCGGCCACGGCGTCGACGAAGTCGGGGCTGCACGCGGAGGCTGCCGGTGTCGCCGTTTAGGCGGCACGCCCTGCTGGCCTAGCTGCTAGTATCGAGCCGAACGCCACATCTGGATGCCAGCGGAGGCGCTGCGACTATGGCGAAGAAATGGTACGAGCTGTTCGTGGAGCGGGGCGACGGCGGCCCGACTGCCGAGGCGGTTGGCCCGGAGCTGTTGTCTTCAGATGTCGCGCCGGTTGTGGTGTCAGGACCAGTGTCGGATGCCGCCACCCCCGAAGCCATTTACGCCGCGGCGCAGATCAGTGCGGCGCCACATGGTTTCACCATCCTGAAAGTGGCCGCCATGTTGGAGAGCGAGCACATCCGCGAGTTGCCGGCAGAAGTGCGGCGCAAGTCCATACTGGTGGCGCTGGATGCTGCCCAGGTTCCCCTGAAGGAGATTGTCGCGGATGCGGTGCTCCGCGACCGCGCGCTCGACACCTACGAAAGGGTGCTTGAACAGAATCTGGAACAGCTGCGCGCCTCGGCGCTGGAAGAGAACCGGCAGCTGGAGGCCGAACTCGAGCGTCATGCGGCGGAGCTGCGCGCCCGCATCGATGCCAACAACCATGCTGTTGCGCAGGCGCGCAACCAGTTTGGCAACTGGCGCGCCGGCAAGCGACTCGAAGAATCGCGGATTGCCGCCGCGGTGGCTTTTTTCGTCGACGAAAATCCGATCAGCCACACCGCCGACGGTGGGCAAGGAGCAACCGAAGATGTTCGCTAGGCTTGGCCGACTGTTTCGCGCGTGGTTGGGGCACTTCGTCTCAATGGCCGAGGATCCGGAAGTGATGCTCGCGGATGCCATCGAGGAAATGCACACCACCATGCCCAAGCTCAATTCCGTGCTGGTGGCCACCCGCGCCACCGTGATCCGGCTGGAGGAAGAGCGCAATTCGCTGGCGGCGCAGGAGCGCAGCCTGGCCAGTTCCATCCAGGCGGCACTGCGCGATGGTTCTGCCGCGGCGCGCACTGTGGCCGAGGAAGACGCCTTGCAGCTGCAGCAAGTGCGTACGGACCTGCAAAGCACGGAAGAACAATTGCTGACGGCGAGCAAAGCGCACGAGGCCTCGCAGATGTCCGTCGAGGCTCTCAAGGAGAAGCTCAAGAAAAAGATCGAGACCAGCCAGCGTGCCATCCGCGAACACCAGAAGGCGCGGGTAATGAAGAGCGCGGCGGATGCCATTGTCGAGCTGCAGTCCTATGGCGTCGCCGCGACGGCAGACAAATTCCTCGAGAAGATCCGCCAGGACGTGGCCGAATCCAGGGCGGCAGTGGAGATCGCTACCGGGTCCATCGATTCCGGCGCCATCGAGCGCGAGCGCGCGGCCCGGCGCATCAAGGCCTCAAGCATCCTTCAACAGTTCGAGGCCGAGATGGGCATCGTGAAGCCCGCAGCAACGACGGCCTCAGCGCCGCCGAGTCTCGGGACGCGGGTTGGCGAGCAGGGCGGCGGCGGTTGACGGATCCGGTTTCGGGATTCTGAAGGTATGGACGCGCCGCGGCCGGGTGACGGTGCCGAACGGTCGATTCTCGGGAAGTTGCTGTTCAACCAGTACCAGGCGATCGTCCTGCTGGGCGTGGGCGCGGCGGCGTACATTGGCTCCAGTCCATGGCCGCTGCTGGTGTGGTTAGGAGCACAATTGGCATTGCTGCCGCTGCTCGACAGCGGGCCGTTGCGACGCCTGCTGGCGCAGCGGCGGATGCGTCTGCAGCGTGGTGACATCGCGGCCAGCCGCGCAAGTGCGATGGCCTCCCTGGAGCGCACGTTTCTCCCAAGATTCCAGGCCATGCAGGCCCTGTGCAGTCAGGTCGAAGGCAACTACCGCCAGTTGAACGGCCTCTCCCAGGCCTACTTGCACGAACAGCGCGGCAAGCTGGATGTGATCCTCGACGGCTGTCTGCATCGGCTGCTGGCCCTGCAGCGCTATGGTGCGATCCTCGAACGCCGCGCAGAGCCGGATGTGCTGCGGGAAATCGACAGTCTGCGGCGCGAGCTCGCGAACGCGGAACTGCCTGAGCGGGCGCGGGCCGCGATTCAAAAGAACATCCAGCTCAAGCAAAGATTGCACGATTCGCTCCGCGAGGCGCGTGGCACGATCAAGGCACTGGCCACAGAACTCGATTCCATGCAATCGTTGCTGGAGCTGCTGCACCAGAATTCCATCTCGATGCACGATCCGCAGGCGGTCTCGCAGGAGTTGGATGTCATTGCGCGACAGTCGGAGGATTCCGGGCGCGTCGTGCGGGAAATGGAGGCACTGATGCGTGCTGGCGGATTCACCCGTCGGGAACTGGCACACTTTCCTGCGGAAGATCCGCAGGACACGTCAACGCCCCGCGGAGGCACATCGGTCCGGGCCCGGGAGCGCCAGCGATGAGTGGCCCGCCGGGTGCCGGAAAATCGGCAGACGTGCCTGCGTGGGTGGCGCGCCTGAGCGGAGCCATCCGCGCGAGACTCGGTAATACATTCATCCTTCACGGCAATGTCCATGACGTGATGCCTGATGGCCGCGGCGGCAATGTGCCCGTGACGCGCTACCTGGCCGAACACCTGTTCGGTCGGCGCGATGTGGTCATCGAGTACCAGCGCGCCAATGGTCCGATGTTCCATACGCCAGAATCGCACCGCCGGTTTACCGAGGTGGTGGAGGTCGTGGATCTGGTCCATCGCACCGACCATGCGCGTTCGTTGCCGCGCGATCCGCTTCCGTTTCTGTCGCTGCTCGATGCTTTCCTGCAGCATGCCGTGCGCGGCGCGCCCTGTGGTGTTGCGGTGCTGCTGCCTTACGCTGAAAGCCTGATCCCCGAGGGTGCCGGCGATGGCAGCGCGGAGGACCGCGCGGTACGTGTGTTCATTCAGAAGTGGGCGTCCGATCCGGTGCTGCTGGCTGCGGATGTGACCCTCGTGTTGCTGACGGAGTTGCTGCCGGACCTGGGCCATCGCATCGTGCGATCCCCCCGGACCATCGAAGTCGAGGTGGGTCGACCCGATGCAGCCGGGCGGGAAACCTTCCTGCGCGGAATCCGGGATGCAGCCTGGTTCGCGAGCCGTTCCGATCTGGCACCCGAGAGGTTGGCGAGCCTCACGTCGGGCCTCACGCGGATACAGCTGCAGCAGATCGTTGATCATGCGGACGAGCGCGGCGTCCGGCTGGATCTGGCGCTGCTGCGCGACCAGAAGAAGACCGTCATCGAGGCCGAGTGTTTCGGCTTGCTCGAATATGTCGAGTCTGAACGATCGCTGGACATGGTTGCCGGACACGAAGGCGTCAAACGACGTATGCGAAGGGCTGCCACGGCGATCAATGCGGGGCGGTTGCAGGGAGTGCCTATGGGCTACCTGATCGCCGGGCCGGTCGGTTCGGCCAAGAGCTTCCTCGTCAACTGTTTCGCTGGCGAGATCGGCTTCCCCTGCGTGAAGTTCCTCAACTTCCGCTCGCAATGGCAGGGCGTGACCGAGGGCAATCTGGAAAAGATTCTCGGCTTGCTGCGCGCCATGTGGCCTGTTGGCGTCATCATCGACGAAGCGGATGCGTTCCTGGGCGATCGCAACCAGCAGGGCGACTCGGGCACATCCAACCGGGTGTTCGCCCAGTTGGCCACCTTCATGGCCAACACCGAGTATCGCGGGCGCATTGTCTGGTTCCTGATCACCAGTCGGCCTGATCTCTTGCCGATCGACCTGAAACGTCAGGGGCGGGCCGAGGAACATCTGGCGCTGTTCTATCCGGAGAGCGACGCCGAATACGACGAACTGTTCCGCATCATGCTCAAGAAGGCGGGCTTGCAGAGTCCGGTGCAGTCACTGCGGGATGTGGTAGCGGATCCGGCCGGACTGTCCGGTGCGGACATTGAAGCGATCTTGGCGCGCGCCGTGCTGGCTGTGGACGAGGGCAGTGACCCTGCACGACTCGATGCCGAGGCGCTGCGGGCCGCGTTTGCCGACTTCGTCCCGGCCTCCAGTCCGCTCGAGCGCGAACTGCAGATCCTCGTCGCAGTGCAGGAATGCACGTCGCGCGAAGTGTTGCCGGAGAAGTACCGCGATCTGGACCGCACTGCACTGCGCGAGCGGATCAACCAACTGCGCGCCCTGCTGGCAGAGTAGTGGGGCGTATCGACTTGCGTCGGGAGGTAAAGGAAATGAAGAGCTATCAACGTGGCGCCCTGCGCCTGACGGGTGCGGGCAAGTTCCTGTTGTTCCTCGTCGGCCTGGCCGTGATCGGATATGCCTACTGGACCTACGCACCGCACCACACCGGGATGCGCGATGCCGTTTCCGCTTGGGTTCCTGCGGTGGGCACAACGGCCGACACGGCCGCTCCGGGAACGTCCGCGGGTGCTGCACAAGGCAGAGGTCCGGTGCTCGACAGCGTGCGCGCCAGTGGCGTGCTGCGCGTGGGTATGGAACCCGACGCGCCACCGATGCATTTCATCAATGCACGCAAGCAGGAAGACGGCTTCGACTTCCGCCTCGCCGGCCTGCTCGCCGAGGGCATTGGCGTCCGGCGCGTGCAGGTCGTGGAGGCGGACTATGAAGATCTTCCGGCAATGCTTCTGCGTGGGGAGATCGACGTGTTGATGGGAGCGTATGTCCCGGATGCCTCCATCGACGGGGTCGACTGGTCCATCGGGTACCTGGACTTTGGTCTGTGCCTGGTCATCAACAGCCGCGATCTCGCCGTCTATCGCACGCCCGCGGATTTGGTCGGCAAGCGCGTCGCGATCTACGACGACCCGGCAGCAGAGCGCTGGGTGCGCGACAACATCCCGAAGGCCGACATTCGCAAGTTCTCGGGTGACACGGGCTGGTTTGAGGCTTTGGAGAGCGGCGCGGTCGACGCGTTGATCTATGACTATCCGTTCGCTGCCGAGGAAATCAAGGCGCACCCCGGTACCGTCATCGCCCGCTACAACCTCAACGCGTCGAAGTACGCGGTGGGTGTCGCGCGCGGCAACTACGACCTGCTCAATGTGCTCAACACGACGATCGACGGGCTGCGGTCCGCACCCGCCTACGCGGACCTGATGCGCGAGTACCTGGCCAGCTCATCCGAAGCCTTCACGAAGGCCATCCCAGGGCGCACGACCTACACCGTCATGGCCGGCGACACGCTCAGCAAGATCGCCGCCGCCCGGCTTGGATCGGCCGACCGGTGGCGACAGATCTGGGACCTGAACCGCGACCGTGTCGCCAACGAAAACCTTATCTACCCTCGGCTGGTTTTGCTGATGCCCTGATGGCGTCAGCACGGCGGATTGTGGCGCCCGGTACTTCAGCGCCCCGGTTGTCGGGAATCCACACAAGGCGAATGGTGCTGGATGGTCGGGAAGTGAGAGTCCAGTCAGTCGCCGTATGGTGGATTTCCGCAACGGGTAGCAGAATCTTCGGCCTGGATTGCCCGAGGTGGCCATGAAGCTTGAACTGTATTTCTCCCCAGGCTCCTGCCCACGCGTGTCGCTGGTCGCGCTGGAGGAAACCGGCGCTCCCTTCGACACCCATCTGGTGGCCTTCATGGCCGGCGACCACCGCAAGCCCGAGTTCCTCGCCCGCAATCCCTCGGGCAAGGTGCCGGTGCTGATGGTGGACGGCCAACCGCTGGTCCAGACGGTTGCCATCCTGGGTTTCCTTGACGAAGCCTTTCCTGCCGCGGGGCTGTTCCCCCGATTCGAATCGGCCCTTGCACGCGCCAGTTTCGTCGGCGACCTGGTGTCGTTCAGCGCGGACCTGCACCCCATCGTCACCCGCATCGCCTTCCCGCAGGTCGTGATCGACCATGCGGAGGGTGCGGTCGCGCTCCGTGCCAAGGCCATGGAGATGATGGCTTTCCAGCTCAATCGCTTCGAGGCGCGGTTGCAGCAGCAGCCCTGGCTCGCGGGGGCCCAGTGGTCCGTGCTCGATGCCTACCTGCACTGGGTATGGTTCAGGATCACCGGCGCGGGCTTCGATGCCACGGCGTTTCCGCTGCTGGCGGCGCACCATGCCCGCAGCCTGGAGCGTCCCTCCGTGCGGCGCGCCGCCGCGCGCGAAGCCGAGGCGGAGCGGGTTCTCGAGGGCAGAGGCCTGATGCCACGACCCAGGGGCTGAGCTACCCTCGGCCACTCCAAGGGCAAGGTGACGACGCTCCCCTGGATGACAGGCTATGGTGCAGTTGCCACGGATGTACCCGACGAGATTCCACGGGATGTTTGCCCCACTCGCAGTAGCGGTCGATCCCGACCCGACGCCATCGACTGTGTAGCGATAGCGGCCGGCCTCCAGCGTCTGCCCGTCAGCGCGCGGGAGACTCAGCCAACCGTCGCACGCCACCAGCGGTGAGCGCTCACGAAACAACGTTCCTCGTGCATCTGTCATGATGCTCCCCCATGTCCCGGAAAAATGCCGCACTGCCGCCTGTCGATGCAGCAGACGCCCAAGCGATCGACGCGCTCTATGGCTTGGAGCCGGTGTTTGAGCCTGCCGCAGAGCGCGGCGAGTCCACGCAACTGGTCAGCGTGCAGTGCCCCTATTGCGGCGAATCCATCGACACACTGATCGACTTGTCGGCCGGCTCGTTCCGCTACATTGAAGACTGCCAGGTGTGTTGCCAACCTATTGACCTGGCGGGTGAGGTCGATGATGACGGGGCGCTGTCGGTGTTGACGGCAGACCGTGCCTAGCCGCCAAGTGTGGCGCGCCAGTCATTCCGACGCCGATCTGCTGGTATGCGGTCTCTGACCAGCATTCGGCCGCGGTCCGTGTTGATGTCGATAGTGATGAGCGGGAGAAAATCATGACCATTCGGCGCGGCATTTGCATGTCCGCATTTTGTGGTGCGGCAATGATGCTGGCGCAGCTCTGTGACGCCGAGGCCCAAGCCGCGCCCGAAGTTGAGTCGCAGGGCGAGAGCATCGGGGCTGACCAGATGGAGGAGCTTCTGGAGATTGTCGTGACCGGATCACGTTCACGCCAGATCCGCAGCAATTCAGATACCCCAGCACCGGTGGACGTGCTGGGTGACGAACAACTGAAGCAAACTTCACAAGTCGAATTGGCCCAGATGATCAATTTCCTGGCGCCGTCCTTCAATTCGGCGAAGCAGACAATTGCCAACGGCACCGATCATATCGACCCTGCCACCTTGCGAGGTCTCGGCCCGGACCAGACGCTGCTGTTGCTCAACGGCAAACGTCACCACAGCACTGCATTGGTCAATGTCAACTCCACCGTCGGGCGCGGGTCAGTCGGTTATGACCTCAACGTCATTCCAGCTGCAGCCGTGGCGCGAATTGAAGTGCTGAGGGATGGCGCCGCCGCGCAATACGGCTCCGACGCCATCGCGGGTGTCATCAACGTTGCACTGAAGCGCAATGACCACGGTGTCGAATGGCGCAATCAGGTTGGCATGACAAAGGAGGGCGACGGCCGCGTGCTTCAGACCAGTGTGAACGCAGGGTTCCCACTGGGCGACGGCGGGTTCATCAATGCCACGCTTGCCCTCCTTGATCGGGGCTACACCGATCGTTCCGGCGAATACAACAATACGGTCTATCTTGCGCCGCTGCCCGCGACCCGATTCCCCGCGTTCAACTTCTCTGTGCCACTCACTCAGGCGGAGCTTGCCCGGCAGCAGCAGGACGAGGTACTCGTCGAGCAACGTGGTTTCGATCGGCGGAACATGATCGTCGGCAACTCTGCGGCAACTTCCCGTTCAGCCTTCGTGAACGTGGGCGCACCGCTCAGCGCACAGTGGGAAGCCTACGGTTTCGCCGGCTGGTCCCGCCGCGATGGCCGCGCCGCCGGCTTTTACCGCTATCCCAACAACGCGCGGACAAACAACCTTGCCATCTTCCCCGACGGCTACCTTCCCTTCATTGAAACGGGAATAGCTGACTACACTCTCGCTGCCGGCGCCAAATCCGCAGCGACCGGCGGCTTGATGATCGACGTCAGCAGCAAGTATGGCGGCAATGAAATCAGGTTCGACGTCGACAATTCAATCAATGCTTCGATGGGTGGCGCAACGCCGACGCATTTTCATGCGGGCAAACTCACGTTTCAGCAGTTCACCAACAATATCGATCTTTCAAAAGAATTCGATGGCCTTTTTGGAACCCGGACGTTGAACGTCGCTGTGGGGGTCGAACTCAGGTTCGACCGCTATGCGATCGGCAAGGGTCAGCCAGAGTCCTACGGCGACTTCAATCCTCCAGGCACACCGGCTGAACTGGTCAAGGCTTCAGGCGTGCAGGTTTTCGGAGGCTTTCGGCCTGACAATGCGATCAGCGAAAGTCGTCGTGCTGCAGGCGCTTATCTCGATGTCGAGTCCGACATTACCGACAGACTGCTGGTTGGCGGTGCCGTCCGCCACGAAAACTACAGCGACTTTGGCGGCAACGTTTCGGGGAAATTGGTAGGCCGGTACAAGGTTGCTGATGCGATTGCGGTTCGGGGTGGTCTCAATCGCGGCTTCCGTGCGCCGTCGCTTCACCAGAGATTTTTCAGTTCTGTCGCTACGCAGTTCATCACCGTCAACGGCATCAATCAGCAGCGCGAAGTGAGCACCGTGCGCAACGACTCGCCCATTGCGAGCCGTTTGGGAGTTCCTTCCCTGGCGCCGGAGACTTCGAAAAGCCATTCTCTCGGCGCAACGCTTGCGCTCGGACGCGCGCTGGATCTTACAGTCGATGCATACCAGATCGACATCAAGGACCGTATCGTCATTTCCGGGCGCTTCAGCAGCACCATTCCCGAATTGACCCCCTATTTCGCTGGCAGCGATGTTACTGACGCCCAGTTTTTCACCAACGCCATCGACACCCGCACCCGGGGGTTGGACATCGTCGCGAACAGTGCCATGGATGCGGGGCGCGGCACGTTGCGTCCTTCTTTGGCCCTCAACCTGAACAGAACCAGGATCAAAGGTGGTGTTCGTACGCCTGCGCCACTGGCGGGGTTCGGCGAAACGCTGCTCAATCGCGAGGAGCGGGGTCGCATTGAAGTGAACCAGCCGCGCAGCAAGTTCATTGCGGCGCTGACGTACGAGAACGGTGCCTTTACCGCCCGGACTTCCGCAACCCGCTTTGGCGAAATTACGACTGTCGCCCCCCAGTTTCCCGAGCAGGACCAGACCTTTTCGCCGAAAGTCGTGACCGATGTGTCAGTGGCATATCGACCTGGTCCTTCAACGGAAGTTGTCATCGGGGCAAACAACGTTTTCGACGTATATCCGGACAAGGTGCGGGACCCGCGCCTGACCAATGACGGAACGGTGCCCTATAGCCGGTTTGCAACGCAGTTCGGCTTCAACGGCGCGTCGTATTTCGCTTCGCTGAACTACACGTTCTAGGCGCAGCTGCCAGCACAGGGGCCCCTGCGAGGCTTCGGTCCATCGGCAAGGAGGCGCACGGTACAACGAAGGGCCGCTGTACGCTGAGAGTGTCTTCTCTCCGGTGTTGATCAAACAAGTCCAGCAGGGCGGCTCTTGCTGACCAAGGACGAAAAGGGTCCGGTGGTCGATGTTGTAGAGCTCCACCGTAGCTTGTAGTTAAGGCGAAGGCACTTTCAACCGCAGCCGCCAACCACCAGCGCGACTGAATCGGGGAGCACGTCAACAATGACCCACCCGGCAACGAACCAACCGCAGTCCAGAAAGACAACAAGTCACCTGTTCAGCACTTGCCTAACGATCGGCTCGAAATACGCCAGTGGTAGCGTCTCGAAATTTGGGTCCATTGCAGGATTGTCATACTTGTCAACAAACTCCCGGGCCCAATCGGCGTATTTGTGAGCTTCAAGCCCTAGATGCTGCGCTGCAATTGCCGCCCGCCTCTCGGGTGGATTGGCTGTCTGAAAAACCTCATGGTGCAAAAGCATCCAGTAATTCTTCTCTGAAATTGCCGGTTTGAGAATTGCAGCTGCAAACGCGCCATGATTTTCAGGGCAGATTGAAAAGCCAATATCATGAAGCAAGCACACCACAATATCCTCGGCGCAGAGCCCTGCCTGAACTGCCAAGGTGCCAGATTGGAGCCCGTGTCGGTAATTGTTTATATGGTAGCCAAAACTGGGTTCATCCTGCATGGCTTCGTAAAACGACAATACCCTGTCACCTCTTGAGGAAAAAAATGGCATTCTTTGCCGGGCCAAAATTGCCCAATCGGAGCCTGTCATTGCATTCATGTCGGCCGTCGAGACGTACTCCCATGAATCATTCAAGAGGGGGCTGAAATGCTCTGGACAAGTCATGGGTAACCTTTATGTATGGTATCGCAAACCTAATCAGCGAGAGGTTTGGGGGTCTGGCCGCAGTGAGCGCTGTTGTTCTCATATGGGGCGGTGAGAAATTTTATCCAGGCTTGGGAGCCAATATCACCTGACACCTTGCGATCTTGCAGTACTGCGATTTGGCGGCTCCTGAATTATTACCCTGCCGCTATTCCTATATCGGGCGCCGGAAGCTGACCATCCGAAGTGGTCAGGAAGTCCAGAGCGGTTCAGGTTGCTGTCTCTGCTCACCCTCCCCTGGTACGGCAATCGGGGATCAGGTCAAGCCTGCGCTCCCAGCATGTTAGCTGGGCAATGGTGTGCTGAAATTTGCGTGCTGTTTCACGGATTACAAATGGCACATCCTGCGGTTCCCCCAGTGGCACAAAATCTCGACTCAAGTACGCATGCAACGCATCCAGCGTTGTGTAACGTTCACCATCGCGCTTGAATCCGCCGAGCCATTGTGCCTTTGGCGTATGCTCTTCCAACCAGGTGTAGGGTGAGGTCAGTACCAGTACGCCACCTGGGACAATACGTTGACCAATCTCCACCAGGAACTTGGCAGGATCATAAAGGCGATCGATCAAATTTGCCGCAACTACCAGGTCAAAGTTGCCATAGGTCTCTCTTAGATTGCAGGCATCACCCTGCCAGAAACTGACCCTTTTTGCGCAATCGTGCAAACCAAGCCCGGCTAATGAGATTTCACGGAATGATTTAAGCTCCCCTTCATCCGTAATCGCATAGCGAACTATGCCTTCACGAATCAACTCATCTGCCAGGTTAATAAATCGAGCAGAGAAATCGACCCCGATCACCGATTCAAATCCCGCATGCCCAGGCAAGCCCTTTGACAACTCAAAACTGCTGCGGCCGACCGCGCACCCGATATCCAAGGCGCGATTCAGCGGCTTGTTCTCCATGGCCCGCAGAGCAATCTCCGCGACAGCTTTTGGGAAGTTGGGCACATCAAAATAGGTTTGTCCGAAATGGAATTCGGCATACTGCGCCAGCAATGCATCGTCTTCATAACGTGACGCTTGTGGCACACGCGCTGCCTCGCCTACAACGTAACGGAATCCAGCATGTTGAAAGAAGTGCCTACGGAAGGCGTAGCGTGAAGTGCGTAGTGCCTCATTGCCACAGGAGATCCACGACCCACCCTTGATCAGGTTATGCCGTTGGTCAAAGGTCGGAATGGAAAAGTCATCGTACAGCGGGTGCGCTTCAAACCCTGCAAAGGGGTGGATCGGTGTACACGTCCATTGCCAGACATTACCCACAACGTCACAGAAATCCCCATGCTCAAAGCGATCTACTGGCACTGAGCTGGCACCACCAGCTAATCGACGCTGAGCCGCACTTTCTGGCGTAACTCCGGCAAGATCATATAAGCGATACCACTCGCTTTCGGTAGGTAACCGGACGTTTGCACCAGTAGTCTCGGCCTTCCAGGCACAGAATGCCGCCGCCTCATGATAATTCACCTCCACCGGCCAATCCCACGGCATGGGAATCACTTGGGTCATCAGCCGTAAAGACCACGCATCTGCCTGCCGCACCCAAAACGTTGGATGTGCTGCATGGGCAAAATTGCGCCAAGCCAGCGCCTCTTCATTCCAATAGCGGTCTATTGCATAGCCGCCGGCGTCCAGAAAACCCAGGAACTCGGCATTAGATACCAGCATCCGACTTGCACTAAATGCAGGCACTTCGGATTGATACGATCCGTATTCGTTGTCCCAACCGTAATATCGCGCATCCTCCGCATCTCCACAAGCATCAAGATGGGGGTTGCCTTTGCCCAGCCTTACTTCACCAGCTGAAACGTTGATCAAAGAATTCCGGGGCACCGCATCCTTATTGATGGCAGTTACCTGAGTTGGCGCCCAATCCAATTGCGGCTGAACATGGTCTAGGCGGTGCTGACGAATCAACACTGAGGAAGTTTCCAAATGGATGAGCTCGTGCTCAATGCCCATCAGAATCGCCCACCAAGGATTATCCCAGCCCATGGGGCCTTTCCATGGGGCATCCCGTATTGCTTCCGAGACAGCCGACTTAACTTGCTGACGATAGGCTCTTACTTCTGCAACGGCCGGCCAATCATAATTCGCCTCGTCGAGATCATCCCAACTCATTTCGTCTACACCAACGGCAAACATCGCTTCAAAACGTGGATTGATCCTCTCTGGGATCAACTTGGCCAACAACAGCTTGTTGATAAAGAATGTGGCGGTATGACCATAATAAAAGATCAGCGGGTGGCGCAATGAGATCGGTTTTTCGTAATAAGCTGCATCGGAGCTCAAGCAACCAAATAATGATTCATAGCGCTCAAAAGAGGCCTCAAAATAGCCCAGCAGGTTCCTGCGCAGGTCTGCTTCATTGATTCCGCACCAATCAGGTGAGAGCGGATAAATAGAGGTATTCATTGGCATCTTTGAGTGGCCTTGGATTGAACTGATGGAGCGGCCCCGTTTCCGTGGACAGGAAAGGGCTTCATTCTCGGGTCTTTTTCGTCATTCTGCTCGATGGCCTCCCAAGGCATACGCCGCGCAAGCCTCGCCAGCGGATGGCGCAGATCAAACATCCCGTCCAGCCGCGAACGATACAGCTCCTGAGGCACCTCCTGCACCCCGTCGGTCGCCGATTGCCGTTGTCGCATCCTGCGCTCCCAAATTGCCAGAAATCCGCGTCAATCCTACCGATGCTTGGCAATCCAGACGCGCGCTCACACGCACCAA
>JBJOHO010000062.1:0-9727 GCA_046047615.1 Pseudomonadota bacterium
CTGTTCGTGCTGGTCACGACCTGGCTGCCGCAGCCGACGTGGATCGCGTCGAGCCGCGTCGTGCAGTTCGTTGGCGGCGCGCTGGTGTCGGCGGTTGGCATGGTCGTTGGCGCGGCGGGGCCGCTGGTGGCCGCGTTCGTACGCGGCATCGAGGACCGCCGCGAGCTGGTCGCGACGCACGCGATGCTCAATACCTTCGTACACGTCTTCAAGGTCGCGGTGTTTGTCGCGCTGGGCTTCGCGTTCGGGCAGTACCTGCCGCTGATCGCAGTGATGGTCGCGGCGGGATTCGCGGGCACCGCTGTCGGCAGCCGCATGTTGATGCGGGTCCCGGAAAAGGTGTTTCGCCTCGGGTTCCGGATCATGCTGAGCGCGGTGGCGCTGGAGTTGATCCGCCGCGTGTTCTGAAAGTCCATAAAGCAACAATCTTCAAGACGCAACGGAGCAGAGTGGTGCGGCATTGTCTTTTGATCGCAGCGCTGGCGTTTCCATTTCCGGTCCTGGGGCAGCCACTGCCTGCGGAGACGCCCGCCCCAGCCGCATCGGACACGCGCGCAGCGTCGTCCGTGCAGCGCACGAGTGAAAATGCGGTCACGCAGGCCGAAGACGCTTTCGGCGTCAGCATCGGGCGCGAGGAGATCGGCCTTTATGGCAGCAGCGACATTCGCGGCTTCTCCCCGATCGATGCCGGTAACGCGCGGATCGACGGCATCTATTTCGACCCGTTCATGGAGCCGACCACCCGCATCGGCCAGTCGACCACCATCCGCGTCGGCTTGGCCGCGCAGGGATTCGTCTTTCCGGCACCCACGGGTGTCGTCGATTACGCACTGCGCAAGCCCGGCAATGATGCGGTCGCCTCGATCCTCGTCAACGCCGATCACTGGGGTGGCGTGGCGGGCGAAATCGATGCCGTGGTGCCGCTCGTCCGGGACAAGCTCAGCCTGGGACTTGGCGCCTTGTTTGAGCAGACCGAGTACTACAACGCGACTGATGCCCAGGCCGACAATCAGGGCATCGTCCTGCGCTGGACGCCGACCTCGGACATTGCGCTGACGCCCTTCTGGTCGCGCTCCTCTGTCCGCGACGACGATGCAGGGCTGATTTACGTGCCGGACGGCGACCAACTGCCGCCGCGTATCCCGCGCCGGCGCTTCACCGGTCCGGACTGGGCGGCCTATACCGGGCGTGGCGGCGTTTATGGCGGGACCGCCAAGCTGCGACTGGGTCCGCAGACCGAAGTCGTTGGCGGGTTCTTCCACTCCTATTTCTCCGACGATCGCACCGCCGTGAACCTGGCACTCGATATGCAGCCGGACGGCCGGTTCAATCAGCTCCTGCTGATCGATCCGCCCTCGCGCTACGCCTCGGACAGTGGCGAGGTGCGGATCGCGCACGGCTTCGCCGATGGCGACCGTCTGCACCGGATTCACGCAACCCTCCGGTATCGCAACCGGTTCCAGCGCTATGACGGGTCGGCCATCGTTGATCTCGGCCCACGCGAGCTGCAGGAGCGGGTGTTCATCCCCGAGCCGGACTTGGCGTTCCGCCAGCAATCGCACGACAGGATCGGGCAATGGACTGGCGGCTTTGCCTATGACCTGCGCTGGCGGAGCCTCGGCGGGTTTTCTGTTGGCATGCAGAAAACCGACTATCGCAAGCAGGTCGACCGGCCGGACACCGGCAGCCGCCTGACGCACTCCGATCCATGGTTGTTCTATGCGACGGGGTCCGGGCAGATCAACGAGACGCTGGCGGTTTATGGCAGCCTCTCACAGGGGCTGGAGGAGAGCGGCATCGCGCCCTCCAACGCCATCAATCGGGGCGAACCCGTGCCCGCCATCCGCACGCGACAGGTCGACGGCGGCGTCCGCTGGGCGATTACCCCGGAGTTGAAGCTGATCGCGGGCGGGTTCGATCTGCAAAAGCCCTATTTCAACATCGACGCCACCAACCGCTTCACGGCGCTGGGCACGATCCGCAACCAAGGCGTCGAACTGTCGCTCAGCGGCGCGCTGACGCCGCGGCTTGATGTCGTGGCCGGCGGCGTCTTCCTGCGGCCCCGCGTCACTGGCGAGGCGGTGGATCTGGGGGTTGTCGGCGATCGCCCGGTCGGCTTTGCCGCGCGCACTCTGACCGCCAACTTCGACTGGCGACCGACCGCCCATCCCGGCATCTCGCTGGACTTGCGCGTGACACACCGCAGCCGCGTGACCGCGACCACGAACAACGCAGTGTTCATCCCGGACCAGACACTCGTGGATCTCGGTGGGCGCGTGCCCGTGACTCTGGGCAAGGCTGCCGCCTCCCTGCGCCTGGCGGTCTCCAACATCTTCGACACCCAGGGCTTTGAACTGCGCGGCGCTGGCGCCTACGACATCATTGCAGGGCGGCTGTTGCAGTTGCGGCTGACGGCCGACATCTAGACCTCATGGGGGGGGCGGACAATCCCTCCCTTTCCGCCAACCGTTCCGGTGCGTCTCGTTTTGCCCACACCCTGTCGTAGGGCCCGCCAGCCCGGGGCGCCTCTGCAGAGACAAGTCAAAATTACCGATAGCGAGCCAGAGACAAAGCGTATAGTGCGCGCCAGCGTGTGCCGCATACTGTGGCGCACCAAAGCCAACAATATTTTTGGGAGTGATGATGAAGACGTCTCAACGCAACCTCAGCCGGGCCACCGCGCTTGCCATTGTCCTTGCCAGTGGGGCAATCGCCGCTCAGGCCGGCGAACTGCCCAATACGGTCAAGTCCACGGCCAGTGCCGGTTTGATCACCTTGGCCACCACCGGCAACCCCAACGACCTGCAGAAGGAGCTGGGCGGCGAGGTTGTGAAGAACGAGGTGCTGATCAGCAAGGTCGGCGCCGAGAACCTGAACAAGCTCCTGGACACGGCAAAGGAAGAGCACCTGGCGCCCATGACCTTGGTCGCCCCGACTGGCGAGATGTACAACATGGTCGCGCCGACGATCACCAAGGACAATTTCATCCTTGTCGACAAGGACGGCATGGCGCATCGCTTTGATGTGGGAGCCACCGAAGGCACCAATATGCCGTTTGAGGTCAAGGAAATTGCCGAAGACGGCGGCACGCCGTGGTACGTCGAGCTCTGGTATTGGTTCACCGGCTTGTTCGGCTGAAGCAACACGCATGAATCAGCTTGCAGCGCCGGTCGTCCGACTGGTGGTTCTTTGTACGCTGGGGTTTGCCGGTCCGGCTTTTGCCGAACCGGCAACTGCCTTGTTCAAACCCGTTGAAGCGTCGTTCCAGCGCCAGTGGGACCACGTCAACCAGATCTTTGGGGGTGCAGCCGTCATCGATGTGGACGGCAACGGATCGGATGAGGTCTTCGTGGGTGGCGCCGCCGGGCAAGCCGACGCCTTGATGCGTTACCAAGGTGGGCGTCTGGTGGATACGCAACCCGATACCGGGTTGTCCCCAATGCCTGTCAGCGGCAAGGCGGCCACGTATGGCGCAACCGCCGTGGACCTGAACAACGACGGCACCACCGACTTGATTGTGGCCCGTGGTGACGGCGTAACCGTCTATTACAACCAGGGCAAGCGACGGTTCACTGCGCAGAAGCTGCGCTACAGTCCGCCCACCAATGCCGTTCCATTCCATGCGGCTGTGGCCGATGTCGACAAGGACGGCTGCCTGGACCTGTACATCGTCCACTTTGTGGATTTTGCCCATTTCCGGCAGGCCACGTTCAACGACCCCGACCACGCAAAACCCAACGTGATGTTGCGGAACAAGTGCAACGGCCAGTTCGAGGACGTGACCAAGGCCACGGGTACTGCGGGCACGGCCAACACCTTCGATGCAGTATTCACTGACCTCGATCTCGACGGGTTGCAGGACCTGGTGGTGGCCAACAACACCGGGATGGTGGAGTTGTTCCGCAACAAAGGCCAATGGCAGTTTGAGCGGCATGTTCCCCAGGGTGCCAACGCGCCGTTCGGCTTCTGGATGGGAATTGGCGTCGGCGACTTCAACCGCGACGGCCGGCAGGACCTGCTGTTCCCCAACGTCGGGACTTCCATGCCGACCTGGCTCACGCGGGGTGACCTGAAGCCCGGTCAGACACACACGCACGACTATCTGCTGTTGCGCAATGACGGCAAGTTCCAGTTCACCGACGTCACCAAGGCAATGGGCCTTGGCGACAGGGGTTTTGGCTGGGGTGCTGTGTTTGAGGACTGGCGCTTGACGGGCGACCTGCAGGTGGCAGTGGCGCAAAACTACATCAAGTGGCCTGTGCACAAGTTCTTCAAGTTGTCGGGGCTGTCGCTGGTGCTGAAGTCCAAAGCCGGTGGCGGGCAGGTGTATGAGCACGACGCCAGCCTCGGGGTGGAAACCAAGGAATTCATGCAGTCCAGCGTGGTTGTCGATTTCAACAAGGATGGCAGGCCCGATTTCCTGTGGCTGAACATGCAGGGCCCGTTGCAGGCTTATGCCAACACCAGCACCCAGCATTTCCTGCAGGTGCGCCTGCCGCCCAATGCACAGTATCTGGGTACACGGGTTTCGGTTGAAACCCAACGGGGGACCAGTTACACGAAGGAGTTCCTGGCCAACCAGGGCATGTTGACGGGGCAAATGCCGCAACTCAGTTTCGGTTTGGGGCCCCAGACCCAGGCCAGCAAGGTGGAAATCATTTATCCGAACGGCGAGGTACGGGTGCTGCGGAACGTGCCAGCCGACACGGTGATTGATGGCCGGCGCGAGACGCACTAGCGGTTGAGGCCGGCCTTCCCCCAGCGCGTCCCCAGGATGCGCGTGGCCTCGTCCGCCGCCCGCCGCGGCTCCAGTGCCGTGCTGGCGATACCGGCGACCACGCGCGTGATGTCGTGGTCCACCTTGCCCGCCTGGCCCCAGGTGCCGCCGTCGGCCACCGTCATGTAGACGGAGAACGCGTGGTGCCCGGTGCCGGGCCGCTCGCCGATCACATGCAGGATGGCGCGCGGCCCCTGCGTGCCGCCGAACAGCTGCTCGCCGATGCGATAGCCCGTGCGGACGCGGCCGTGTTCGATGACGATCTGTCCCGGGGCCACCCGGCGCCCGGCGGCCAGCAGGCCCTCGCGCAGACGGGCGAGGAAAGCGTCGCGCTGCCGGGCATCATTGAGCGCGAGCGCATTGAGGCCGTCCGACACCAGGATCTGCACGTCATAGCGCCCATCCTGCGAGTCTTTCAGGGCCGCGACAGCCGCCTCCGAGGTGGCATCGAGCATCTCGCCACTGGCGGGATGCAGCAGGTAGTCGTCACGGTCGCGTGACTGCGTGTGCAGCATCAGCGAACCGGCCATGGCAGCACGGAAGGGCGCGTCGAAGCTGGCGCGGATGCTGCGCTTGCCGTCCTCATAGATGCGGCGCACCTCGGCGCCGAGCGAGGGCTCCAGCTCCGCTGCACTGGCCCCGTGACCCTCCGCCAGGAACACGCCCCGGGCGCGCACGGCGGCCATCTGCTGCCGTGCCTCCCCACGGATCAACGCCTCGGTGCGCGTGTCGCCCTTGCGCCGCCGGTACTGCAGATACACCCACACCGGGTCGCCGAAGTGCGGGCCGGTCCTGCCCGCGGCATCGAGCACGCCCAGGTCGCGGTAGAAGGCGCCCATGCGCGCGTCCAGTCGCAGGCCGAAGCGTTCGCGCAGCCGCACATGATCCTGGTAGCCCGTGGTGAGGTAGCCCAGCATCGGGTCGATCTTGGTGGGCAGTGCCATCAGGTAGGCAGGCTGCGCCGGCGCGATGGCGTCCTGGCACCAGTCCAGGTCGTCCAACGTCACGTCCATGTGCAGCGTGGAGCAGATGTCGAGGCCGATGCACAGGCCGTGCAGCTTGCCCATCACCAGGTCTTCGAGGCAGCAGCGCACCAGCTGCTCGCGCGTGCGGAACACCTCGGGGCCGATGAAACCCGCCACGTCATTCAGGTGCAGCCACGGCGCGCCGCCGCGCGCGGCCGCCACGCGCTGCGACAGCAGGCGCGCCAGCCCGTATTTGCGCGACTCGTGCAGCACCATGTCCATGCCCTGCGCATGGCCGTTGGTGCAGTCCGCGCCCTGGCCTGTCTCGAAGTACAAACCGTAGTGGCCCTTGCGCGTGTCGGCGTGCTTCAGCAGCCTGTCGAGCGTGAGGTCGAAGGTCGCGTTGGCCGCGTCGCTGCCGGCGATGCTCTGGAACCACAGCGCCGTGCTGCCGGGCCAGCGCTGTTCCACCTCCGCCTGCACGTCGATGTGGGCCAGCACGCAGTGGGGCATCGTGTCGGCGAGGCCGAAGGTGACCAGCAGGTCCTGCAGCGCCACCTCCACGGCGTGCACCTGCTCCGGTTCGCTGCTGACGGGGTTGGTGCCCAGCAGCAGGTCGCCCACGCCATAGGCCCAGGCATCCAGCACCTGCCAGCGGATGTCTTCAGGGTCGTCGGTGGGTGAGTTGGGCTGGATGCGTGCCCCCAACACACCCTGGGCGCCGATTTCGGTGCCGGGCAGCGGGTTGAAGATCTTCGCCGACACCGCGGTGAGCTCCGCGTTGTCCAGCAGCTTCACCACGCAGCCGATCACGTCGCTCGACAGGCCCGGTGAAATCGCCTTGATGGCCGCGCCGTCCTTCGTGAGCAGGAACGCCTTGAGCTCGCCGAGCGTCCACGACGCGGTCGCGGCGCGGGCCGACGGATCAAGGCTGCCCATCAGGGCGCGGTACTGCGCGTCAACCAGCAGCGGATGCGCGTCGATGTCCTGCAGGCGCAGCGCCGCCAGCTGGCGGCGCGCGGATCCGCGCTGTGCCTCGTCTGCAGCGGCCAGGCCGGCGATCTCGTCGCCTTCCTTGTAGGCATTGGCCCAGCCCGGCAGACGACGGTCGAACGAGGGCGCCGCTGCGAAGGCCGTGGCGCCCGGCGCCAGCAGCGCCAAGCCACCGGCGAGCAGGTCACGGCGGGACAGGGGAAGGGAGGTGTTCATGAGGCCGACGATACGCGCAGCCGCCGGAATCCGCCTGCATCGCAACATGACAGCCACCATGCCTATTATTGCGAATCACTCGCATTCGTATTAATTTTAGGGCCGTCACTTGTTTCCCAGAGACTGCCGTGAACCACACCGCCCTCTGCTCCGTACTGCTGCTGGCCGTGCCCGTGGCCGCACTCGCCGAAGACGACGCCGCCCCGGATCTGGAAACGGTCCTGGTCACCGGCACGTCAGCCGGCTATGCCGCGCTCGATTCGGTCACCGCCACCAAGACCGACACCCCGCTCATCGACGTTCCGCAGACCATCCAGGTCGTGACGCGGCAGCAGCTGGAGGACCAGGCGCACCACAGCATCGCCGAGGTGCTGCGCTACGTGCCTGGCACCACGGTGGGACAGGGCGAGGGCAACCGCGACCAGATCACACTGCGCGGCCAGAACACCACCGCGGACTTCTTCCTCGACGGCGTCCGCGACGACGTGCAGTACTACCGCAACCTCTACAACATCGAGCGCGTCGAGGTGCTGAAAGGTCCCTATGCGCTCATCTTCGGACGTGGCGGTGGCGGCGGCATCATCAACCGCGTGCAGAAGGCGCCCAGCTCGGCCAGCGCGTTCCTGGATACGGCCGCCAGCGTCAACAGCTTTGGTGCGTGGGATGTCGCTGTCGATGCGAACACGCCTGTCGGCGATGCCGCCGCCCTGCGCATCAACGCTTTCCACGAAAAGCTCGCGAACCACCGTGATGCGTATGCCGGCGACCGCCAGGCCGTGAACCCGTATTTCGCGCAGGACTTCGGCAACGGCTGGAAGGCCGGCCTGTCGTATGAGTACGTGAAGGACGACCGCGTGACCGATCGCGGCATTCCCTCGCTGGCCTGCGTGCAGCCCTGCACCCCGGGCCCGCTGCCCGGCAGCCGCGACCGCTTCTTTGGCGTGCCCGGCGTGAACCGCGCGGGGGTCGAGGCGCACATCGTGAAGGCGCGGCTGGATGCCAGCCTCGCGCCGACGCTCGACTGGTCGACCACCCTCGTGTACGGCGACTACGACAAGTACTACACGAACGTCTATGCCAATGGTGCAGCCACGTCGACCATGGGGACGGTGGCGCTGGCCGGGTACACGGACCCGACGCAGCGGGAGAACCTGATCGCGCAGACGAACCTCGTCTGGGATGCCACGCTGGGCGGCATGGACCACAAGGTCCTGTTCGGGCTGGAATATGCGAAGCAGGATTCGACCAACCAGCGGCGCAATGCGGTGCTGTCGCGCACCACGCTGGACTTGGCCAACCCGGCTTATCCGACCGTGTCCTTCCCGGCGCTCAGCCGCGACACCGCGTCCCAGGTCGAGGTGCTCTCGGCCTATGTGCAGGACCAGGTCTCGGTCACAGACCACGTCGATGTGATCGTGGGCCTGCGCTCGGACCGCTTCGACATCACGGGTACGGATTTCATGCCGGCGGTCGACCGGCCCTTTTCGCGCGAGGACAACAAGACCAGCCCGCGTCTTGGCGTCGTGCTCAAGCCCCGCGGGAACCTCTCGGTCTATGGCAGCTACAGCCAGTCCTTCCTGCCGCGTTCCGGCGACCAGTTCCTGACGTTGTCGGCAACGCAGCAGGATCTCGAGCCCGAGCGCTTCACCAACCACGAAGTGGGTGTGAAGTGGGATCCGGCGCAGGGACTTTCAGCCACGCTGGCCCTGTTCGAGTTGCGGCGCACCAATGCCACCACTCCCGATCCTGCCAATCCCGCCAACACCATCAACGTGGGCGCGACGCGCACGCGCGGGCTCGAACTGGGGCTGGTCGGTCGCCTGCGCGACAACTGGCAGGTCAGCGGTGGCTACACGCACCAGGACGCGACGCTGGAGGGCAACGACTTCGTGCAGTTGGGCCAGGTGCCCCGCCAGCAGTTCGCCTTGTGGAACCGCATCGACATCACCGGGCGCGTCGGTGCCGGCCTCGGCATCACGCACCAGGCCAGCCAGTTCGCCGCCAACCGCACCTCGGCCAGTGTCACGCGGCTGCCGGCATTCACCCGGGTGGATGCCGCCATGTATTTCAAGGCCAACGCGCGGCTGCAGTGGCAGCTCAACGTGGAGAACCTGCTGGACACCACCTATTTCGCCGACGCCCACAACAACAACAACCTGACGCCGGGGGCGCCACGCAACGCGCGACTGTCGGTGCGCTGGACGCTCTGATTGCCGGACGGCAGCGCCTGTGGAAGGATCGGGGCAGGCGACGTGAAGAAGGGCGGAACCACGACCTTGTCCGTTGACGGCGATGGCGACCAGGTCAGCATCAAGTCTGCCGAAGGGCAGATCGTCCACCAGGAGGGCGGCGCCGGCGCGATCTTCCCGGTCCATGCCCCGCAGTACCCGGGCTCTGCCGTCATGTATTCCACCGCCTTCGCGGCGGCAGAGGGCGGCAACAGCACCACGATCATGCAGCAGACCAGCGACGGCATGGCCGAGGTGCTGGCGTTCTACAAGGGCAAGCTGACTGCCGCCGACCTCAAGGTGATGGTGGAAACGACCATGGCGGATTCGGCCATGCTGGTGGTGGGCACGGACAGCAGTTCAGATCCGTCCGTCATCCTGAACCTGAGTCGCGACGAGAGCGGCACCACGACGATCACGCTGATGACGGGGGCTGGGCGCTAGCCGGGCAGCCCGAGGCACCTATGGGATGGCCCAGCGCGATGGCACCGCCGCTCACGGCGGACTCGACTCACCTTCAACTGGTACGGAAATCGGGGATCAGGTCA
>JBJOHO010000063.1:0-41982 GCA_046047615.1 Pseudomonadota bacterium
CGGGCACCGACGCCGCCTGACCGCGTGAAACTCGCTTCCTTCGCTGCCTTCGAGAAGACCCTCGCCGCCGGCCCGCTGGCGCCGGTGTGGCTGCTGTCCTGCGCCGAGCCGCTGACCAGCGACGAGGCAGCCGACGCGCTGCGCGCCGCGGCGCGTGCCCAGGGCTGCGAGGAGCGCGAGGTCTACTTCGTCGAGCGCAGCGCCGCCTGGGAGCAGATGCTGCAGTCGGCGCAGTCGTTGTCGCTGTTCGCCTCGCGCAAGCTGATCGAGGTGCGCATGCCCGGCGGCAAGCCGGGCCACGGCGCAAAGTCGCTCGTCGAGCTCATCAACGCGGCGAACCCGGACTGCCTCGTCGCCATCCTCACCGAAGAGCTGGACTGGCAGACGCAGAAGGCCGACTGGGTACGGGCGGTGCAGGAGCGTGGCGTCTGGCTGGCCTTGGGCGAGATCGAGCACGCGCAGTTCCCGCAGTGGCTGGCGGCGCGGGCACGGCGCGCGGGCGTGCAGCTCGACGCCGGGGCGCTGGCGCTGCTGGCCTCGCGCACGGAAGGCAACCTGCTCGCGGCGCACCAGGAACTGCAGAAGCTGGCACTGGCCGGCTACACGCAGGCGGGAGTCGCCGAGGTGCGCGCCAGCGCGGCCGACAGCACGCGCTACGACGTGTTCTCGCTGGGGGAGGCGGTGCTGGCCGGTGATGCGCCGCGCGTGCTGCGTGTGCTGGCCAGCCTGCGCGCCGAGGGCACCGAGGCCACGCTGGTGTTGTGGGCCCTGCTGCAGGAGCTGCGCAACCTGTGGACGCAGGCGGTGCCGGGCGAGCGCCTGCAGGGTGTCTGGTCGAGCAACACCGCGGAAATTCCGCGTGCGATGGCCCGGCTGCGCGGACCACAGGGCGGCCGGGCGCTGTTCCGCCGCCTTTCCGAGCGCGCCGGCCGCGCCGACCGCATGATCAAGGGACGCCTGCAGGGCGACCCTTGGGACGAGATCACGCAACTGTCCCTGGAGTTCGCCGGCCTGCGCGTGCTGCCCCTGCCGCGCGCCTGAGCCCTTCATCCCATGACCGCAACGCACTCTCCGCCTGGCCCGCTGGGCCTGTTCGGCGGCACCTTCGATCCCATCCACCTGGGTCACCTGCGCACGGCCTTCGAGCTGCTGCAGGCCCTCAAGCTCGGCGAACTGCGCTTCCTGCCTGCCGGCGATCCGCCGCACCGCCAAGGCACGCTGGCCAACGCCGTGCAGCGCCTGGCCATGGTGCAGGCGGCGGTCGCGGACCAGCCGGGGTTCACCGTCGATGACCGCGAGGTGCGGCGGGCGGGGCCGTCGTACTCGGTGCTGACGCTGGGCGAGCTGCGCGCCGAATTCCCGCAGCGGCCGATCTGCCTGCTGCTGGGCATGGATGCCTTCCTCGGCCTGCCCACCTGGCACCGCTGGCAGGAAATCCTCGAGCTGGCGCATGTGGTGGTGGCGCACCGGCCGGGCTGGAAGGCGCCGACCCAGGGTCCGCTGGGCGAAGTCATGCTCGACCGCGGTACCGGCAGTGTGCGTGACCTGCACGCACGGCCTGCGGGCCGTGTGCTGGTGCATGCGGTGACGCAGCTCGAAATCTCCTCCACCGAACTGCGCCAGCTCATCGCCACCGGTGGCGATCCGCGCTATCTCGTGCCCGACAGCGTGCGCAGCCTGCTGCCTCAGCTGGGGTGCTATGCTCGCGGCCAATGAGCAGCCGCAAGAACCTCCGCCCGCCTGCGCGGGCCGCCGTGCTCCGCGTCGTCCACGCCGCCCTCGACGACATGAAGGCGGTGAACATCAAGACCCTCGACGTGCGCAGCGCCACCGACGCCTACGATGCCATGGTCATCGCCTCCGGCAATTCGGACCGCCACACGCGTTCCATCGCCGACCGGGTGGTGCAGCTGTGCAAGGCCTCCGGCTTCCGGCCACTGGGCGTGGAGGGCGAGCGTGACGGCGAATGGGTCCTGGTCGACCTGAACGACGTCATCGTCCACGTGATGCTGCCGCGCGTGCGCGAGTTCTATTCGCTCGAGACGCTGTGGGATGTCCCGGCCCTCGATGCGCCGCCCGCGGCGAAGAAAGCGGCCAAGAAGGCCGCGAAGAAAGCCGCCGCCAAGGTCGCAAAGGTCGCCCGCAAAGCTGCGGCCGCGCCGGCCAGGAAGAAGGTGGCGCGCAAGGCGGCGAAGAAGGCCAGCCGCCCGCGTCGCCCCGCCGCCGGCTGACCGGGCGTCGCGCCCGGCCGCTGTCGCATGCGGGTCACCCTGCTCGCCGTGGGGCACAAGATGCCCGCCTGGGTCAGCCAGGGCTACGAGGACTATGCGCGGCGCCTGCAGTCGCGCCTGCCGGTGACCCTGACGGAATTGCCGCCGGGGCGGCGCACCAGCGCCGGCGACAGCGCTCGCGCCATGGCCGACGAGGGCAAGCGGCTGCTGGCTGCCCTGCGCCGCGATGACCACGTGGTGGTGCTCGACGAGCGCGGGCCGCAGCACACCTCTCTGGCGCTTTCCGCCTGGCTGGGCACGCGCCTGCGCGAGGGGAGGGATCTGGCCTTCGTCATCGGCGGTGCCGACGGCTTTGCACCCGAGGTGCTGCAGCGGGCCAACGAGCGCTGGTCGCTGTCGAAGCTGACCTTGCCGCATGCGCTGGTGCGCGTGGTGTTCATCGAGCAGTTCTACCGCGCCGTCACACTGCTCGACGGACATCCCTACCATCGTGAATGATCCGACCATGAGCTCCGCTGCCCACCACCCTGCCGTCCTGCTGCTGGCCTCGGCCTCGCCGCGACGCCGCGAACTGCTGGCGCAGATCGGCGTGGCCCACGAGGTGCGGCCGACGGATGTCGATGAATCGCCGCGGCCAGGCGAGGTCGCCGAGGCACTGGTGCAGCGCCTGGCCTGCGCCAAGGCGGAAGCCGGGTTGGCCGCTGCCGGGGATCGCCCGGTGCTCGGAGCGGACACCATCGTCGTGCTCGGGGGCCGCGTGCTGGGCAAGCCGCGCGACCGCGCGGAAGGCCTCGCCATGCTGCAGGCGCTGTCCGGCCGCCGGCATCGCGTGCTGAGCGCGGTGGCCCTGGCGTGCCGCGGCTGGCCGACGCAGTGCCGCCTTTCGGTCAGCGAGGTGTCGTTCCGCGCCATCACGACGGCGGAAGCCGAGGCCTACTGGGCCAGTGGCGAACCGGTGGACAAGGCCGGTGGCTACGCCATCCAGGGCCGGGCTGCCGTGTTCATCGAGGACCTGCATGGCAGTTATTCCGGCGTGATGGGCCTGCCGTTGTTCGAAACGGCAGAATTGCTGGCCGGGGTGGGCCTGGGTCCCGCCGGAGACCACCAGCCATGAATGCCGAAATCCTCGTCAATGCCGCGCCGCGTGAGACGCGCGCCGTACGCCTGGAGAACGGCGTGCTGCAGGAGGTCTACCTGGAGCGCGCCAGCCGCAAGGGCCTGGTGAGCAACCTGTACAAGGGCCGCGTGCAGCGCGTGCTGCCGGGGATGCAGGCGGCCTTCCTCGATGTGGGCCTGGCGCGGACCGGCTTCCTGCACGTGGCCGACATCATCGCGCCGCGGCTGCACCCGGACGACGTCCGCCAGCTTGGGGAGCCGGCCAGCGAGCCGGACATCCGGGCACTCGTCCATGAGGGGGACGACCTGCTGGTGCAGGTGGTGAAGGATCCGCTGGGGACCAAGGGCGCGCGGCTGTCGACGCACATCGCGCTGCCGTCGCGCTACCTCGTGTACATGCCGCGCGGCTCCAAGGTCGGCGTGTCCTCGCGCATCGAGGACGAGGCCGAACGCGCGCGGCTGCGCGACATGGTCGCGCTGCTGGCGCAGGAGCATGGTGCACCCGGTGGCTACATCGTGCGCACCGCGGCGCTGGGCGCGCCACTGGAAGCGTTGCACGCCGACATGATCTACCTCGAACGGCTCTGGGCCCATGTGCGGGAGACCGCGCAGCGCACGCCGTCCGGGCAACTGGTGCACGAGGACCTGCCACTGTCCACGCGCGTGCTGCGCGACGAACTGGGCAGCGACGTGCGTCGTGTGCTGGTGGACTCGCCGGCCGAGTTCGAGCGCATGCAGGCCTTCACGCGCGCCTTCATGCCGGAACTGGCCGGTCGCGTCGAGCTGCATCCCGGGCCGCGGCCGCTGTTCGACCTCTACGGCGTCGAAGACGAGATTGCGCGCGCGCTGGACCAGAAAGTGCAGCTGAAGTCCGGCGGCTACCTGGTGATCCAGCAGACCGAGGCCATGACCACGGTCGACGTGAACACCGGCGGCTATGTCGGTTACCGCAACCTTGAAGAGACGATCTTCCGCACCAACCTCGAGGCTGCGGTGACCGTGGCGCGGCAGCTGCGTGTGCGCAACCTGGGCGGCATCATCATCATCGACTTCATCGACATGCAGGAGGAGGAGCACCGCAAGGCGGTGATCGCCGCCCTGAAGGAAGCGCTGGACGAGGACCGCGCGCAGACGCACATCGCGACCATCTCGCCGCTGGGCCTGGTGGAAATGACGCGCAAGCGCACGCGCGAGAGCCTCGAGCACCTGCTGTGCAAGCCCTGCCCGCAGTGCCAGGGACGCGGTTTCGTGCGCACGGCCGAGACCGTCTGCCATGAGGTGTTCCGCGAGCTCATGCGCCAGAGCCGCCAGTTCCAGACGCCCGAGCTGCTGGTGCTGGCCCACCAGGATGTCGTCGACCGCCTGCTCGAGGAGGAAGCCCCTGTGCTCGCAGAACTGGAAACACAGCTTGGCCGGCCGATACGCCTGCAGGCGGAGCCGCTCTATGGCATCGACCAGTACGACGTGGTGCTGGCATGAGGCTTGCGGTGCTGCAGATGACCTCAGGCTGCGAGGTCGCTCCCAACCTCGTGCGTGCCGGCGGGCTGCTTGCGGCCGCGGCGGACGCCGGCGCGGACCTTGCCGTGCTGCCCGAGAACTTCGCCTTCATGGGTCGCGACAGCCAGGACCGCAGCAGCGTGGTCGAAGCGCCCGGGGCCGGACCGATCCAGGAGTTCCTGGCCGCTGCCGCGCAGCGCCATCGCCTGACCATCGTGGGTGGCACGCTGCCGCTGCGCACGCAAGGCGAAGAGCGTGCCGGGCAGGCCCTGCTGGTGTATGGGCCGGACGGCCGCTGCCTCGCCCGCTACGACAAGATCCACCTGTTCGACGTGGTGCTGCCGGACGGCGAGAGCTACCGCGAGTCGAAGCATCTTGCGCCTGGACGTGAGGTCGTCGTTGCCGACACGCCCGCCGGCCGCATCGGCCTGTCGATCTGCTACGACCTGCGCTTCCCCGAACTGTTCCGCCGGCTGGCGGCGCGGGAGGCGCAACTCATGGTCGTGCCGGCAGCCTTCACCGCGCCGACCGGCGAGGCGCACTGGGAGGTGCTGCTGCGCGCCCGCGCCATCGAGAACCAGTGCGTGGTGGCCGCCGCAGGGCAGTGGGGCCGACACGAGAACGGCCGTGAGACCTGGGGCCACAGCCTCGTGGTCGACAGCTGGGGCCGGGTGCTGGCCGAACGTGCCGAGGGCGAGGGTATCGCCGTGGCCGACATCGATTTCGACGCGCAGCAGGCGCTGCGCTCCCGTTTCCCCGCGCTGGCGCACCGCGTTCTCGACCGCGCCTGACTGCCGCTTGCAAGGACACCACCGCATGACCACCGCCACCGATCCTGCCACTGCACTGCGCATCGCCCGCGAGGCCATCCTGGAGCCGGCAGGCCTCGACGACCGTGCGCTGGCCACGGTGCTCGATGGCATCCTCGGCCACGCCGTCGATGCCGCCGACCTCTATTTCCAGGTCTCGCGCGAGGAGAGCTGGGCACTGGAGGACGGCATCGTCAAGGAAGGCAGTGCCAGCATCGAGGAAGGCGTGGGCGTGCGCGCCCTGGCCGGCGAGAAGACCGGCTTCGCCTATTCGGACGAGATCCTGCTGCCCGCCCTCACCGAGGCGTCGCATGCGGCACGCGCCATTGCGCGGCAGACGCCGGGTCGGCAAGTGCAGGCCTGGCAGGCGCCTGCGGGCCGCAGCCTCTACGTGCCGGTCGATCCGCTCGCCACGCTGGATGACGATGCCAAGGTGGCCTGGCTGGAGCGCGTGGACCGCGAGACCCGCAAGATGGATCCGCGCGTGAAGCAGGTGATGGCCAGCGTCAACGCCGTGCACGAGGTGGTGCTCATTGCCGGCAGCGATGGCGTGCTGGCGGGCGATGTCCGGCCGCTGGTACGTTTCAACGTGTCGGTGATCGTCGAGCAGGACGGCCGGCGCGAGCAGGGCTATGCCGGCGCCGGTGGCCGCTACACGCTCACGGAACTGGTGTCCGGCGACCGGCCGCTGCAGCTGGCGCGCGAGGCTGTGCGCCAGGCGTTGGTGAACCTCGATGCGGTGCCAGCTCCCGCAGGCACGATGCCGGTGGTCCTTGCCGCCGGTTGGCCGGGCATCCTGCTGCACGAGGCCATCGGCCACGGGCTCGAGGGCGACTTCAACCGCAAGGGCACCTCGGCCTTCAGCAACCGCGTCGGCGAGCGCGTGGCCAGCCCGCACTGCACGGTGGTCGATGACGGCACGCTGCCGGGCCGTCGCGGGTCGCTCAATATCGACGACGAGGGCACGCCCAGCCAGTGCACCACGCTGATCGAAGACGGCGTCCTCAAGGGCTACCTGCAGGACAAGCTCAACGCGCGGCTGATGGGCGTGCAGCCGACGGGCAACGGCCGGCGCGAGAGTTTCGCGCACATGACGCTGCCGCGCATGACGAACACCTACATGCAGCCCGGCCCTCATGATCCGCAGGAGATCATCGCCTCGGTGGAGCGCGGCATCTATGCCGTGAACTTCGGCGGCGGCCAGGTCGACATCACCTCCGGCAAGTTCGTGTTCTCGGCCAGCGAGGCCTATCTCATCGAGAACGGCAGGGTGACGGCGCCGATCAAGGGCGCCACGCTGATCGGCAATGGGCCGGATGTGCTCACGCGCGTCTCGATGGTCGGCAACGACCTGCAGCTGGATGCCGGCGTGGGCACCTGCGGCAAGGAAGGCCAGAGCGTGCCGGTGGGCGTGGGCCAGCCCACGCTGCGGGTCGATGCGTTGACCGTGGGCGGCACCGGCGGCTGAGCGCCGGTGCGACGCGCTGCCAGCGTCAGGCGGCGTAGTCCTGCAGGCCGCGGCCTTGCGTGCCCAGGCTGGCGGCCACGGCTTCGGCCACGCTGCGCGGCGCTACGACGGCCGGTGTTTCCGCCGTCACCACTGGCGCCATCGTCTCCGTGAAGGTCGCATCGGCCTTCCAGGCTTGACCACTCTCGGCCATGAAGGGCGTCTGCACGAAAGGTATGGGCGCGGCATCGGCTGCAGCGGGCGCTGCTTCGGCCACCGCGGGTCCGGCTTCCACCACGGCAGGCCCGACCTCGGGCGCAACAGCTTCCTCGACCACCATCGCGGGCTGGCCCGGCAGCGGCAGCTCTGCATTGCGCTCGTCGTGGTAACGCAGCTCATGGCGGCCCACCACGATCACATCGCCATCCTGCAGCAGCTGGCGCTGCACGCGCCGGCCGGCGATGACGATGCCGTTGGTGCTGCCCAGGTCTTCGACCACGCAGCCTTCGGCGGAGGTGAGGATCTGGCAGTGGTGCCGGCTGATGAAGCGGCTCTCGATCTGCAGGTCGTTGTCCGGCGTGCGCCCGACCACGAGCCGGCCGACGCGCAGGGCGAGTTCGCCCGCCACGCGACCCTCCTTGGCCACCACCACGCGCGCCAGCACGAGGTATTCGTCGTCGTCGCTGCTGACCACCAGCTGTGGACCGGGTGCCGGCCTGGCATCCCTGCCGCTGACGTCGCTGGCGGTCGAGGCCAGCTCATCGTCCTCGGCGTGCAGGCGCACGACCGCAGGGGCGCCGACCGGTTCTGCTGCCACGAAGGCCGCGGCGCGCGTGGCTGCCGCAGCCTCCGGCCGGGGACGCGCGGCGCGTTGCGCCTGGCCCAGTCCCTTGGTGCGCAGGTGGTATTCAGGCCAGCCGAGCTCCTCGATGGCTGCCTGCAGATCCTGCAGCGTGACCTGCTCGTGTTCCTCGACCGCCGCGGCCAGCAGGGCCGTCTCGCACAGCGTGTTGATCAGGCGCGGGATGCCGCCCGTGTAGCGGAACAGCAGCGGGTGGCAGTTGTCGGCAAACAGCACGCGGCCGTTGGCGCCGGCCACATCCAGCCGGTGCTGGACGTAGCCCTGCAGGTCCTCGAGCGACAGCGAGGTGAGGTGGAAGCGCAGGCGGATGCGTTGCGCCAATTGCACCAGCTCGGGGGAATCGAGCTTGTCGTTGAGCTCCGGCTGCCCGGCCAGGATGATGCGCAGCACCTTCTCCTTGGTCGTCTCGACCCCGGAGAGCATGCGCAGTTCCTCAAGCACCTTGAGGGGCAGGTTCTGTGCCTCGTCGACGATCAGCAGCACCTTGCGTCCGGCCGCGTGCTGCTCGATCAGGAATTCGTTGATGGTGGCGATCAGCTCCGCCTTCTTCATCTTGAAGGGCTGGTAGCCGAACTGCACCAGCAGGGCCTGCAGGAACTCGTTGGCGGAGACCTGCGTCTGGTTGACCTGCGCCACGACCACGTCGCGGTCGATCTCGCTGAGGAAGGTCTCGATCAGCGTGGTTTTGCCCGCACCGATCTCTCCGGTGATCACCACGAAGCCGTCGGTGAACCAGATGGTCGATTCCATGTACGCCTTGGCGCGCGCATGGTGTTTGCTGAGATAGAGGAACTGCGGGTCCGGGCTCAGCCGGAACGGCGCCTCCCTCAGCTTGAAGTGCTCTATGTACATGGCCGTCAGATTTTGCCGGAGTCAAGGCGGCGCAGCAGTGCACTGGCCCGCAAATCTCTCTTCCTCGCACTGGTTTCGACCAACGTAAGATGCCCGAGTTTCCGGCCGGCACGCGGCATTTTTCCATAATCGTGCCAATGCAGGCCTTCCTGGGCCAGCAGGCGCGAGCGCTCGGGCATCGTCCCGATCAGGTTGAGCATGGCGCTGTGGCCCCGCGCCTGCGTGCTGCCCAGCGGCAACCCCAAGATCGCGCGCAGGTGGTTCTCGAACTGGCTCGTGACGGCTCCCTCGGTCGTCCAGTGCCCTGAGTTGTGGACCCGGGGTGCCATCTCGTTCGCCACCAGGCGGCCGCGCTGCACGAAGAACTCGATGGTGAGCACGCCGACGTAGTCGAAATGCTGCAGCACCTTGCGCACATGGCGGCGGGCCGCCGCCTCCATTGCCGGCGCACGCCAGGGCGCGCGCGTGAGGCGCAGGATGCCGTCGCGGTGCAGGTTGCGGTTCAGCGGGTAGGTGGCGACTTCACCATTGAGGCTGCGCACGCCGATCATCGACACTTCGTAGTCGAAGGGGACGAAGGCTTCGTAAAGCAGCGGCTGGCCGCCCAGCGCAGCCCAGGCCGCTTCGATGTCCGACTGCTTGCGCAGCACCCGCTGGCCCTTGCCGTCGTAGCCGAGGCGGCGCGTCTTCAGCACGCCGGGCAGGCCGATGCGGGCCGCGGCCGCAGACAGGTCCGCGGCGGAATCGACGGGTGCATGCGCGTTGGTCGGGATGCGCAGCTGCCGGAACAGGGCCTTCTCGGACAGCCGGTCCTGCGCGGTGGCCAGCGCTGCCGCCGGGGGCGCGATCCGTGTCTGGGGCGCGATGCGTGCGAGCGCCTCGGCAGGCACATTCTCCCAGTCGAAGGTGACGACCTCGCTGCGGCGCGCCAACTGGTCGAGCAGTGCAGGATCGGTGAAGCCACCGACCAGCGACGGCGCCACCTGCGCCGCGGGCGTGCCATCCTGTGCATCGAGGAACAGGAAGTCGAGGCCGAGCGGGTAGCCGGCCAGCGCCATCATCCGGCCCAACTGGCCGGCGCCGATGATCCCGACCGTCATGCCGGAAGCGAAGGGTCAGGATCCGCGAGCACGGCGTCCGTCTGTGCAGCCCGGAACGCCGCCAGGCGTTCGCCGATCCCGGGGTGGCGTGCGGCCAGCAGTGCCGCGGCGAACAGCCCCGCGTTGGCGGCGCCGGCCGTGCCGATGGCGAAGGTGGCGACCGGAATGCCCTTGGGCATCTGCACGATCGACAGCAGCGAATCGAGACCGTTGAGCGTGCGCGACTGCACCGGCACACCGAGCACGGGCAACGCCGTCTTGGCAGCCGTCATCCCGGGCAGGTGGGCTGCGCCGCCGGCACCGGCGATGATGACCTCAAGGCCACGCGCCGCCGCACCGGTGGCGTAGTCGAACAGCAGGTCCGGCGTGCGGTGGGCGGAGACCACGCGGGTCTCGAAGGGCACGGCCAGGTGGCCGAGCATGTCGGCCGCGGCGCGCATCGTGTCCCAGTCGGAGCGGGACCCCATGATGATGCCGACCAGTGGTGTCATCGCGGGAGTCTAGCACGCGCGTTGTGGGCGACCGTCAGCGCCTCCAGCGCCGCCTCCAGCGGCGCGACGTCGATGCCGCGCATCAGCTTGCCGATGTATTGCCGGTGCCGCGCCAGCGCCGGGCCGTTGCGGATGCGGCGCGCCTCGATGACGGCTTCGCGCAGGGCATCGGGCAGCGGCAGCCCCTGCAACTGCTCGTCGCGCAGGGTCGTCAGGTACACGCCGAGGGCCTGAAGGGCCTCCGCGTCGCGCTTGCGGGAGCTCTTGCTCGGTCGGTCCCAGGTGCCGTCGTCGGTATCGTGCATAACGTATAGTGTGCCGCATGAACCAGGCTGTTGATGCATCGCGGATTCCCGAACTCCAGGCCGTGGCCCGCATGGCCCTCGATGAGGCTCGTCGCGCCGGCGCAGACCAGGCCGAGGCGGACGTCAGCCTGCAGCAGGGCCTCAACGTCACGGTCCGTCTGGGCGAGGTCGAGACGCTCGAGTACCAGCGCGACCGTGGCCTGTCGATCACCGTCTATTTCCAGAAAGCCAAGGGCTCGGCCAGCAGCGCCGACCTGCGTCCCGAGGCGGTGCGCGACATGGTCGCCAAGGCCTGTGCGATCGCCCGCCACACCGCCCGCGACGAGTGCGCGGGCCTCGCCGATCCGGACCAGCTGGCCCGCGACATCCCCGATCTGCAGCTCGACCATCCCTGGGACGTCACGCCCGAGTCCGCCATCGAGCTCACGCGGGCCTGCGAGGCTGCCGGCCTCGCGGTGGACCGGCGCCTCACCAATTCCGAGGGCGCATCGCTGTCGACGCACCGCGGTGTGCACGTCTATGCCAACTCGCACGGGTTCCTGGCCGGCTACCCGAGCAGCAGCCACAGCCTGTCCTGCGTGCTGCTGGCACAGGACGGCGACGACATGCAGCGCGACTACGCCTGGACGGCCGCCCGCAACCCGGCGGCGCTCGAGCCGCTCGAGGCGATCGGCCGGCGCGCCGGCGAGCGCGCCGTGGCACGGCTGGGCGCGCGGCAACTGGAGACCCGCAAGGCCCCGGTGATCTTCTGCGCCGACCTGGCGCGGGGGTTCTTCGGCCATCTGGTGGCGGCGGTGCGGGGTTCCAGCCAGTACCGCAAGGCCTCCTTCCTGCTTGATGCTGCCGGGACGCAGGTGCTGCCGGCGTGGCTGCAGCTGCAGGAGCGTCCGCACCTGCCCGCGGGACTGGCCAGCAGTCCCTTCGACGGCGAGGGCGTGGCGACCCGCGACCGGGAACTGGTGCGCGACGGCGTGCTGCAGGGCTATGTGCTGGGCAGCTATTCGGCGCGCAAGCTCGGCCTGCAGACCACCGGCAACGCGGGGGGCATCCACAACCTGCTGGTGCAGGGGGCGCCGGGTGCGCCAGACCTGCAGGGGCTGCTGCGCCAGATGGGCGAGGGCTTCTACGTCACCGAATTGCTGGGCCAGGGCGTCAATGGCGTGACCGGCGACTATTCCCGCGGGGCCTCGGGTTTCTGGGTGAGCGGCGGCGAGATCGGCCCGGCGGTGCACGAGGTGACCATTGCCGGCAACCTGCGCCAGATGTACCGGGATGTGGTCGCCGTGGCCACCGACGTGGACCGGCGCGGCGCGATCCAGAGTGGTTCGGTGCTGGTCGACGGCCTGACCATCGCAGGCCAGTAAGGCCGGCTTCAGGCGAGGGTTTCGCCCGTCAGGCGCAGCAGCGCCTCGCGGTACTTGTCGCCGGTCCGGGCGATGACCTCGGCGGGCAGCCGCGGCCCCGGCGCCGTCTTGTTCCAGTCCAGCGTTTCAAGGTAGTCGCGCACGTACTGCTTGTCGAAGGACGGCGGGCTGGCACCGACCTGGTACTGGTCCGCGGGCCAGAAGCGCGAGGAGTCCGGCGTCAGGGCCTCGTCGATGAGGATGAGCTGCCCGTCCGGCGCGAGACCGAACTCGAACTTCGTGTCGGCGATGATGATCCCGCGCTCGAGCGCGTAGCGGGCCGCGAAACCGTAGAGCGCCAGTGCCGCGTCGCGCACCTGCGCCGCCAGCGCCGGCCCGAGCAGATGCTCGACTTGCGTGTAGCTGATGTTCTCGTCGTGGTCGCCCACGGCCGCCTTGGTGGCCGGCGTGAACAGCGGGGCAGGCAGCTGCTGTGCCTGCTGCAGGCCGGCGGGCAGGCGGAGGCCACAGACCTCGCCGGTGGCGCGGTAGTCCTTCCAGCCCGAGCCGATCAGGTAGCCGCGCACCACAGCCTCGACCGGCAGCGCCCGCAGGCGCCGGGCCAGCACGCTGCGCCCCTCGGCTTGCGCGCGCTCTGCAGGGTCGGGCAGCACGTCGGCCAATGGCCGCTGCACGAGGTGGTTCGGGATGATATGGCCGGTCCGCGCGAACCAGAAGTTGGCGATGCGGTTGAGCACCCGCCCCTTGCCCGGGATCGGGTCGGGCAGGATCACGTCGAAGGCCGACAGCCGATCGGTGGTGATGATCAGCAGGGTGTCGTCGTCGACGGCGTAGACGTCGCGGACCTTGCCACGGTGCAGGCGCTGCAGGCTGCGGATGTCGGTCTCGAAGACCGTGGTCGGGGGCGTGTTCAAGATTGCTACGATACCAGCGAATGCAATGGACCGGAAAACTCGTCGGCGGCGTCATCGGGTTGGCCCTGGGGCCGGTCGGCGCAGCCGTGGGTGCCTTCCTCGGACACCAGTACGACCTGCAGAAGGCGCGTGGGGGCAGGGCGGGCCGGGAGCAGGGCCTGCCGCTCGACCAGCGCTTCTACCGCTGCACATTCCGCGTCATGGGACATGTGGCCAAAGCCGACGGCCGCGTCACCGAACGCGAGATCCAGGCGGCGCGCGCCTTCATGGACGGCCTGCGCCTCAACGACACCCAAAGGCAAGCGGCCATCCAGCTCTTCGGCGAGGGCAAGCAGGCCGGCTACGACATGGTGGACGACCTGCGGCGCCTGCGCGAGGGCTGCGCGCTGGCGCCCGAACTGCTGCGCGTGTTCCTCGAGATCCAGGTCCGCGTCGCGCTGGCCGGGAACGACATGCAGGGCGAGGTGCGGCGACGCGTGGCGAAGGTGGCGGCACTGCTGGGTTGCCCGCCGGCGCAGTTCGCACTGCTTGAGTCGGCCTTGCGCGCGCATCGCGGGACCGCTTCAGGGCCGGTGGAGTCGCGCGGCGCTGCGCAGCAGGTGGCCGCGGCCTATCGCCTGCTGGAGATCTCCCCCGAGGCCACCGACGCCGAACTCACCAAAGCCTACCGGCGGCAGATGAGCCGCCACCATCCGGACAAGCTGCGCGCCAACGGCTTGCCGGATTCCATGCTCGAGCACGCCAAGGAGCGCACACAGCAGGTGCGCGAGGCCTACGAACTGCTGCGCGCCCACCGCGGCCTGGGCTGAGCGTAAACTGCGCGGCCATGACAGCCGCAGCCTCACGTCCGGCGCCGTGGATCGCGCCCTCCATCCTGTCCGCCGATTTTGCCCGTCTGGGCGAGGACGTCAGCCGCGTGCTGGCGGCCGGCGCCGACGTCGTGCATTTCGACGTGATGGACAACCACTACGTCCCGAATCTCACGGTCGGCCCGCTGGTCTGCGAGGCGCTGCGCAACTACGGCATCGCCGCGCCGATCGACGTGCACCTGATGGTGCGCCCGGTCGACCGGATCATCCCGGACTTCGCCAAGGCCGGCGCCACGTACATCAGCTTCCACCCCGAGGCGAGCGAGCACGTCGACCGCACGATCGGCCTGATCCGCGAGGCCGGATGCCGGCCCGGCCTGGTGTTCAATCCGGCCACGCCGCTGCACTGGCTCGACCATACGCTCGAGCAACTCGACCTGGTGCTGCTGATGTCTGTGAACCCGGGCTTTGGCGGACAGAAATTCATTCCGGCGACACTGGGGAAGCTGCGGGAGGTGCGCCGCCGCATTGACGCCTGCGGCCGCGAGGTGCGGCTGGAGGTTGACGGCGGCGTGAAGGTGGACAACATCGGCGCCGTGGCCGCGGCCGGCGCGGACATGTTCGTTGCCGGTTCGGCGATCTTCGGCGCTCCGGACTATGCAGCGGTGATCGCCGCGATGCGCGGGAACATTGGCGCCGCGCTGGCGCCGGCGGCGCTGCAGGCCTGAGGCCGGTCTGCAGCGCCCGGGGACGTCGGCTTATTCGTCGTCGTCCTCGTCTTCGTCGTCATCATCCCAGCGCGTGGCCGCCGGCCGCTTCTGCAGCGTGGCCGAGGAGCGCAGCGTGGTGGCCGGGCTCGCCCCCAGTCCCGCGCGTCCCGGCGGGTTCGGTGAGGTGCGCCCCCGGCCCTTGTCGCTGACCGGCACGGCGACAGTGACCGGCCGCGTCTTGACCTTGGGCCGGGCGTTGAAGACCACGATGGTCTTGCCGGTGGCGCGCAGCAGGCCCTGGTCTTCCAACACCTTCAGCACGCGCCCGGCCATCTCGCGGGAGCAGCCCACCAGGCGGGAGAGCTCCTGGCGCGACACCTTGATCTGCATGCCTTCCGGGTGCGTCATCGCGTCCGGCTCGCCGCACAGGTCCATGATGGCGTGGGCCACACGACCGGTGACGTCGACAAAGGCCAGGTCGCCCAGCTTGCGGTTGGTGCGGTCAAGGCGCGTCGCCAGCTGCGTGGCCAGCTCGAACACCAGGCCCGGGCTTTCTGCGGCGATCTGGCGGAAACGTGGGTAGGTCATCTCGGCGAGTTCGCAGGCGTTGCGCGTGCGGACCCAGGCGCTGCGCGTCGGCTCGTCATGGAACAGGCCCATTTCGCCGAAGAACTGGCCCCTGTTGAGGTAGGCCAGCACCATTTCGTTGCCGTCCTGGTCCTCGATCATGACTTCGACCGAGCCACTGATGATGTAGTACAGGACGTCCGGCAGGTCGCCTGCGTGGATGATCACCGTCTTGGAAGGCACTGTGCGGATGCGGCAGTAGCTCAGGAATCGGTTGATGGCCGGGATGTCGCTGAGCGGCTTGGCGTGCTCTTCCATGGTGTTGTCCTGACCTGCGCGATGGTCTCGCTTTGCTGCCTTGTATTACATAAGGCGCTGAGGCCGCAACCGTGCAATATGTCTTGTGGCGGGACTGTGACGCAGTTCCGCGGGGAACTGCGGCGAACCGTCCCTCAGAGATACCGCGCCGTGCCGGTCATGATGCGGCCGGTCAGGGCCATCAGGGCCCGGACCGGTGCGGGCAGGTCCGTCGCGCCAGCGCGTTTGGCCGCCTCGCCGTGCGCCATCTCGTCCTGGCGCATCTGCAGCAGCACCGCGCGGCTGCGCACGTCGGTGGCGGGCAGGCGGTCGAGATGGTCCGAGAGGTGCTGCTCCACCTGCCGTTCGGTTTCGGCCACGAAACCCAGGCTGTGGCGGTCGCCCGCCAGGCCGGCCACCGCCCCGATCGCGAACGCGCCGGCGTACCACAGCGGGTCGAGCCGGCTGGGACGGTCCGCCAGTTCCGCCAGCCGCTGCTGGCACCAGGCCAAGTGGTCCGTTTCCTCGCGTCCGGCCTGCAGCAGCTGCTGGCGGAGCGCCGGATCTGCGGCGACCAGAGCCTGCCCCTGGTAGAGCCCCTGGGCAGCGATTTCCCCGGCGTGGTTGATGCGCATCAGCGCGGCGACCTCGGCACGCGCGCCGTCGCTGGTCTGGGTGGCGGCCGGTCCGGGCATGGGACGCGCGGCCCGGGCCGGTGCAAACAGTGCCCGGAGGCTCTGGTCGGCGGCACCGAGCAGGCGATCCTGCAGGGAGGCTGGGCGGGCTGGGAGTGGCATGGCGACGGCAATTATATAGCGCTGCGCGCTCCCCGCCGATCGCGATCGCAGAATGGCTTTGCATTCGGGGGGCGGCTTGGGTAACCTACGCGCCCTCTTTTTTATGGCGCGTCCTGGTTCAGCACCATGAGCACTGTTTTCGCCAAGCCCTCCACCGTGCGGGCAGACTGGTACGTCATCAACGCCGAGGGCAAGACCCTGGGCCGCCTTGCCACGGAGTTGGCCCGGCGCCTGCGCGGCAAGCACAAGGCGGACTACAGCCCGCACGTCGATATGGGTGACAACCTGATCGTGCTTAACGCCGGCAAGGTCAAGGTCACGGGCAACAAGCTCGATGACAAGTTCTATCACCACCATACCGGCTACATGGGCAACCTCAAGTCCATTTCGCTCGGCAAGCTGCTGAAGGAACACCCGGAGCGCGCGCTGCAGTTCGCGGTCAAGGGCATGCTGCCCAAGAACACCCTGGGTCGGAACATGTTCCGCAAATTGCACGTCTTCGCGGGGGACAGCCACCCGCACCAGGCGCAGCAGCCCAAAGCCCTCGAGATCTGAGTCAGGAATCTTCCATGGCAGTCAATCCGAATTACGGCACCGGTCGTCGCAAGACGGCAACCGCCCGCGTCTACCTCAAGCCGGGCCGGGGCCAGATCACCATCAACGACCGTCCGATCGACCAGTTCTTCGGTCGCGAGACGGGTCGCATGATCGTGCGCCAGCCGTTGGAGCTCGCCCAGATGGCCGACCGCTTCGACGTTTCGGTCACGGTGGCCGGCGGCGGCATCACGGGCCAGGCCGGTGCCATCCGCCACGGCATCACCCGCGCACTCATCGAGTACGATGAAAACCTGCGTTCCCCGCTGCGCAAGGCAGGCTTCGTCACCCGCGATGCCCGCGAGGTCGAGCGCAAGAAGGTCGGTCGCCGCAAGGCCCGCCGCGGTCCGCAGTACTCGAAGCGTTGAGTTTCGCGGCTGCCCGTTCCGGGTGGCCGACGATCCGGTCTTGGGGGATCGTCCAGCGGTAGGACTACGGACTCTGACTCCGTCAACCTAGGTTCGAATCCTAGTCCCCCAGCCAAACAAGGGCGCCGTCACAGCGGCGCCCTTTTTCTTTGCGTCGCCTGCAGGCCCTGTCTGAGGGGACTGTTGCAGTTAACCCAACCGAAACAGTCCTGACACGGCGGCAACATCCGGCCCGGAGAGAGTCACGGCCCTCCTCCTGTCACCGGAAGCCTGCCATGTCCCGCAAGTCCCGACGCCACGTCCCCGAGCACCGTCGTCACCGCAACAGCCTGCTGTGCCTGGGATTGGCGGCCACTGCCGCGGCGGCGGTGCCCGCCCACGCCCTGGAGGCGCCCGCCGACGCGCTGGGCGAAGTGGTGGTCAGCGGCAGCCGGCCCATCGCCGAGTCCGAGGCGGCTGCACTGGAGGTGCAGCGCAACTCCGATTCCCTCATCGCTGTCGTGGCTGCCGACGCCGTCGGTCGCCTGCCGGACCAGAACATCGCACAGGCCACCAGCCGCCTGCCGGGTGTCGGCGTGCAGCGCGACCAGGGCCAGGCCCGCTACATCAACCTGCGTGGCGCGCCGCTGAACTGGACCACACTGGCCTTCGACGGCATCAACGTCGTAAGCCCGGAAGGCCGCAGCACCCGTTACGACAACATCCCGTCTGCGATCGCCTCGCAGCTGATCGTGCACAAGGCGGTCACGCCCGACATGACGGGCGAGACCCTCTCGGGCATGGTCGAGGTCAAGACCCGCTCCGCCTTCGACTACGCAGGGTTCCATGTGGCGGCCAAGGCTGGCGCGGGCTACGTGCAGTTGGGCGGCCGTGACGAGCGCGAAGGCTCTGTCGTGCTGTCGGACCGCTTTGGCGCGGGCGACGGCGAGATCGGCGTGTTGCTGTCCGGCTCGTTCTACGAGCGCAACATGGTGACCGACAACTTCGAGAATGACTGGGAGAAGGTCTCCCAGGACACGCAGGCGGGGAACGAGGCCCGCTACTGGGTGCACGAGGTCGAGAACAAGCTCTACCGTCTCACGCGCCGCAACTATTCCGGCTCCGGCCGCCTTGATTGGCAGCCCAGCGACCGCTCGCGGGTGTTCCTGCAGAGCGTGTTCACGGCCTTCACGGACGATGAGCAGCGCGACAACTTCCGCTTCGACCTCGACGACCGCCAGAGCAGCACGCCGACCACCGCGTGCAACACGCGCACCAACAATGGACTGACGGTGTCCGGCGGTGCGTCGGGCTATGCCGACACCTGCACCGGCAACCTGCCCTACACGGGCTCGGTCTTTGGCATCGACATCCGCCAGCGCGCGACCCTGCGTGCCTATGAGCAGTCGATCTTCACCACTACGCTGGGTGGCGAGCATGAGACCGGCGCCTGGGATGTCAGCTGGCGCCTGAACTACACCGAGTCGGTCAACGACCGGACTGTACTGCTGGAGAACAGCTACGACAGCCCGTCGACCCGTACGCTGCGGCCGACGGTGGCCTACACGCTGTCGCCGAACCGGCAGACGCTGAACCTGTTTGTCACGTCGACGGATGCCGCCGGGGCCTATGCCAAGGGCTCGGCCGTGCGCGACATCGACCAGTTCACGCGTGCGCTGGTCTCGGCCAACAGCCTTGATGCCGTGGATGTGACCGACGCCTACACGGCCCGCATCGACCTCGGGCGCGACCTGCAGTGGTTCGGCAAGGAGGCCACGCTGAAGTTCGGTGCCCGCTACGACGACCGTACGAAGGAACGCAATGAATACCAGCTGCTGCTGAACAACGCGCAGGCCACGGCGGCGGGCCTGTCGACCACCTACAGCGGTCTGGCCGAGGAGGGCACGGCGTTCAAGGGCAACATTCCGCTGGGCTACGACTTCAAGTACTTCAGCAAGGCAAAGGCGCAGGCCTTCCTCGGGGCCCTGCGCACGAACGGCAGCTACGTTGAGTTGCCGGGCAACTACTACGACGTTCAGGAGAAGGTGTCGGCGGCCTACATCATGGCAACCACGCGCTACGACTGGGGCAACGTGGTGGCTGGCGTACGCGCCGAGAAGGTCGACAACACGGCCCAGGCCTACGTGACGCTCGATGGCGCCAGCCGCCTCGTCGAGGTGGGCAGCGACCATGCCCTGCTGTTCCCCAGCCTGCACTTCAACGTGGACGTGGCGGAGGACACCAAGCTGCGGCTGTCGTTCAACAGTGGCGCGGCGCGGCCGGACTACGATGACCTGCGGCCCAACTTTGCCGTGAACGACTCGGACGCCGAGATCTCCGGCGGCAACCCGCAGGCCAGGCCGGAGCGCGCGTACGGCGCCGACGCCTACCTCGAGTGGTACCTGCAGCCGCAGGGCTATGTGATGCTCGGCGCCTTCTACAAGCGCGCCGACGACGTGCTGTTCGAGGATTCGCGCACGTTCGGCCTCGACGTGCTCAACAGTCCGACCATCGACCGCTCCCAGTACACCTTCAGCACGCTCACCAACGGCGGCACGGGTTACATCTGGGGCGCCGAGTTCGCATGGCAGCAGCAGGTGGAGCCCTTCACTACCAGGCTCGGTCTGCCGGACTGGGTGGGTGGCTTCGGCATCCAGACCAACCTGACCTTCAACAACAGCAAGGCGGAGAAACCGGACGGCAGCAAGGTGTCGTTCCCGGGCACCTCGCAGACCGTGCTGAACCTCGGGGCCTACTATGAGAAGTACGGGGCTTCGGTGCGCCTCAACTACCAGTGGCGTGATGACTGGTTCAGCGAGATCGGCGATCCGGCCGAAGGTGGCGACCTGTACTGGGCCGCCGATGGCGAACTGGATTTCTCGGCCCGCTATGCCTTCGACACGCGCTGGGAGGTCTACTTTGACGCCTCGAACCTGACCAACGAGGCCGGCAAGCGCTACGCGGGTGATCCGAGCCGCACGATCGAATGGGAACGTTACGGCGCCCGGTATACGCTCGGCTTCCGTTTCACGCGCTGAGGTCGATCGGGTGGCACAGTCACGGTGGTCCTGGAAGCGGCATGGGATGGCGGCCCTGGCTGCCGTGACGATCAGCGGTTGCGGTCTTGCGGGGTGGATGGGCGCAAAGGCGCCTGCCTCCCCGGCACCCGCCGTTGAGGTCCGGGCGCGGGGCGAGACCGAGCCGGTCGGCACGGCCAAGGCTGATGCGGCCGACGACCCTGCGATCTGGCGCAACCCCAGTGACCCTTCGGCAAGCCTGATTGTCGGCACCGACAAGAAGGCAGGGCTGCATGTCTACGGACTGGACGGGCGCAGCCGCCACTTTCTGGACGCCGGTGCGGTCAACAATGTCGACCTGCTGGACGGTGTCGAGATCGCCGGCCAGCCTGGCGTGCTGGTGGTGGCCAGCGATCGCAATGACCTGGCCCAGGCCAGACTGGCCCTGTTCCGCCTCGATACCGCCGCCGCGCGTTTGCATCCTCTGGGCACGGTCGCAGGAGGCGCAGGCGAGGGGTACGGGATCTGCCTTTATCGGCGTGGCCGGCAGCTCTACGCCTTCAGCGTCCTGAAGGACGGCACCATCGAGCAGGTCGAGCTGGATCTGTCCGGGGCGCAGCCTTCCGGTCGCAGCGTCCGGCGCCTCAAGCTGGCGACACAGTCCGAAGGCTGTGCGGTCGATCATCGCAGCGGGCGCTTGTACGTGGCGGAGGAGGATGCCGGGCTGTGGCGCTTCGACGCGATGCCTGATGCACCGGCGATGGCCCATCGGGTGGCTGCCGTGGACCGCTTGCAGCTGGTTGCCGATGCCGAAGGTGTGGCTGTGGTTCCCGTCGGCGAGCACGAGGGTTACGTGGTCGTCTCCAGCCAGGGCGACAATGCGTACACGCTGTACAGCCTCCCGGACGAGCGCTACATCGGCCGGTTCCGCATCGCAGCGGGTCCCGTTGGCAGCGCCGAAGAGACCGATGGCATCGATGTGGTGCCGGGCGACTTCGGTCCGCGGTTCCCGGGGGGCCTGTTCGTGGCCCAGGACGGCGACAACGCGCCCGCCGCGCAGAATTTCAAGCTTGTCGCCTGGCAGGATGTCCTTGAGGCCGTGGGCCGCGAGTGGCCCACTGGGCGCGAGTGGCTGGCAGGCGACCACCACATCCACAGCGAGTTCAGCGCCGAGTATCTTCCCGTGCGTGGGGACCCGGCAGCGTTGCCGAAGCCGGTGTTCGGCGGCGACGCGCGCTACCCCATCCTGCGCAACGCCCGGATGGCACAGCAGTACGGCCTGCGCTGGATGGTCAGCACCGACCATGGCGGTCCCGGCCATTCACGCATCAACCACGACCATGTCTACCCCGCGGTCGAGCAGGCGCGCCGCGAGGTTCCGGGTGTCATCCAGTTCTTCGGCATGGAGTTCGACACGCCGGCGGGCGACCACAGCAGCCTGATCATTCCCTGGAGCAGCGACGAGCGCGAGCAGTTGCGCGAACTGGAGGCGCAATGGTCGCGCCGTGACGCACATCCCCAAGACCCGGCGCGCGATACCGAGGAGCGCATGCTCGGCGCCTTGCAGCAGATGCGGGAACAGCGGCGGCCACCCGTGCTGATCGCCAACCACCCGTCGCGCTCGGCGGCATCCGAGCAGCAGTACGGCCGCTACGAACCGCGGGAATTCCGCGCCTGGAACGACCTCGCACCGCAGGTGGCAGTGGGCATGGAAGGTGCGCCGGGCCACCAGGCCAACGCGCTGCGCAAGGACGGCAGCCTTGATCCGGAAGGCCGGCGAGGCGGCTACCGCAGCACGCCGACCCGTGGTGGTTTCGACCCCATGACCGCGATCGTGGGCGGCTTCTGGGATTCGATGCTGGCGGAGGGCCGCGGCTGGTGGATCACTTCCACCTCCGATTCGCACGAACATTGGCGTGACGGTGGCAATGACTTCTGGCCGGGCGAATACAGCAAGACGTTCGTGCTGGCGCGTGCCACGCCGGATGACATCCTGGACGGCTTGCGCGCGGGGCGTGTGTTTGTCGCCACCGGCGACCTGGTGACCGGCCTGCGCCTGCAGGTGCGCATCGACGGGGGCAGGTCCCGCGATGTCGCTCCGGGCGAACGGCTGCGCGTACCCCGTGGCGCACAGCTCGAGTGGCGTATCAGCGTGCGCGACCCGGAAGCCGCCAACGCCCGGGGTGACCAGCCGGTGCTGCGACGGTTGGACGTCATCAGCGGACCGGTGACGGGGCCTGCCACGGACCGTACCGCCGACCGCCATCCGGGCGCCGGCGTGGCGGCGCGCCATGACGCGACGAGCTGGCAGCGGGATGGCGAGTGGATTGACGTGGTGTTCAGGCAACCGGCGGTGGACGCTCCCGTCTATCTGCGACTGCGTGGCACGAACACGGCAGACCTGGAGCCGGCCCAGGATCCGGCAGGCGAGGATCCGTGGGCCGACCTCTGGTTCTACGCGAACCCGGTGTTCGTGCTGCCCAGCCACTGACGCCGCTGCGCGCGCCGGACCGCTGAAAGCACCGCGAGTATCGAAGCGGTGATGATGTTGGCGTGCACGCCGACGCCGAACAGGGTCTGGCGTGCCGGCGTGGTGATCTCCACGAACGCCGCTGCACGTGCCTGGCTGCCATCGCCCATCGACTTTTCCTCGTAGGAGAGCACGTCGATCGGCAAGCCCAGCGCGTGCACCAGCGCGTCGATCGGACCATTGCCGCGCCCTTCCCGCGTCACCGTGCGGCCTTCCAGCACGAGCTGCAAGCTGAGCTGCTCCTCGTCGCTGCCGTCATCCGCCGTCACCAAACGGTGGCCACGGTACTGCAGGTCCCCGGCGTCGGCCACAAGGTACTCGCGCTCGAACAGTTCCCAGATGCCGGTCGCACTGACTTCCTTGCCGGTGGCGTCGGTGAGCGCCTGCACCACCGGCGAAAACTCGATCTGCAGGCGCCGCGGCAGGGCGAGTCCGTAATCGCGTTCCAGCAGGTAGGCCATGCCCCCCTTTCCGGACTGGCTGTTGACGCGGATGATCGATTCGTAGCTGCGGCCGACGTCCTGCGGGTCGATCGGCAGGTAGGGGATTTCCCACAGGTCGCCTTCCTTGCGCAGCGCAAAGCCCTTCTTTATCGCGTCCTGGTGCGAGCCCGAGAACGCCGTGAACACCAGGTCGCCCACATAGGGATGGCGCGGATGGATGGGCAGCTGGTTGCAGTGCTCGACGGTACGCGCGACTTCATTGATGTTGGAGAAGTCCAGGCCGGGCGCCACGCCCTGCGTGTACAGGTTGAGGGCGAGCGTGACGATGTCGACGTTGCCGGTGCGTTCGCCGTTGCCGAACAGGGTGCCTTCGATGCGGTCTGCGCCGGCCATCAGTCCAAGTTCTGCTGCCGCTACGGCGGAACCCCGGTCATTGTGCGGATGCAGGGAGATGATCGTGCTGTCACGGCGGCGCAGGCGCCGGCAGAACCACTCGACCTGGTCGGCATAGACATTGGGCGTGGCCACCTCGACGGTGGCCGGCAGGTTCAGGATGGCCTTGTGGTCCGGCGTGGGTTCCCAGACGTCCAGCACCGCCTCGCAGACCTGGAGGCAGAAAGCCTGCTCTGTGGCCGAGAAGGCCTCGGGCGAGTATTGGAACACCCAGTCCGTGGCGGGATTGACGGCGGCGAGTTCCCGGATGAGTCGCGCTGCCTCCATGGCCAGCTGGATCGTTGCGGCCTCGTCCTGGCGGAAGACCACGCGACGGAATACCGGTGCCGTGGCGTTGTAGAAGTGCACGACGGCCCGACGCGCGCCACGCAGTGCCTCGAAGCTGCGGCGGATCAGTTCCGGCCGGGCCGGAGTGAGCACCTGGATCGTGACATCCGCAGGGATGCGGTCCTGCTCGATGAGCTCGCGCACGAAGTCGAAATCGGTCTGCGAGGCCGAGGGAAAGCCGACCTCGATCTCCTTGAAGCCGGTTGCGACCAGCAGATCGAAGAAACGCCGCTTGCGGACGGCATCCATGGGCTCGATGAGGGCCTGGTTGCCATCGCGCAGGTCGACACTGCACCACTGGGGCGCCCGCGTCAGCTGCACATCGGGCCATTGACGGCCTTCAAGGGGCGCAATGCGGAAGGGACGGTACTTGGACGAGGGATCCTGAAGCATGGCGGACTCCGGTGATGCGCAGGTGGCGGGCCTGCGCATGGCGAACACTTGGGGGAGGGAAGGAGGCGCCGGAAGGCGCGGAGCGTGCTTACTGCGCCGGGCGGCGCAGGTGCAGGCGCGCACACAGCAGGTCGCCGCCGCGGACGGGTCGGACGCTCAGGTGCTGCTGGTGACGCATGGCCCGAACATAGCAGGCCAACTGGCGCGGGCTCAAGTGCGGCGGATCTCGCGCACGTCCGCCGCACCGGCCACCAACAGCAGGTCGGCAGGGCGACGGGCGAACAGGCCCACGGTGACGACCCCCGTGATCTGGTTCAACTCGGACTCGAGGGCCGCCGGGTCAGCGATATCGAGGCCGTGCACGTCGAGGATGTGGTTGCCGTTGTCGGTCACGCAGCCCGTCCGGTGCACGGGCTCCCCGCCAAAACGGGCAAGTTCGCGCTGCACAAGGCGCCGCGCCATGGGGATGACCTCGACAGGAAGCGGGAAACGGCCCAGTCGGGCCACGAGCTTGCTGTCGTCGACGATGCAGACGAAGCGGGCCGCGCTCGCGGCAACGATCTTTTCGCGCGTCAGCGCTGCACCGCCGCCTTTGATCAGGTTCAGGCCCGCGTCGGCCTCGTCGGCACCGTCGATGTAGAGGGACAGGCCATCGACCTCGTTGAGGTCGAGAACGGGAACGCCCATCGCGAGCAGCCGCGCGGTCGACGCCTCGGAGCTCGACACGGCACCGGCCAAGGTTGCGGCACGTGGAGCCAGCGCATCGAGGAACGCGTTCACGGTGGAGCCGGTGCCCACCCCGAGCACCATCCCGGGCTCGACATGGGAGAGGGCGGCGAGGGCTACACGCTGCTTGCGCAATTGCTGGGTGTGGGCCTGGTTCATGACGTGGGATGCCTTGTTTTCCCGGGAGCGGAAACAACTGTGCCCGCTTTCGCGGGCACAGTGTGAAGACTTGCGGAGCGGCGAAGCCGGTGGTGCCGGTGGCACCGCCGCCCAAGTTACTTCTTCTTCGCAGCCTTCTTGGCGACCTTCTTGGCGGCTTTCTTGGCGACCTTCTTGGCAGCCTTCTTGGCGGCTTTCTTCTTGGCCTTGGCCATGATGAACACTCCGTAAGGTTGAAGTCAGGATTAGTCCGGGTTCGAGTATATACAGGAGTTGTCTGGATACAAGCAAGCGTGCTAGCGCATGCGGTCGATCAAGGAATTGATGAACTCCCAGTGATCGGGTTCAACGGGCGTGACCGACAAGCGGTTGCCCTTGCGCAGCAGGAGCATGCCCGCCAGCGCACCCGCTTCATGGGTGCGCAGGCTGGGCAGCAGCAGCGGCTGCGCGAGGCGTTTTCTGAGGCGCACGTCCACTGCATACCAAAGTGGCTTGTTTTCCGGGCTTTTCGCATCGTGGTAAGGGCTGCTGGCATCCCAGGCGCTGGCATCGGGATAGCCCTCGCGCACGACCTCGACGATGCCGGCGATGCCCGGTTCCGCGCAGGAGGAGTGGTAGAAGAACGCGAGATCGCCCACACGCATCCCGTCGCGCATCATGTTGCGTGCCTGGAAGTTGCGTACGCCTTCCCAACTTGTCGTCATGTCCCTTGCGGCAGCGAGGTGGTCGATCGAGAACACATCGGGCTCGGACTTCATCAGCCAGTACTTCATCAAGGCTCCCGGAATGGCTTGCGTGAAGGAAAACGCTGCAGGCCCGCAGGGGTCAGCACCGCATGCAGCGGCACGTCGTGCGGCAGGGCAGGCAGGCAGTCGACCCGTTGGCAGTCGAAGGCCACGCCAAGACGCAGCGGTGCACGCAGGCCTTGCTGGCGCAGGCCTGCCGCGAGTGCGCGATCGTAGAAGCCGCGGCCCATGCCCAAACGGTTGCCCTGCTTGTCGAAGCCGACAAGCGGGACGAAAACCACATCCAGTTGCAGGGCGCGCAGGGGCTGGCCTCCACAAGGTTCGAGGATGCCGAAGCGGCTGCGACGCAGGGGACCTGTGGCCGGCAGGAACAGCATGCGGTTGCGCCGGTAGTCCGTGACTCGTGGCAGGTACAGCCGGCAGCCACGCTTGCGCGCGAGGCTGGCGAGCATTGCCGTGTCGATCTCTTCCGGCATGGGCAGGAAGATGCCGATGCGGCGCCCGGGCCTGAGCCACGATTGTCGTGCGGCCCATCGCAGCAGCGAGCGTGCCGCACGGCGCCGCAGTCCGTGCGGCACGGCGCGGCGCGCGGCGCGCAGCTGGCGTCTCAGCAATGTTGGTGAAGGCGCGTCGGTGGGCGTGGCGGCAGGCATGGAGCCTCACGCTGGAAGAACCAGAAGGGAGGCGCTACCCGCCTGTGCCGGTGCGGACCGTTGCTCTCGAACCGGAGCAACAGGTGGAGCAGGCTTCGGCAGGTAAGGCTTTCCGCTCGGGGGCGGACTTGCACAGTACTGCCGGTGAGCCCGGCTCCTGGGTGTTTCAAATAGGGTCCGAGGTAACCCGATCCACGTGTCGAACACCGCAGGCAGCGCCGCCGGCGATGTTACACCAGTCCCGGGTCAGGCGAGTCCCGCTCCGTTGCCGTTGTCCAGCGTGGCCTCGATGCGCTCGCGCAGCCCGCGCAGCCGCGGCAGCAGGTCGCCGCCCGTGGCGCTGTCATCGCCGGCGGGCACGGCCGTGGCGCGCAGGCGCAGCAGTTCGTTGGCGATGTTCAGTGCGGCGATGACCGCGACGCGCTCCATCCCCGACACACGGCTGTTCTCGCGGATGTGCCGCATCTGCGTGTTCAGGTGCTGGGCTGCGGCCAGCAGGTCATCACGCTCCTCCGGCGGGCACGCGACATGGTAGTCCTTGTCGAGGATGCGTACCGTGACAGCGACGACGCCTTCGGACGGCGGACTCATGCGCCTTCCTCAAGGCTGCGCAGGCGCGCCATCATGGCCTCGACCCGCGCCCGCACCTGCTCGTTCTTCTGCAGCAGCGTGTTGCGTTCGCCGGTCAGCGATTCCTGGCGCTGGCGCAGTGCGCGGTTCTCCTCGCGCAGCTGCGCGACCAGTGTCAGCAGGTCGGACAGGCGTTGCTCGAGTTGCACCAGCTCGGCGTGGGCGGCGGCAGGCGGTTCAGAAGTCATGGAAAAACTATAGGCGTGATGCCTGTCCGCGGGCAATCGGGCGGCTGCGGCTGCGGCATAATCCGCGGATGATGTCGCCAGATGACTTCGCCGACCTGCAACGCGTGCTGTCCCGCTCCCGCTCGGTTTGCGACAGTGCCGAGGCCCACGGGACGCTGACCGGGGCCTTGTGTTCGGCCGCCCCTTGTTCGCTCGATGACTGGCTCGGCGAAATACTCCCGGAGGGCAATGCCGCGCCGGAGGAACGGCGGCGGTTGCAGGACGTCTACCAACGTACGCGCGCGGCGCTTGCTGGCACCGACTTCGCGTTCCAGCCGCTGCTGCCACCTGAGGCCGACAGCCTTGTCGAGCGTACCGCTGCCCTTGGCGAATGGGTCCAGGGGTTCCTCTATGGCCTTGGACTGGCCGGTGCGCCGGACCTGGCGCAGCGCGACGCCGAGCTGACCGAGCTGCTGCGCGACCTCACCGAGATCACCCGCGTATCGGTCGAGGCGGGGGAGGCGGACGAAGCGGCCGAGGAGGCCTACGCCGAACTCGTCGAGTATGTCCGTGTTGGCGTGCAGCTGTTCTTCGATCGCCTGGCCCCCCTGCGGCCGGCGGCGCCGCCTGCATCCACCCTTCATTGAGGCCTGTCATGCCCTCCGCCGCCACGATGCCCCGCGAAGAGTTCCGCCGCCGTCGCCGCCAGTTGATGAAGCAGATGGGTCGGGAAAGTCTGGCCATCCTCCCTGCTGCGCCGGTCCACCACCGCAACAGCGACGTCGAGCACGCCTACCGCCAGGACAGCGATTTCCATTACCTCACCGGTTTCGGCGAGCCCGAAGCCGTCGCCGTGTTGGTGCCGGGGCGGCCGCAGGGCGAGTTCATCCTGTTCGTCCGTGACCGCGATCCCTTGCGCGAGACCTGGGATGGCCGGCGTGCCGGCCCCACAGGGGCCGTCGAACGTTTTGGCGCGGACGATGCCTTCCCCACCGGTGACATCGACGAGATCCTCCCGGGCCTGATGGAAAACCGCCAGCGCATCTACTACTCGATGGGCCGGCAGGCGGAGTTCGACCAGCGCGTGGTGGGGTGGCTCAATGGTCTCAAGACCCAGGCCCGCCACGGCAAGCATCCGCCGCACGAGATGGTCGCGCTGGAGCATCTCCTGCACGACATGCGCCTGTACAAGAGCCGGGCCGAACTGCAACTGATGCGCGAGTCCGCGCGCATCGCCGCGCAGGCCCATGTCCGGGCCATGCAGGTGACGCGCCCGGGGGCCCACGAATACACGGTCATGGCCGAGCTGTTGCACGAGTTCCGCCGCCACAATGCCGATGTGTCCTACCACCCCATCGTCGGTGGCGGGGCCAACAGCTGCATCCTCCACTACCGCGAGAACGACCAGCCCTTGGCCGATGGCGACCTGCTGCTGGTCGACGCCGGCTGCGAGGTCGGCCTCTATGCGTCGGACATCACCCGGACGTGGCCGGTCAATGGCCGCTTCACGCCGGCGCAGCGCGCCATCTACGACATCGTGCTCGCCGCGCAGCATGCCGCGATCGCCCAGGTCCGTCCCGGCAACGATTGGAACGCCCCGCATGAGGCTGCCGTCGAGGTCGTGACCCGGGGCTTGGTCGGCCTCGGCCTGCTCAAGGGGCGCGTCGCCGCGCTGGTCAAGGAGGGCGCTTACCGGCGCTTCTTCATGCACCGCACCGGGCATTGGCTGGGGCTCGACGTGCATGATGTCGGTGACTACAAGATCGGCGACGAATGGCGCGTGCTCGAACCCGGCATGGTGCTGACCATCGAGCCGGGCATCTACATTCCGTCGGGATCGCGGGGCGTGCCACGCCGCTACTGGGACATCGGCGTGCGCATCGAGGATGACGTGGTCGTGACCCGCGACGGCTGCGAGGTGCTGACCGATGGCGTCCCCAAGGAGGCCGCGGACATCGAGGCACTGATGGCGGGCCTGCGTCCGGCGCTGCCGGGGAGTGTTGCGTGACGGAGGCTGCCGCCCATGGCCGGCGTCACGATGTCGCGATCGTCGGCGGTGGCATGGTCGGTGCCAGCCTGGCGCTGGCGCTGCGTGGCACCGGTGTCTCGGTGCTGCTGGTCGAGCCCTTCCCGCCGGAGTCCGCGCAGCAGCCCAGCTTCGATGAGCGCACCACGGCACTGGGCAATGGCAGCCGCCGTGCGTTCGAGGCCTTGGGTCTTTGGGAACGGCTGTTGCCGGAGGCCGCGCCGATACGCCGCATCCATGTCTCTGATGCCGGCCGCTTCGGTTTCGCGCGGGTTGAGGCCGGCGAATTCGGTCTCGAGGCCCTGGGCCACGTGGTCCCCAACCGCGCGATCGGTCGTGAGCTCTGGAACGCGCTGCGCGCCTGTGATCACGTGGAGGCCTGCCTGCCGGCGCAGGTGCAGGCGGTGGCCTGTGGAGAAGCTGCCGTGAGGCTGCAGGTGACGATGGCCGGTACCTCGCACTGGCGCGAGGCGTCCCTGGTCGTGGCGGCTGATGGCGCGCGCTCGATGGTGCGCGAGGCGGCAGGCATCGGCGCGGTGCGCCGCGACTATGCGCAGACCGCGATCGTCGTGCCGGTGCGCAGCGACCGGCCGAGCGATGGCACGGCATTCGAACGCTTCACGACAGCGGGCCCGATGGCCGTGCTGCCGCTCCGCGTTGCGCAGCCCGGCCACTGGTACACCATCGTGTGGGCGGCCGCACCCGATGATGCGGAGCGCTTGATGGCACTGGACGCTGCCGCCTTCCTGCAGCAGTGGCAGCAGGCCTTTGGCTGGCGCGCCGGCCGTGCGCTGCAGCTCGGACGCCGGGTCGCCTATCCCTTGTCGCTGCAGCAGGCCGACACGGTGGTCGCGCCGCGGACGGTGCTGCTGGGCAATGCCTCGCAGTCCCTGCATCCGGTGGCGGGTCAGGGTTTCAACCTGGGACTGCGGGACGCGGCCGAACTCGCCGAATGCCTTGCGGGCGCGCGGGCCTCGGGCCAGGCCGACCTGGGCGATGCCGCACTGCTGTCGGCCTACGGCGAGCGTCGCCGTGCAGACCGTCGTGGTGTTGTCCGGTTCACCGATACGCTGGTACGTCTGTTCTCCGATCCACGACCCGGCCCGGCACTGCTGCGCGACCTGGGCCTGCTGGGCTTCGACCTGTTGCCGCCGGCCAAGCGGGCCTTGGGGCGTGTGAGTCTCGGCTTCGGGCGCTCGCAACCTCGACTGACCCGCGGGATGCCACTGGCATGAGCGGGCCGCGCCATGACGTCGTGGTCGTCGGTGGTGGACCGGTGGGCGCCTGTCTGGCCAGCCTGCTGGTGCATGCCGGCTTCGCTGCGGAACGCATCGCCCTGCTGGAACCGGCGGTCCCTGCGGCGCCACTGCCGGGTGAAGCCTTCGATCCGCGTGTCTCCGCATGGTCGCCGGCCAGTCGTGAGCTGCTGCAACGTTGTGGCGCCTGGTCGCGCATCGATCCGCGCCGCATCTCGCCCTACGAGCGCATGTGTGTCTGGCACGAAGGGGGGGCGCCGGACCGCGACGACGCGCTGCGCTTCGATGCTTCCGGAGTGGGCGAGCCGGACCTGGGCGCCATCATCGAGAACCGTGCCGTGCAGGTGGCGCTGCTGGGGTCCTTCGTCGCTGCCGGTGGCGTGTTGCACCGGGCCAGCGCGACCGGGGTGCAATGGCAGCGGGACCGCGTCCAACTCCGCGTGCACGACGCGGCCGGTGTGAGCGGGGTGCTCGAGGCGTCACTGGTGGTTGCCGCCGACGGCGCCCTGTCCCCGCTGCGCGGCTGGGTCGGCATCGAGGTCAACCGGCAGCCCTATGGCGAGCAGGCCATCGTCGCCACCGTGCGTCCGCAGCATGCACACCAGCGCACCGCCTGGCAGGTCTTCCTTGGCACCGGCCCGCTGGCCCTTCTGCCGCTGGCGGATGGCGACTGCTCGATCGTCTGGTCGGCCACCGATGCCCGGTCCCGGCAGTTGCAGGCGCTCGGCGATGCCGCGTTCGAAGCGGCACTGCTCCGCGCCAGTGGTGGCGTGCTCGGTGCGCTGCGTCTGCAGGGTCCGCGGCGTGCCTATCCGCTGCAACGGTTGGTGGCGACGCGCTATGTGGCCGAGCGTTGCGCGCTGGTGGGGGACGCTGCCCATGTGATCCACCCGTTGGCCGGGCAGGGCGCCAACCAGGGGCTGCAGGATGTGGCCACGCTGGCGCGCGTGCTGGCAACGCGGCCGGCACGCGAGGATGTGGGTGCGCCCCACCTGCTGCGCGCCTACGAGCGTGAGCGCAAGGCAGGCAACGCGCTCATGGGATGGCTCGTCGATGCCCTTGACCGCGGCTTCGCCGAGGACGCCGGTCCCGGTGGACGCGTCGTCCGCGAAGGTTTTTCGTGGGTGGCGCGCCGCCCCTGGCTGGTGGGGCAATTGGCCCGGCAGGCACTGGGCCGCTGAAGACGGCCTGCCGTCTCAGGCGAGCGGTATGCGGTCGACCTTTGCCGCGCAGATGAAGTCGTTCTCGGACAGGCCGCGGATGGCATGCGTGGTGAAACGCACACGGCAATAGTCGTAGCCGACCTCGAGGTCCGGGTGGTGGTCCTCGATGTTGGCGACGTGGGCCAGCGCATTGACGAAGCTCATGGTGCGCAGGAAGTCGCGGAAGCGGAATTCCCGGTGGATCGTCGTCGCCTCGGCGGAGAGTTGCCAGCCTTCGTCCAGCAGCTGGAGCATCTCGTCGGCCGCGGCGCGGGACAGCGGCGCGATGCCGCCCTCGCAGGGCTGGCAGCGGCGGTTGGGCAGGTCCGTCATGCGCTGTGCTCCCGGCGTGGATACTTGCGCTCGATGTAGCGCTCGATGAGTTCCTGGAAGTCCTCTGCGATGTGCTCGCCCTTGAGGGTCACGGTCTTCTCCCCGTCCTCGTAGACCGGGGCCACCGGGCGCTCGCCGGTGCCGGGCAGGCTGATGCCGAGACTCGCGTGCCGGCTTTCGCCGGGCCCGTTGACCACGCAGCCCATCACCGCGACCGTCATGTTCTCCACGCCGTCGCGTTCCTTGCGCCACTGCGGCATGCGATGGCGGATGTGCGACTGGATGCGCTGCGCGAGTTCCTGGAAATAGGTGCTGGTGGTGCGGCCGCAGCCCGGGCAGGCGATGACCATGGGCAGGAAGGCGCGCAGGCCCATGGTCTGCAGGATTTCCTGGGCGACGATGACCTCCTGCGTGCGGTCGCCGCCAGGCTCCGGCGTGAGGGAGACGCGGATCGTGTCGCCGATGCCCTCGGCCAGCAGCACGCCGATGCCCGCCGTCGACGCGACGATCCCCTTGCTGCCCATGCCGGCCTCGGTAAGGCCCAGGTGCAGGGGGTAGTCGCAGCGCGATGCCAGGTTGCGGTAGACGGCGATGAGGTCCTGCACGCCGCTGACCTTGGCCGAGAGGATGATGTGCTCGCGCGGCAAGCCCAGTTCCACGGCGAGCCCGGCGCTGTCGAGGGCCGAGCGCACGATGGCCTCGCGCATCACCTGCTGGGCGGGCAGTGGCGCGGCCAGCGCGTTGTTCTCGTCCATCAGCCGTGCCAGCAGGTCCTGGTCGAGGCTGCCCCAGTTCACGCCGATGCGTACCGGCTTGGCGTGGCGGCACGCGGTCTCGATCATCTCGGCGAACTGGCTGTCGCGCTTGCTGCCGCGGCCGACGTTGCCCGGGTTGATGCGGTATTTGTCCAGGGCCTCGGCACAGCCCGGGTGCTCGCGCAGCAGCTTGTGGCCGTTGAAGTGGAAGTCGCCGACCAGTGGCACGCGCAACCCCTGGGCGAGCAGGCCGTCCCGGATGTGGGGCACCGCGGCGGCGGCCTCGGCGGTGTTGACCGTGACGCGCACCAGTTCGGAGCCGGCGCGCGCGAGGGCGGCCACCTGTGCGACCGTGGCGGCGACGTCGGCGGTGTCGGTGTTGGTCATCGACTGCACCACGATCGGGGCGTCGCTGCCGATGCGCAGCGACCCGACGCGGGCGGTGAGGGTCTGGCGGCGTGTGAAGCTCATGGGCCGATTGTAGGGCCGCGGCGCGGTGGTGCCACCCTGATAGACTCGGCACGCCATGGAAAGACCCAAGCCGCGCGGCGTCACGCGCATCCTGCGTGCCACCGAGGCCAGCCGCAAAGGACTGGTGGCGGCCTTCCGCGAGGAAGCCGCCTTCCGCCAGGAACTGGCGCTTGCCGCGGTGGTCATCCCGTTGGGCCTGTGGCTCGGGCGCAATGGCGTGGAGCGCGCGCTGCTGCTGGGACCCATGTTCCTGGTGCTGGTCGTCGAGCTGCTCAATAGCGCCATCGAGGCGGCCATCGACCGCATCGGACTGGAGCGCCACGCGCTCTCCGGCCTGGCCAAGGACCTCGGCTCCGCGGCCGTGATGGTGTCCCTGTCGTTGCTGCTCGTCACCTGGGGGTTGGTGCTGTGGGATCGCTGATGCATCGTGCCGCGCTGCTGTTCGCCGGCTGTCTGCTCTGGCCCCTGTCCGCAGTTGCCGCGGCGACGCCGGTGGCCGACGAGGCGCGCTGGGCCGCGACGCTGGAGCGCATTGCCCAGGCCGTGGTGGCCATACGCGTCGACCAGACGCGCGCCTTCGATGGGGAGTGGAGCAGTTCCTCGCAGGCCACGGGCTTCGTGATCGACGCCCGGCAGGGCCTCATCCTGACCAACCGCCACGTGGTGACCCCGGGGCCGGTGGTCGCCGAGGCCACCTTCCTCAACCGGGAGGAAGTGCCCCTGCAGGCCGTCTATCGCGATCCGGTGCACGATTTCGGCCTCTACCGCTACGACCCGGCGCGGCTGCGTTTCATGACCCCGCCTTCCTTGCCCCTGCACCCGGAAGGCGCGCAGGTCGGCCGCGAGATCCGCGTCATCGGCAACAACGCCGGTGAGCAGTTGTCGATCCTCGCGGGCACGCTGGCGCGGCTGGACCGCGAGGCGCCGGCCTATGGTTTCGGCAAGTACAACGACTTCAACACGTTCTATATCCAGGCGGCGTCGGGCACCTCAGGGGGCTCCTCCGGATCGCCCGTGATCGACATCGACGGCCGGGTGGTGGCGCTGAATGCCGGTGGCGCCAGCGGCGCGGCCTCCAGCTTCTACCTGCCGCTGGGACGCGTGAAGCGGGCCGTCGAGCTGCTGCAGGCCGGCCGTGCGGTCGCGCGTGGCAGCCTGCAGACCGTCTTCGGCTACACGCCCTACGATGAATTGCGCCGGCTCGGGCTCGACGCCGCGACCGAGGCCGACACACGCGCGGCCTTCGCGACCGGCACGGGCATGCTGGTCGTGGATGAGGTGCTGCCGGGTTCACCGGCGCATGGCGCGCTGCAGGTGGGCGACATCCTGGTGCGGGTGGAGGGACGCGCGGTGACGCAGTTCGAGCCGCTCGAGGCGCTGCTCGACGAGGCCGTGGGCCGCGAGGTCGGCGTCGAGGTGCTGCGCGGCGGACAGAAGCAGGTGATCACGCTGCGCGTCACCGATCTGGACGCCATCACGCCGGCCCGCTATCTGGAGTTCGGTGAAGCCGTGCTGCATGACCTGTCCTACCAGCAGGCGCGTCATTTCAACCGCCCCGTCAGCGGCGTGTTCGTCGCCAGCCCGGGCTATGTGCTGGGTGCCGTCGGCATCCCCCGCAACGCGCTCATCACCGAGGTCGATGGCCAGCCGGTGGCCAGTCTCGATGACCTGGTGGCCGTGCTGTCGCGGTTGGGCGATGGTGATGCAGCAGGCCTGCGTTACGTGACGCAGGACGACGTCAACAGCAGCAACCTGCGGGCGCTGCGCATGGATCGGCGTTGGTACCCGGCCCAGCTGTGTCGTCGCGATGACGCCAGCGGCGCCTGGCCCTGCACGGCGCTGCCGCCGCCGCCGGCGTCGCGGCCCCTGGCGGGTGGTACGGTGTCGATGCCGGCGCAGCAGGACCGGCTCGCCGCACGCCTCGCGCCTTCACTGGTGCAGGTCAACTATGACCTGCCCTATGCCGTGTCCGGCATCGGTGACCGCCATTACGTCGGCACCGGCCTGATCGTGGACACCCGGCGCGGCTGGGTGGTCGTGGATCGCAATACGGTCCCCGCCGAGCTCGGGGTCGCCCGCCTGACCTTCGGCGGTTCGCTGGAAATCCCGGCGCGCGTGGTCGGCCTGCACCCGCTGCACAACCTGGCGCTGCTGGCTTACGACCCGGCGCTGCTGGGCCAGACGCCGGTGCGTGCCGCCCGCCTCCAGCCGCAGGCGCTGCAGCCGGGGGACGAAGTCACCGTGGTCGGCATGGACGCCGCCGGCCGCGTGCGCACGCGTGGCACCGAGGTCAGCTCGTTGGATCCGCTGCAGTTGCCGCTGTCGCGCACGCTGCAGTTCCGCGACAGCAACCTCGAGGTGCTGCAACTGCTGAATCCGCCCGGCGACTTTGATGGTGTGCTGGTGGACGACCAGGGCCGTGTGCTGGCGATGTGGGCCAGCTTCGTGTTCGAGGGGGGCCGCGAAAACTCGCAGGCCAACCGTGGCATTCCTGTCGATCTTGTACAGGAGATGCTGGCGGTTGCCGACAGTGGCCGGCCATGGCGTACGCTGGACGTGGAGCTGGCTCTGCAGCCCTTGGCCGAGGCACGACGCCTGGGGTTGCCGCAAGCCTGGGTCGACCGGCTCTCGGTCGCGGATCCGGCACAGCGGCGGGTGTTGTCGGTGGTGCGCATGACCGGCGGCTCTGCCGCGGCCCGCGTGTTGCGCCAAGGTGACCTGCTGCTGGCCGTCGATGGCGTTCCGGTCACGCGGTTCCGCGATGTGGAGCGGCGTGTCATCGACCGTCCGCAGGTCAAGGTCACGGTATGGCGCGGCGGCAACGAGCAGTCGCTCGACGTCGATACCACGGCCCTGGCTGGTGCAGAGGTCGACCGTCTGGTGCTGTGGGCAGGGGCCACCTTGCAGGCGCCGCAGCGCGCGCTGGCCGCCCAGCGTGGCATCCGGCCCGAGGGCGTCTATGTGTCCTACTACGCCTTCGGCTCACCGGCCTCGCGCTACCGCCTGTTGCCCGGGCGGCGCATCATCGAGGTCGATGGCATCCCGACCCCGGACCTGGACGCTTTCCTGCGCGTCGTGGCCGGTCGTCCGGACCGCTCCGCCGTGCGTCTGCGTACGCTGACCTGGAACAACACGCCCGAGGTCATCACGCTGAAGCTGGACCGCCACTACTTTCCACCCTACGAACTGCGTCGCGGCATGCAGGGTTGGGAGCGGCGGTCCCTGCACTGAGTGGAGTCACCAGGTGGTTGAAGACACTCTGCTGGCCCGTGCTGTCGCCACGCTGCGGGCGGGTGGCTTGGTCGTGATGCCGACGGAAACCGTCTATGGCCTGGGCGCCGATGCACGCAATCCGCACGCCGTCGCGGGCATCTTCGCCCTCAAGGGCCGGCCGTCGAGTCATCCACTGATCGTCCATGTTGCGGCGGATGCACGGCTGGAGGACTGGGCGGACGCCGTGCCAGAGGTGGCGCAGCGTCTGGCCGAGGCGTTCTGGCCGGGGCCGCTGACGCTGGTGCTGCCGCGGGGCCCTGCCGTGCCACCGGAGGTCACCGGTGGCCAGGCGACCGTCGGCCTGCGTTGTCCGGCGCATCCGGTCGCGCAGCGGCTGCTGCAGGCCTTTGGCGGCGGGATCGCGGCGCCGTCGGCGAACCGCTATGGACGCATCAGCCCGACCACTTCCGACCATGTGCGCGACGAGTTCGGCGCGCTGTGTCCGCTGGTGCTGGAGGGCGGGCCCTGCGAGGTCGGTCTGGAGTCCACCATCGTCGGTTTCGCCCCTGGTGTGCTGCGCATCCTGCGGTCCGGCCGGATCGGCCGTGATGAGTTGGCGGCCGTGGCCGGTCCCGGCTGGCGTGTGCTCTCCGGTGCCGCCGCCGATTCGCCCCGCGTCCCGGGCAGCACGCTGTCGCATTACGCTCCGCGCACGCCGCTGGCCTGCCTGCCCTACGACGCCTTGAGGGACGCGCACGTCCGCCTGGCCGCGGCAGGCCGGCGCATCGGCGTGCTGTCGCGGCATGCCGCGCCGGCGGGCGCCACGGCAGCAGGTCCGTGGCTGGAGGCGGGCCAGACCCCCGAGACCTTCGGGAAGCGGTTGTACGCGGACCTGCGGCGTCTGGACGCCGCCGGTTGCCAGCAGTTGCTGGTCGAGGCCGTGCCGGCCGGCGAGGCCTGGGACGCGGCGCGCGATCGCTTGCAGCGCGCTGCGACTCGCGAGAGCATCGACGGTTTTCCGCCTCACGGTGGTGCCGGACAGCCATGACCGAACGCTTCATCGATCCCTTCGAGCCGGCGCAGATCCGCCGGCTCGTCGACCGCTTTGGTTCGCCCCTGCTCATCGTCGATTGCGAGCGCGTGCGGCAGCAGTACCGCAAGCTCGCGAAGGCGCTGCCCGGTGTCGACCTGCACTATGCCCTTAAGCCGCTGCCACATCCTGCGGTCGTGCAGGCGCTCCTCGAGGAGGGCGGCTGGCTCGATCTGGCGACCACCGGCGAGGTGCAGTTGGCCCAGCGTCTGGGGGCGGATCCGCGCCGCTGCATCCATACGCACCCGATCAAGCGCGATATCGACATCCGCAATGCACTGGCTGCAGGCGTGACGACCTTCGTCGCCGACAATCCGGACGAAGTGCGCAAGTTCCGGCGCCATCGCGACAAGGCGCAGCTGTTGCTGCGGGTCTCGTTCCGCAGCCCGGGTGTGGTCAGCGATCTGTCGCGCAAGTTCGGCTGCGAGCCCGATGCCGCGCTCGCCCTGGCGCAGTTGGCCGCCGAGCTGGGGATCACCGTCCGCGGCTTTTCCTTCCATGTGGGCTCGCAGGCGCCCGATGCCCGCAAGCATGTCGAGGCCATCGAGGTGTGCACCGGCCTGCTGGCTGCAGCGCGCCGGGCGAAGCTGGGCCGTTTCGACACCCTCGACATCGGCGGCGGCTTCCCGGTCGAGTACACAACCGCCGTGCCTGACATCGGCCGGTTCTGCGCGCCCATACGCAAGGCCCTGAAGGCTTTGCCCGCGCGCATCCGCGTCATCGCCGAGCCGGGCCGCTTCATTGCCGCGCCCGCTGCCATCTGCGTCGCCAGCGTGATGGGGCGCGCCCAGCGTGGTGACCGCTGGTGGTATTACCTGGATGACGGCGTCTACGGCAGCTTCAGCGGCCAGATGTTCGACCATGGACGCTACCCGCTGCGCGCGCTGCGCCAGGGCCCGACCCAGCCCTCCGTACTGGCAGGGCCGACCTGCGACAGCATCGACGTGATCGCCGAGGACCTGCCGTTGCCGCGATTGAAGGAAGGCGACCTCATCGTCGGCAGCGCGATGGGTGCCTACACCTGGGCCACGGCTTCCGAGTTCAATTTCTTTCCCAAGGCTACGGTCGTATCGGTCAATTCACAGCCGGGCGACCTGGGCAGCGTGCTGGAGGTGGGCCCGTGACCTGGACGATGGTGCTGTTGGTGGGGGCAGGACTGCTGCTGCTGTTCCGTGTCGTGTCGCAGTGGCGCGAGGCATTGCGCCCCAAGGACGACAACGACGACTGGGACGCGCGCTTCATCACGCAGATGCGCAAGGCCGGCGTGTCCCCGTTCGACGACCACCAGGTGGACTTCTTTTTCGGCTTGCCCAATGAAGCGGCCTGCCAGGCGGTCTCGGCGGAGCTGGAGCCCGAAGGCTTTGTCGTGGATTACAAGGCCGATGCCCACGGCGGTGGCTGGAGCCTGCACGCCTCCCGCGGCATGCGCGTGCGGGTGCCGGAAATGCAGGCGCTGACCAAGCGTTTCAATGCGCTGGCGGCCACGCACGGTGGCCGCTACGACAACTGGGCCGTTGGCAAGGGCCTGCCCCGCCGCACCCAGGTCTGACGGTCCGGGCGCCGGGCTACTTGCGCTCGGTCTGCCGGCGTACGGCCTCTGCCGCGGCCTTGATGGCCTCAGGGTCGCCCAGGTAACGGCTCGACAGCGGCTTGAGCGAGGCATCGAGCTCATAAAGCAGCGGTACGCCGGTGGGGATGTTGAGCTCGGTGATGTCGGCCTCCGACACGTTGTCGAGCATCTTCACCATGGCGCGCAGGCTGTTGCCGTGCGCCGCCACCAGCAGGTTCTGGCCGGCCTTGAGCCGCGGCGCGATCCCCTCGTCCCACAGCGGCAGCACGCGGGCGAGCGTGTCCTTCAGCGATTCGGTGGCGGGCAGCAGCGCCGGGTCGAGGCCGGCATAACGCGGGTCGTGGCGCGGATGGCGTTCGTCGTCCTCGGCCAGCGGAGGCGGCGGGATGTCGTAGCTGCGGCGCCAGACCTTGACCTGGGCTTCACCGTGGCGCTCCACCGTCTGCGCCTTGTCGAGGCCCTGCAGCGCGCCATAGTGCCGCTCGTTGAGGCGCCAGCTCTTCTCGACCGGCAGCCACAGCCGGTCCATTTCATCCAGCGCGATGTGCAGCGTGCGGATCGCGCGCTTGAGCACCGAGGTGTAGCAGTGGTCGAAGCGGATGCCGGTGTGCAGCAGTTCGCGCCCGGCCTGGGCGGCCTCGGCGCGGCCCTGCTCGGAAAGGTCGACATCAGTCCAGCCGGTGAAGAGGTTGGCGACGTTCCAGGTGCTCTGGCCATGGCGGAGCAGGACGAGTTTGCCGGTCACTCAGGTACCTCGGGATGCAGGATGTTGCGCGCGGGCGAGTATGCCAGAGCGATGTTCAGGCCGGCCGTGACAGCAGTCGCCTTACGCTGTCGGTGCCGACGGCCAGCGCGGCGAGCGTCGGCGTGGCCATGGCTTGCAGCGCTTCGCGCTGCTGTTGCCAGGCGTCCATGTCCTGCGTCCGTGGGCGCCAGCCATCGCGGCGCTGCAGCGCGCGCGCGGTGGCGCGGGCCTGCAGGTGCCACTGCACGTCCTGCAGGGCGTCGACCGCGGCGGCCTGCCACGGATCGCTGTCGTCCAGTTGCAGTGTGCGGTGGCGCAACCAGTCCAACCCCAGTTGCGCGCCGAGTTCGGCATGCAGGCCGGCCACCTCGGTGATGGTGCGTCGGCTGCCACGGGCCAGCCGCAGCAGCTCCGGCGCCGGCTTGAGCACCTCGAGCGCAGCCACGCGGGCTGTCAGATCCGCAGGCAATCCCAAGGCCGCGAAGTGCGCTTCGCGCCGGCGCAACTGCGCCAGTTCCTCGCCTCGGCACCACTGGCCGGCGCCCGCCGCCAGCTGTGCCAGCGGCCCACGCAGGCGGCGCAGCGCCGCCGACAGGTCGGCCAGTTCGCTGTGGGGCGCGAGCCGCAGCAGGCTGCTGCACAGGTGCCGCGTCAGCTCGATGCCCTCGGCCGCCGCCTCGTAACGCGCGGCCATGGGCAAGGCGTGGGCCGGGGATTCGAGGGCGTCCCACAGGTCGCGCAGCTGCAGCGCTTCCCGCACCAGCGTGTAGGCGCGCGCGATGTCTGCGGCATCCGCGCCGGTGGCCTGCGCCATCAGCAGCGGGAAGGTCGGCCCCATGTGGTTGACCAGCGTGTTGGCCGTGACCGTGGCGATGATCTCGCGGCGCAGGCGATGGCCGGCAAGGCGGCGCCCTGCCGCGCGCACGGCCGCTGCCGGGAAATAGCGCTCGAGCTCCACGGCGAAATGTGGATCTTCCGGCAGGCGGCTGGCCAGCAACTGGCGCTGCAGGGCCAGCTTCTGCCAACTCATCAGCACCGCCAGTTCCGGTCGCGTCAGGGCACGGCCCTTGCGCCGCCGCTCGGCCAGCTCGTCTTCCGTCGGCAGGCGCTCCAGGCGCGGGTCCAGTCCCTCGTTGCGCACGAGATGGCGGATCAGCGCCTGCCAGGTCGCCGGCCGCTGTGCGACGTCGCGCTCGGCCAGGCTCAACGCTGCTCCCTGCAGGCGGTTGGTGCGCAGCACCTGCCGCACCACGTCCGGCGTGATGCGCCGCAGCAGGGCGTCCCGCTGGCGGGAGCGGCGTGTGCCGAGCAGGATCTTGAGGTTCACCTCGATGTCGGAGGTGTTGACGCCGGCGGAGTTGTCGATCGAGTCCGTGTTGATGCGGCCACCGGCCAGCGCGTACTCGATGCGACCCCGTTGCGTGAAACCCAGGTTGCCACCTTCGCCGACGACGCGGGCACGCAGGGCGGCGCCATCGACGCGCACACTGTCGTTGCCGCGGTCCTGGGCGTCGGCGTGGCTCTCGGTCGAAGCCTTGACGTAGGTGCCGATGCCACCGTTCCACAGCAGGTCGACCGGCATCCGCAGGATCGCGCGCACCAGTTCGTCGGGCGTGGCCTCGCTGCGGTCCTGCAGCTCGGCGGCCTGCAGCAGTGCCTTCACCTCTGCTGTCAGCGCGATTCGCCGTGCGCCGCGTTCATGCACACCGCCGCCAGGCGACAGCAGGCTGCGGTCGTAATCCGCCCACGACGAACCCGGCAATGCCGCCAGCCGGCGGCGCTCCTCCAGGCTGCGCGCCGCATCGGGTGCAGGGTCGAGGAACACGTGCCGGTGGTCGAAGGCTGCGACCAGACGGATGTGCGGCGAGAGCAGCATGCCGTTGCCGAACACATCACCCGACATGTCGCCGATGCCGGCGACCGTGAACTCCTCGCGGGAGATGTCGCGACCCATCTCGGCGAAGTGCC
>JBJOHO010000064.1:0-24741 GCA_046047615.1 Pseudomonadota bacterium
GCCGCCTCGGCCTTGTTGGCGCCGCGCATCGGTGCCGACGAAACCTGCGCCGATGCGATCTGTGCTGCGCTTGATGACCACTACGTCCCGACGCACAACTGGTGCGACTTCCGCCCGGACCCCGCGCAGGCAGCCAACCTGCTGTGTTTCTCCAGCGGTCTCGGTGACGGCATGTACCCGTCCTTCTTCGGGCTCGACGACCAGGGAGTTCCCATGATGCTGCTCACCGACTTCAACATTCTGCCTTACGAGCCCAAGGCGCCTGCCGTAGCGCCGCCGGTCGTGCCACCGCAGGCCACCCGCCGTTGGTGGAGGCCGTCGACGTGGTTCGCCAGCGCCGCCCTTGCGGTGTTGGTGGCCGCGCCGCCCGCGGACGCCCACCACGGCATCTCCAACTGGGATCTCAACAAGGATCTGTCAATCACCGGCACGCTGGTGAAGATCGACCTCATCAACCCGCACGCCTGGATCCACCTCGACGTGAAGGGCGCGGACGGCCGCAGCCAGGATTGGCATTGCGAGATGCGATCCGCGGCGGTGCTCAAGCGTTCCGGCTGGACGCGCGACATGTTCAAGGTGGGCACGACCCTCACCGTCACGGGTTCGCCGGAACGCTTCAAGCCGCGCCACTGCTACCTGTCGACGATCCAGTTCGCCGACGGCAGCCAGATGGACCGCTATGGCCAGCGGCAGCTGGCGGGCGCTGCCGGCGCCAAGGCTGCCACAGCGCGTGCCCTGCGCACCGCCGATGGCAAGCCGAACCTCGCCGGCGACTGGGCCGCCGAACAGCGCGTGATGACCGATCCGCGCGGCCAGCAAGGGACGCTGGTGGCGCTCAGCGATGCCGCGCGCCTGAAGCCCGGTGAACTGCCGGCCGGCGTGCGCGCCTTCCCCGGCGCGCGGGGCACCCCGGAGTCGTTGGCTGCCGATCCGGTCAAGGCCGCCTGGGAGCGGCCCATCCCGGTGCAGCTGACGGCCACAGGCCGCAAGGCCCTGGAACGCTTCGATCCGGCCTCCAAGGACAATCCGCGGCTGCGCTGCGAGGCCACCAACCTGCTGTTCGACTGGACCTTCGACAGCGCCGTGAACCGCATCACCCAGACGTCCGCGCGCATCACGATGCGCTACGGCCACATGGACCTGCAGCGTGTCATCCACCTGGACCGCAGCGCACCGCCGCCCGGCACCCGGCCGCAACGCCACGGCTATTCGGTCGGCCACTGGGAAGGTGACACGCTGGTGGTCGACACCACGCTGTTCACCCCCGGCGTGCTGAACGCCGATGCCCGCGTGCTGCACGGCACCGGGTTGCGCATCACCGAACGCTACAGCCTCGACGCCACCGGCACGCGGCTGCAGCGCCGCTATGAAGCGGTGGATCCGGAGTATTTCGCGGACCGCTGGCGTGGCGAGGATGTGGTCATGCCCGCTGACGTGGCCTGGTCCCCTTACGCCTGCAAGGACCCCGGCGGTGCGCCGGCCGAGGCTGCGGCGACCGCGGCCCGGCGGCCATGAGCCGCCGCGTCATCGTCACGGCAGGCGCCAACGGCATCGGCCGCGAGATCGTGCGCGCCTGTGTGGCGGCCGGCGACCGCGTCGCCACCTGCGACGTCGATGCCGCAGGCCTCGCCGCGCTGCGCGACGAACTGCCCGGTCTTGCGACCTTAACCTGCGACGTGGGCCGCCGCGCCGACGTCGGGCAGTTCATGCAGGCGGCGCTGGGCACGCTGGGGGGCCTCGACCTGCTGGTGAACAACGCCGGCATCGGTGGCCCCACCTCGCCGGTGGACCACTACCCGCCGCAGGACTGGGACCGCGTGCTGCAGGTCAACCTCACAGGCACCTTCGATGTCACGCGGCTCGCCATCCCCGCCTTGCGTGCTGCCGGCGGCGGCTCGATCGTGCTGATGTCCTCGGCCGCCGGACGATTCGGCTATGCAAACCGCAGCGCCTACTGCGCGAGCAAGTGGGCGCTGGTGGGCCTTGCCAAGACCCTCGCGCTGGAACTCGGCGCGGACAACATCCGCGCCAACGCCATCCTGCCCGGTGCCGTGGATGGCGAGCGCCTGCACCGTGTCTATGCCGGCCGCGTGGAAGCCACGGGCCAGCCGCTGGAGCAGGTGCTGGCCGCAGCGATGGCCGGGCAATCGCTCAAGCGCTTCGTCGATCCCCGCGACATCGCGCAGCTCGTGCTGTTCCTGGCCTCGGAGGCGGGCAAGTCCATCTCCGGCCAGGCACTCAACATCGACAACGACATGCAAAGGGCCTGACATGAACGAACCCACCCTGAAAGTCCTGCAGACCCGTGCGAGGCGCGCGGCCCTGCTCATGCTGTGCGCCCTGCTGGGCAGCGCCTCGGCCCAGCAGGTGCTGCCGCCGCCCCTGCAGGGCGGGCCACCCAGCGACGTGCCGGTTGCGCAGCAGCTGCTGCGCTGGCGCATGCTCGACAACGATGTCGCGCCGCTGATGTTCCGCCGCATGGACGACCTGTTCACCACGCGCGTCGTGCCCCGGGCCGGCAGCCTGTGGCGCCTGCCGCGCGCCGACCAGCCGCTGGCCGTCCGCTATGCCTGGCAGGGGGCGACCTACGACCTGCCGGCCTTCCTCGAGCGCACCCATACCAACGCGCTGCTGGTGCTGAAGGACGGCCGCATCGTCACCGAGGTCTACCGCAACGGCGCCGACGAGCGCTCACGCTTCATCGGCTGGTCGATGACCAAGTCCATCACCTCCGTGATGGTGGGTTGCGCCCTGGCCGACGGCCTCATCGACTCCCTCGACACGCCCATCGTCCACTACCTGCCGGAATTGAAGGGCGGCGGCTACGACGGGGCGAGCATCCGCCACGTCATGCAGATGCGTTCCGGGGTCGATTACGAGGAACGCTACGACTTCGCCAATCCTGGCCGTGCGGCCAGCAACCATATCCGCGCGCTGGTGAAGAACCAGGCGCGCTTCGCCGATGCGGCGCGCGACATCCCCCGGCTGCACGCCCCGGGCACCGTGTTCCAGTACAAGACCCTCGACACCGCGGTGCTGGGTTGGCTGGTGGAGCGGGTGTCGCGGCAGAGCGTGGCGGCCTACACCGCGCGCTGCCTGTGGGAGCCGCTGGGTGCCGAGGCCGATGGCTTCTACATCATGGACGGTGCGCCCGGCACGGGCCGCGAGTTCAGCGGCGCGGGCTTCAATGCCACGCTGCGCGACTGGGCACGCTTCGGCCAGATGGTCCTCGACCAGGGCGTCGCCGGTGGCCGCCGCGTCGTCGGCGCCGACTGGATCCGCGAGTCCACCCTTCCCGCGGGGCCCGAGGACCAGCGCCGCGGGGGCTATGGATTGCAGTGGTGGACGATGGGCGGCAGCGAGGCCTTCGCCGCCATCGGCCTGCAGGGCCAGTACGTGTACATCGACCCCCCCAGCCGCACCGTGGTGGTCAAGCTGTCCTACTTCCCGCCCGGCGACAACACGGACCTCGACGCCGAGACCCAGGCCTTCATGGCCGCGGTCGCGGCCTGGCAGCCGGCCCGCTGATACCTGCGACCGGGAGAGAGGCTCCCAGCCCGCTGCAGGCTTGACAGAGTGAACGTTCTCAAATAAAAGAACGTTCACAACGGCCAATATTTCCATCCGTAGGCCGCGCATCAGGGGAGTCGTCGAATGAAGTACCCACAGCATCCCAGGTCCACGGGCCTGGTGGTTGGCGCGTCGCTGCTGGCGCTGACCGCCGCCGTCCGGACCGCCATCGCGCAGGACGCCCAAGGCGCTGCCTCGCCTTTGGAGGAAGTCGTCGTCAGCGGCATCCGCGCCAGCCTGCGCGAGTCGCTCGACATCAAGCGTGAATCACTCGGTGTCGTCGACGCGATCTCCGCGGAGGACATCGGCAAGTTCCCGGACACGAACCTCGCCGAGTCCCTGCAGCGCGTCACCGGCGTGTCGATCGACCGCAGCAATGGTGAGGGTTCGAAGGTCACCGTCCGCGGCTTCGGCCCTGATTTCAACCTGGTTCTGTTGAATGGCCGCCAGATGCCGGCCTCCGGGCTGGGCAGCTGCTGCGAAGCCCCGGCATCGCGCAGCTTCGACTTCGCCAACCTGGCCGCCGAGGGCGTGGCCGGCGTCGAGGTCTACAAGTCCGGACGTGCCTCGCTGCCCACCGGCGGCATCGGTTCGGTCATCAACATCAAGACGCCTCGGCCGCTGGACCGTCCGGGCCTGCAGGGCAGCGTCGGCGTCAAGGGCGTCCTCGACCACACCTTCGATGGCACGCCGGTCACGCCTGAAGTCTCGGGCATCATCAGCCAGACCTTCGCCGACGAGAAGGTCGGCGTGCTGCTGACCGGTTCCTACCAGCGCCGCAAGGCCAGCCTGGCCCAGTTCAACGCCGGCTGGCGCGAGGGCTACCTGGGCGACGAGAACAACTGGGGCTCGCTGGCAGTTGACGCCAACGACTGGCGCGGCAACTTCGGCCAGATCGCCAACCGCCCGGAGGCCACCGACGTTTACCAGGTGACGCAGAACGCCGGTTACGACTTCACCGACATCGACCGTGAGCGCATCAACGGCCAGCTGGTGCTGCAGTTCCGCCCGAGCGACACGCTGTCGGCCGTGGTCGACTACACGCATTCGCAGAACACCATCGATGCCCGCACCAACAGCATCGGCGTATGGTTCAACCACAACAACACGACTTCGAGCTGGACCGACGGTCCCGCCGCCGGTCCGCTGTTCTATTCCGAGGCCTTCGGCCCGGGCGAAGGCAAGGACATGGCGATCACCGGCGCACTGGCTGCCAACAAGTCGATCAACAAGTCGCTGGGCGCGAACCTCGCGTGGGACGCCATGCCGGGCCTGCGTCTGGAGCTTGATGGCCACCACTCGACGGCCGAGAGCAAGCCCACCTCGCCCTACGGCAGCAACATCGCCATCGGCAGCGCCATCTACGGCGTCGCCAACCAGACGGTCGACTTCACGACCGACATGCCGGGCATCTCGGTGGCGATGCATCCGGGCACCGACATCGCTGCGGGCAACATCCGCCCGGCGGGCAATGCCTTCCGCAACGCCAACATGAAGGACACCATCACCGAGGTGACGCTGCGCGGCAGCAAGGATTTCGACACCTCCTTGATCGACAGCCTCGACTTCGGTGTGACCTACACCGAGAACAAGGTGCGGTCGGCTTATGGCTTCCTGCAGACCGACAGCTGGGGCGGCACGCTGTCGGCTGCCGACACACCGGATGACCTCTACACGCTGACGAGCCTGCCGGGCCGCCTGTCCGGCATGTCCGGCTCCGGCAACCCGGCCATCCTCCAGAACTACTTCCAGATCGACACGGAGCGGTTGATCAAGCTGCTGGACGACCAGGTCGGCGTTTGCCGGACGCCCTGGACCGGTACGCCCTTCACGGGCACCTGCCTGGCGCAATTCACCACTGACCGCCGGATCAGCGAAGAGACGGTCTCGCCGTACCTGCAGTCGAAGCACCGCTTCGAGCTGGGCGCCATGCCGGCGAACCTGCGTCTTGGCGTGCGCCGCGAGAAGACCGAGATCAGCTCCGCCGCACTGGTTCCCGTGCCGACCGGCACGAGCTGGGTGGCCGACAACGAGATCGGCCTGATCTTCAGCGGCAGCTCCGACTTCACGACGCTGAAGGGTGAGTACGACAACTGGCTGCCGGCCATCGACCTCGACATCGCGCCGATCACCGATGTGCGCCTGCGTGCCTCATACAGCCACACGATCACGCGGCCGGACTACACCAGCATGCAGGGCGGCATCACCGTGAACCAGCCGCTGCGTCCGGGTGGCGGCAGCACCGCCGGCAGCGGCAACCCGGGCCTGCTTCCCTACAAGTCGAAGAACATCGACCTGTCGGCCGAGTGGTACTACGCGCCCGACAGCTACGTATCCGTGGGCTACTTCACCAAGGACGTCAGCAACTTCATCGCCAACACGACGGTGCAGGGTCCGCTGTTCGGTCTGAAGAATCCGGCGCAGGGCGCAGCGGTCCAGGCGGCACGTACAGCACTGGGTGGCGGCACCCTGAGCTTTGCCTCCATCCTGGACTATCTCGCGACGAACAACCCGTCCGTGGTCGAGTTCAGCAACGGCGCGCCGCGGGGTGTGCTCGGCCAGGCCGCGGATCCCGACGTGACCTTCACCATCACCCAACCGGGCAACAGTGATCGCGTGGCGACGCTGGATGGCTGGGAGTTCGCGGTGCAGCACGCCTTCGGTGACACGGGCTTCGGCACGCAGGTGAACTACACGATCGTCAACAGCGACACACGGTTCAATGACACGCTGCGCTACACGGAGACCCAGTTCGCCGTCACGGGCGTGAGCGACAGTGCCAACGCCGTCGTCTACTATGACCGCTACGGCGTGCAGGCCCGCGTGGCTTACAACTGGCGTGACGGCTTCCTGTCCGGCTACGGCTTCGACCCGTACTACATCGAGGCCTACGGGCAGTTCGACGTAAGCGCGAGCTGGGAATTCCGCAAGGGCATGACGGCCTTCTTTGAAGGCATCAACGTCACCGAGGAGGACCGTCGCGGCCACATGCGCAACGACAACATCGTGTTCTTCGCGGCGCCTGGCTACGCACGCTACGCGCTGGGCTTCCGCTACACGTTCTGACCGGACCCGGCCGGGGCTGCCCCCCCCCTCCCGGCCGTGACACGGCGGGCTGCACTCCTTGCGGGTGCAGCCCGCTTTCCGCATCCTCTGGTGCTGCCACCCTCCCGAGGCTGTGATGACGATGCCGCAAGAAAAACGCCACAGCATCCTCGATGCGGAGCAACACCGCGGGTTGCGGATACGGACCGGAGCTGGCCCTGCCTTGGGCGATGGCGTGATGTCCTGTCTCGCCGTGCCCGCGGAGTTCCGGCGGCTGGCCTGTGATTACCCCCTCCTGTTCCACTTCGACGCCCGCATCCGCCGCTTCGGCGCGGTGGCGCTGTTCGGCTTCGCGCCCGGCGAGAACCTCTATCTGGAGGATGGCCAGTGGAACGCTTCCTGCCGCCCACTGGCCATGGCCGTGGCGCCGTTCCTCGTCGGCCGGCGTGCCGATGGGCAGGGGCCGGCGCAGATCCACATCGACCTCGGGCACCCGCGCGTGTCCCAGGACGGCGAAGGGCAACGTGTCTTTGACGACACCGGGCAGCCGACACCCTTCCTGGAGGAGGCGGGCAACATGCTGGCGGCGCTTGATGAGGGCTACCAGCGCAGCACCGATTTCTTTTTGGCCCTCGCACAGCACGACCTGCTGGAGCCCTTTTCCATGGATGTCAGCGCCGCCGATGGCGGTCAGCACCGTCTCGTCGGCTACCACCTGATCGACGAGGACAAGCTGCGCGCCCTGGAGCCGTCTGCCGTGGCGGGCCTGCACACGGCAGGACACCTCGAACCCCTCTACATGGCACTTGCGTCGCTCGGCAATCTCGCCGCGCTGGTGGCGCGCAAGAACCGCCACCATGGCGGTTGAACGGCCATCACCGATCACGGACCTGCCGCGTGTGCAGGAAGCCGTGGTTCCGCTGGCCGAGCTCGACGCCACGCTCAGGGCCGCGCAGGCGCCGATGGTGCTGCGGCAACTGGCAGCCGATTGGCCCTTGGTCGCCGCTGGCCTGCAAGGCGCCGCAGCAGCGCAGCGCTATTTGCTGGCACACCGCCGCGACCGCAGCTTTGTCGCGAACATCGGCCGGCCAGGTGGTGGCGACCGGCTGTTCTACGACGCCGGCATGAACGTCAACTTCCAGACGGCGCGGGGCCGCCTCGAGGACTTCTTCGATGCCATGGCCGCCGGGGTGGACGATCCGCAGGCGCCGCTGGTCTATCTGTCATCGATCGACATCCGCGGCCATTTTTCCGGGCTGGCAGAGGCGAACCCGCTGCCGCTCGGCGCGCGGCAACCCGTGGAGTCGATCTGGATCGGTAGCCGCACCTGCATCCCCGCGCACAACGACGTGCCGGACAACCTCGCCGTCTGCGCCGTCGGACGCCGCCGATTCACGTTGCTGCCGCCATCGCAGTTTGAAAATCTCTATGCCGGTCCGCTCGAGAACACACCGGCGGGACGCCCGGTCAGCCTCGTCGACTTCCGCGATCCCGATTTCGCGGCCCATCCCCGGTTCCGGCAGGCCCTCGCGCAGGCGCAAGTGGCCGAACTCCAGCCGGGGGATGCCGTGTACATCCCCACGATGTGGTGGCATCACGTTGAAGGCCAGGAGGCCTTCAATGTGCTCGTCAACTACTGGTGGCGCGATGTCCCTCATTATCTCGGCAAGCCCGAGGATGCCCTGCTCCACGCCATCCTCGCCTTGCGCGACCTGCCGGCGGCAGAGAAGACGCACTGGCAGGACCTGCTCAACCACTACGTCTTCGACAACGGTGCCGACGTGACTGCACATATCCCGGAAGCCGCCCGAGGCATCCTTGCACCCTTGGACGATGCCACCGCGGGCCGGATCCGCGCGCGGCTGTTGCGGAGCCTGTCGCGATGAACACCCAGTACTCCCCGATGCGCCCCCTGCGCATTGTTGTTGCCGGCGGCGGAACCGCAGGCTGGATGGCCGCCGCCGCGCTCGCGAACACGCTGGGCCCGGTGATCGACCTGGTCCTCGTCGAGTCCGACGCCATCGGTACGATCGGCGTGGGCGAGAGCACGATCCCCCCCATGGTGCTGTTCAACCGGCTCCTTGGCATCAAGGAGGCGGACTTCATGCGCGCGACGAACGCGACGTTCAAGCTTGGCATCAAGTTCGAGAACTGGAAGCAGGTCGGCGACAGCTATTTCCACTCCTTCGGCACGACCGGCAAGGACCACTGGTCGGCAGGCTTCCAGCATTTCTGGCTGCACGGCTTGCAGAACGGACACAAGCACTCCTATGACGAGTATTGCCTGGAGCTGATAGCGGCACTGGCCGGCAAGTTCGCCCATTTGCCGGACGAGCGGATGAACTACGCCTACCAGCTGGATTCCGCCCAGTACGCCGTCTTCCTCAGGCGGCGCGCGGAAGCCGATGGCGCCCGGCGCGTCGAGGGCCGTATCGTCCATGTCGAACTCGATCCGCACAGCGGCGACATCGCCGCGCTGCAGCTCGATGGCGAGCGGCGCATCGAGGGCGACCTGTTCATCGACTGCACGGGCTTCCGCGGGCTGCTGATCGAAGGCGCGCTGCACGCAGGTTTCGACGACTGGAGCCACTACCTGCCCTGCAATTCGGCGATTGCCGTGCAGACGGCCAGTGTGCGGCCACCCGTACCCTACACGCGGGCAATAGCCCATGACGCCGGCTGGCAGTGGCGCATTCCGTTGCAGCACCGCCAGGGCAACGGCATCGTCTACTGCAACCGCTACCTCGACAAGGATGCCGCGCTTGAGCGTCTGCTGGGCTCGGTCGAAGGCGAGGTCCTCACCAAGCCCAATGTGATCCAGTACACGACCGGCGTCCGGCGGCGCCAGTGGTACCGCAATTGCGTTGCCGTCGGCCTGTCAGGCGGCTTCATGGAGCCGCTTGAGTCGACCTCCATCCACCTCATCCAGCGCGCCGTGCTCCGTCTCCTGCGCATGGTGCCGTCCGGCAAGATCAGTCCGAGGGATGTCGCCGAGTTCAACGACCAGCAGATGGCCGACATGGAGCAGATCCGCGACTTCCTCGTGCTCCACTACAAGGTCACGCAGCGCCGCGACTCTGCGTTCTGGCGCCATTGCGCGGACATGTCCATCCCACCCAGCCTCGAGCAGAAGATCGAACTGTTCCGTGAGACCGGGCGTGTGTTCCGCAAGAACGACGAACTGTTCGTCGAGAACAGCTGGGTGCAGGTCATGATGGGCCAAGGCATCACGCCCGAGCGCTACCACCCGATCGCGACCAAGCTGCGCCCGGAAGAGCTCGACAGGTTCCTGTCCGGCCTGCGCGATGGCGTGGCGCGTTCGGTCGCGGCCCTGCCGGCGCACCACGACTACGTCGCGCGTTACTGCACGCCGACCCGCGACCCGGCAGGCTGACCCATGGCAAGGCGCCCGCAGGCCGTGACGATCAAGCATGTGGCCGCCGATGCCGGCGTGTCGCTGCAGACCGTCAGCCGGGTCATCAACAACGAGCCCAACGTCCGGCCCGAAATGAAGGCGCGGGTGCAGGCCTCGATCGACCGGCTGGGCTACGTACCTTCGCTGGCCGCGCAGCGCATGGCGGGCGCGCGTTCCTACCTCATCGTCGCCATCAACGACCGCGACCGCACCATTGCGGACTGGCGGTCGCGCCGTGGCACGGACTGGGTCGACCAGATGCTGCTCGGCGGCATGCTGCAGTGTGCCGGGCAGGGCTATCGCCTCATCCTCGAGCTGGTCGACACGCACAGCGACAACGTCGAGCGCGAGCTGCTGGCCACACTTGCTGCCTTGCGCCCGGACGGCATCATCCTGACCCCCCCGCATTCGGACAACCAACGCATCGTCGACTTCCTGGGTTCGCAGGAGATCCCGTTCGTGCGCATCGGCTCGCGGGCAACGGATGCCGGCATCGCGCTGTCGATGGATGACGAAGACGCGGCCCAGCAGGCCACCCAGCATCTGATCGAGGCGGGGCATCGACGGATCGGCTTCATCGCCGGCGCGCCGGAATACAACCTCAGCGGCTGGCGTGTCGCAGGCTGGCAGTCTGCGATGGCGGCGGCGAGCCTGCCGGTTGACGGGCTGCTGGCAACAGGCGATTTCAGCCACGCGTCGGGCGAGATGGCGGCGCGGCAGCTGCTGCAGGGGGCCGATCCGCCGACGGCGATCATTGCCAGCAACGACCAGATGGCTTTGGCCACGCTGGATGTCGCCCGCTCCCTCGGCAAGCTGGTACCGCTGGAGCTGTCGCTGGTCAGCTTCGACAACACGCCTGTGGTCCACTTCACGCAGCCGCCCCTGACGGCGATCGACCAGCCCATTGCGGCACTGGCGGCGCGGGCGGTCGAAGTGCTCATCGGGCTCCAGAAGGGCCAAGTGTTGCCCGCCGAGCCGAAGGTCCTTCCTGCCGTACTCGTCAAGCGCGCGTCCGTGGCACCGCCGGCGGTCCCTTCCTTCGACTGACCGGACTTCGATTGACTTCGGCAGGGCCTGCTCCATAATTGAGAACGTTCTCAATCCTCCACAAGGGAGCTGTCATGCGCCTGATGCGACCTGCCGCCAGCGTGGCCTTGCTGATGCTTTGCGTCTCCGTGCCGCCGGCACCTGCGGCCGCCCCCGTGCCGGTCGCGGATCCAGCCTTGTGGCCGGCCGCCGCCAGTCCGCCGGCGATCAGCGATCCGGCGACGGAGCGCGCCATCGACGAGCTTCTCGCGCGCATGACGCTCGAGCAGAAAGTCGGGCAGATGATCCAGGCGGACATCAGCGCGATCGCCCCTGAGGACCTGCGCCGTTACCCGCTCGGGTCGGTCCTGGCCGGGGGCAATTCGGGACCCTACGGCAACGAACGTGCAGATGCCGCCACCTGGCAGCGTCTGGTGGCGGCGTTCCGCGAGGTTTCGCGGGAGTCGGGAGCCGGCATTCCCGTCCTGTTCGGTGTCGACGCAGTGCACGGCCACTCGAACCTCCCTGGCGCCACGATCTTTCCCCACAACATCGGCTTGGGCGCTGCGCGTGACCCGGCGCTGGTGGGCCGGATCGGCGAGGCCACGGCTGCGGAAGTCGCCAGCAGCGGCATCGAATGGACCTTCGCACCCACGCTCGCGGTGCCGCAGGACCTTCGTTGGGGCCGCAGCTACGAAAGCTACGGTGCGGATCCCGCGCTGGTCGCAGCGTATGGACGTGCCATGACGCTGGGCCTGCAGGGCCGGCTGCGCCCGGGCCGTCCGCTGGGTCCGCTGCAGGTGGCGGCCACGGCCAAGCACTACCTTGCCGATGGCGGCACGGTCGATGGGCGGGACCAGGGCAACGCCAATATCGGCGAAGCGGAGCTGATCGAGCGGCACGCCCCCGGCTATCCGGCGGCGATCGACGCCGGTGCCCTGACGGTCATGGCAAGCCTCTCCAGCTGGCACGGCGCCAAGCACCATGGGAACAAGAGCCTGCTGACGGACGTGCTCAAGCAGCGCATGGGCTTTGCCGGACTGGTCGTGGGTGACTGGAACGGCCACGGCCAGGTCGCTGGATGCCGGGTCACGCATTGCCCGGCGGCCGCCAACGCCGGCATCGACCTCTTCATGGCGCCGGACAGTTGGCGCCCCCTGTTCGATGCGACGGTGCAAGACGTCCGGGAGGGCCGCATTCCGCTCGCGCGTGTCGAGGATGCCGTGCGCCGCATCCTGCGCGTCAAGCACAAGCTGGGATTGATGGGCGCCAACCGGGTCGAGCGCGGCAACGGCGCGACACTGCTGGGCTCAGCGGACCATCTCGCCCTCGCCCGCGAAGCCGTGGCCCGTTCCCTGGTGCTGCTGAAGAACAACGACGCCACGCTCCCCGTGCGTGCTGGCAGTCGTGTCCTTATTGCGGGCACGGGAGCCGACAACATGGCCTGGCAGGCCGGTGGCTGGACGATCTCCTGGCAGGGCACCGATACCACGGACGCCGATTTCCCCAATGGGCAGACCATCGGTCGCGCGCTCGTGGATGCCATCCGCGATGCGGGTGGCACCGCCACGCTCGGCGCAGAGGCTGCGCCGGCAGAACGCCCGGACCTGGCGATCGTCATCACCGGAGAGCCGCCCTATGCCGAATTCCAGGGCGATCTGGCCCACCTCGCGTACCGTACGCCGGCTGCTGATGCGCAGCTGGTGGAGCGCCTGCGCGCACAGGGCGTCCGCGTGGCCGTGGTTTTCCTCTCGGGCCGCCCCTTGTTCGTGGGCAGCCTCATGAACCAGGCCGATGCCTTCGTCGCCGCCTGGCTGCCAGGTACCCAGGGCCACGGCGTTGCGGACGTGCTGGTCGCCCGCCGCAACGGCCGCACGGTGCGTCCCTTCACCGGACGCCTCCCCTTCCCGTGGCCCGACGACGCCCGCTCCCCGGTGACGAAGCCCCTGTTCCCGCTGGGCCATGGCCTGCTCTACCGCAACAGCAGCCACGTGGCCCAGGTGAATGAGGATCCCCGCGTCGACCTGGCGGCACATGACCATGCCAACACGTTCATCCGTCGCGGCGTCCTGCCTGCGCCCTGGTACCTGGCCACCGATGGCATGGTGACAGCGCGCGCCGTCGACATTTCCGCCCAGGAGGACGCGCGGCAGTTCAGCTGGAAAGGGGCCGGGCGGGTCTCCGTGGAGGGTGTGCCGGTGGATCTCTCCGCATCGCTGGCCGCAGGCGCCGACCTGCTGATCGACTGGCGGATTGATGCGCTGCCGGACCCTGCAGCACGGCTGGCGCTCGGCGGCGGTGCTTTGGAAGTTGCCGCCCTGATCGGTGCCGTGCCGGCGGGAACACTGCTCGAAACGCGGATACCGCTGCGCTGCTTCGCCGAGGCTGGCGCGAAGCTGTCCGCAGTGGGCAACCCGTTGCTGATCCAGGCTGGGGCTGGATTCGTCGCCACCCTCCGCAACGTGCGCGTGGCGGAGGGGACGGGGGTCAGCGCCTGCCCGAAGGCAGCACGCTGACCCGCCGCGCCGCTCAACGCGGCGCGCTGGCGCCGATGAAGCTGATCGGTCCGACGTGGAAGGTCTGGTCGACCACCGCAGCGGGCGATCCGCAGGTGAAATCGCTGAACACTGACAGCTTGTTGTAGGTGCGGCTGTAGTCGATGCCTGCAGTGCCGGGCGACTGCGTGCCGAAGTCGAAGCTCAGCGTCTGCCAGCCCGCGGCGGCCGTGGCGTCCGTCTCCACGGACTGCGTGGGGTCCGCGGCGTTCTCCACCTTCAGTTTGATCTTCAGGCCCGCCGCCGGCGAATGGAACTGCACTGTCACCACCTTGGCGGTCGGCGATACCGGCAGCGCCGGAATCGTATCGCCGGCTCCGGTCGACAGCGTCGTGCCTGACCAGCACTCGGCATTGACCGGCTCGAAAATGCGCACCACCTGGCCGCCGGGCCCGCCTGCCGGCACACCAGCTGTGCTCAGTTCCGCCGTCTGGCCGCCGAAGGTCGTCAGCGCATAACTGATGCCGGCGGTGTTGAAGTCCATCACCACGTAGCTCTGGTTGCCCGTGTTCTCCATCAGCGGCGGTGCCGAAGGTCCGGTGGCGCCGAGGAACACGATGTCGCCGACGTAGAACACCTCGTCGGCCGCCGGTCCGCCTGCGGGGCAACTGAAGTTGGGGAACAGGCTGATCTTGTTGTAGGTCGCAGCCGGGTTCAGCGCCGCGGTACCGGGCGACTGCGTTCCGAAGTCGAACGTGAGTGTCTGCCAGCCGGCGGTGGCCGCCAGCGCGTCGGTTTCCACGGACACCGTGCCGTCGTCGGCGTTCTCGGCCTTGAGCTTGACGCTCATGCCTGAGGCGGGCACGTACATGCGGACGGTCATGGTGCGAAGCGCGGCGGAGAAGGGCAGCCGCCCCACGGACTGACGCGCGCCGACGGAGATCGTCGTGCCGGCCCAGCATTCGGCACCCGCCGTGCGCGTGAGGCGTGCCACCTGGCCCACCGGACCACCCGCCGGCACCCCACTGCTGACCAGTGCCGCCGCCTCCCCGCCGAAGGCGGTCAGCTCATAGTTGACGCCCGCGGTCCGGAAGTCGACGACGCTGTAGAACTGCTGTACGGCACTCACCGTGACCGTCGCCGTGGTGCTGGCTCCACCGGGTGAATGGGTCACGGTGATCGTGGCGCTGCCTGCGCTGACACCGGTGACGACCCCCGTCGCCGAGACGCTGGCCACTTCGGCATTGCTGCTGGTGAAGCCCAGACCCGTGGTCAGCGTGCCGGTGCTCGCATTCGCGTACGTCGCCGTGACCGCCAAGGCCTGCGTGCCGTCCACCGTCAGTGCGACGCTGCGCGGGGCCACGCTGATGGTCACCGGCACCGGTGCCGTCACCGTGACCTGCGTGCGGCCGACGCGGCCTGACGTCGCATCCGTCGACGTCACCGTAGTGGTACCCGCACCGACCGCAGTGACCATGCCCGAGGACGATACCGTGGCGACGCTGGTGTCCAAGGAGGCGAAGCTGACACGGCTGGTCAGGTCCAGCGACGTGCCGTCTTCGTACTTGCCGCTGACACTGAGCGACCGCGTCTCGCCGATGGTGAGCGAGACCGTGGCGGGCGCGTTGGCCAGGGATTGCAGGCCTGGAATCGCCTTGGCCGCGGGATTGCCGGGCTCGCAGCCTGCCAGAAGCAGGCTGCCCAGCAGCATCAGGGGCCAAAGAGCCGTTGATCGGGTGCGGCGCATCGGAAACCTCCAAAGAGCGGTAAGGGACAACATGGCGGACGCGTCAGGCGGCGCGCCGGTCAGCAATTTCAGAAGTGATGGCACGTACACGCTGCTCGTCCAGCGGGTAGAGGAACATGGCGAGGGCGGCCAGCAAGGCCGCGGCGGCGGGAATCAGGCTCATCATCAGCGTGATGCCATGCAGCGTGCCGGGATCCGCGACGCTGCCCGGCTGGTAGTTGAAAAAGGCCAGCAGCCAGCCCACGCCGGCACCGCCGAGTGCCCAGCCCACCTTCTGCGTGAAGGAGGCGGCGGAGAACACCAGGCCCGTGGCGCGGCGGCCGCTGCGCCACTCGGAATAATCTGCCGTGTCGGCATACATGGCCCAGATCAGCGGCGCCGTCGGCGCCGCGAACAGCGAGACCGCCACCTGCGAGGCCCAGACGAGGGGCAGGTTGTCCACGGGCACCCAGTACAGCGAGGCCGTTGCGGCAGCGGTGGCCAGCATCGACGCGATGTAGAGGCGGCGCTTGCCGAAGCGGCGCGCGAGAGGCGTGGTCACCAGAACGCCGGCGATGAAGGCCACCGCGCCGCTGGTCATGACGGGGCCGAACCAGGTCGAGCCGCCCGGCACCACCTGCTCAAAGAAATACACACCCGCCGCCGCCCGCATGTTGGAGTGGACCAGCGCCGCGATACCGACAAAAGAAACCACGAGCCACGGCAGGTTGCGCCGCAGGTCACCGAGATCGGTCCGCAATGACACCGGCTCCTGCACTGCCGGCTCCACGCGCTCCCGCGTCATGAAGAACGTCAGCACGAACAGCAGCACAGCGGCGGCGGAGTAGACCGCCATCGTCAGCATCCAGCCGCGCTGCGGGTTGTCCGCACCGCCGAAGGCTTCCGCCATCGGCAGGGTGAGGTTCACGATGACGAACACCGGCAGCAGTGCCAGAGCGAATCGCCACGCGCTGGCCGACGTGCGCTCTGCGGAGTCCGGCGTCAGCACGCCCAGCAAGGCCGAGTAGGGAATGTTGATCGCCGAGTAGGCAATCATCATCAGCGACAGCGTGACGTAGGCGTAGACCACCTTCGCGTCGCCCTCCAGCGCGGGGGTTGTGAACGCCAGCACGGCCGTCGCCGCCATCGGCAGCGCCATCCAGACCAGATAGGGCCGGAAGCGGCCCCAGCGCGTGCGCGTGCGGTCCGCCAGCATGCCCACCACCGGATCGACGAAAGCATCGCCGACGCGCGTCACCAGCAGCATCGTCCCCAGCGTGGCCGCGCCGAGCATGAACACGTCCGTGTAGAACTTGGCCATGAAGATGGCGAACATCTGCCAGAAGAAATTCGAGGCGACGTCACCCAGCGCGTAGCCGAACTTCTCGCGTGATGTCAGGCGTGTGGTTTCCATCCTGCCAGCCCCCTGTGTGATGCGGCTTCAGCCGTCGTATGCGTAGACGCGGATATGGTCGATGACGAGGCTCGCGGGGAAAGGGGTGTCCGCTGACGGCGGCCCCGGCAGCCGCCCCCCCACCGCCAGGTTCACCAGGATCTGGAACGCCTGGTCGAAGGGTGCGGGCGCAGCGTTGAGATCGCCATCGCCGCGTGGTGCCAGCCCACGACCGCCTTCGGTCCGGCTGCAGCTCCACCACGCGGACTGCCGCGCCCAGACCTGCCCATCGACACTCCAGCGGAACACCCCCGGCTCCCAGTCCAGCGCGTAGTCGTGGAATTGGGTCGCGTCCTGCCCCGGCGGAAACCCGTGCGTGTGCGTGACATGACTGCGTTGCGGCCACGCCGAGCCGAAATGCAGGCTGCCCAGGACCTCATCCGGTCTGTCGCCCACCACCTCCAGCAGATCGATCTCGCCTGAGGCCGGCCACGCGCCATACGCCTCCCGCTCCGGCAACAGCCACACCGCCGACCACAGGCCGCGGCCCGCGGGCACCTTGGCGCGGACCTCGAAGCGGCCGTAGCGCTGGGAGAAGAGAGTTCCGCCATCCGCGCCGCGCGTGCGCAGACGTGCCGAGGTGAAGTCGAGGCCGCCGCACGCCTCGCGCAACGCGGTGATGTGCAGGCACCCGCCGGCGACCCGGACATTCGCGGGCAACGCGGTGTAATACTGCAGCTCCTCGTTGCCCCAGCCCGGAATCCACTGCCGTTGCGGGCCATGGAAGAAACCGTTGCCGGACTCGCAGGCCCATTTGCGCGGATCGAGGCAGTCGCCGTCGAACTCGTCCGCCCAGACCAGCCTGCGAGCCTGCGGCGTCATCGGCTACAACACCCCGGCAATTCGCCGGTGCTGCTTCACCAGGTCACTGAACCACCAGGCGCTGTCCTTGGGCAGGCGGGCGAAAGTGGCGTAGTCGACGTACACGATGCCGAAGCGCGGGCGGTACCCCTGCGCCCACTCGAAATTGTCGAACAGGCTCCAGACGAAGTAGCCGCGCAGGTCCACGCCTGCCTCCAGTGCATCGGCAGCCGCGCCGATGTGGGTCGCAATGTAGTCGCGGCGCGCCACGTCGTGGACCTGTCCGTCGACCACCGCGTCCTCGAACGCCGCGCCGTTCTCCATGATGTAGAGAGGCGGCAGCGTGTAGTCGCGCTGCAGCCGCAGCAGCAGCTCGGAAAGAGACGCGGCGCGGACTTCCCAGCCCATGGCGGTGGTCACACAGCCGCGGTCCGCAGCCGATACCGGTCCGGAGGCCGCCACGACATTGCGGCAGTAGAAGTTGATGCCGAGGAAATCCAGCGGCTGCTGGATGCAGGCCATGTCCCCAGGCGCCACCCGCGGAGCGTCGCCACCAAGATGGTCGAGAACGTCCTGCGGGTAATGGCCGCGCAGCAGCGGATCCACGTACCACCGCAGCAGCAGTCCGTCCTCTAGCGTCGCGCGCGCGCGATCGGCCGCCGAATCCGTCAGCGGGTCTGTCGTTGCCAGGTTGAGTACGATTCCCAGCGGACAACCGACACCCTGTTGGCGAAGTGCCTGCAGGACATGGCCATGTGCCAGCAGCAGGTGATGGGACACCTGGAAGGCCTGCCGCCGGTCCTTGATGCCGGGTGCGAAGAGGCCGGTCTCGTGCCCAAGGCAGGCCACCACCCAGGGTTCGTTGATCGTGGACAGCGACTTCAGCCGGGCGCCGAAACGTCGACCCACCTCGCAGGAATAGTCGACGAAGCGCTTGATGGTGGCCGGGTTGGCCCAGCCCCCTGCGTCCTGCAGCGCCTGCGGCAGGTCCCAGTGGTACAGCGTGGCATGGGCTTCGATGCCGCGCGCCGCCAGCAAAGACAGCAGACGGTCATAGAAGGCGAAGCCGGCCTCGTTCCAGGAACCGGTGCCCTCGGGCTGGACGCGCGGCCACGCAATGGAGAAACGGTAGTCGCGGATGCCAAGACGTTGCAGGAGTTCGACGTCCTGCTCCACCCGGTGGTAGTGGTCGCAGGCCTGTCTGCCATCACTGCCATCAAGGATGTTGCCCGGCGTGCTGCAGAAGCGGTCCCAGATCGACTCGCCACGACCATCCTCCTGCGTGGCGCCCTCGATCTGGAAGGCGCTTGTGGCGACCCCCCAAGTGAAGCTTGAGGGAAAACGGCGCGCCAGCCCGACCACGCCGGACATCGGCTCGGCCGGCCAATCGCGCCGGTGACCGGGAATGGCATTCATACGCCCCGAAACCCCATGAAATCGCTTTCAGAGAAAATCATATTGCGCCGGCACGTGGGCGCCTGTCAAACCTTGAAACACGTACGGCTCAGCGCTGCAGGCGCGTGGATTCCCGCAGTGCCAGCGTTGCGGCCGGCTCGCGCGTGCGCGGACTGCGGCCGTCGATGAGGTCCACCACGGCTTCGGCTGCGCATTGACCGATATCGGAGATGCCGCGATGCACGGTGGTCAGCGGCGGCAGGGTGAACGCCGAGGTCTGCAAGTCGTCGTAGCCCACCACCGACACGTCGCGCGGCACCTGCAGGCCGCGGCGGTGGGCTGCCAGCATGGCACCGTAGGCCATCTGGTCGTTGCTGGCAAAGACGGCTGTGAACGGCATGCCACATTCCAGCAGCCGCGACATCGCCTGATAGCCGCCGGCGTCCGTGTAGTCGGCAGATTCAACCAGTTGCCGCGGAGCGTCGAGCTGATGCCGGCGCAGGGCCTCCCGGTAGCCCGCCAGACGCTGCGCGGCATCGGGGTGGTCCGCGGGACCACTGATGCAGGCGATGTGCGTGTGACCCAACCCGATCAGGTATTCGGTCACCAATTGCGCGCCAGGCGTGGAGTCCGTGTCGATGCAGTGGATGCGGGTTCCCTCGACGCTGCGCCCGGTCAGCACCAGCGGCATGCCCCGCGCCAGCGTCTGCAGCTCCGCGTCTGGAAGGCAACTGGTCATGAGGATCATTCCGTCGACACGGCGGCCCACCAGCTGCTCGATGCAGCGGCGTTCGTCATCGGCGCGCCAGTGGCCACTGGCAAACAGCGCTGAATACCCGGACCGCGACAGCCCACGCTCGATGGCCGCCAGTGCCTCGCCGTAGAAGGGCCCGTCTATGGCCTGCACGACCACGCCGATGCTCATGGACCGCCCGCCCGCGAGGCTGCGGGCCACGGCGTTCGGGCTGAACTGCAGCTTGGCGATGGCCCTGCGCACCGCCTCGACCTTGGCCTCGCGGACACGCGCGGTCCCGTTGAGGATGCGCGACACGGTGCTCGGCGACACCCCGGCCTCCTGCGCCACGTTGGCCAGGGTGACCCCCTGTTCCTGCGGCGGGGCTTCCGCTGTGCGCCTGCGCGTTGTCCGCTTCATCGACATCCCATACCACTCCCACATTGCCGTTCCACGGTGCCGTCTGCGCGTGGCCGGCGCAAGCGTTGACAAGGTCGGAGCAGGCTCCGCACTCCCGGTGTTTGACAACACGGGGCGATCTTGGCTAGTTTCGGAAAGCGCTTTCAAGAATTTCATCGCCGGCAGGCTCCATGAAAGGCCTGGACCGGGACCGCCAAACCAGGGGGCACGTCGTGAATGTCTTGACCGGGATTGCCGTGATCGCCACCCGCGCAGCCAGGCTCGTGCCGCTGCTGGGCTTGTCCCTGCTGACCGCTTGCGGCGGCGGCAACTGGTCCGGGGAACCCAACATGGTTTCCGTCGGCGGCAGCGTCAGCGGCCTGACCGGCGCCGTCGTGCTGCGCAGCGGTACCGGCGAGCAGTTGACCGTGACCGCCTCCGGCGCCTTCACTTTCGGCCTGCTGGTGGCCCGCGACAGCGCCTACTCTGTGACGGTCGCCACACAGCCTTCGGGCCAGTACTGCACCGCGAGCGCGGCGAGCGGCACGGCAACCGCGAACGTCACCAGCGTGCGCATCGAGTGCCTCTCCGACGTCAACATCGGCGGTACGGTGACAGGACTCACGGGCACCGTGATCCTGCAGAACAACGGCACCGACAGTCTGGCGACGGCCAGCAACGGCGCCTTCCAGTTCAGCGCCAAGGTCCGTGCCGGCGGTGCCTACACGGTGAAAGTGCTCTCGCACCCTGCGAGCCAGACCTGCACGGTGGCTTCCGGCAGTGGCACGGCGACCACGCATGTGTCCAACGTGCAGGTGACCTGCACCACCTTTGCGCTGCGCGCGCTCCCGGAGATCTACCGCACTGGCAAGCCGATCAACTACGGCCCCTACCGTGCCGCCGGTCCGGGTGGCGGCGAGATGCCGACCGATGCGCAGGTGCTGGAAGACCTGCAATTGATGGAGTCCGCGGGCTTCAACCTCGTACGCCTGTTCGGCTCGGATGACGTCAGCGACAAGATCCTGCGCCTGGCCGCGGCCAACGCCACGTCGCTGAAGTTCCAGCTCGGCATATACCTGCAGGGCGCCTTCGCGCCGTCCTGCGACGATCCCGTGAACCGGGCGCAGATCGCCCGCGGCATCCTGCTGGCCAACTCCTACGCCAATGTCGTCACCGTCAGCGTCGGCAATGAGACCTCGTTCGCGAACAATCTTCCGGTGAGCTGCCTTGAGGAGTATGTGCGCACGGTGCGTTCGCAGATCACGCAACCGGTGACGGCCGACGACGACTTCAGCTTCTATGCGGGCCGGGCCGCCAACCGCTCACTGCCCGACGCCGTGCTGCGCCAGGTCGACTTCGTCGCCATCCACATGTACCCGCTCAGCAATCCGGCTGGCTGGGACTGGCAGCAGCAGGCGGTGCCTGCAGGCTTCGATCGCGCCGCAGCCATGATGAATGCGGCCCTCGACTACAGCATGGAGGCTTACCGCGCCGTCAGCGACTACCGGTATGTGGGGGCAGACGGCCAACTGCAGCAGACCGGCGCCACCCGACCCATCGTGGTGGGCGAGACCGGCTGGAAGGCCGTGCAGACGAATCCGGCCTCCAGCATCGAGGCCTATGCCGCGCGTCCCGCCAACGCCAAGTGGTACTACGACCTGATGCGCGGCTGGGAAGGTTCCAGCGGCGGACCGGCCACGATCTTCTACTTCGTCGCCTTCGACGAGGCGTGGAAGGGTATCGATGACGGCTGGGGCGTGTGGGATGCCGCCCGCCGTGCGCGCTATGCCCTGTGCGGCACGCCGGCCGGCGAGCCCTGCAATGCAGACCTGTATACCGGTGCGGGTTACTACGGTGCCCTGCCGCCGGCGTCCGGCTCCTACGCCGTGCTCGACTTCAACACGCCGGGAGTCACCTACAGCCTGACCTCCTTCGGTGGCGAGTACGCCGATCTGGTGACGACAGGCATTCCAGCGGGGGCACCCGCTGGCCAGGTGCTGCGCATCACGCGTGCTGCAGGCTCGCAGTGCTGGGCCGGCACGACGGTCTCGGTCGGCGAACAGGCGTCCATCGGCCGGCTGCCCTTTGCCGAGAACGCGAAGACGCTGACTGCGCGCATCTACGTGCCGGAAGCCGGCATGAGCGTGAAGATGAAAGTGGAGCAGGCGGACAACCCAGCCATCTCCGCAGAAACGGACACGGTGGCCACTGCGGCCGGCTGGCAGACCCTCGTCTTCGACTTCGCCGCCACGTCTCCGGGGACCGCTACGCTGAACGTGGCCAACAGGTACAACAAGCTGAGCTTGTTCCCTAACTTCAGCTGCGCCACCGGATCGAGCCCCGCCACCGACGAGGTGTTCTACGTTGGACCGATCCTGTTCATCGGCGCCACCGGCCCGTCCGAGCCGCCGATCGGCCCGCCGTCCGCGTCCAGCTACACCGTGCTGGACTTCAACACGGCAGGGGTGACCTACGGGCTGACCTCCTTTGGTGGCCTCGACGCACAGCTGAGCACGAGCAATGTGCCTGCCGGAGGTCCGACCAACCAGCTGGTCCGCATGCTGCGCCCGGCCGCGGCGGAGTGTTACGCCGGCGTCACGCTGTGGACCGGCAACTCCGATTCGATCGCTACGCTGCCGTTCAGTGCCACGGCAAAGCGCATCAGCCTGCTGCTGCACTCGCCGGTCGCCGGTGCGTCGATCAAGCTCAAGGCGGAAAATGCCACCAATCCGACGCTGTCTGTCGAGACGGATCAGGTGACGGCAGCCGGCTGGCAGGAACTGGTCTTCGACTTCAGCGCGCCATCGCCGGGGACGGCTGCGCTCAACACCAGCATCGTCTACAACAAGCTCACGATCTTCCCGTCGTTCAGCTGCGGCGGCGCCGCACCGGGCGCCGAACAGATCTTCCACCTCGGCCCGGTCACCTTCCTCGGCGCGGCCGCGCCGGCGGGCCCGGCGCTGTGAGACCCAGGAACGGACGCAGGGAGACACGCGTGAACCTGAATGCCAAGAACGCAAACTGGGTCGTTGGCGCAGCACTGATCTGTGCCGCGGCCCCGGCCTCTGCCGTGCAGATGGGCCCGCTCGAGATTGCCGGATTCCTCAAGTACGAGAGCTCGACCTGCGACAACTGCTCGCTGGGACCGGTCAATCCCTCACCCTTCGATCCGCGCGGCGCGTTGACCACGCTGAACCCGCCGCTGAACCAAGGCGGTGAATCGGGCAGGGTCGCGTCGGACCTTTCGCTGGCAATGCTGACCGTCGCCTATACGCATGAGTTCGACAATGCGGTGAAGTTGGAAGCACGCGTCACCGGTCGCGGCCGTGACGGCGGTGCCGACATCTACGGCCACTACCTGAATGACGGCTATGTGGGCATTTCCTACCCGACGCTGGGCAGCCTGCAGGTCGGCAAGATGACCACGCGATCCTGGACGCGCTCGGATTCCTTCTCCTACCCGATGGGCTTGTCGAGCCCATGGGCGGAATCCGGGGCTGGTTATGGATTGCTCCCCTATGCCGTGCGTGTGGCCACACCCGAGTATGAGATCCCGGTCGGCAAGCTCCGCTTCGAACTCACGGCCGGTGGCGCGGAATCGCGTCCCCCGCTTAACCCGTCGTCGCAGACGGTGGCACCGCCGAACCCGCGCATGCTGGAGGCCTTCGTCCAGTTCTCGAACGAGAAGAACCTGGTCGAATTCATCTACCAGGGCAGCCGCGGCGGCAGGCAGAGCGCCTTTTCGAAGGGCGCATTTTATGGTGCGCAAGGCAACACCAATTCGGCGGCGGCCTCGCCGGCCTACCAGAGGCCCTCCGAGTCGCTGGTGCTGTTGCAGGGCAGCTATTGGGCCACGCCGCAATGGCGCATCAGCTATGGCCTGAAGCGCAGTGACTGGTCCGGCCAGCAGCAGCAGTGCGACTACGGCCAGGTTTCCCCGATCGAGTTCGCCTGCTTCTGGGACCAGGGTGGGTTCAATTACGCCACCGATGGACGGCGCTACAGCGCCCGGACCACCGACTACATGGCGGGTGTCAGCCACGTGCGCCGGCTGTGGACCTACACGCTTGGCATGGTCCAGTTGTCCGAGGGCACGACGGCGAATCCGACCGAATGGGGCCAGGAGAACTCGGCCCGGTTCATCAACCTCGGCGTCTACCGGAAGATGCCCGAGCTGTACAAGGACCTCGAGTTCTATGCCGGCCTTGGCCACGTCCGCTTCGGACGCCAGGGCCCGGCGCCGCTGAGCATGCCGAACAACACGGCCTTCTTCGGCGCGGATCCCCGCACGTCGCGCAGCGCCCAAGGGTTGACGCTGGGCGTGAACCTGAAGTTCTGACCATGGCCGGGCGAACCCGCACGCTGCCGGCGCTGTCGTCCCTGCTCTTGGCGTTCGTTGCAGCGGCGGCACCTGCGGCCGAGATCACGGCGGGTGCCGGCCGTTACTACGACGAGCCGCGCTCGGCGCTGCATGCGCGTCCTCGGTCGGCCACCTACGTGACCGACGAGGTCAAGGACCAGGCGGTCCCCACCAACCAGTGGTACTCCTCCGTTGTCTTCCTGCGCTGGTCGATGCCGCTGTACGCGCATCCGGTCAGCTACCAGGCGACGCCGGCGGGCATGGAGGTGGGTCTGCCTCCCCGCCAGGTCGGTACCTACGATGGCAGCCGCGAAGTGCGTTAC
>JBJOHO010000065.1:0-18439 GCA_046047615.1 Pseudomonadota bacterium
ATCGTGTCGGTCTGCAGGTCCCAGGTGAAGATGCCGAGATTGTCGAAATCGCGGGTCTCCGCCATGAAGCACCAGTAGCGGCCATCGGCTGACGGTGACCCTTCCGACTTGGTCCAGACGCGCGCGGTCTGCTTCCAGGGCAGGCGGCCACCGAAGTCCCCAACCTTGCGCGCCGCGCCGGTCCGCACATTGAGTTCCCGCAACTCGAGCCCCCCGTTGTTGGGGACGTGGTAGAGCAGATCAGGGTCCGTCGCGTGCCACTGCGGCTCGGCGTCGCCGCGTACACCTTTGAGGGTGCGGATGAACGGCGCCTCAGGACCGCTGCCATACACATGCCAGTCCCCGCCGTATGAATAGACCAGGATGAGGCTGCTGTCTGCGTTGAAGGCCTGCCGGCGGGAATAGTCGCTGCGGATGAAATCGTGGCCACCGGCCTCGGTGGCGCTGTCTGTCACCCGCACCAGGCAGGTTCCGTGGACCGGGTCGAGGAGGGGTTTCCCCTTGGCTGGAAACGCCAATGGGGGAGGCGCCGTCCTGTCTTTCCCCGCACGCAACACGACGTTGGCTTGCGTGCCGCAGCCGGGCGCCGCGCTGGCGCCCGGGAGGGCCTGCGCCGCAGCTGCTGCCTCACGACCGGCAGTGCCGCCAGCGGCGACAAGAAGCACGGCGAGAAGTGCCGGCCGGGCGATGCCTCTGTGGGATGCCTTGCGACTGTTCATGACGGTAGACTCCCGACTGTGACCTGCGTCGCCCACCAGGGCGGCCGCGCGCTACGTACTCCGCAATTATGGCGCATCCCCCGGTGCCACGCGGTGCCGACGGGTAGATTCGCGTGGCGGGGTGCTGCACGTGCCCTGCCCAAGCCCACCGGACGTGAAAACATGACACGAATGACCACCTTGTTCCGTGCCTTGACGGCCTTGCTGATGTTGGCGGGACCGGCGCTGCCGCCGGCCCACGCGCAAGCGGTGGCCGACGCGAACTACCTCATCGGTTCCGGCGACACCATCCGCGTCTTCGTGCTCGGCAGCCCAGACCTCAATGCGGAAGTGCCGGTGCGCCCGGACGGCCGCATCTCCACGCCGCTGGTCGCCGACATGGTCGCCGTCGGCAAGACGTCCGCTCAGTTGGCCCGCGATATCGAGCTGGTCCTCGCGGAATATGTCCGCACGCCAAACGTGAGCGTGATCATCTCCAATCCCACCGGCGCCCTCAGCCAGGTGCGCATCGTCGGCCAGGCCGTCGCTCCCAAGGCGATTCCCTACCGGCACGGACTCACGGTGCTCGACGCTGTCATCGAAGTCGGTGGGCTGTCGAAGTTCGCCTCAGGCAACCGCGCCAAGGTCGTACGCCGCCAGCCCGACGGCACGACCAAGGACCTGCCGGTGCGCCTGTCAGATCTGCTCGACAAGGGCGACACCCGCCAGAACCTCACACTGGAGGCCGGAGACATCGTGGTGATCCCTGAGGCGCGCTTCTGACATGGCCAGTTCACTCGACCCTTTGCTGCAGCAGTTCCAGGCGGTCTACCACTATCGGCGGACGGGCATCCGCGTCGCGTGGACGGTGTTCCCGATACTGGCGCTGCTGGTGTTCATGGTGCCGCCGAGCTACACCGCCCGTGCACAGTTCTATCTGAGCGGCTCCACGGTGCTCGAACCCCTGCTCGAGGGCGTTGCCGTGTCCGCCGACGCAGGGCAGCAGGCCGACATCGTCAAGCGCACGCTGCTGGCGCGGCCCACGCTCGATCGGGTGGCACGTGATTCCGGGCTCTACGAACACGCCAACACGCCGCAGGCACAGGACGCCGTGCTGCTCGGTCTGGAAAAGAAGATCGACATCCAGGGCAACTCGCGCACGGGCGTGTACCTGATCACCTACGTCCACAGCGTTCCTGAAACCGCCGCGAAGGTCGTGGACGAACTCCTGCAGACGTTCATCAAGGATTCCACCGAGGCCGGCAACGCCGATGCCCGTGAAGCGGCCACTTTCTTCCGCGACCAGGTCCAGCAGTATGCGGAGCGGTTGAATGAAGCCGAGCAGAAGCTCGCCGACTTCAAGAAGCGCAACATCGGCCTGATGCCGGATGACCGCGGCGACTACTTCGCGCGCCTGCAGCAGGAGATGACTGTCGTCGAGCGCCTGGAGACGGAATACCAGGTGGCACTCAGCGAGCAGGCGGCCTTGCGTGGCAAGATCTCCGCCAGCGGTGTCCCTGTCGATTCGGCCATGCCGACGCCGGAACAGATCCGCCAGGCCACGCTGCTTGATTCACAAGTGGCCGAGAGCAGGCGGCAGCTCGACGACCTGCTGCTGAAGTTCACTGACCGGCATCCGCAGGTGGTGGCACTGCGCGACACCATCCAGCGTCTCGAGGCGCGGCGGCGCGAGGTGGCAGGCAACGTGCGCGCCACGGTCAGCACCGCGGGCAGCGATGCTGGCGGCGGTGGCGATGCTGTGGTGTCCAGCCTGCAGATCGGTCTCAACGGTGCTGACGTCAGGGTTGCCGCCTTGCGCGCCCAACTCGCCGGTGCCCGTGCCCGCGTGGCCCAGATGCGCAACCTCATGGCAGCGCGCCCGGAGGTCGAAGCGGAGTTGTCGCGGCTGAACCGCGATTATGGTGTCACCAAGGAACGCTACGAGACGCTGCTCAAACGGCTTGAATCCGCCAATACCTCTGACAGCGTGGAGCGCACCGGCAAGGAGCGGTTCCAGGTGATCGAGGAGCCTACGGTCCCCGTCCTGCCCTCAGCGCCCGCCCGGGCCCTGCTGGTGGGCGGCAGTCTCATCGCCGCGCTGCTGCTGGGCGTGCTCGCGGCACTGCTGCACGCACAAATCCATCCTGTCTACCTTGCGCGCCGCGCCTTGGAAAACGATCTCCACCTGCCCGTGATCGGTGTCATCAGCTTGTCGCGCAACCGCGGTGAAGTCCTGGCCGCCGACGCCCAGCGGCGCCGCGAGACCCTGATGGTCGCCGGCTTGGTCGCCGCAGCCGTGGTGCTGGGCGTGCTGTCGAACCCGCTGTCCACGTTGCTGCGCAAGCTTGCCGGGAGTCTCTCATGAGCCTGATTGAACGCGCCCTGGCCAAGCAGCGCAGCGCATCGGCCGCGACAGCGACCGCGACCGCGACCGCGACCGCTACTCCTGCGCTTCCGGACCCGGCTCCTCCGCGGCAGCCGCTGCCTGCAGCCCTGCCCGAAAACACCCAGCCTGAATTGCCGGCGCTCGAGATGCGGACCGCTGCTCCGGAACCCACGCGGGTTCCCTCGGCGGGAGCCTGGCTGCCGTATGCCGAGGAAATGCGCAACACGGACGATGCGCTGCAGGCTGCAGGTCTGCTGGCCTCGCCCGAGTTCCGTGGCCAGCACATGAGCCAGTACCGCAGCGTGCGTCGCCTGCTGCTCGACCGCATCCAGACCAATGCCGTCGAGTCAGGGGCGCGCAGCCGCTCGGTCGCGGTCACCAGTGCCCTGCCAGGTGAAGGCAAGACCTTCACCTCCTACAATCTGGCGCGCAGCCTGTCGCACGATCCAAACCACAAAGTCCTGCTGGTCGACGGCGACCTTGCGCGCCGTACCCTGAGCCGGACGCTGGACGCCGGTCACCGGGAAGGTTTGGCCGAGTGCCTCATGGACCCTTCCCTCGACCCGCGCTCCCTCGCCGCGCCCATGGGAGAGCGGCTGTCGCTGCTCCCCGGGGGGCGCCGCTACGTTGAAGCCTGCGAGCGCCTCGCCAGCTCGACCTACGCTGCCTTCATGGATGCCCTGCTCGCTGCCCATCCGGACCTGATCGTCGTGATCGACGCCGGTCCCCTGCTGCTGAGCGCGGAATCCGCTGCCGTGGTGTCCCGCGCGGGTGGTGTCGTCATGGTGGTGCGCAGCGGCGTGTCGACGCGCGCAGCCGTCAAGGATGCGATCAGCCGCATCCCGCCCGAGGTGCCCGCGGGCCTGCTGCTCAACGCATGGGAGCGGGCGCCTTTCGTTGACGCCGAGAGCTACTACAGCAACTACTACAGCTACGAGGCCTGAGCATCATGGGTCACACCACACGGCGCCACGTCGCCACCCTCTCCGTCGCCGCCGCTGTCACTGCGGCGCTGGTCGTGCACGCGCCGGCAGGCGCCGCGGAGGCGGACACGCCCACGACCTTCGAGCCGATGCTCGCGCTGGGCGCCCTGCACACGGACAACTTCAACCGGCAGGCTTCCGGCGGGCTCGACGAAACCGTACTCGGGGTCATTGCCGGCGCGCGCTATCTGCGCGAAACCACGCAGTCGCAACTTGAACTGGACGTCTCCGCCAACGGCATCAAGTACACGGAGGGGCGCGCAGCGGACGAACTGCGCGCGCAGTTGCAAGCCAATTACCAGATTGCGATCGTGCCAGACCGCTTCAGCCTGACGGTCAGCGACCGTTACGGACAGATCGCGCCACAGGCCTACGGGGATCTCCGCCCCGAGAATCGCGAGAACGTCAACGTCTTCTCCATCGGGCCGCGTTACACGCAGCTCCTCGGCCAGACCACCCAGTTGCAGTTGGCTGCCGTTGGCAGCCGCAGCGACTATGAGAGCAGTGATGCCGGCGGCAACCGCTTGGCCGTGCAGGGTGGCGTCGAGCACCTGCTTGACGAGCGCCGCACCCTCAGCGGCAACGTGCAGCACACGCGCACGACGTTCCGTGACCTGCCGGGCAGCCCAAGCATCGAGGGCAAGCAGGCGTTCCTGCGCTATACCACCTTTGCGCGGCGTTCCCAGTTGGCCCTGCAGGCCGGTTACTCGGAGGTCGCCAACGAGCAGAGCACGGGCTCTGGCGCCACCTTCTCCGCGGCGCTGTCGATGGGCTTGGGCGCGCGGACCACCTTCCGGCTGGATGCCACCCACGGGTTCCGCGACCCGCTCACGGCGTTCCAGGCCGACAACTCGGTTCAGGCCGGGGCGCAGGGCTTCGGTGCCGATCGCAACGTGCTGGCCACGCAGGATTATGCGCGTTCCACGCAGTTGGGCGCAGGGCTGCAATACGCCGGGGACCGCACCACTTTCTCGATCGGCACCAATTTTGGCCGCGAGCGCTTCCTGTCCGCCACCGACGCCAACCGTCGCGTGTTCGGCGGCAATGTCGGCATCACGCGCGAACTGTCGCCGCGGACGCGCCTGAGCCTGCGTGGCAGCACACAGTCCGACCGCGACAGTGCGGGCCTTAACGACATCGATGCGTCCAGTCTGGCGCTCCAACTGGACTACCAGGCGACCAGCCGCATCGACATAGCCGCCGCTGTCGAGGCGTACGCGGTCGACCGTGAGGGCACGCGTGCCAATGAGCGGCGCATCCGCATAGACCTGACATACCGCCTTGATCGGGCGGCTGGGCGCGAAGCAGAGGGCGGCGAAGTCGGTGTCGCTGCACGCAGCCTGCTCCCCGGCGACCTGCTTGATCGCCGCCCCGGCGACATCCGCTGACAATTCCCGGATGCAGGCTCCACGACGTTTCGCCTACGGCAAAGACCTGTGGGCCCGGCATGCGGCGGAATGGGAGCAGCTTGTACAACGCTCCCACGGAGAGTCCGCCTTCCTCACCTTGGCGTGGATGGGCGCCTGGTGGGACAGTTTCGGGGAGAGCCTGAAGCCTGAGATCTGGCGCTGGACGGATAGGGACGGCGCGCCTGTCGCCATGGCCGTGGTGAGCTTGCAGCGGGTGCGGGTGGGACCGGTATCCATCCTGGCGGCCAGCCTCAATGCCACGGGCGAAGACCGCATCGCCAGCGAGCACAACGCGATCCCCTGCCTTCCCCAGCACCGTGACGCGGTGTTGCGGTCCCTCGTGGACACCTTGATCGCGGCGAAAGTCGACATGCTGCGGCTGCAGGGCTTTGCGACCGGCGACGCCGAAGTGCTGTCCGCGGCTTGGCCCAAGGACGGCGTCCGCGACGGGTTCAGCAGTGAAGACCGCCATGTCGACCTCCGGGCCCTGCGGCAGGCCGGCAAGACCTACCTCGAGACGCTGTCGCGCAACTCCCGTGAACAGATCCGCCGTAGTTGCCGTCTTTACGAACAGCAGCATGGTCCGCTGAAAGTGCAGCGTCTGGCCGACGGTGAGCGGAGGGCAACGGCCTTTGCAGAACTCCGCCGCCTGCATGATGCACGCTGGCATGCCAGAGGTGATGCCGGTGCCTTTGCGGACATCCGCAGCCAGACATTCCACCAGCACCTGGCTGCCGCAGCAGGCTTCACCGAGCTGGTGAGGGTCACTGCCGGCGAGCACTGCATCGCCGTGCTCTACAACCTGCTGCATGCAGGTCGCGTGAACTTCTACCAGTCCGGCATCGTCTACGGCGACGACGCCCGCCTCAAGCCGGGCCTGGTGGCCCATGCACTTGCGGTGCAGGATTACGCGAACGCCGGCTTTGACGAATACGATTTCCTGGCGGGAGAGCCGCAGTCCATCCGCTACAAGGCTTCCCTTGGGACGGCGGTACGGCAGCTGGTCTGGCAGGACCTGTACCGGCCCACCGCCAAGATGCGCGCGCTTGATCTGCTGCGTCGCGCGCGGCGGGCACTGCGCCAGCGAGTCCAGGACCTGCGCCGCCGGTCCGCGGCCTGACCGGCGCTTACCGGTCCACCTCAGCCGGATTTGGCGCCCACGAGCTCGGCCACGGCCTCGCGGTTTGCCCGGCGCATGGGACGTCCATCGACAGGACTCACTGGCGCTTGCCGGAGTCCTTCCGGCGGAAACACCAGGCACTCGATGCCGATGTCGTCCACGGCGAAGCGCAGCCCGGGCACCATGACGGGTGGCCTGTCTGCCATCAGGCGCAGGCGGCGCTCGACCAGTTCGTAGGGAATGTGCCGGTCCAGCAGGTGCAGTGCGACCTGTTCGGAGCGCTCGCTGAACAGGTGGAGCTGGATGTCGTCATGTTCAGTGGCCAGCCCGCCGAGCACGGCCCCCACCAGCCGCGGCTGGAACGACTTGAGCAGATCCATGGCCTGCAGCGCCACCTCCCGCAGATGCTGGAGGTGGGTGTCGTGCTCAAGTCCGCCAAAGAGACGCTGGTGTGCAGCCAGGGCTTCCTCGATTTCCGTGTTGCGTGGCAGGCTGGAGCCGTCGGTCACGCCAAAGCGCTCAGCCGCCTTGCGCTTGGCCAGCAGGAAGTCGTGGATACCGTGCTCGGCCATCAGACGCGCCGCTTCCTGTGCGATGGCGCCACGGAGGTGGTCGGCGCGTGGCGTTGGCTTGCGTGCCATGCTCAGAACAGCGGGTCGCCCCCGGACTGGGCCGGAGGCTCCGTCTGCAACTCCAGCGTAGGCGTCTCGCCGGATGCCGGATCACGGGGGCTGCGATAGCTGGCCCCCTGCGGCAGCCGGGTGATCATGAAGGTTTCCGTGATCGCGTCGGGAGCGCCGGGGGCGGCCACTTCGCCAGTCATGGCCGAGATCGGCAGATCCACCAGGCCCGGGGGGCGCGGCTGGCGGTGCTCCGCGGTGCCACGCAAGGCCTCGCGCATGTAGTTCACCCAGATCGGGACGGCGGTACGTGCACCTTCCTCGCCCTCGCCCAAGGGACGCTCTTCGTCGTAGCCGACCCAGACGGTGGCCACCAGATCGGCATTGAAGCCGTTGAACCAGGTATCCCGCGCATCATTGGTCGTGCCGGTCTTGCCCGCCAGGTCGGCCCTCCCCAGTGCCAGGGCCCGGCGACCCGTGCCGCGCCGGATGACGTCGGCAAGCATGTCGGTCACCATCCAGGCGTTCTGGGCCGACAGCACGCGCGGTGCGACCCTGCCGCCGGGCAGGAAGCCTGAACCGCCTTGCTGCAGGGCGAGGTCCTGCAGCCCGCCAACCGTGCCCTCGCTGCGCCGTGCCGCCTGCTCAGGCGTAGGGAGCCGCGGTGCGGGCGGCAGCGACAGGGGCGGGGCATCCAGCGCATCCGGCGCAGGCTCCAGGGCGGGTTCGACGAGATCAGCCGTCCCGCCGTCCGCGGAGGCTCCCTCTGTCTCCCCTTCGGCCGATGCCGGTGGCAGGACTTCCTCGCACTGCCGGCACACGACCTGCGGCTGCGCCTGGTAGAGCACCGTACCCTTGGAATCCTCGATGCGCTCGATCAGGTAGGGCGAAACCTTGAAGCCGCCGTTGGCAAACGTGGCGAAGCCCGTGGCCATCTCCAGCGGGGTCGCCGGAAGGGTGCCCAAGGCAAGGGTCAGATTGCGGGGCAGGTTGTCAGCGGCAAACCCGAAACGCTGTGCATGCTCGACGGCAGCGCCGGGTCCGATGTCGCGCAGGATCCGTATGGAAACCAGGTTGCGGGACTGGACCAAGGCCTCGCGCAGCCGGGTGGGTCCGCCAAAACCGCCGCCCGAGTTCTCGGGTCTCCAGCCACCTTCGCTCGAAGGGTCGTCCACCACGATCGGTGTGTCGAGGACCACCGACGCCGGCGTCATGCCGCTCTCCAGGGCAGCCGAATACAGGAACGGCTTGAACCCTGAGCCAGGCTGCCGGCGCGCCTGGGTCACGCGGTTGAACTGGCGTGTGTAGTAGTCGAAGCCGCCAACCATCGAGATGACGGCGCCATCTTCCGGATCCACCGCCACAAGCGCCGCCTGGGCCTCCGGCACCTGGGCCAGTTGGGCCACCGCCAGCCGCTCGTCCAGCACCACCAGGACGATATCGCCCACCGCCACAACATCAGCAGCACGCTTGGGGTTGGGACCGGCTCCGCCAACCCCGACGCGCCGCGCCCAGGACAGGCCGGCCCATTCGATCTTCGCCTCGCCGAAACTGCGGACATGGACGCGGGCACCACGTTCACTGACGCCTGTCACGACGGCGGGCTGGAGGAAACCCACCGGATCGTAGGCGTCAAGGGCGGCTTCAAACTGGCTGCGATCTGCATCGGCTGGAAGCGAAACCTGCGCCAACGGACCGCGGAAGCCGCGCCGCCGGTCATATTGCACAAGGCCAATGCGCACGGCCCGGTTGGCTGCCGCCTGGAGACGCGCATCGAGAGTCGTGTAGACGCGGTAACCCTGGTTCACCGCAGCCGGTCCGAAGCGGCGCACCACTTCCTGCCGCGCCATCTCGGCCGCGTACGGCGCCTCGACATCGACACGCGGCGCAAAGTTTCTCGACATCATCGGCTCGGCAGCCGCCGCCGCCGCCGTAGCCTCATCGATATGCCCCAGCTGCGTCATCCTGCGGAGCACGTAGGCGCGCCGGATACGCGCCAGGTCGGGGTTCGAAATCGGGTTGTAGCGTGACGGCACCTGGATGATGCCCGCGAGCGTGGCTGCCTCGGCAATGCTCAGGCGGTCCAAGGACTTCCCGAAATAGGTCTCGGCTGCGGCCGCCACGCCGTAGCTGCGTTGCCCGAAGAAGATCACGTTCAGATAGGTCGCGAGGATCTCCTCCTTGCTGAGCTCGCTCTCCATGCGCAGGGTGACGTACACCTCCTGCAGTTTGCGGCGCCAGGTCTTGTCCAGGGTCAGGAAGACGTTGCGCGCGGCCTGCATCGTGATGGTGCTGGCACCCTGCGCCCGGTCCGCCGAAAACAGGTTCACCACGACAGCGCGCGCCACACCGGCCCAGTCGATGCCGCTGTGGGAAAAGAACCGGTCGTCCTCCGCCGCGAGCACCGCCTGCCGCACCAGCTCCGGGATGTCGTCGAAGGTCACCGGCACGCGCCGCTGCTCGCCGATCTGCGACACCAGTCCGCCACTGCGGGTGTAGACACGCAGCGGCACCTGGAACTCGACGTTGCGCATGGCTTCCGCGGTCGGCAGCGACGGCGCCAGGTAGACATAGCCGCAGGAGGCGCCGAAGACCCCGGCCAGGACGACCAGACACGCTGTGGCGCCGACCTTGCGAAGGGTGGCGATCGATGGTGGCTTCAATGCAGATCCCCGATGGAAAGAGCGATGGCGGGGCGTCCACAAACACCCGGCGCCCCGGAACCAAGACACGGAATTTGGCGGGACAAGCCCTCAAAAGCGTGAGTCAGTCGCACCTGCCGACCCGTACCTGCTGGCTATAGTCCATCAGGAGTGGGATTCCAAGGAAGAACCTCGTGTTCCAGTTTGCGCGAAAGAAACGCCCTCTGGTGGGCCTGGACATCACGACGTCCTCGATCAAGCTGATCGAACTGTCGCATTCCCATGGGCAGTACCGGGTCGAATCCTACGCGGCCGAGCCCACGCCGCCAAATGCCATCAATGACAAGGCCATCATCGACCCCGAGATGGTCGGGCAAGCCATCCGCCGCGCCCTCGCGCGCTCCGGATCCAGCTGCACCGAAGTCGCCCTCGCCATCAGCCCGGACGCCGCCCGCATCAAGACCATCCAGATGCCGGCAGGCTTGCGCGACGATGAACTGGAGGAACAGGTTGAGCGCCAGGCGGACCAGTACATCCCCTTCCCCATAGACGAAGTGTCATACGACTACGAAGTCCTCGGTCCCTCGGAAAAGGACCCGAAGTCGGTTGACCTCGAACTGGTCGCCTGCCGCAGCGAAATCGTCGAGCAGCGTTGCGCCGCCGTCAGCGCGGCCGGACTCAAGCCGCGCGTCGTCGATGTCGAAGCCTTCGCCGTCGAGAACGCCGCGCAGCTGCTGAGTCACCAGATGCCGGACGGCGGTCGCAACCGGACGGTGGCGGTCATCGATTTCGGCGCAAGTACCACGACCTGCACCATCCTGCGCAACCTCAAGCTGATCTACAACCGCGATTTCGCCTTCGGTGGCCAGCAGCTGACGGAAGACATCATGCGGACCTACGGCCTGACACTCGAGGAAGCCGGCCGCTCGAAGAAGGAAGGCGGTCTGCCCGGCAACTACCAGACCGAAGTCCTCGACCCCTTCATCGACGACATGACACAGCAGGTCAGCCGTGCCCTGCAGTTCTATGTCGCCAGCGGCACGGACCGTGAGCAGCCAGACAAGATCCTGGTCTGCGGCGGTTGCGCGAACATTCCCGGTGTCGCCGATTACATCCAGAGCCGTGTCGGCATCCCCACGGAGCGCGGTGATCCCCTCGCGGCCATGCGGCTGTCGCCGCGCGCCCGGTCCCAGGGTGTTCAGGCCGACGCCACCGCCCTGCTGACCGCCTGCGGACTCGCCTTGCGGAGCTTCGACTGAAATGCGTCGCATCAATCTACTTCCGTGGCGCGACCAGCAGCGCAAGGAGCGCCAGCGGAATTTCCTCATCGCGCTGGGTGCCGCTACCGCGGCCGCCCTGTTCGCGACCTCCAGCGCCTACTTCTGGGTCGGCTCGATGATCGACGCCCAGCAGCAGCGCAATGCTCTGCTGAAGGCCGAGATCACCACGCTTGATGCGCAGATCGAAGAAATCGAGAGTCTCGAAGCACAGAAGCAGAAGTTCATCGCCCGCATGGAGATCATCGATCGCCTGCAGCGTTCGCGACCGGAGATCGTGCATGTCTTCGACACGCTCGTGCGCACGCTGCCCGACGGCACCTACCTCACCAACGTGGTGCAAAGCGAAGGACGCATCAAGCTGACCGGCATTGCCCAGTCCTCGACCCGGGTGTCGGCCCTGATGCGCAACCTCGATGCTTCCGGCTGGCTCCGGGAACCGGAGCTCCAGATCGTGGAAAACAAGACCGGCAATGCGTTTGGCAGTGAATTCATCCTGAGCGTCGCCCAAGGCAAGGCCGAGGGGCAGGCCCCCGCTTCAGCGGCTCCCGGCAAGGAGGCTCAATGAACCTTGAAGAGTTGCGGGAGCTGGATATCCGCCAGCCCGGGCGTTGGCCGGCCCCGGTACGGCTGGGCGCGGTGATACTCTGGTTCCTGGTTGCCTTCGGACTGCTGACCTGGGTTTTGGTATGGCAGCAGCGCCAGCCCGAACTCAACGCCGCACGTGCCGAAGAGGCGCGCCTGCGCGACGAATTCCGCGACAAATTCTCCAAGGCCGTCAATCTCGACCTGTACCAGCAGCAGCTCGTCGACATCGAGCGCTCCTTCGGAGCGATGCTGCGCCAGCTGCCCGGGCGCACGGAAGTCCCCAACCTGCTGGTCGACATCTCGCAGACCGGCCTCGGTGCGGGCCTTCAACAGCGGCTGTTCCAGCCACTACCGCAACAGAACCGGGATTTCTATGCCGAATTGCCGATCAAGATCCGGCTGACCGGCTCCTACCACCAACTGGGCGAGTTCGTGAGTGGCATCGCCCAGTTGCCCCGCATCGTCACCTTGCATGACGTCGACATCAAGGCCCAGCCGAACAGAGCGGGGGGCTTCGACGAGCTGACCATGGACGTCACCGCGCGGACCTACCGCTACCTGGATGAAGAGGAGCAGGCAGCAGAGAGCGCAAAGAAGGACGAAAGCCAGGGCCGTCGCCGCCGGAGCACGCCATGAACCGCACCGTATCCGCATCCGTCCATGTGGGCGCCGTGATGCTGTTGCTCGCGCTGGGCGGTTGCACGAGCCGGGACGCGGAGTTGCAGCAGTTCCTGGACCAGGTACGCCGCGAGCCCGCCAGTGGCGTACAGCCGCTGCCGGAAGTCCCGGAGTACGAGAGCTTTGTCTACGAAGCGCAGTCACTGCGCTCGCCGTTCGTTCCGGGAGGCGCCGCTTCTGCGGGCAGCGCGCAGCGGCCCGACAGCCGGCGGAATCGCGAGTACCTCGAACAGTTCTCGCTCGACACATTGAAGATGGTGGGGACGCTGCGCGTATCGGGTCGCCTCTACGGCCTGCTGCAGACCCGCGAGGGCCTCGTCCACCGCGTCCTGCCAGGGCACCACGTCGGCCAGAACGACGGAAAGATCACAGAAATCACGCCGAACAAGATCAGCGTCACCGAAGTCGTGCCGGATGGACTGGGGGGCTACATGGAACGCCCTGCCGCCATTGGCCTGAATGACTGAGCGGACCGGAGTCCACGTCATGAATCCCACGAAGATGAATAGCCCTTTCCACAGCAGCCTGCTGGTCCGGTCGCTGGTCTACGCCTCGCTGATGGCGACGGGTCCTCTGCTGGCCGGGCAACTGCAGTCCGTATCCGTGCAATCCGTCAACGGTGCCCAACTTGAGTTCGCCCTGGAGCTGGACAGCGCCGCACCGCAGCCTGTCGGCTTCACCATAGACAATCCTGCGCGCATCTCGCTCGATCTCCCAGGCACCTCCTTGGGGCTGACCTCGCGGAGGCTGGATGTGCGTCAGGGCGGTGTGCAGTCGGTGCTGGCGGCCGAAGCAGAGGGCCGCAGCCGTATCGTATTCAACCTCGAGCGCAGTCTGCCCTACACAACACGAATTGATGGGCGCCGCATCATCGTGACCGTCGGTGAGGCAGCAGCCCAGGCCACCGCCATGCGGGACGCGCCAGTTGCTGCCTCCCCGGCTACTGCCTCTCCGCCGGCACCGGCGGCGGCTCCTGCTGCGGTGCATGCGATCAAGGGCCTCGATTTCCGGCGCAACCCCGACGGGACCGGGCGCATCATCGTCACGTTGGGTGACGTACGCACCCCGGTCAACCTCAAGCAGCAGGGCAACCAGCTGGTGGCGGACTTCCCCGGTGCCGCCCTGCCCGAACAATTCCGGCGCCGATACGATGTCACCGACTTCGGCACTCCCGTCAACGGTTTCGACGCGGTCGCCGCGACCGGCGGCGCAAGACTGTTGATCGCCGCCGCGGGCGACTTCGAACATCTTGCGTACCAATCCGATGACCAGTACGTCATCGAAGTGCAGCCACGCCGCGTCGCCCGCGCCGACCAGGTGGGCGCACAGCCGGTGTACACCGGCGAGAAGCTCTCCCTCAACTTCCAGAACATCGAGACCCGCGCGGTCCTGCAGCTGCTTGCCGATGCGAGTGGCCAGAACATCGTGATCAACGACTCGGTTTCCGGCGGCATGGCCCTGCGACTGCAGGACGTACCCTGGGACCAGGCCCTCGACATCGTCCTGCGCAACAAAGGGCTGGACAAGCGCCAGCAGGGCAACGTGATCATCGTGGCGCCGGCCGAAGAGTTGGCCGCCCGCGAAAAGGCGGACCTGGCTTCGCGTCGGGACATCCAGGACCTCGCACCCCTGCGCACCGAATATCTTCAGATCAACTACGCGAAGGCTGCCGACATCGCTGCACTGATCCAGAGTGGAGGTGGCCAGGGCGGTGGCGAAGGCCGGGGCTTCGGCTCGATGCTCTCTGGCCGCGGCAGCGTGTCCGTCGACGAGCGGACCAATACCCTGCTGATCCAGGACACGGCAGCCAGTATCACCAACGTGCGTGAGCTGGTCGCGACCCTCGACATCCCGGTGCGCCAAGTGCTCATCGAGGCGCGCATCGTCGTCGTCAGTGACAGCTTCTCCCGCGACCTCGGCGCCCGTGCCGGCATCACTTCGGCCCGCGCACGGGGGAGCAACGGACTGTTCGCGACCACGGCCACAGCCGCCGGCACGGACACGATCCTGTCATCGGCGCTGGACAACGTCACCAGCACCGGCACCCCATTTCCGATCAAGATTCCCACGGGTGCAGCGGCCGCGAACCGCTACAACGTGAACCTGCCGGTGCGGGAACCCGCGGGCAATCTCGCGTTCATGCTGCTGGGCTCGGACTACATTGTCGACCTGGAGCTCTCCGCAGCGCAGTCGGAGGGACGCGGCGAAGTCATCTCGTCGCCCCGCATCGTGACGGCAAACCAGAAGGAGGCACTGGTGTCGCAGGGTACGGAGATCCCCTACCAGCAATCCGCTTCCAGCGGCGCCGCAACCATCCAGTTCAAGAAGGCCGTGCTGTCGCTGCGCGTGACGCCGCTGATCACGCCGGACAACCGCGTCGTGCTGGACCTGCACATCACCAAGGACAGCATTGGTGATGTGATCGTGACCTCAGGCGGCGTGAACGTGCCGGCCATCAACACCAGTGAGATCTCCAACCAGGTGATCGTCGCGGACGGCCAGACCGTGGTGCTCGGTGGAATACTCGAAACCGAGCGTCGCGAGACGGAAAAGAAGGTTCCCTACCTGGGGGATGTCCCTGTCCTCGGCAACCTGTTCAAGAGCACCGGGCGCGTGAACAACAAGGACGAACTGCTGATTTTCGTCACCCCCAAAATCCTCCGTGAAGGGGTGGCTTCCAACTGACGGGGCGGGCCAGTCCGGCGCGGCTGACCGCTGACCCGACCCGGACGGACCGGGAAGCTGGTAGCGTAAGCACGGTCGCCCCTGGGGCGGCCGTGCTGTTTCCGGTGACCCATGATTGGCAAGCGCAACATCTACCTCGTCGGCCCCATGGGATCCGGCAAGACGGCCGTCGGCAAGCACCTCGCGAGGGTGCTGGGGCTCCGGTTCATCGACACGGACGCTGAAATCGAGCGGCGCGCCGGGGTCGACATTCCTTACATCTTCGAGCAGGAAGGCGAGACCGGATTCCGACGCCGGGAGACCGAGGCCCTGGCCGAACTTGTGATCGAAGAGCCGGTTGTCCTCGCCACCGGGGGCGGCGCCGTGATCGCGCCGGCAAATCGCCAGTTGTTGGCCACACACGGCACCGTCGTCTACCTGGAAACCTCGGTGGCCCAGCAGTTGCAGAGGGTAGGTACGGGGCGCGGCAGGCCGTTGCTCAAGGACGGCAATCTGCCAGAGCGCTTGCGCCGGCTGCGGGAGGAGCGGGAACCGTTGTACCGCGAGGTGGCTGATCACGTGATCCACACCGACCACCGCCGGGTCGGCAAGGTGGCGGAGCAGATCCTGCGCGAAGTCCGCGGCGACCACCGTGAAGTGCCTGAGGAATTCCCGGCCGGTCCCTGAGGCGGCCGCTACGGCCGTCCCGCGGCCGTATACTCAAGACCGACGCCAACGACCGACGGACCCTGCCGCCGTGCTGCAACTTGAAGTCCCCTTGCCCGGACGGGCCTATCCGATCTACATCGGGACCGGCCTGCTGGCGCCTGGCGCGCCGTGGCTTGAAAAGCTCGCTGCGCGTGATGTGCTGCTGCTCACCAACACCACGGTGGGGCCGCTGTACGCGGACCGGCTGCGCACGGCCCTCGGGGACCGCCGCGTGATCGATGTCCGCCTGCCGGATGGCGAACAGCACAAGACGCTCGAAAACATGTCCCGCGTGCTCGATGCCCTGGTTGCCAACCGCTTCGGTCGCGATTGCCTCCTGCTGGCCCTCGGCGGTGGCGTGGTTGGAGATCTGGGTGGCTTCACCGCGGCCTGTTACCAACGTGGCGTTGCCTTCGCCCAGGTGCCAACGACCCTGCTGGCGCAGGTCGATTCCTCCGTCGGCGGCAAGACCGGCGTGAACCATCCTGGCGGGAAGAACTTGATTGGCGCCTTCCACCAGCCCCGACTGGTTGTGGCGGATACGACTACCCTGCAGACACTGCCCCAGCGCGAGTTGCGAGCCGGCCTCGCGGAGGTCATCAAATATGCCTTCGTTTTCGACAGTGATTTCCTGACGTGGCTAGAAGCCAAGCTCGACAACCTACTTGCACTTGATCCGGACGCCTTGGCCCACGCGATCCACCGCTCCTGTGAACTCAAGGCCGGCGTGGTCCTGCGCGACGAGCACGAACACGGTGAGCGTGCGCTGCTCAATTTCGGCCATACCTTCGGCCACGCGATCGAAGCTGCAACAGGCTACACCGAGTGGTTGCATGGCGAGGCAGTCGGCACGGGCATGCTTATCGCTGCCGACCTGTCTGCCCGCATGGGCCTGCTCCCACATTCCGATGTGGAGCGGGTGCATGACTTGCTGCGTCGGGCAGGGCTTGACCGCGCTCCGCCCCGGATCGGGGCGGCCAAGGCCATGGAGTACATGCAGGTGGACAAGAAGGTGAAGGGGGGGCGCATACGGCTGATCCTCCTCGAGGCGCTTGGGGCAGCACGGTTCACCGCCGACTATCCCGACGACGCGCTGGCCGCAACCTTGGCGACGTGGTTCGATCCACGCGCATGAGCAGCGACGGCACATCGATGCTGGCACCGTGGGCGGCGCACGATGAACTCAGCCGGGGACGACGCCACCCGGAGTCGCCGCCTCGCTATCGCACAGAGTTCCAGCGGGACCGCGACCGCATCGTGCACTCAAATGCCTTTCGCAGGCTCGTCTACAAGACACAGGTTTTCGTCAACCACGAAGGAGACCTGTACCGGACCCGATTGACGCACAGCATGGAGGTGGCGCAGATCGCCCGTTCCATCGCGCGCGTGCTGCGCCTCAACGAGACGCTCACCGAGGCCATCTGCCTCGCCCATGACCTGGGGCACACGCCCTTCGGCCATGCAGGCCAGGACGCGCTCAACGATTGCATGCGCGAGTACGGCGGTTTCGAACATAACCTCCAGTCGCTGCGCGTCGTCGATGAGCTGGAGGAGCGCTATGCAGGCTTCAGCGGGCTCAACCTGACCTTCGAGTGTCGCGAGGGCATTCTCAAGCACTGCTCGGTCTCCAATGCGCAGCGACTGGGAGAACTGGGCAGCCGCTTTGCGCAGCGCCGCCAGCCGGGCCTGGAGGCGCAACTGGCCAACCTCGCCGATGAAATCGCCTACAACAACCATGATGTGGATGACGGCCTGCGTGCCGGGCTGCTCACACTGGGGCAACTGCGCGAGGTCACGCTGATCCGGCGTGAACTGGAAGCGGTCGAGGCCCTGCATCCGGGACTTGGCGAGCGCCGTCTGATCCACGAGACCATCAGGCGGATGATCAACCATCTCGTCACGGATGTGATCGAAACTACGCGCGACAGCGTCGCCGTGGCCGCACTGCAGTCCATCGATGACGTGCGCGCACACCCGCACGCGCTGGTGGCCATGAGCGCCGCAACCCACGCCGAGCACATCGAGCTCAAGCGCTTCCTGCGCGACAACCTCTACCGGCACTACCGTGTGCAGCGCATGACCTTGAAGGCAAGGCGGGTGGTGCGGGCGTTGTTCGGCGCCTTCTTCGAAGATGTGAACCTGATGCCGCCCGAGCACCGCATCGCCGCGCAGAATGCAGAAGCTCGCGAGGGGTCCGCCGGCCGCGCTCGCGCCGTTGCCGATTATGTCGCCGGCATGACCGATCGCTACGCCATCGGTGAGCACGACAGGATGTTCGTGCCCGGGGAACGCAGCTAGCACGAGAGCCTCATGAACGACAACGTCCGTGCGCACCTCATACATGCCTTCCGCAAGGTGCTGCGGCCGTTGGTGAAGATCCTGGTTCGTGCAGGTGTCCGCTACGACGAGTTCATCGAGGTCATCAAAGGCGTCTACGTAGAGAGCGCGATCCGCGATGGCGTGGGCCATGATGGGCCGCTGACGCGCGCTCGCGTGGCAATCATGACCGGCGTGCCGCGCAGGGACGTCGACCGCTACATCGATGACGAGACGCTGCTCGCGGCTCCTCCTCCAACGCGTGCGTCGATCATCACCGAGGTGCTGCACCTGTGGAACACGGATCCCCAGTACCTGGGGCCTTATGGCCTACCGATGGAGATCGACTT
>JBJOHO010000066.1:0-48626 GCA_046047615.1 Pseudomonadota bacterium
TCACGCGCACGTCGGGCCTGTATCCCGACTGCAAGCCGCTGAACCTGTTCGGCCGGGGCAATGCCACGTCGGCGGCAATCGACTGGGTCACCGGCTATGAGCCCGGGCAGCAGATCACCACCCCGGTGTATTACGCCGGCGAAGGCTTCGCCGCCGGCGAGACCGTGAGCTATCTGTCCGGTCCGGACAAAGTCTCGGCGGCGAGCCTGAAGCAGAAGGTCGCGGAGTTCTCGATGAGTGGCGAACTCTTCGCGGGCTGGGGCGCAGGACCCATCTCCGGTGCCTTCGGTGCCTCGTGGCGCGAGGAGGAGATCAAGCAGATCGTCTATACGGGTGGCACCAACGTCGCCAACAACGACACCTTCCTGCCGGTGCCCGCCAACGATGCCGCCAAGGGCATCCGCGGCGTATGGGCCGGCCTGCGCGCGCTGCCCATCGACATGCAGTTCTCACGCGTGCCGAACATCAAGGGCAAGGCCGACGTCACCGAGTTCTTCCACGAACTCCTGGTGCCGTTGCTGGCGGACAAGCCCTTCCTGCAGCAACTCAACTTCAATGGCGGTGTCCGCTGGGCCGACTATTCGGGCAGCGGCGGCATCTGGGCCTGGAAGCTTGGCCTGGATGCACAGTTCAACGACGAACTGCGCCTGCGTGGCACCTTGTCCCGCGACGTGCGTGCGGCCACCCTGGCCGAGCGCTTCGATCGCACCGGCGGCGCTGCTTCCGTACGCGACCCGTTCACCAACACGGCCAATGTCGGCATCACGCAGGTGTCCGGCGGCAATCCGAACCTGATGCCCGAGGAGGCCGATACGCTGACCCTCGGCGCGGTGTACCGGCCCGCCTGGCTCGACGGGTTCTCGGCCTCCCTCGACTGGTACCAGGTGGAAATCAGTGGCGCCATCGGGCAGTTGACGTCGCAGGATACGATCGACCAGTGCTTCCGCGGGGCCACCAACCTGTGCGCGCTCATCACGCGCAACGAAGCCGGCGTCATCTCCCTGGTGGAAGCGACCTACCAGAACATCAATGCCGCCAAGGTCTCCGGCATCGACATGGAGATGAGCTACACCCGCCCCGTCGAGTGGTTTGGTGATGGCGGGCGGATCACCGGCCGCCTGTTCGCCACCTGGTTGGGTGAGAACTCGACCACCAACGCGGGGGCTGCGAAGGTGGATCGTGCCGGGCAGACGGGCGGTGCCGGCACGGGCACCAACCTGGCCCTGCCGGAATACAAGTTCACGGCCAGCCTCAATTACCGTCATGGGCCGCTGGGCGTTTACGTCCAAGGGCGGTTCATCGGAGATGGCCTGCTCGATGCCAACCGCAACGCCGTGGTGAAGTTCGACGACAACACGGTGTCTTCGGTGTTCTACACCGACATGAACCTCTCCTGGCAGCAGGACGATGCAGCCGGCCGCAACTGGCGGGCCTACCTGAACATCACCAACCTGCTCGACCGCGATCCGCCGGTCGTGGCGAGCTTCTCGTCATTGCAAGGTGCGGTAGGCCAGACCAACCCGGCCTTGTTCGACCTGCTGGGACGGCGTTACGTGCTGGGCGTGGCGTTGGAGTTCTGACCCGACGGCCGGTTCCCGACGGCGGGGGCCGGCCCAGGCCAGCATGGCGATCACGTTCCGCAAGCTTGAGGTTTTCGTCGCCGCGGCGGAGGACTGCAACTTCCGGCGCACGGCCGAACGCCTGGGCATCAGTCAACCGTCGGTCAGCACGCAGGTGCGCGGCATCGAGCAGTCGCTGGGATGTTCCCTGTTCCACCGCCGGACAGGCGCGGCCGTGACACTTTCCGCGCAGGGGCGGGCCTACCTGCCCAGGGCGCGCGAGCTGCTCGAGGCCGGAGCCGCGCTCACGGGTGGCCGTCTCCGCCAGGAATCCGCAGCGCTCCGCGTCTGTGCCGGTCCGCTGCTTCTCGAGGGCTGCATCAAGCCTGCGCTCCCGGCGATGCATGCGCGCCATCCCGGCCTCGACCTGGAATTCATCGCCTTCGATCCTTCGCGAGACCCCCTCGACCTGCTGCGCGGCGACGAGGTCGACGTGGTGGTCTATACCGGTGGCCTGGCCCGTGGGGGCCGCATCGAGGCGGAAGTGCTCGGGCAGGTGCAGACAGGCCTGTACGCCTCGCCGTCACTGCTGCGCCAGGCCCGCCGTGCCGGTCGCGACCTGGCCCAGATGCCCTTCCTGCTGCCGCCGGACCGGCAGCAACTGTCACGCTGGCAACGCGAATTGCTGGCGGGTGCGCGCGTGACGCCGCGCGATGTCGTCGCGCGGCCGGCCTTCCAGGACGTCGCGCTGCAGATGGCCGTGGCAGGCCAGGGCGTGGCAGTCCTGTTCGCCGACATCGCCGAGCCTGCCGTGCAGGCGGGCACCCTGCAGCGGATCGAGCCGGCCCTGGCACCCTCTTGGCGCGTGATGCTGATTGGTGAGGGTGGACGGCGTGCCGCGGTGGCTCCCGTATTGGGCTTCCTGCGCGAGACATGCCGGCCGCGGCCGGTGTAGATTCGGTCAGGGGCCCTGCGCAGCTGCGGTCCTGCACGCAACAACAAAATCACAAGGGGGCCTCATGACCGCAACCGATCTGGCGCGGCGCGACCGCGTCTTCTACCTGACGATGGCCATCGTGGCCCTCGTGGTGGTGCTGGCCGGGTTCTCGCCCAGCTTCTTCCTGGCGATGTTCAATCCCGAGTCGCGGCCACTGGCGCCGATCTACCACGTGCATGGCGCGGTCTTCACGACGTGGATGCTGTTGCACATCTGCCAGGCCTGGCTGATCGGTCGCGGCAAGGTCGCCACGCACATGAAGCTCGGCCAGGCCGGCGCGGTGCTGGGATTCGTCGTCATCATCTTCGCCTTCGTCATCACCCACCATGCGGGTGTCCACGGGCTCGGCGGACCGCTGGGCACGGCACCGGACCAGGTCCAGGCTCTCGCGGTGCCGTTCTTCGACATGTTCGTGTTCGCGCCGTTGTTCATCGCCGGACTGCTGCTGCGCAAGAAGTCACCGGAGGCCCACAAGCGGCTGATGACGCTGGCCACGGTGGGTGGCCTGCTCGGCGCGGCCATCGGCCGGGCACCGCTGTTCGTGTTCGAGTTCGACCGCCAGCTCTACCTGACGCTCGCACTGCTGTTTGCCGGTCCGGTCTATGACCTGGTCACCCGCCGGCGCATCCACCTGGCTTATGTGTTTGGCCTGATCCCGCCGCTGCTGCTGCTGACCGACATGCGCCTCGCGATTGGCGCGACGGAGCAGTGGCGGCAGTTCGTGGCCTGGTGGGTGGGCTGAGATGAGCGGCGGGCGGTGGCTGGGAGCCTGTCTCGCGGCGGCGGTTGCCTTCGCTCTGCCGTTGCAGGGCGCCGTCGCGGCGGCAGCCGCTCCGGCTCCCGCCTTGCCCGCCAATCCCTTGCGCAGCGCCTGGTTTGGTGACCTGCACCTGCATACCAGCAATTCCTATGATGCGGCCTGGGGTGGTGTGCGCACCACCCCTCGCGATGCCTACCGCTACGCCCAGGGCCTGCCCGTGGACTACATGGGCAAGTCCGTGCGTCGCAAGGCGGCCCTGGACTTCCTCGCCGTCGCGGACCATTCCGAGTACATGGGCGTGCCGCGCAGCATCCTGGAGCAGCGCCCGCCCTTCGAGGATTCCAACTGGCTGGAGCAACTGCAGCGTCCGGACAAGGCCGGTTTCACGAAATTCCTCCGCTCGGCCTTCTACGGGCCGGAGGTGCTGGCGGAGTTCAACACGCCGGCCATCAAGCGCGACAACTGGCAGGCCGTCATCGCTGCCGCGGACGAGGCCTACCAGCCCGGACGCTTCACGACCTTCGCCGCCTTCGAGTGGTCCAACACACCAGGTGGCAACCACTTCCACCGGGTCGCCGTCTTTCCCGGGCCCCGGTACCCGGACGTGCCGTTCACGGCGCTGGATTCCCGCCATCCCGAAGACCTGTGGCGCTATGCCGATGCCGCCCGGGCGCGCGGCATCGACTCGGTGCTGATCCCGCACAACAGCAACCTCAGCGGTGGCCTGCAGTTCTCGATGGCCGACTCCTATGGCAAGCCATTGGACCGCGACACCGCTGCCCTGCGCGCGCGCAACGAGCGCCTGGTGGAGGTCACCCAGATCAAGGGCACGAGCGAGACCCATCCGGAACTTTCGCCCGACGATGAGTTCGCAGGCTTCGAGATCCTTGAGCACTATGCGGGCGGCGGACGCGGCCCGGTCGCTGGCAGTTACGTGCGCGATGCCTACCGACGGGGCCTTGAACTTGCCAGCAGGGTGGGCGTGAATCCCTTCGCCTTTGGCATGGTGGGTTCCAGCGACTACCACTCCGGCACCACCGCCACCGAGGAAGACAACCACACCGGAGCCCTGGGCGACAGCGACTGGCCCCACGGCGAGGGTGCGCGCAAGGTCCTCAACGAGATCAACCCGGTGATCCGTGCGCCGGTCGCGGCACTCTCGGCCAGTGGCATCACCGGCGTGTGGGCCGAGCAGAACACGCGCGAGTCGATCTTTGCCGCCTTCAAGCGCCGCGAAGTGTTCGCCACTTCAGGGCCACGGCTGCAGGTGCGGTTGTTCGCTTCCTTCGACTACCCGGCCGGACTGATGGCGGCGGAGGACTGGCTGGCGCGCGCCTATGCCCGTGGCGTGCCGATGGGCGGCGACCTCAAGCCTGCCCGGCGCGGTTCGGCCGCGCGCCCGCCACGTCTGCTGCTGCAGGCCGTGAAGGACCCGGACGGCGCCAACCTCGACCGCCTGCAGGTGGTGAAGGTCTGGATGAGCCAGGGCAGGACGCACGAGCGGGTCTATGACGTGGTGGGTTCCGGCGGCCGCCGTCCCGATCCGGCCACGGGCCGCATGGCGGCCGTGGGCAGCACGGTCGATGCCACGCGCGCCGTCTATGCCAATACCATCGGTGCTGCACGCTTGCAGGCGGAGTGGGTCGATCCCGACTTTGATCCCAAGGCTTCCGCCTTGTACTACGCGCGCGTGATCGAGATCCCCACGCCACGTTGGTCCACCTACCTCGCGGTGCGCAACGGACTGCCGCTGTCGGACAAGGTGCCGGCCTCGCTGCAGGAGCGTGCCTGGACTTCCCCGGTGTTCTACTCCCCCTGACGGAGCGTCCTGTGTCCATGACCTTCGTCCGCGCGCTGCGCGGCGCCTTGCTGTGCGCGGTGCTGCCTGTGTTGAGCGACGCTGCCCCGGCGGCAGCCAATCCACTGCGCAGCGCCTGGTTCGGTGACCTGCACCTGCACACCAGCCAGTCCATGGATGCCGCATGGGCGGGCATCAAGGCGACACCGCGTGATGCCTACCGCTATGCCCGCGGCGAGACGGTCGAGTACATGGGGACGCGGATCCGCCGGCGGGCGCCGCTGGATTTCCTCGCCGTCTCGGATCACGCCGAGTACCTGGCCATCTCCTCCCGGGTCCTCGCGAAGGCGCCGCCTTTCGAGGACTCGAACTGGTTCGCCGAACTCTCGCGGCCCGATCGCACGGGCTTGTTGAAGCTGATGCGTTCAGGCTTGCGCGGCACGGGAGACCTGCCGGAACTCAATACGCGCAGCCTGCGCCGCGAAGGCTGGCGCGCGGTCGTGGACGTGGCCAACGAGTTCTACGTGCCGGGACGTTTCACAACGTTTCCCGCCTTCGAATGGTCGGAGACACCCGGTGGCGCCCACTTCCACCGCGTGGCCGTGTTCGCCGGCCCGCGTTTCCCCGACGTGGCTTTCAGCGCGCTGGATTCGCGTCATCCTGAGGACCTGTGGCGCTATGCCGATGCCTTGCGTGCCCGTGGCATCGACTCGGTGCTGATCCCGCACAACAGCAACCTGAGTGATGGCTTGCAGTTCTCCCTCCGCGATTCCTATGGCAAGGCCATGGACGCCCGCCATGCCCGCCAGCGTCGCCGCAACGAGCCGCTGGTGGAGGTGACGCAGAACAAGGGCACCAGCGAGACCCATCCGCTGCTGTCCCCGGAGGATGAGTTCGCAGGCTTCGAGATCCTCGAGCACGTGCGTGAAGGGGCTGATGCCGGTCCGCCGGACCTCAAGGGCAGCTACGTGCGCTCCGGCCTGCTCCGTGGTCTCGCCCTGTCCTTGCAGCAGGGCTTCAATCCCTACGTCTTCGGGCTGGTGGGCTCAAGCGACTACCACACGGCAGCCAGTGCCACCGAGGAGGACAACCACACCGGTGCGTTGGGCGATACCGATGCGCCTTACGGGGACAACATCAGACGCGTGCTGGGTGACCAGCCCAATCCCCTGCTGCGCCAGCCCGTGTCGCTGCTCTCTGCCAGCGGCATCACCGGCGTCTGGGCGGAGGAGAACACGCGCGAGTCGATCTTCGCAGCCTTCAAGCGGCGCGAGGTTTTCGCCACGTCGGGAACGCGGATGCAGTTGCGGTTCTTTGGTGGCCCGCAGTTGCCTTCCGGACTGCTGCAGCAGGAGGACTGGGTGCGCGCCGCGTATGCCAAGGGCCTGCCCATGGGCAGCGAATGGCGGCGGACCCGCAATGCCGTTCCGCGCTTCGTGATGCAGGCGGTCAAGGATCCGGATGGCGCGAACCTGGACCGCATGCAGCTCATCAAGCTCTGGCAGGATGATCGCGGATCCCATGAGCGGGTGATCGACGTCGCCTGGTCGGGTGATCGCCGGCCGGATCCTGCCACCGGCCGCCTGCCGGCCGTCGGCAGCACGGTCGACGTCGCGCGCGCGACCTATGCCAACACCATCGGTGTGGCGCGCCTGCAGGCCGAATGGGTGGACGGCGACTTTGATCCCCGCTGGCCGACAGCCTATTACCTGCGCGTGCTGGAGATCCCGACGCCCCGCTGGACCACCTATCTCGCCGTGCGCAACGGCGTGCCGCTGCCCCAAGGGGTACCGCCCAGCCTGCAGGAACGCGGCTGGTCCTCTCCCATCTTCTACACGCCGGAGTGACAGATGACGGATCGCCCGCAGGGCCTCCCGCGCTGGTGGCGCGAGCCCCTGCTGCAGTTCCTGGCCTTGGGGGCTGTGGTCGCTGCTGGCCAGGCCTGGTGGAGCGCAGTCCACGACGATGCCGCCACGCGCATCGTGGTGGACGAGGGACGCGTCGCTGCCTTGCGGGGCCTGCACGAAGCGCAGTTCGGCCAGCCGCCCACGGACGAGGAACTGCGGCACCTGGTCAACGCGCATGTCCGCGAGGAAGTGCTCTACCGCGAAGCGCTTGCCCGTGGTCTCGACCACGATGACGAGATCCTGCGCCGGCGGTTGGTGGCCAAGCTGGAGTTCCTGCTCACGGATGCCTCCGTGCCCGAACCGCCTGCCGACGAGGTGCTGCAGCAGCATCTCGCCACCCACATCGCGCGTTTCGGCACGCCAGCGCGCAGCAGCTTCCACAACCGCTTCGCCGAGGACCGTGAAGCGCTCGAGCGTCTGAAGCCGACGTTGCCCGCGCATCCGGTGCCGGGCACGGCACCGGGCTCCGATGGCACCGATCCGTGGCAGCCCGGACTGGCCCTTGCCGATGCGCAGGCACGCTTCGGCAACTCGCCGCTGACGCAGGCGCTGCCCACGCTGCCGCTGCGCGAATGGAGTGGGCCGTGGCAGTCCGGCCTGGGCTGGCATCTGGTCTATGTCGAGTCGCGGAGCGGGCCAGCGTCGCCTCCGTGGGCCGAAATGCGCGAGGCGGTGCTGGCCGACTGGATGACCGAGGAGCGCCTGCGGCTCACGCGCGAGGCCGTCGACAGGCTCGTGGCGGAATACAGGGTCGAGCTGCCGCCGGCCCTGCAGCCCGCGGCGACCCCATGACGCTTCGCCCTTGGTTCGCGGCACTGCTGTGCCTGCTGCCTGCGGTGCTCGCTGCCCATGAGATCCGGCCGGCCTACCTTGAGCTGCGCGAGACGCGGGAAGGCCCGGTCGAAATCCAGTGGCGACAGCCCGTGGCGGGGGAATACGCACTGCCCCTGCGTCCCTGGTTGTCGTCGGGCTGGCTGGACACAGTACCCGAGCGGCGCCTGACCGCCGATACCTTGACCCTGCGCTGGCGTGTCGCACCGCCGCCGGGCACGTCCCTGCAGGGCCAGTGGCTCGAAGTGCGCGGCCTGGAGCGCAGCATCACGGATGTCTGGGTCCGGTGGCAACGTGAGGGAGAGCCGGAACAAACCTGGCTGCTGAAACCTGCCGCGCCGCGGCTGCAACTGGGCCAGGGAACGGGAGGCGCAGGTCCGGCCTACTTCCGCCTGGGCATCGAGCACCTGTTGACCGGTACCGACCATCTGCTGTTCGTGTCGGGACTCGCGCTGCTGCTGCGCCGCTGGCGACGCACGGTCATCGCCGTCACGGCTTTCACGCTGGCCCACAGTCTTACCTTGGCCATGGCGACCCTCGGGGTGTGGGTCCTGCCGTCGTCGACCACCGAAACCTTGATCGCCCTGTCGATCGTGGTGCTGGCGGTGGAACTGCTGCGCGATGCACGCGGCCAGCCAGGCTTCGGCGCCAGGCATCCCGCAGCCCTGGCGTTCGGCTTCGGTCTGCTGCACGGGCTGGGCTTTGCCGGTGCACTGGCAGGTATCGGGCTGCCACGCGGGGATCTGGCCTGGGCCCTGCTGCGTTTCAACCTCGGCATCGAGGTGGGGCAGGTGGCCTGTGTCGCGGTGGTGCTCGGTCTCGTCTTCCTGATGGGCCGTTTCAAGTCGCTGCCTGACGCAGGCTGGCGCCCTGTGGCGGCCTGGCTTGTCGGCCTGCCGGCGGCCGCCTGGTTCTGGGAGCGGCTCGCGGCAGTCAGCTGAAGAGCGAGGCGTACTGCTCGCGCAGCAGCGCTTTTTGCACCTTTCCCATGGTGTTGCGCGGCAATGCCTCGACGAACATCACGCGCCGCGGTTGCTTGAAGCGCGCCAGGCGATCATGGAGTGCGGCAAGCAGGGCGCGTTCGTCCGTGCTTGCGTCGCGGTGTTGCACCACGGCGACGACGGCTTCGCCAAGGTCGGGATGCGGCACGCCGATGACCGCGCTCTCGACCACGCCGGGCAAGGCATCGAGGGCATCCTCGACCTCCGCCGGGTAGACATTGAAACCGCCGCAGATCACGAGGTCGCGTCCGCGGCCCACGATGCGCAAGTAGCCCCGTTCATCCTGCAGGCCAAGATCGCCCGTGATGAAGAACCCGTCACTTCTGAATTCTTCGGCCGTCTTGCCGGGATTGCGCCAGTAGCCCTTGAACACGTTCGGGCCGCGCACTTCGAGCATGCCGATCTCACCGGCTGGCAATGGCTGGCCTGTCTCCCGGTCGGTGACGCGGATCTCGACCCCCGGCAGCGGCCTGCCGACACTGCCCGGCACACGCTCGCCGTCATAGGGATTGGAGCTGTTCATGTTCGTCTCGGTCATGCCATAGCGCTCGAGGATGGCGTGCCCTGTGCGGGCGGCGAAACTGCGGTGTGTTTCCGCGGTGAGAGGCGCCGACCCGGAGATGAACAGCCGCATGTGCGCGGTCGCTTCGCGCGTCAGCCGGGCGTCGGCCAACAGTCGCGTGTAGAACGTGGGCACGCCCATCATCACGGTGCAGCAGGGCAGCGTCGCAAACACGGCATCGACATCGAAACGTGGCAGCAGGCACAGCGATGCGCCGCTCGCCAGTGTCACGTTGGTGGCCACGAACAGGCCATGCGTGTGGAACACCGGCAGGGCGTGCAGCAGGCAGTCGCCGGGCCCGTAATGCCAGGCCTGGCGCAGGGCATGGGCGTTGGACCAGAGGTTGTCATGGGTCAGCATGGCCCCCTTGGGGCGGCCCGTGGTGCCCGAGGTGTAGAGGATGGCCGCGAGATCGTCGCCGGCTCGCGACTCGTCTTCATGGGACGCGGCCTGCGCCCTGGCCAGGGCCGGCAGGCTGCCGTCGCTGCCGTTGGCAGCCATCGTCAGGATCCGTGGCCCCTTGGTCTCCGCGTAACGGTCTGCGTCCGCAGGGTCGCAGACGAACAGGGTGGGTTCCGCATCGCGCAGGATGTGGTCGACCTCATGCGGCGTGTAGGCCGGATTCAGGGGCAGGTAGACGGCGCCGGTCCGCAGGCAGGCGAGGTACAGCAGCAGTGATTCGGCGGACTTGCCGATCTGCACGGCGACGCGGTCGCCTGCGCGGATGCCCGCATCCCGCAGTGCGTTGGCCCACCGGGCGCCCAGCGCCCACCACTCGCCGTAGGTGACCAGGCTGCCGTCGGCGTGCCAGAGGAAGGGGGCTGTGGAGGGGATGTCGGCGTCGTGGAAACGCCGGAACAGGTTCGCGTCCATGCGCCCCAGTATGCGCGGAGCGGTTAGTCTGCGGCCATGAACTCGATCGCCGTGCTGGTGCTGGTCGCCGTCTTCGCTGCCGCCGCGTGGCTGCCGGTCAACATGGGCGTGCTGGCCTTGGTCGCCGCCTGGGGTGTGGGCGCCGTGCTGTTCGGCGAGGCCGCGAAGACGGTGCTGTCCGGCTTCCCGGCAGACCTGTTCCTCACGCTGCTGGGCGTCACTTATCTGTTCGGCGTGGCCCAGGTCAACGGCACGGTGGATCATCTGGTGCGTTCGGCCGTCCGCTTGGTCGCCGGCCGCACCCGGCTGCTCGGTTGGGTTTTCTTCACGGTGGCGGGCCTGCTCACGGCCGCAGGTGCGCTGGGGCCGGCCGCCGTGGCCATCATCGTGCCCGTGGCCCTGGGCGTGGCGCGTGAACACGGACAATCCCCGCTGATGATGGGCTTGATGGTGATCCACGGCACCCAGGCCGGTGCCTTTGCGCCAGGATCCGTCTACGGCAGCATCACGGCAGAGGTTGCGGCACGGGCGGGACTGCCCGTGGCGCCGGCATCCTGGTTCCTCGCGAGCCTGGTGATGAACCTGCTGCTTGCCGCGGGCGTCTGGGCGTGGACAGGTCGCAAGCCTGCGACGGCCGTCCCCGTGGCCAGGCCGATGGACAGCACCGAACCGGGAACCCGTGATGCGCCGCGCTTGCAGCGGGAGCATTGGCTGACCTTGGCCGGTTTGGCTGCGCTCGCGACCGGGGTGTTGCTGTTCAAGGCCAACACGGGGTTCCTGGCCCTTGCCGTGGTGGTGGTGCTGGCCGTGTTCGCGCCCGGTGGCCAGCGGGGCGCGCTGGCACGGGTCGACTGGTCGACGCTGGTGCTGATCTGCGGCGTCGTCACCTATGTCGCACTGCTGGAACGGCATGGCCTGATGGCATCGGTGGGCCAGGGCGTGGCGCAGGCCGGACCACCGTGGATGTCAGCGTTGCTGCTGTGCCTGGTCGCCGGTCTCGTGTCCGCCTTTGCGTCATCCACTGCCCTGCTCGGCGTGCTGGTTCCGCTGGCTGCGCCGGTTGCCGCACTGGGAGGACTGGATGCTGTCGGTCTGGTGGCGGCGGTGGCCGTGGCCACGACCATCGTCGACACCTCGCCCTTTTCCACCAACGGCGCCTTGGTCGTGGCGCAGGCCGGAGACGCCCAGCGCGACCGGTTGCTGCGGCAACTGCTGGCCTACAGCGCCTTGATGGTCGGGGCCGGATGCACGCTGGCCTGGATGCTGTTCGTGGTGCTGCCGGGCTGATATCGTGCCCGTCGACATCGACGGGGGACCTGATGAGCCAATCCAGCATGAATGCGGCGCACCTCGCGCTGCTTCCCGACATCATCCGCAGCGAGATCCACCGGGGCCTCTATCATGGCGCCGTCGTGAAAGTCGCCCGCGGCGGACAGGTGGTGTTCGACGAGGTGATCGGCGCTGCCGATGCCGCCCAGTCGCAACCCTTGGCCCGCGACTCGGTGTTCAACATCTTCTCGGTGACCAAGGCCTTCACCAACGTGCTGGTCTTCCAGGCGATCGAGCAAGGCCGCTTCCTGCTCACCACGCCCATCACCGAGCTGATCCCGGAGTTCAGCGGACACGGCCGCGAGAAGATCCTGATGTGGCACCTGCTGTCGCACCAGGCCGGCTTCCCGGTGATCTTCGAAGCGCGTCCGGGCATGTACATCGACCGCTTCGAGGAAGTGCTGGCAGCGGTCCTTGAGGTTGCCCGGCCCGTCGATGCCCCCTGCGCGAAAGTGTCGTATTCGCCCATGGTGAACCATGTGCTGATGGCCGAGGCCGTGCTGCGCACGGATCCGCGCGGACGCGGTTACCGCGAGATCGTGCAGCAGGACATCCTCGATCCACTCGGCATGAAGGACACTGCCGTCGGCCTGCGTGCAGACCTCAAGCCGCGCAAGGTCGTGCCGGACTTCCTCTCCAAATACCCGATCTCGCACCTGGGCCACAGCAACTACGGCCCCAACGGCGCGTTCGAGGAAGAACACGCGGTCATGCCCTGGGTGGGCGTCGTCTCCACGGTGCCGGACATGTTCCGTTTCGCGGAAATGTTCCGCCGCGGCGGCACGCTCGACGGTGCGCGCCTGCTGTCGCCGGCGATGCTCGACCTCGCCACGCGGGTGCACACGGGCGAGAAGCCCAACGAGCTCTACGCGGCTCGCGGCCGCGAGAAAGGCCTGCCCGACGTGCCGGCCAACATCGGCCTCGGTTTCACGATCCGCGGTGAGCAGCTCATCCACCACATGTTCGGCGCGCTGGCATCGCCACGCACCTTCGGCAACTACGGTGCGGGCACCACGATGTTCTGGGTGGACCCGGCCCGCGACATCACCTTCACGGCGCTCACGGCTGGCGTGATGGAGCACAACGCCAACTGCGAGCGGTTCCAGCGCTGGGCCGACCTGATCTTCTCGGCCGCGGAGTGATCTGGCCGGGGGCTGCGGTTCAGTCGAACCGCAGCCTCACGGGCAATTGCGCCGGACCATGCCCGACCGTGGTCATCCACGGCTCCACCTCGCCCGCGGCTTCGAAGGCCGCCACCTGCCGTGCCAGCGCACCCAGCAGCGCATCGGCTTCCAGCAGCGCCAGCGCCCGGCCGACGCAGGCGTGCACCCCGAAGCCGAAGCCCAGGTTGGCGCTGTTGCCACGATGGATGTCGAAGCGGTCCGGTTCTTGCCAGCGGCGGGGATCGCGGTTCGCGGCCGCGAACATGAGTCCGCAACGCGTGCCGGCCGGAATCAGGTGGCCGTCGATCTCGACATCGCGCATGGCGATGCGTCCGGCCATGCGCGAGGGGGAGTCCCAGCGCAGGCTCTCTTCAAAGGCGGCCTTCGTCAGCTTGTGGTCGGCGCGCACGAGCGCGTACTGCTCGGGGAACTCGGCGAAGGCGCGGATGGCATTGGCCAGGGTGATGACGGTGGTGTCGGCGGCGGCGGACAGCAGGATGCCCACCAGCAGGTTGGCCTCCAGGTAGTCGATCTCGCCGCGATCCGCCGCTTCGTACATGGCCATGCCCAGACTGCCGGGCGCCAGGTTCTCGCGCAGGCAGGCGGCCGTGGCCCAGTCGACGACGGCCTTGTCGGTATCCCGCATGGCCTCCGCGAACAGTTCGTTCATCGGCCCCATCGTGGCCCAGACCATGTTGCCGAAGGCGGACATGTGTTCGCGGCCTTCCTGCATCACGCCCAGCAGGTCTGGCAGCACCTTGTAGACGAAAGGTTGGGTGATCTGGCCGACCGCATCGATGGTCTCGCCAGCCTGTGGCTTGAGCGCCCCGACCAGGGCATCCGCATCCGCGCGGAACGCTTCGGCCATCTTCGCCATGGCCTGGGGCGAGAGCGCGTTGCTGACCACGGCGCGCACCCGCGTGTGCTTGGGCGGATCATCGGTCAGCAGCAGTTCGGGGCGCACCGAGGTCGGGTCGTGCCACGGCCGCGAGGTCGACGAAAAAGTCTTCCAGTCCCTCAGGCCCGCGGCCACGTGCTCGTGGCGCGCCAACATGCAGATGTCCTCGCCGGGCAGCCGGACCACCGCTGCGGTCTCGCGCAGCCGGTCGTCGACGGCACGCGCATTGCGCACGGATTCGCGGCTGAACGGATCGGTGTCGAACTCGAGGATCGGCTTGCTCATGGGGTCATCCTGCGGCGCTGATGCCGCCGTCGACGTTGAGGATCTCACCGTGGATGAACGATGCCTCGGCGCTGAGCAGGAAGGCGCACGCCTCGGCGTTGTCGTCCTCGCTACCCAGGCGTCGCAGCGGGATGGTCCGCGTGCGCCGTTCGTATTCGGCCTTGTCGTTCAGACCCAAGGCTCCCGGCGTGGGCACCGAGCCGGGTGACAGCGCATTGACGCGGATGCCCCGGGGTCCGAGTTCCGCCGCCAGCACCTTGGTGAGCGAGGCGATCGCGGCCTTCACCATGCTGTAGGCCGCCGTGTTGGCGAAGCCGCGGTTCACCACCGGCGAGGCCATGTTGATGATCGCGCCGCCGCGTGCCGGGTCATGGTGGGCGAGCAGGGCCTGTGCACCCCAGACGCTGCCATGGATCCCGACCGCCACCATGCGGTCCAGGACGTCTTCGGTGATGTTCTCCAAGGGTTCATAGCGCAGCAACATGGCGTTGTTGACCACCACGTCGATGCGGCCTTCCTGGGCAGCAAACTCTGCCGCGACGGCCATGAAGGCCCCGCGGTCGCCGACATCGCAGGTCCATGCACGGGCCTTGCCGCCGCCGTCGCGGATCTCGCCGGCGACGGCTTCGGCAGCCACGCCGTCGAGGTCTACCACCGCGAGGCTGGCGCCGCAGCGCGCGAGCTTGAGCGCCATCGAGCGACCCAGGCCACGGCCGGCACCGGTGACCAGGACCGCTTTTCCGGAGAGATCGGGGGTGAGTGCCATGCCTTACTCCGTCCTGAGCTTCCAGGCGGCGCCGTCGCGGACGATATGGCCTGCGCTGGGATCGGAGAAGTGGCTGCCGATGACGAGCGTCGGCGTGTCGCTGAAGCGCTGCACGAAGTCGACGCGCGTCCGGGCGGCCACCGGCTTGTCCATGTCGAAGCGTCCCTCCTGCGCCGGCACGGCCAGCTGGATGGGGTGGTGCATCATGTCGCCGGTGATCACCGCTTGTTCACCCTGTGAACGCACCAGGACGCTGACGTGGCCGGGCGTATGGCCGGGGGTCGGGATCAACGAGACTTCGTCGGTGAGCTGGAAATCCGGGTCGATGAAGTCGACGAGCCCCGCGTCCATCACCGGGTCGATGGCGTCGGCCAGGTGGTCCATGTGGTGGTAGCCGCCGGTGTCGCGCAGGTGTTTCCAGTGCGCCCACTCCTTGCGGCCGAAGTAGTAGCGGGCCTGCGGGAAGGTGGGTACCCACTTGCCGTCGACAAGCATGGTGTTCCAGCCGACGTGGTCGAAATGCAGGTGTGTGCACAGTACGCCGCTGATCTCTTCCGGGGGGAATCCCGCAGTACGCAGGTCCGCGAGGAAGCTGGTCTGCATGTTGGTGAACACCGGGAACTCGCGGTGCCGGTCGTTGCCGATGCAGGTGTCGATCATGAAGCTGCGGCCACGCGAGCGCAGCACGAAGGCCTGGAACGACAGGATCATGCGCCCGTCGGGCGTCGCGAAATGCGGCTGCAGCCACTTGAACTGCTGCACGAACGCCGGCGTGGCATCCGGCAGCAGCATCGTGATGTCGTCCTCCCAGGCATTGACCTCGACGATGCGTGCGATCTCGACGTCGCCGACGCGCCAGTGGCGGATGTGTTCGCTTGCCATGGACTCCCCCCGTGAAACGATGTGTGTGTCAGGACGTGGCTGGCGCCGGCCGCCCGAGGATCAGGTCGGCGGCCTTCTCGGCCACCATGACCACCGGCGCATTGGTGTTGCCGCCAATGGTGCCCGGGAAGACCGATGCATCGACCACGCGCAGGCCGCCGATCCCATGCACGCGCAGCTGTGCATCGACCACGGCACCGCTGTCCCGTCCCATGCGGCAACTGCCCATCGGGTGGTGCACGGTCGCCGCGGTGGCGCGGATGTAGGCCTGCAGGTCGGCATCCCGCACGCGGCCCGGGCCCGGCGCGACCTCGATGCCACGGTGGCGCCGGAAGGCGGTTGCCGCAAACAACTCGCGCGCCAGGCGCAGGCCATCCAGCAGTGTCGCCAGGTCCGTCGGGTCGCCGAGCAGGTCAGGGTCGATGCGTGGCGGGGCGAGTGGATCGGCGCTGGCCAGTGACACGCGACCGCGGCTGCGCGGGTAGAGCGCCACCAGGCTGATGGCGAAGCCGTGGCCGAGCGGCAGCGGAAACGTTGTGTCGCGGTTGCGGCGCGCGGGCTGGAAGACCACTTGCAGGTCCGGCCGGTCCTGCGCGTGGCGCCCGCGGATGAAGGCCGTCGACTCGAACAGGTTGCTGGCGAGAGGCCCACGCTGCGCGAACAGGTACTCAAGGCCGTTCCACAGGGCGCGGTGCGCCGTGCGCCAGGAAAGGCCGTAAGAGAGGGTGTCGTCCGTTTCCTGCAGCACGGCGCAGGCCGGGTGATCATGCAGGCCGGCGCCGACGCCGGGCAGGTCCTGGCGCACCTCGATGCCCAGCGCCTGCAGTGCCGCGCCGGGGCCGATCCCGGACAGTTGCAGCAGTTGCGGCGAATGGAAGGCGCCACCACAGAGCAGGACCTCGCGCGCGGCCCGCAGTTGCCGCACGCGCCCTCCCGCAAGGATCTCGACGCCGGTCGCGCGGTTGTCGTCCACGAGGACGCGCAGCGCCCGCGTGCGGGCGAACAGGCGCAGGTTGGGGCGCCCCAACGCGGGCCCCAGGAAGGCGCGGGCTGTATGGTCCCTGCGGCCGCCGCGGATCGTGCCTTGGCGCAGGCCGTAACCCTCAGGGCTCGCGCCGGTGAAGTCCGCGCAGGCCGGATAGCGTCCCGTTGCCGCGAAGGCCTCCAGGAAGGCCTCGTTCAAGGCATTGGGCCTGGGAATGTGGCTGACGCGGATGGGCCCGCCGGTGCCATGCCAGGGCGAGGCGCGATGGTCGGCGTTGTCCTCGGAGCGCAGGAAATAAGGCAGCACCTGCGACCAGCCCCAGCCTGCATTGCCGGCTGCGGCCCAGTCGTCATAGTCGGCGGGTTGCCCGCGGAAGTAGGCCATGCCGTTGATGGACCCTGAGCCGCCGACCACCTTGCCGCGCGGCAGCGGCACGCGCCGCCCGTCAAGTCCACGCTGTGGCTCGGTCCAGAGGCCCCAACCGGATGCCGGGCGCGCGATGGCGGCGCCCACCAAAGCCGGCACGTGGAAGAACGGATGCCGGTCCCGGGCGCCGGCCTCGAGCAGGGCCACGCGGCAGTGCGGATCCTCGGACAGTCGTGCCGCCAGCACGCAACCTGCCGTGCCGGCACCCACGATCACCACATCGAACACGTCATCCTGCGCCGGCATGGCTCAAGGCAGCAGCCTGACCCGCCAGATCTCGCCGCGCGAGGCTTCGGTGGCGTAGAGGTACCCGCCGCGCACGGCGACGTTGGTCGTCATGAGTCCGCCGCCCGGGATGCCAATGCTGCCCAGCGGCTTGCCAGCGGCATCGAACGCCAGCAACTCACCCGCGTTGAAGTTGGCGGCCACCAACTGGCCTTTGGCGGTCAGCAGCATGCCGTCAGGCCCGACGCCACCCACCGTGTGTGCCCACACGAAAGGCACGTCGAAGCCGTCGGCATTGCCCATGGACGGTACTGATGTGATGCGCTTGCGGGCGTATTCACCCACCCAGACCTGCCGGCCATCGGGCGCGACCACAACACCGTTGGGGAAGGCCAGGCCGTCCTGCACGAGTTGCGGTGTGGCCTTGTCGCCCGGGGGCAGGTAGAACAGACGACCCACCGGCTGCAGCGCGCTGGAACCGTAGGGTTCGGTGAAATACACACCGCCCTGCCGGTCGAAAGCCAGGTCGTTCAGGCCACGCAGGCGCTCGGTGCGGTAGCTGTCGACCACCGTCTCAAGCGTGCCGCTGGCAGGGTCCATGCGCAGCAGCCCATGGCGTTTGTCGGCGATCCACAGTTTGCCGTCGGGGCCGAACTTGGCCCCGTTGGGCTGGCCGCCGGTGTTGCCGCGCACGCTGCAGCGGCCGTCATCGGCGATGGACAGCACCTTGCCGGAGAGCAGGTCGACGGCCCACAGGCCGCCGCGGGCATCCACGGTGAGACCCTCGAGGAAGCCGCCGCAACTGGCAAAGCGCTCGACGCGGCACTCGCCACAGAGCTCCGGGGCCGCCGCGGCAACCACTGCGCTGGCCAGCAGCGCGGACGTCGACAGCACACGGGCAAAGGCGTGCGGTGAACGCATGGTCATGTGCTCCGGCGGAAGGGCAGGGTCAGCAGGAAGAACACCAGCCGCGGCGTCAGCAGCTTGAGGGCAGCCTTCGCATCCTCCGGCGTCAGGCGTGCGTTCAGGGGCATGGCGCCGAACACCTTGCCCTTGATCAGCAGGCTGTTGCCATCACGCTCCAGCGAACTGACCGTCATGAGTTCGCTGCCATCGGTACCGCGCAGTTTCACTTGAGCTTGCCTTGTCTGTCGAAATCCATGCCCAGGGCCTCGAACATCTTCATGGCCGTGGCGCGGCCGGCACCGAACACGCCGCCGCCCGGGTGCTGGAAGGGGCCGACCAGGTAGAAGCGGTCAAGGCCCGGCACCGTGTACTGGCCGAGTTCGGGCGTCGGGCGGTGCGCGCCGGACTGGTAGGTTGTGGTGGCGACGCCGTGGAGGTCGCCGCGGCGGAAGCTGGGCGAGGTGCGCTCCATGTCCACCGGGGAATCGACGTGGCGCGCCATGATGGCCTGCGGCACGTTCTCGCAGAAGCGCGACATGTGGGCCAGCATGCGGTCGGCGTAGCCGTCCTTCGCCTGGTCCCAGTGCACGCCGTCGGGCCGGTGGTAGGGCACGTAGTCCCAGAGGTGCAGGATGGCCTTGCCCGGCGGTACGCGCGAGGGGTCGAACTGCGACAAGGAGCCGAAGCCCAGCAGCGGGTAGGGGAACAGCTGCCCATAGCGCAATTCGTCGAAGTCGCGGCGCAGCGTCTCGTAGCTGACGGGCAGCAGTTCGCACATGACCGCATCGACGGGTTCGTCGGCCTTCATGCGCAGCGGCTCGGACAGCGCGGCGTGCACGGTGATGCAGGCGGCGTCCGTGATCTGGGTGCGCTCGGCATCGGCGCGCACGACCGGATCCATGCCGTCGATCATGCCGCCCAGCAGGTGCGGGTGGATGGCGCCGATGACCGCATCATTGGCGGCGAAGCTGCGGCCGTCCACCAGCTCCACGCCGCTGGCGCGACCATTGGACACCTTGATGCGGGCCACGTCGGCGTTGGCGATGACCTCGCCCCCGTGATCACGGATGCAGGCGATGAGCGCGTTGGTGAGCTGGCCGCTGCCGCCGCGCGCCACGCCGAAACCGTAGGCCTCGAGGAAGCCCAGGAACACGAAGGCACCGATGGCCGTGGACTTCTCGTCTGGAGACACCAGGTTCTCGCCGGCCACGCGCGCGAAGTGCATGCGCACCTTCTCGTGCTCGAACCAGTCGCACAGCAGGTCGTGGCTGCTCATCTGGATGGTCCGCCAGATCTCGCGGCCTTCGCGGCTCTGGTCCATCATCGCCCAGGTCGCACCGACCGGTGCCGGCGGCACATAGAGCCCCGAGGCGATCATCGGCAGCAGTTCACGGGCCCGTGCCGACATGCGCAGGAAGGCTTCGGCATCCTTCCTGGAGAACTTCGCGATCGAGGCTGCCGACCTCTGCGGATCGCGGTACAGCTTCAGGGTGCTGCCGTCCTCGAACAGGGACATCATCGGCAGCTCGGGGAAGAGGTATTCCAGGCCGTACTTGCGCTTGAGGCCGAGTTCGTCGTCCTTCAGCAGGGGGTTGCCCTGGATGAAGATGTGGCTCATGGAGTGCTGGTCGTGGCGGAAGCCGGGCAGGGTGAGCTCCCGCGTCACCACGCCGCCGCCGAACCAGGCGTTGCGCTCCAGGACGATCACTTTCTTTCCGGCGACCGCCATGTAGGCGGCCGCGACCAGTCCGTTATGCCCGGACCCGACGGCGATGATGTCAGCGGTGGTCATCTTCCCGTGCCATTGCGACAATGAACCCCATGGACAGTGTGTACGAGATCCACGCGATCCGCTACGGCCACCTCGACCGGACGGCAGCGCACAATTTCCTCGGCGGCGATCCGCACGACGGCCCCATGCCGCTCGATTATTACGTCTGGGCCATCGTCGGCCGCGGCCAGGCGGTGGTGCTCGATACCGGCTTCGACCTCGCCACCGGCGGCCTGCGCGGCCGGCAGCTGCTGCGCCCGGTCGCCGAGGGGCTGGCCGCCGTCGGCGTCGCGGCGGCCACCGTCCGGGACGTGGTCATCAGCCACATGCACTATGACCACGCCGGCAACCACGACCTGTTCCCGCAGGCCCGCTATCACCTGCAGGACGACGAGATGGCGTTTTGCACCGGCCGCGCGATGTGCCACCCGGTGATGCGCGCGCCCTTCGAGGCGGCCGACGTGCAGGCCATGGTCGGGCGGCTGTTTGCCGGCCGCGTGGTGTTCCACGAGGGCGACAGCGAACTCATGCCGGGCATCACGCTGCACAAGGTCGGCGGCCATACACGGGGCCTGCAGGTGGTCCGGGTGCGCACTGCCCGGGGCTGGGTGGTGCTGGCCTCCGATGCCGCCCACTTCTATGCCAACTGGCAGCAGGGCCGGCCCTTCCCGATCCTGGACAGCGTCCCGGCCTACCTCGAGGCCTACCGGACGATCGAGCGTCTGGCCGGGTCGCCCGACCACGTGATCCCCGGACACGACCCGCTGGTGCTGCAGCGCTACCCGCGATCCCGGCCGGACATTGCCGATATCGTGCGGGTCGACCTGCCACCGATTGCCTGAGGGCCGGCCGGGTCGCTATCGTGCACGGACGCCGCCGAGATCGCGGCGACGCAACAGGGGGTCGCAGTGGGGGAACGTCTGGGTTTCATCGGCGTCGGCCGCATGGGCAGCGGCATGGTGTCGCGCCTGCTGGCCGCGGGACATGAGGTCACGGTATTCGATCCCTCGGCCGAGGCGGTCGCGGCCGCGGTTGGCAAGGGTGCCCGCGCCGCCGGTTCCGCTGCCGAGGTTGCAGCCGCGGCGCCTGTCGTGTTCGCCAGCCTGCCCAGCCCCGCCGTGGCGCTGGCCACCGCGCGTGCAGTGGCTCCGGCGCCCGGGCTGCAGGTCTTTGTTGATCTCTCGACCTCCGGTACGGGTGCTGCACAGGCCATCCACCAGCTGCTCGGTCCGCTGGGCATCGCTTCCATCGACGCGCCGGTCTCCGGCGGCGTGACCGGTGCGGCCAACGGCAAGCTGGCCATCATGGCGTCCGGTCCGCTGCAGGCCATCGAGCGCGTGCGCCCCTTCCTGGCCGAGATGGGCCGGGTATTCGTGGTCGGCGAGCGGCCGGGCCTCGGCCAGACCGTGAAGCTGGCCAACAACCTGATGAGTGCCGCGGCACTGGCCATCGCCGCCGAGGGCGTCGCCATGGGCGTGAAGGCGGGCGTGGATCCTGCGGTGATGCTGGAGATCATCAACGTCTCGTCGGGCCGCAACAGCGCCACGCTCGACAAGCTGCCGAAGCATGTGTTGAACCGGCGCTTCGATTTCGGCTTCGCCAACGCATTGTCCTTCAAGGACGTGCGCCTGTGCCTCGACGAGGCGGAGGCGCTGGGCGTGCCGATGGTGGTGGGCGCGGCCGTGCGGCAGATGTTGTCCATCACGCACCAGGTGCAGGGTCCCGACGCGGACTGCACCGAGCTGGTCAAGGTCGTCGAGGAATGGGCTGGCTGCCGCATCGGCAGCAGCGAACAGGAGCAGGCATGAGCAACGAGCGTTTCGACAAGGGGCTGGCGCTGCGCAAGCAGGTGCTGGGAGCGGACTACGTGGAGAAGTCGATGGCCAACGCCGACGCCTTCAGCATGCCGATGCAGGAGCTCTCCACGGAGTACTGCTGGGGGTATGTGTGGACGCGGCCCGGCCTGGCGCTGCGCGACCGCAGCCTGATCAACATCGCCATGATCAGCGCGCTGAACCGGCCCCACGAGCTGAAGCTGCACGTGAAGGCAGCGCTCAACAACGGCCTGTCGCGCGACGAGATCCGCGAGGTGCTGTTGCAGGTGGCCGTCTATTGCGGCGTGCCCGCAGGCATCGACAGCACGCGCATCGCGCGCGAGGCGTTTGCCGAAGTGGATGCGGCCGCAGCCGCCGCCAAGGGAGGCTGACATGGCGCAGGCCCGGACCCCGCAGGAACAGGCCGTCCTGGAGTTCTTCCGTGTGCTCAGCAGCGGCGAGCTCGAGGCCATCCGCAAGACGCTCCACCCCGAGGCCGAGTGGAAGCCGATGGTGGAAAACATCCCCGGTGCCGGCGTGCACGGTCCCCGCGACGTGATCGTCGACGAGTTCCTCGCCCCGGTGCGCGGCATGTTCGCCCCCGGCGACCCCAAGACCACGATCGACACGATCGTGTCGCACGGCGATTTCGTCATGTGCGAGTCCCGTGGCCAGGGCACGCTGGCCGACGGGCGGACCTACAGCAACCGCTACGCCTGGGCCATCGAGCTCAAGGACGGGCTGGTCTACCGGATCCGCGAGTACATGGACAGCCACTACGTCGCGACGCTGTTCGGCGGCGGTTGAGGACCCGGCGCCATGGGGTGTGGCACGGCGCAGCACGACGTCATCATCGTCGGTGCGGGGACGGCGGGCTGTGTGCTGGCCGGCCGCCTCAGTGAGGATCCGTCGCTGCGCGTGGCGCTGATCGAGGCCGGGCCGCCGGACAGCGACCCGGCCATCCGCGTGCCGGCCATGGTGGCCAAGGCGATCGGCAACCCGCGCAATGGCTGGGGCTATGTGTCCGCACCGCAGCAGCATGTGGACGGCCGCCGTCTGCCGGTACCCCGCGGGCGGGTGCTGGGCGGCTGTTCGTCGATCAATGGCATGGTCTATTTCCGCGGCCATCCGCGGGAATATGACGAATGGGGCCTTGCGGGTTGGTCCTGGCAGGAACTGCTGCCTTACTTCCGGCGCATGGAACACTACGCGGCGGGCACCAGTCCGCTGCGTGCTCAGGGCGGTCCGGTCAGCGTCATCGACATCCCGCGGCCCAACCCGCTGGTCAAGCGCTTCATTGAGGCTGCCGTCGCGCAGGGTTTCCCCCGCTGCGACGATTTCGCAGGGCTGGAGCCGGAAGGATTCGGGCCGCGCCAGGGGGCAATCCGCGGTGGTCGCCGCGAGTCGGGCGTCACCGCCTACCTCAACCCCGCCCGCGGACGTCCGAACCTCCAGGTCTTCACGGACGTGCAGGTCCGGCGCGTGCTGGTGGAGGAGGGGCGCGCAGTGGGCGTGGAGGTGGAGCGTGCAGGGCAGCTCGAACGCTGGGAGGCTGCGCGCGAGGTGATCCTCAGCGCCGGGGCCTACGGTTCCCCGCAACTGCTGATGCTCTCGGGGATCGGTGATCCGGCGCAGCTGGCCGAGCATGGCATCCCGCTGGTCCAATCCTCTCCCGGGGTGGGTGCCAACCTGCAGGACCACCCGGCCAGCTCGGTGTCCTGGCGCACCGACGACACGAGTTCCTACGGCCTGAGCTGGTCCACGGCACCGCGTGCGTTGGGCATCGGCCTCCAGTACCTGCTTGCCCGTGGCGGACCCTTGGCGAGCAATGTCTTCGAGGCCAATGGGTTCGTGCGGTCGCGCCCCGGCCTCGACCGACCCGACCTGCAGATCATCTTCATGCCGGCCCACCGCAACGCCAACGGCCACTGGCTGCCCATCGGCCATGGCTACGGCATCATCTTCGTCGCCCTGCGTCCTTTCAGCCGCGGCAGCGTGCGCCTGGCCAGCGCGGACCCCAAGGCAGCGCCTGTCATCGACTTCAACTTCCTCGCCGATCGCCGCGATCTGGATGTGCTGGTCGAGGGCTTCAGTCTGGCGCGCCGCATCCTGGGTGATGCACGGCTGGCGGGCCTGAAGGGCAGCCATGAGACGGTGCCGGGTCCCGGCGTGCAGTCCCGTGAGGACATCGAGGCGCACATCCGCCGCACGCTGGTCACCGTCCACCATCCGGCCGCCACCTGCCGCATGGGTGAGGTGGTCGACGAGCAGTTGCGCGTGGTTGGTGTACGCGGCCTGCGCGTGGTCGATGGCTCGGTGATCCCGACCGTGATCGCCGGCAACAGCAACGTCCCCATCAACGCCGTGGCCGAGCGCGCCGCGGACCTCATCCGTGGAGACCTGCATGGCTGAACTCAAGGGCAAGCGGATCATCGTCACCGGCGCGGCCGGCAGCATCGGCCACGCCACCGCCTGCGTGCTGGCCCGCGAGGGCGCGGACCTGGTCCTGGTGGACATCGACGCGACCCGTCTGGAAACGCGGCATGCCGCCGTGGCGGCCTTCGGCACGCGGGTCATCAACGTGCATGCCGACGTCAGCCGCGAGGCCGACGTGGCCGCCTACGTGGACGCGGCTGTGCGTGGCCTGGGCGGCATCGACGGCCTGTTCAACAACGCCGGCACCGAAGGGGCGATCCGCGGCATCGAGGCGTATGACATCGCCGAGTTCGACCGTCTGATCGCCGTCAACCTGCGCAGCATGTTCCTGGGGCTGCGCCATGCGCTGCCCGTGATGCTGGCCCAGGGTGGCGGGGCGGTGGTCAATACCGGCTCCGTGGCCAGCGAGCGTGGTCTCGCCGGCGCCTGCGCCTACAACACCACCAAGCATGGTGTGATCGGCCTCACCCGCACCGCAGCAGCCGAGCTTGGTGGCCGCGGCATCCGCGTCAATGCCGTGTTGCCGGGCGTCATCGAGACGCCATTGCTCGAGGCGATGCTGGGCACGATGTTCAATGGCGACGTTGCCCAGGGCAAGAAGACCCTGGGCGGGATCGCCCCGCAGGAGCGCATCGGCCAGCCCCGCGAGGTCGGGGAGGCCGTGGCCTTCCTGCTCTCCGACCGTGCGTCCTTCGTCACCGGCGCCTGCTGGTCGGTCGATGGCGGGGCGCTGTGCACGATCCGGCACCTTCAGTAGACGCGACAACCACAACAACGAGAAAACGGGGGATCCCATGGCGGCCAACAAGCGTTACCAGTGGACGCTGGTGCTGTTGCTCAGCTTCAACTTCGGCGTGGTCTTCTTCGACCGCAACGCGTTCAATTTCCTGGTGCCGTTCATCGCGCCCGAGCTGGGCCTGAACAACACGCAGATCGGCTTGATCGGTGCCGGCCTGTCGTTCAGCTGGGCCCTGGCCGGCCTGTTCATCGGCCGCCTGTCCGACCTCATCGGCCGTCGCAAGGCCATCCTGGTGGTCTGCACCTTGGCCTTTTCCGCGGCATCAGTGCTGTCCGGCTTCGCGCTGGGATTCGTCACCTTGCTGGCGACGCGCCTGCTGATGGGCATCGCGGAAGGCGGCATCATGCCCATCAGCCAGACGCTGATCGCCGCCGAGGTCGATCCGGCACGCCGCGGACTTGCACAGGGCCTCGCCCAGAACTTCGGCGCCAACATCATCGCCAACTCGCTCGGTCCCATCGTCATCGTGGCCGTTGCTGCGGCGTTGGGCTGGCGCCAGGCTTTCATGCTGGCCGCGCTGCCGGGATTCCTCATGGCGGTGCTGATCGCCTGGCTGGTGCGTGAGCCGCCCGCCGTGGAGCAGTCTGCGCGCGCCGCTCCCGGGGACTTCCGGCGTCTGCTGGGCCAGCCGGAAATCCTGCGCTGTGTCGCCATCTCGATCCTGCTGGTGGCCTATCTGGTCGTGTTCAGCCTGTTCACACCGCAGTTCCTGGTCCAGGCGCGTGGCATCGCCCCGGAACGGATAGGGTGGATCATGTCCACCTTCGGCTTTGCCTCGATTGCCATCGCCTTCCTGGTGCCGGGGTCGTCCGACCGCTTCGGCCGCCGGCTGGTCAGCCTTGTTGCGGCAGCGCTTGGCATCGTGCTTCCCGCCGGCCTGTTGCTGACACAGGGCCCGGCGGAAACGCCGCTGATGGCCGTCATCGCCGTCGGCGCCGCCTTCAGTGGCATGTTCCCGCTGGTGATGGCCACGATCCCCTCCGAACTGGTGGGTCCTGGTCGCGCCGCCACGGCGATGAGCCTGACGATGGGCATCAGCGAGATCCTGGGCGGCGTGCTGGCGCCGTCCCTGGCCGGCGTTGCTGCAGATGCCTACGGCCTGGTGGCCATCGTGTGGATCATGCTGGTGCTGGCCGTGCTGGTCTTCCTGCTGGCGTTCACCTTGCCGGAGACCGCACCACGGGTGCTTGCGGCGCGGGCCGCAGCGTCCGGGAAACCGTGAGGCAACGCACGCTGAACGCATGCTGAAGGTTCATGCATAGGTGTTTGCCACGTGCGGGAAAGTGGAATCCGGCATGAAAACGCCACGTCCGGCCCTGGCATTCGTGTATTATCAAATCTCGAGCCGGCAAGCAGAAATGCCCAACGCGTCTCGATAGCAGTGGAACAAGACCCCCCGTTTCCACGCGATATTCAAGCCCTGCCTCTGGTGGGGCTTTTTTTTGCGTGACGATTTCCGAACCGGGCGTATCGAAACGCCAGGCGGCTGCCGGTTCCCGTGCCGGCCGGCACGGCGTGGCGGGGTTTCCGCAGTGCCGCCCCGTGGAGCGGGCGCGGGTCCACTGCGGGTTCTGACCCCATGCGGTCTTCGTGGTAGCGTCACCATCCCCAGTGACGCTGCCACGGAGTCGCCCATGTCCCGCACTGCCCAGGAGCAGGCCAATCTCGATCTGGTGCTGAAAATGCACGCCGAGGTCCTCGACCGGCTCGACTCCTCCAAGGTCGACCTTTACCTGTCGCAGGACTACCTGCAGCACAGTTCGCTGGCGGAGCCAGGTCTTGCCAGCCTGAAGGCCTTCCTCGACAAGGTCCGGGCCGAGTCACCGGACGCCAAGCACCACATCAAGCGCGCGCTGGTCGATGGCGACCTGGTTGCCGTGCACGTGCACGTGGTGCGCTTCCCCGGGGATGCGGGCCTCGCCGTGGTCGACATCTTCCGCGTCGCCGACGGCAAGGTCGTCGAGCACTGGGATGTCCTGCAGGAAGTGCCGGCGAAGCCGGTCAACCCGAACCCGATGTTCTGAAAGCGCGGAGCATGACCATGGCACAGCGGTTCCACGACAAGGTCGTCGTCATCATCGGGGGCAACAGTGGCATCGGCCTCGCGGCTGCCACAGCCTTTGCAGCGGAGGGCGCCCATGTCGTCATCACCGGGCGGGACCCCGTGACACTGGCGGCTGCGGAGGCCGCCATCGGTCCGGGCACTCTGGCGCTGCGCTCCGACGTGGCCAGCCTTGCAGACCAGGACGCCCTCTACGCGGCGGTGCGTGAACGCCATGGACGCATCGACGTGCTGTTCGTCAACGCCGGCGTGGGGACCTTCGCTCCGGTACGCGAGGTCACGCCCGAGGTCTGGGACCAGATCCACGCCGTCAACCTCAGGGGCGCCTTCTTTGCGGCGCAGAAGGCCTTGCCGCTGATGGGCAAGGGCGGGTCGATCGTCTTCACCGGTTCCATCGGCTCGGTGCTGCAGGCTCCGGGCAACAGCATCTATGCCGCGGCCAAGGCGGGCCTGCGGGCTGCCGCGCGCATCCTGGCCTGTGAACTGGTGGGCGAGGGCATCCGTGTGAATGTGGTGAGCCCCGGCGCCACGGAAACCCCGCTGATCAATCGCAACGTGGGCATGCCCCCAGAAGCCGTGGATGCGCTGCGGCAGATGATGATCCAGAACACACCGATGAAGCGCATGGGCGAGCCCGGGGAAATCGCGCGTGCCGTGCTGTTCCTGGCGTCTTCCGAGGCCAGTTTCATCACCGGCATCGACCTTTTCGTGGATGGTGGCGTGGTGGCCTACTGAGGCACTGTCCCGGGGCGGTGCCCGCGCAACTGCACTACCATGGCGCGGCAGCGCGCCTGCAGGGGCCCCCGGCGCCGCCTGCAGGCCACGGCGCGAGGATTGCATCCCCGGTGGCGCCGCACCGCTGCCGGTGATTTCCCAGGAAGCCTCCATGTCCATCCACGTCGCGCTTCGCCACGTCACGCACTATCACTACGATCGCCCCGTATCGCTGGGCCCGCAGGTGGTGCGCCTGAGGCCGGCGCCGCACAGCCGTACGCGCATCCTCGCGTACTCCATGGAGGTTGCCCCGGGCGGTCATTTCATCAACTGGCAGCAGGACCCGCAGGGCAACTACCTGGCGCGCCTGGTGTTCCCGGAGAAGGTGACGGAACTGCGGGTGGCGATCGACCTGGTCGCCGAGATGGCGGTGCTGAATCCCTTCGACTTCTTCCTTGCACCCCATGCGCTCGACTTCCCGGTGGCCTACAGCCCGACGGAAACCCTCGAACTGGCGTCCTTCCTGCGCATTGATGCGCCCGGCCCGCAGCTCGCGCAGTACCTGGCGGGCATCGACCGCAGGCCGCAACCGACCACCGACTTCATCGTCGCGCTCAACCGGCGCCTTGCAGGGGACATCCGCTATCTCATCCGCCTTGAGCCCGGCGTGCAGTCGCCAGAGCGGACACTGGAACTGCGTAGTGGCTCCTGTCGCGATTCGGCGCTGCTGTTGATGACGGTCTGCCGTCACCTGGGCCTTGCAGCGCGCTTTGTCTCCGGTTACCTCATCCAGCTCGCGGCAGACGTCAAGCCGCTGGAGGGTCCCGCAGGCACCGATCGCGATTTCACCGACCTGCACGCCTGGTGCGAGGTCTATTTGCCCGGTGCGGGCTGGATCGGGCTGGATCCCACCTCGGGCCTGTTGGCAGGCGAGGGCCATATTCCGCTGGCCTGTTCTCCGGAGCCCGCCTCGGCAGCGCCGGTCAGTGGCGCGGTGGAGGTCTGCCAAACAACGTTTTCGCATGTGATGTCGGTCGAGCGCGTGTGGGAGGCGCCCCGGGCCACCAAACCCTACACCGATGCCCAGTGGCGCGCCCTGGATGCGCTGGGGCGGGCCGTGGACCGCGAGTTGCTGGCCGGTGACGTGCGCCTGACCCTGGGTGGCGAACCCACGTTCGTGGCGGCGGACGATCCAGACGGGGCAGAGTGGAACACAGCGGCGCTGGGGCCGACCAAACGCGCGCGTGCAGCGGCACTTTTCCATCGACTGCGCGTCCAGCACGCGCCCAAAGGCCTGGCCCATTTCGGCCAGGGCAAGTGGTACCCGGGCGAACCCCTGCCGCGCTGGTCGCTGAACTGCTTCTGGCGTCGTGACGGCCTGCCGGTCTGGCAGGACGAGTCGCGCTACGCCACCGAGGGTGTGGACCAGGGTGCGACGCTGGAGCAGTCTGCCGCCTTGCTGCGTGCCATCGCGCAGCGCCTGGAACTGGACGAAGGACAGGTCTTCGCGGGTTACGAGGACGCCTGGTATCACCTCTGGCGGGAGCGTCGCCTGCCGGTGAACGTCGATCCCTTCGATTCCCGGCTCGACGACCCGCTGGAGCGGGAAAGGCTGCACCGCGTCTTCAGCCAGGGCCTGCAGGCGGAGGTTGGCCATATCCTGCCGATCGCCCGCGATGCCAGCGGCCAAGCCTGGCAGACGGGCCCGTGGTTCCTGCGGGCGGAGCGCTGCTACCTGCTGCCGGGCGATTCGCCGATGGGCTACCGCCTGCCCCTGGATTCGCAGCCCTGGGTGGCGCGCGTGGACTACCCCTATGTGAACGACCCGGATCCGGGCCAAGCCTTTCCGGCGTTGCCGCATCCGGCGACCTGGCGCATGCAGCGGCCCACGGCCCCGCCTGCCGGTGCCCTGCAACAGTCCGCGCCGGATCCCGGTGCTGCGCCCGGGCACGGCGTTTCGGCTGCTGGCCTCACCCGCACCGCGCTCTGTGTGCAGCCACGCGACGGCATGCTCCATGTCTTCATGCCGCCCCTGCAGCAGCTTGAGGCTTATCTGGAGCTGGTGGCGGCCATCGAGGCCAGCGCCGTTGCACTGGACCTGAAGGTGGTCCTGGAAGGCTATGAGCCGCCGCGCGATCCCCGGCTGCTGCACTTCCGCGTCACGCCCGATCCCGGCGTGATAGAGGTGAACATCCATCCGTCAGCGACCTGGGAGGAGCTGGTCGGTCGCACCGTGCATCTCTACGAGGCTGCGCAACAGGAACGCCTGGCCAGCGAGAAGTTCATGCTGGATGGCCGCCACGTGGGCACCGGCGGTGGCAACCACATTGTCCTCGGCGGGCAGACGCCCGGCGATTCGCCCTTCCTGCGCCGTCCGGACCTGCTGGCCAGCCTGTTGGCCTACTGGCACAACCACCCGTCGCTGTCCTACCTGTTTTCAGGGCTGTTCATCGGCCCGACCTCCCAGGCCCCGCGCGTCGACGAGGCCCGCAACGACAGCTTGCGGGAACTTGAGATCGCGCTGTGGCAGTTGCGCGGCCGCGGTGGCGGCGATGTTGCCCCCTGGTTCGTGGACCGCACCCTGCGCAACCTGCTGATTGATGTCACCGGGAACACCCACCGCGCCGAATTCTGCATCGACAAGCTGTTCTCGCCGGACAGTGCCAGCGGCCGCCTGGGCCTGCTGGAACTGCGTGCCTTCGAGATGCCACCGCATGCACGCATGAGCCTTGCCCAGCAGCTGCTGCTGCGCACACTGGTGGCGCGTTTCTGGCGCGAGCCTTACGCACCGGCGAGGCTTGCGCGCTGGGGCACGCAACTGCACGACCGTTTCATGCTGCCGTATTTCGTGCAGCGTGATTTCGCGGACGTGCTGGCCGAACAGCGCGCTGCGGGCTATGCCCTGGAAGATGCCTGGTTCGCGCCGCATTTCGAGTTCCGGTTCCCGCGCCATGGCGGGCACGCCGTCGCGGGCGTGACGCTCGAGTTGCGCCACGCGCTGGAGCCGTGGCACGTGATGGGCGAGGAGGGCATGGCCGGTGGCAGCGTGCGTTATGTCGACTCGTCCGTGGAGCGCGTCCAGGTCAAGGTCGAGGGCCTCGCACCTGACCGCTACCGTGTGACCTGCAACGGGCGGAGCCTGCCGCTGCGTCCGACCGGCGATGCCGGCGACTATGTCGCCGGCGTGCGGTTCCGTGCCTGGCAGCCGCCCAATGCCTTGCACCCCGGCATCGGCGTGCACGCGCCGCTCACCTTCGACCTTGTCGACACATGGATGCAACGCTCGCTGGGCGGTTGCCGCTACCATGTGGCGCATCCCGGTGGCCGCAACTACGAGACGTTTCCCGTGAATGCCTTCGAGGCCGAAAGCCGGCGGCTTGCCCGGTTCTTCCGCATGGGGCACAGCCAGGGCACCGTGGCTGCCCCGCCCGTCCAGGCGGACCCGGATTTCCCCTTCACCCTCGACCTGCGCACGCCAGCCTGAGATGAGCGCTGCCGTCCCCCATCTGCCCATGCCGGGGCTGGCGGCCTACCGCGTCGAGGCCTCGCGCCACGACGAGCTGCTGGGCCCGGAGGGTGGCGTGCGGCCGGCCTGGCAGGGTCTGCTGCCGCGTCTGCTGGCGGGCGGCGCCGAGGGCGCGCGTCGGCGGGTCGATCTGGCGCGGCGACTCGTGGCGGAGAATGGCGTCACCTACAACGTCTACGCCGACACACAGGGGCGCGACCGTCCGTGGGTGCTCGACCCCTGTCCCTGGGTGTTGGGGGCGGAGGAGTGGAGGCGGATCGAGCGCGGTGTGGTGCAACGGGCGCGCCTGCTCGATGCCTTGCTGGCCGATCTCTACGGCCGCCAGGCGGTGTTGCGCGAAGGCCTGTTGCCGCCGGAACTGGTGTTCGGCCATCCCAACCATCTCTGGGCTTGCCAGGGACTGAAGCCACCGGGCGGGCGCTGGCTGCACCTTTATGCGGCCGACCTCGCCCGGGCGCCGGATGGGCGCTGGTGGGTCATCGGCGACCGGACGCAGTCACCGTCCGGCCCCGGTTATGCGCTGGAGAATCGACAGATTGTCGCGCGTGTCTTCCCTGAAGCGGCCGCGGACCTGCGCGTGCAGCCGGTGGGCGGCTTCTTCAACGCGTTGCGCGAGCTGCTCGTCGGCACGGGGGAGGGGGGGCTGGCGGTGGTGCTCACACCGGGACCCTTCAACGAAACCTATTTCGAGCACGCTTACCTGGCACGGCAACTCGGCTTGCCCTTGGTGGAGGGCAACGACCTGACGGTCCGCGGTGCCCGGGTCCACCTGAAGACGGTGACGGGCCTGCAGCCGGTGCGCGCGATCCTGCGCCGCCTCGACGACGATTACTGCGATCCCGTGGAGCTGCGCGCCGACTCGGCGCTGGGCGTGCCCGGGCTGCTTGAGGCGGTGCGGGCCGGTACCGTGCTGGTTGCCAACGCGCTGGGCAGCGGCGTGCTCGAAACGCCGGGGCTGCAGGGCTTCCTGCCCGGCATCGCACGCCGGCTGCTGGACGAACCGCTGCAGCTGCCCGGCTTGGCAACCTGGTGGTGTGGGGAGGGGCCAGCCCTCGAACAGGCGCTTGCCCGGCTCGATCACCTTGTGGTCAAGCCCACCTATCCCAACCAGCGTTTCGAGCCGGTGTTCGGCGCGGATCTGGACCGCCTCGGCCGCCAGGCGCTTGCGGCACGCCTGCGTGCACGTCCTGCCGCCTATGTGGCCCAGGAGCGCCTGCGGTTCTCACAGGCGCCGTCCTGGAGCCCGGAACCCACGCCCCGTCTGGTCGCGAACTCGGTGGCGCTGCGCGTCTTTGCCGTTGCCACGCCGCAGGGCTACCAGGTGCTGCCGGGCGGCATGGCGCGCATGGCCGGAGGCTCGCTGCGCGACATCGTTTCCACCCAGCGCGGTGGCGGCAGCAAGGACGTCTGGGTGCTGGGAGGTGGGAATCCGGCGGCTGCGGAGGACGACACCGAGGGCGGGGAGCGCGATGCGCAGCGCGGCATCCTGCCGCGCGACGAACTGCCGTCCTCACTGGTCGAAAACCTGTTCTGGCTGGGACGCTACGCAGAACGCTGCGAGGACAAGACGCGCTTGCTGAGGGCCAGTTTCGCCACCAGGGCCGATGCCGCGGTATGGCAATTGGCCTGGGCGGCTTGCCGGACCGCGGGTGTGCTCGAAGGCACCCGCGAGCCGGGGATGTCCCTGTTTGATGCGGACCTGCCTTTGGGACTGGTGGCCGACCTGGGCCGCCTGGCGGCAGCGGCCTCGCGTTCGCGCCAACGCCTGTCGCAGGAACACTGGCGCTCCCTCAGCGTGTTGCAGCGCCAGTTCGAGGAAGCAGGCCAGCAAGGCGCCGAGCCCAGTGTCACCCTTGACCGTCTGCTGCTTGGGCTTGCGGCCTTCGCCGGCTTCACGCTGGACGACATGACCCAGGACGCGGGCTGGCGCATGTTGATGCTGGGACGGCACTTGGAGCGGCTGCAGTTCATGGCCGGAATCCTGGCGGGCCGCTGCGAGAATGGCCGCCGCCTGCTTCGCGGTGAACTGGATTGGCTGCTCGATGTCGGTGGCAGCACGATCACGCACCGCACGCGCTATGTGGCCCAACCGCGGCTCGGCACGGTGGTCGAGTTGCTGGTGCTCGACGCCGGCAATCCGCGTGCCTTGGCGTTCCACTGGGAGGCGTCGCGGCGTGCGCTGCAGCACCTGCCGATGGCGCTTGAAGCCGATGCAGGCGAGTTCCTCGCGGCACCGGTCGCCGCGATCCTTGCGCTGGCCCCCGCACGGCTCGACGAACGTTCCGATACAGGTGCCGCCGCGCGCGTTGAACTGCAGCAGGCGCTGCAGGCCTTGCAGCAGGCGGTGTGGCAGGCTTGCGACCGGCTGGCGCTGCGGCACTTCTCGCACGTGGATGCCGACGTCCACACCGTGGTCACGTAAGGAGCCTGCCCGCCGATGACAGCCGCCAGGCCGCCGCGCCGCTACCGGGTCCACCACCGTACCGAGTACCACTACAGCGGGGCGGTCGCCCATTCCCACCAGCTGCTCCGGCTGCGACCCAGGCCGCTGCCCCACCAGGTCACGCTGCACCACGAGGTCAGCGTCGATCCGGTACCGGCCCGTTCGAGCGAGGACCATGACGCGTTCGGCAATCCTGTGACGCGCCTGCAGATCGAGCGGCCGAGCGACCACCTGGTGGTGGAATCACGGCTGGAGGTCGAGGTGCGGCCACGTCCCGAGTGGCGGGCGCAGGACAGTGAGCCTTGGGACGTGATGGTCCGGCGGCTCGCCTACAGTGGGGAGACGCTGGATGATGAGGCGCTTGAGATCCGCCGCTATCGCTGCGAGTCCCCTTTCGTGCGGATCAAGCGCGAGTTCGGCAGCTACGCTGCGGGCTGTTTCCCGCGCGGCTGTCCGGTGCTGGCAGGCGCAGAGGCACTGATGCGCAGCATCCATGCGGACTTCCAGTACGCCCCCGGCGAGACCCAGGTTGGCACGCCCCTGCTCGACGTCCTGCGCAGCCGCCGCGGTGTATGCCAGGACCTCGCGCATGTGATGGTGGCCTGCCTGCGCGCGCTGGGCCTGTCGGCCCGCTATGTCAGTGGTTACCTGCGTACGATCCCGCTGGCCGGTGCAACGGTGCCGGATCTGGTCGGCGCCGATGCCTCGCATGCCTGGGTGGCCGTCCATGCGCCGCCCTTCGGCTGGGTTCCGCTGGATCCGACCAACAACCTGCGCGTCGGGCTCGACCATGTCACCGTGGCCTGGGGACGCGACTTCGGGGATGTCTCCCCACTGCGCGGCGTCCTGCTGGGAGGCGGTGGTCACCGACCGCGGGTGAACGTGAGTGTCCAGCCTCTGACGGAGGAAACGCGATGATCCCTGTCGCGGGGTCTGCCGCGGCAGCGCGTGCCGAGGCCGCGAAGCGGCTGCTGTCCGAGCGCGTGCCGGAAGTGGCGGCCCTGATCGGAGCCCAGCCGCCATGGTGGCAGGAGCAGGCGTGGCGGGTGCTGGCCGGCAGCGTTTTCGTCGGCAGGTCCTTGGTGGCCCAGCCCGAGCTGCTCGGCAACTTGCTGGCCGGCGGCGACCTCGACCGTCCGCTCACGCTCGAGGCCTACCACACGCGCGTTGCCGTCGCGCTGGAGGGTACGGACGAGCCCGGTGCCATGCGGGCCTTGCGGCGCCTGCGCCGCGCCGAGATGGTCCGTCTCGCCTGGCGCGAACTGGCGGGCCTTGCCAGCCCCGAAGGCACCCTGCGCGAGTGCTCCTGGTTCGCCGAAGCCACCATCGCCGCGGCCACCGCGACCGCTGCACGGCTGCTGCTTCCCCGGCATGGCCGGCCTACGGGTGAGGATGCCGGGCTGATCGTGCTCGGCATGGGCAAGCTGGGCGGCTGCGAGCTCAATTTTTCCTCCGATATCGACCTCATCTTCCTGTTTGCGTCCGGCGGCGACACGGATGGCCCGGTGTCGCTGGCGCATGAGGATTACTACACGCGGCAGGGACGCTTGCTGATCCGCCTGCTCGACGCACGCACCGAGGACGGCTTCGTGTTCCGGGTCGACATGCGCCTGCGTCCCTTCGGCGACAGCGGGCCGCTGGTCACCAGCTTCGCGGCGCTGGAGGATTACCTGCAGGCCCATGGCCGTGACTGGGAGCGTTATGCCTGGGTCAAGGCGCGTGCCATGACCGGCCACGCGCAGTTTGCGGAGCTGCGTGAGCAGGTGCTGCGCCCCTTCGTGTTCCGCCGCTACCTCGACTTCGGCGTGTTCGACTCGCTGCGTGAGATGAAGGCGCTGATCGCCCGTGAGGTGGCGCGCCGCGAACTGGCGCAACACGTCAAGCTCGGCCCGGGAGGCATCCGCGAGATCGAGTTCATCGTGCAGGCGTTCCAGCTGATCCGCGGTGGCCAGGACCGGGCCCTGCGCGAGCAGTCCCTGCTCAGCGTCCTGCCGCGGCTGACCGGCGCCAAGCTGCTGCCAGAAGCCGTGGTGGCGGAACTGTCGGCGGCCTACGCCTTCCTGCGACGCCTGGAAAACCGGCTGCAGATGGCGGACGACGCGCAGACGCACAGCCTTCCCGGCACGACGGAGGAACTCGACGTCCTTGCGGCGACGCTGGACCTTGCGGATGCCGCGGCATTGATGGCGCAGCTGGACCAACATCGTGCGTGCGTCACCCGCCATTTCGAGGCGGTGATCGCGATGCCGGCGCAGGCGCCATCGTCCAGGACCCTCGATGCCGCTGCACTGTGGGAACCGGAGGGCGATCGCGCCCTGTTGCTGGAGCCCCTCGCCGCCCTCGATCGCGGCGACCCGGCGCTGTTGCTGCAGCGGCTCGAGGCCCTGCGCGACGCACCCCGCATACGCCGCCTCGACGACATCGGTCGCCGGCGGCTCAACGGCCTGCTCGGACGATTGCTGCAGGAGTTGCCGCGGACAGACCCCTTGGCCTGCCTGAACCGCCTTCTCGCCATCCTTGAGGCGATCGGCCAGCGTTCCGCCTATTTTTCCCTGCTGCTGGAGAACGGCGCGGCGCGGCGCAGGCTGGTCGATGTCTGTGCGCAGGGAGGTTTCCTGCCGTCCCGCATCGCGGCCCATCCGCTGCTGCTGGATGAACTGATCGACGAGCGTGTGCTGGAATCGCTGCCGGACCGCGCGTCCCTGCACGCGGACCTGCAGATGCGTTTGGCGGAGGTGGCCGAGGAGGATCCGGATCGCCAGGTGGAGGCCCTCTGCCGCTTCCAGCAGGCGGCAATTTTCCGGGTGGCCTTGGCAGATCTCGGCGGTCGCCTGCCCCTGATGCAGGTGAGTGACCGCCTGACCGAGATCGCCGAACTGATCGTCGAGGCGGCCATCGGCCTCGCCTGGGGGCAGATCACGCCGCAACAAGGGGTGCCTCACTGCCTGCCAGCATCCGATGGAGTGCGGCGGCCGGTGCGCGTGGCTGCGCTGGGCTACGGCAAGCTCGGTGGCCGCGAACTGGGCTATTCCTCGGATCTGGACCTGGTCTTCCTGCACGATTCCTGCGGCGAGCAGCAGGAAACCGACTGTGTCCCCCCGGTCGACAACCAGATCTTCTTCCTGCGCTTCGCCCAGCGCCTGATGCACATCCTCACCGTGCATTCGGCGGCTGGCCGGCTGTACGAGGTGGATGTGCGCCTGCGGCCCAGTGGCAAGGGCGGCATGCTGGTCACCAGCGTTGACGCCTTCCGCGACTACCAGTTCCGCGACGCCTGGACCTGGGAACACCAGGCCCTGCTGCATGCGCGCGCCGTGGCTGGCGACCCCGGGCTGCGCGGCAGGATCGAGGCGCTGCGTCTCGAGATCCTGCGCGGCGCCGTCAGGCGTGGCGACCTGCGGCAGCAGATCCGTGACATGCGTGAGCGGATGCGGCGCGAACTGTCCGCGGGGGGGGAGGGCCGTTTCGACCTGAAGCAGGACCGTGGCGGCATCGCCGACATCGAGTTCCTCGCGCAGTACTGGGCGCTGCGCTGGGCGGACCAGTACCCGCCGGTGGCGATGTTCCCGGACACGATCCGGCAACTGGAATCCGTGGCTTCCGCCGGCCTTGTGCCGCAGGACGACGTGGACCTGCTGGTGGCGGCCTACCAGCGTTACCGTGCTCTCGGACACCACCGTTCGCTGGAAGGCCAGGGCGCTGTGCTCGACGCCGATGCCTTCCCTGCCGAGCGCGCTGCCGTCACGGCGCTGTGGGAGGCTGCGATGGTCGCGCCAGAGTCTCTATAATCGCGGGCATGGCCACGACCAACACCCAGCCCGCCAACGCGGCGCAGCACTATGACGTCACGGCGGCCGACCTGCCGCTGTCCTGCCCCATGCCGCAGATGGCGCTGTGGAATTCCCACCCGCGCGTCTACCTGCCTGTCGAAAAGACGGGCGAGGCCAAATGCCCCTACTGCGGGGCCGAGTTCACGCTGCGCCGCGATCAGTAGGCGGCGTAGGATTTTTCCTCGACGAGCTGCGAGCCCAGCGCGACGTTGATGCGCTTCTTCGCTGCCGCGCGCTGGTCGTTCTCGATGTAGACCGACCGCGCCAGCTCAATGAATTCCGCGTCGAAGGCCTTGGCGCGTTCCTTGTCGCGGATGCGGTCCTCGATGTCCCAGAGCCGCTCATTGACCGCCAGCAGTGCGTCGCGGTCGGCAGTGATGTCCCGCGACGCCCAGGGCGAGGCGTCCCAGCAGCGTGTGAGCACCTCAAGCTCGGTGCGCACATTCGCAAGTTTCGCCGGATCGCTGATGCGCCGGGATTTGATCTGCAGGATGGTGAGCTTGTCGACCAGTTCGCCGGGTGACACCGGGGCAAGGATTTCATTCATGCCGGCATGGTAGCAGCCCGGAGACGCCGCGGACGGCGGTGCTAGACTGCCTGCCCCATGGAGACCGTCGCCACGCATGCTGCGAGCTTCCGCCGCCGCGCTGCGGTGGAGAACCCCCGATCGGTGCTGCTGGTATCGCCCCAGGCCGTCGATCTCCCCATGGCGTGGCGCACGCCGGCTTCCGGGTTGCTGCCCGGACAACCACGTCCTGTCGTGGTGGCAGGCGTGGGCCGGTTGTGGCTTCAGGTGGCGCTGTGCCGCACCGACTGGTTGCGCTTCTTCAAGCCGGACCTGTGGCGCTGGCATTCGGAACTTCGCGTCGAGCCTACCGCGGAGGTCCTCAAGGCGGATCAATTGCGCAACGCGGGCGTGGACGCGGTGGCGCCACAGGCAGTCCGCTACGAACGCCTGGGTCGCTGGTACCGCTGCCAGATCCTCTACAGCCTGCCCGACGGCTACAGGCCCTTGATGTTCCGCACCCGCATGAACGATCTGCCCCTGCCGCAGTGGGCACTGCTGGGCAGGACCCTGCGTCGCTGGCATGAGGCGGGCGTCGAGTTGCCGGGTCTCTGCGCCACACAGCTGCACCTGGCGGACGAGGGGGGTGAGGTGCTGGTCAGCGGCGCCAGCCGGGCCCGCTTCCGCGATCCGGGCCTGTGGTGCGACGCGGTGCTCGTGCAGCTGCGCCGCTCGCTGGAACGCTGGGCCGACATCGGGCGGACCGGATTCGACGAGGCGTGCTGGCAGTGCCTGCTGTCGGCCTACGGTTGAATGAGGCGCTACTTCTACACCGGCCTGCTCTATCTGGCGCTGTTGCCGGCGGTCTGCTTCGCGGCTTGGCGTGGCTGGAGAAATCCCGCCAACCGCATCAACGTGGCGCAGCGTCTGGGTTTCTGTCCCGTGGCCACGCACTCCCGGCCGCTGTGGATCCACGCCGTGTCCGTCGGTGAGGTGCAGGCGGCGGCCGGGCTGGTGGCTGAGATCCGCAGGCGCTCTCCCACCCAGCCGCTGCTGCTCACTGCGTCGTCCGGAACCGGCATGGCGCGCGCCCGGCAATTGTTTGGTCCAGACCCGGCGGTCCAACTGTGCTTTGCGCCAATCGACCTGCCTGATGCCTTGGGCCGCTTCCTGCGGCGCCAGCGCCCCTGCGCGCTGGTGCTGACAGAGTCCGAGCTCTGGCCGAACTGGATACGGGCCTGCCGACGCCGGCAGATCCCCGTGGCACTGGCGAGCGGCCGACTGTCGGAGCGCTCTGCGCGCAGCAAGGCGAAGTGGGTGCCTGACCTCATGCGCGAGGCCGTATCCAGCCTCGGATTCCTGGGTGCGCAGACCGCTGCTGATGCGGCGCGATTCGTGGCTGCGGGAGCGGCACCCACTGCGGTCACCATTGTTGGCAATCTCAAGTTCGATGCCCCGCTGCCGGAGGACCTCCAGGCGCGCAGCGCCGCGCTGGCGTTGCGTTGGGGCTGTGAGGGACGCTGGACCTGGGTGGCTGGCAGTACCCACGCTGCGGAGGAGGAGGTCGTGCTGGCCGCCCATGACCGGTTGCTGGCCCGCTGGGAGCAGCGGGGCATGCAGGGAGGCCGTCCGCTGCTCGTGCTGGCGCCGCGGCTGCCGGGGCGTTTCGACAGCGTGGCCGACGTCCTGCGGCGGCGGAGTCTGCGCTTCAGGCGTCACAGTGACATTTCCGGCACTGGGGGCAGTGAACCGGACATCTGGCTGCTCGATACCTTGGGCGACCTGCAGGCGGCCTATGGCAACGCCGGGGCGGCCTTCGTTGGCGGCAGTCTGGTACCCGTGGGCGGCCACAACCTGCTCGAACCCGCCGCCCTGGCGAGGCCCGTTCTGGCCGGGCGGCAGCAGCGCAACGCGCCCGATGTGGCGGCCCAACTGCTGGAGGCGGGGGGGCTGGTTTACGTCGACGACGCCGACACGCTTGTGGCGCAGCTGGACGCCTTGATGCAACACCCGGACACCGCACGCCGTCGTGGCGAAGCGGCGCAAACCTGTTGGCGGCAGCACCGGGGTGCCGCCGCCCGCTGCGCGGCGGCTATTGCGCCGTGGCTTGCAGCCACTGGTTGATGCCGGCGAGGGTCTCGCGGTCGAGATCGCCGGAGGCGAGCCGCAGCTGGATGAGGCTGTTCAGGTAGGTGTACCGGCTCTGCGAGTAGTTGGTCTGCGCCTGGATGAGCTGCCGCCGCGACTCCAGCACGTCGACGGCCGTGCGGGTGCCCACTTCGTAGCCGGCCTCCGTGGCTTTCAGCGCGGTCTGGCTGGATTCCAGGGCCTGCCGCAACGCCTTGACCTGCGAGATGCCGCTGTTGACGCCAAGATAGGCATCACGGGCGAGACGCTCGGTCTCGCGCGAGGTGCGCTCAAGACGTTCCTTCGCGGCGATCCAGTTGTACTGCGACTGGCGCACGCGCGACTGCGTGCTGCCGCCGCTGAACAGCGGCAGCGTCACCTGCAGCGAGATCGACTTGCCGTAAGTCTCGGACGCATTGTTGGTGCGTGTGATGTCGTCGGGCAGCAGACGCGTGCCGCTGCTGTCCGAATAGCTGCGGCCCGCCACCAGGTCGACCGTGGGCAGATGGCCACTGAAGGCGACCTCGACCTGTTCGCGGGCGATGTCCGCGGCGAGGCGGCTGGAGATCAGCGCAGCGTTCTGCTCCATCGACACCTTGACCCAGTCATCCTCGACTTCCGGGCTGGGGGGTTGCAACGGCATGTCGTCGGCCGGCGTGCTGAGCCTGGCGTACTTCTCGCCGACCGTCGCCCGCAGCACTTCCTCCGCGTTGGCCAGGTTGCGCTTGGCGACGATCACGGCGGCGTTGGCACTGTCACGGGCGGCACGCGCTTCCTGCACGTCCGTGATGGCGATGAGGCCGACCTCGAAACGCTTCTCCGCCTGCTCAAGTTGGCGCGCGAACGCATCGCGCGCGGCTTCCTGCGCGGCGACCACGTCCTGCGCCGACAATACGGCGAAGTACTGCTGGGCCACGCGTTGGGCCAGCGCCTGCCGGGCGGCCAGGTAGTTGGATTCGGCCTGCGCCACCTGATGGCTGGCGGCCTTCAGCGTCGCCCAGTTGGCCCAGGAAAACACGCTCTGCCGCAAGGTCAGGCGCCAGCCCTGGCTGTCGTTGGCCCCGTTGCCACCGGTGACGGTGGACACCGGCGCGTTGCTGCCGAAGACGAACTCCTGGAAACCCGTGCCGTCGCTCCAGTCGCGGCCCTTGTTGCCCGACAGGGTGGCCTGCGGCAGCAGGGCAGCAATGGCCTGGGGCCGTGCCTCGCGTGCAGCACGGCGCAGGGCCTCGGCCTCGCGGATCTGCGGATCGTTGATGACGGCGCGGTCGTAAACGGCCAGCAGGTCTTCGGCGCCCGCGCACAGCGGCGCGAGGCACAGGATCGATGCAACCAGCATTCTGCAGTTCATGGGGGGGTCCGTCGGGGCAGGGCAAAAGGGGTGGGACACCGGACTGCGCGGCAAGTTCCTCCGCGCGGTTTCGTCAGAAGCGGAATGCCGGCTCGACGGCAACGTTTTCGAGCGGGTCGATGCAGGTGTCGAAGAGGCCTTCGGTCCGCACGCTGCCGTCAGCCGCGCGCGTGACCAGACGGGCTTCCATCACCGGTCCACTGCCCGTCACCACGAACAGCCTGCCGCCGGGCTTGAGCAGTTCCTCGAAGCGGGGTTCATAACGCGGCAGCGAACCGGTGAGGATGACCACATCGTAGCGGCTGGCGCCTCCCAGTTGCGCCAGGACGTCGCCGTGGTGGACGTCGACCGCAGGGACGCCGGCCTGGGCCAGGTTGCTGCGGGCCCGGCTGGCGAGGTCTGCGTGGATCTCGTGGGACATCACGCGGGCGCCGGCCATCGCCAGGCAGGCCGACAGGTATCCGGAACCCGTGCCGCCTTCGAGCACGAATTCTCCCGGCCGTACGGCGACCGCCTGGAGGATGCGGCCTGCCAGCATCGGCGGGAGCATGTGTTGCCCGTGGCCGAGTGGGATGGCCCAGTCGGCGTAGGCGACATCGCGGTAGGCATCAGGGACGAACAACTCGCGTCGCAGCCCGCCGATGATGCCGAGGATGCCATCGTCGATGACCTCCCAAGTGCGGATCTGCTGGCTGATCATCTGCTGGCGCGCGAAGTCTGCGGTGCTCTGGTGCATGCGTCGGGAGTATGGTTTTGCAAGGGAGGGGGACGCCATCAGGATAACACCGGAGTCGCCGTCCGGCGCCTTGCCTTATGTCCAAGTCACGCCGTCCGGCAGGACATCAGCCGGTATGCTTGCGCGCAGATGAATGGCACCGTCCTTGCCAGTGCCAGCGTCGGCGCCCTGTCGCTGCTGTTGGCCCTCGTGATGCTGGCACTGTACGTGGTCCAGCGGCGCCGTCACGCCCGCATCATGCGGGACATGGTGGTCGAACGCATGCGTCTGGAGCGCGCGTCCCGGGCGGAGGCACCGCCACCGCGGCTCAACGGCGAAGACGCGGGCCTGTTCCGCACCGTCAGCGACCAGATCCACGAAGTGGTGCTGATCCAGACCGGCACCTTGGTCTACGTGAATCCCCAGTTCGCGCAGTTGCTGGGCGCCAACCGGCAACAGTTGCTCGGGCGCCGGTTCCAGGATCTGGTGTCCGTGGAGCAGGCCGACCTGGTGGCGGGACACCTGGCCAAATACGCGGCGGGCGCCGAGGCGCCAAGCAAGTACGAGGTCGACCTGCCGGGCCTCCAGGGCCTGCCCGTGCGGCTCGAAGTGCAGGTGCGCCGGATCGAGTTCGAAGGGGATCCTGCCCTGCTCATCACCGGCGTCGAGGTCCTGCCGGGCGTGCTGCCGGCTCCCTCGGTGCAGGCCATCCCGCCACTGCATCGCAACCGGGCGCGCCTGGCGCTGGATGCGCTGGACGAGGCGGTGCTCGTCACCGATGTCACCGGGCGCGTCGAGTCCGGCAATCCGGCAGCCGCCCGCCTTCTCGGCCGCAACCTGGCGGACTTGCTGGGCGTTGCCTTGCCCTCGCTGCTGACGCTGGTTGATGAGTCGGACCGGCGGCGCATGGATGACCCCTTGCGCGAACTGCTGTCCGCCGGTGCCGGCGTGCGCCGGCGTGCGGTGCTCCTGAGTGCGGCGGGCGAGCGCACGCTGCAGATCTCGGCCGCACCCCTGCTGGAACCGGAGCGCCCCGGCGCCGTGGTGTTGTTGCGGGATGTCACGGCCGAGCGTGGTGAGGCGCGCCAGATCTCCTGGCAGGCCACCCACGACGCGCTGACCGGTCTGGTCAACCGTGCGGAATTCGAGCGGCGCCTGCGGGAAGCGATCGAGGCGGTCCGGGCGGACGATGCGGCGCATGTGCTGGTCTACATCGACCTCGATCATTTCAAGCTGGTGAACGACAGCTGCGGGCACCAGGCGGGCGATGCGCTGCTGCGCGACGTGGCGCGCCTGATGCGGGACACCGTGCGCGACTCCGACACGGTGGGCCGGCTGGGTGGCGATGAGTTCGCGCTGCTGCTTTCGGGCTGCCCTCTCGACAAGGCCCGGCAGATCGCCGAGGACCTGGCGCGCAAGCTGGCAGGCTGGCGCTTCAACTGGCGCGAGTCGACGTTCCAGATCGGCGCGAGCTTCGGCCTGCTCGAGCTCGGGCGGGAAAGCGGCAATCTGGAGGACGCGCTGGCGGCAGCCGATTCGGCCTGCTACGTCGCCAAGCGGCAAGGCAGCGGCAAGGTCGTCGTGTACTCGGCACGCGACGAGGTGGTTGCAAGGCAGACTGGCGAGATCCATTGGCTGCAGACGCTGCAGTCGGCCATCCGCGAAGACCGCTTCCGCCTGTATGGGCAGCTCATCCAGCCGGCGTTCGGCCATGGGGGAGGTGGTCCCGAGCTCGAGATCCTGGTGCGGCTGGTCAGTCCCGAGGGCATCGACGTGGCGCCCGCCGATTTCCTGCGCCCGGCAGAGCGCTACCGCCTGATGAACCTGATCGACCGCTGGGTGATCCAGACCACGCTCACCGCCTTGGGTCGTGGCGAGATTCCGTTGGCGGCCGGTGGCTGCCTTGCGGTCAACGTCGCGGGCCAGACGCTCGCCGATCCGCAGTTCCTGGAGTTCGTGGTCGAGTGTTTCGACCAGACGGGTGTGCAGCCGGCGCAGGTCTGCTTCGAGCTCTCCGAGGCCAGCGTCACGCACTACCAGGACCAGGCACGCCGCTTCATCGCGGTACTGCAGGGCATGGGTTGCCGCTTCGCCCTGGATGACTTCGGCAGCGACCAGGGATCCTTCAACAACCTGCGCAGCCTGCCGCTCGATTACCTGAAGATCGATGGTGCCTTCGTGCGCAACCTGCCGCGCGACAACGTCAACCAGGCGGTGGTCGGCGCGATGATCCGCCTGGCGCGTACCCTGCAATTCAAGATCATTGCCGAGCAGGTCGAGGACCAGGCTGCGTTGGACACCGCGCGTGCCCTGGGCGTGGACTACGTGCAGGGCTATGCAGTCGGACGGCCGCGGCCGCTGTTGTCGCTGAGCTGACCGGGCGTCAACCGGCGCTCATGGCGGCGGCCAGGATCGTTCCACCGGCAGCGCCGGGTACGCTTGACGCGGCAGTAGGCGCAGCCTGTCCCGCAGGGCCGCCTCCCGCTCCTCGCTGAGGGGATGCGTCGACAGGAAACCCGCCACTGCTGCGCCGGTGGCACCGGTGGCTTCACGCCGGCCCAGCGTCGCAAAGAAATCGGCCATGCCCTCTGGATCGATACCAGCCTCGTGCATCCGCTGCAGGCCCGCCGCATCGGCGGCCCGCTCGGCATCACGCGAGAACTTCAGGCTGCCCAGTTGCAGCGCCGCTTCACCGGCCACTCCACCGCCCCAGTCCCCGGAGAACAGCGTCCAGGTGAGGCGCCAGCCGAGGTCCTTCGCCAGTGCGGCCAGGCCGTGGCGCTGCTCGACGTGCTCGATCTCATGGGCGAGCACACCGGCCAGTTCCTCGGGCCGCTGCGTGGCCGCCACCAACCCGCTGTGCACGACGATGAATCCACCCGGCAGCGCAAAGGCATTGACCGACGGATCATCGACCAGGTGGAACTCGAAGTGGTAGTCCGAGCCCTGCGCGAGGCGCTGGCCCAACTGCTGGACCATGGCAGCTGCGGGCGTGCCGTCGATCAGCTTCAGGTCCCCGCGCATCGCCTCGAAGGTGGCCCGGCCGAACTCCATTTCCTGTCCGACCGGTATGCGGTCGACGGCCCATGCGGCGATGCGGTCGGCATTGAGGAAGAACAGCAGCAACAGCAGCAATGGCGAGAGCAGGAACAAGCCCAGCAGGCTCCAGCCCAAGGCGTGGCGGCCCCTGCGGCGCCGCGTGCCCTGCCGCAAGGCGGCTACCGCGGGCAGCGCGATGAACCGCGGATGGTCGAGCACTGCCGCGGCGTCCCGTGGATCCAGCACATGCAGGCGCCAGCTGCCATCGCCATCGTCCCACGACAGTTCGACGCCGGGCTTGCCGAAGCCCACGGGTCGCAGCGCAACAGCCTCGACGGGCAGCCTTGCCGGCGTCCCGGAATCATTGCCCGGCAGCCACGACACGCCGCCGTCGTCGATGCACAGGCGGCCGCGGCTGCCGGTCGAGGGCAGCCCGGGACCGAAGGCCAGGGCCTGGCAGTGCATGGATGCGGCTCCCCGTGGCCTAGCGGTTGTCGCCATCCAGCAGGCCGCCGAGCCCGCCCAGCACCGACCCCTCGCCGACCGAACGGCCGCCCGCGACCGGCGCCGACTGGATGATGCGGTTGGCCAGGCGCGACAGCGGCAGGGACTGGATCCACACGCGGCCGGGGCCCGTCAGCGTCGCAAAGAACAGGCCTTCACCGCTGAACAAGGCGCTCTTGAGCTTGCCGACGTATTGGATGTCGAAGTCGACGCTGGGCTGGAAGCCGACCACGCAGCCGGTATCGATGCGCAGGCGCTCGCCCGGCCTGAGGTCGCGCACCGCCAGCGTGCCGCCGGCGTGCACGAAGGCCATGCCGTCACCCTCGAGCTTCTGCATGATGAAACCTTCGCCGCCGAACAGTCCCGTGCCGATCTTGCGGTTGAAGGCGATGCCCAGCGACACGCCCCGGGCGGCGCAGAGGAAGCTGTCCTTCTGGCAGATCAGCGTGCCGCCGATCTCCGGCAGGGAAATGGGCACGATGTGGCCCGGGTAGGGCGCCGCGAAGGCCACGCGGCGCTTGCCGCTGCCTTCGTTGTGGAAGATGGTCGTGAACAGCGACTCGCCGGTGAGCAGGCGCTTGCCGGCGCCCAGCAGCTTGCCGAACAGGCCGCCCTGCTGGGACTGCGCCGAGCCGTCGCCGAAGACGGTATCCATCTCGATGCCGTCCTGCATCATCATCATCGCGCCGGCCTCGCCGATGGCAGCTTCGCCCGGGTCGAGCTCGACCTCCACGTACTGGATGTCGTCGCCGAAGATCTCGTAGTCGATCACGTCCATGGCCATGGCAGCTCTCCAGTGCAGGGGGGCGGGGATGGACGGCAGTATATCCGCCGCCGGTTGCGGGCCGGTTTCGGAAGGCCAAAAAAGAAGGCCCGGCACAGGGCCGGGCCTTCCGTCGGGCTGCGCTTCCGGACGCTGCTTACAGCAGCGGCACCAGCAGCAGCGCCACGATGTTGATGATCTTCGCGACGAAGTCCGGCCGCGAGCGCATCGGCGCGGAGGCCTCGTCGCCTAAGTGGACTTCCTCGACTTGTTCGTTGGCCTCGTCCCGGGCGCGCTTCGCAAGCTGAGTTGCAGCTCGGCCATCTCTTCGAGGGCAGCGACGATGCGCTCCAGCGGCAGCTGCGACCAGCGCCGCAGTTCCTCCCGGCGGGCGCCCTCCCAGGTCGTCAGGCGCCAGTCGATCGGCGGATCGCGCGGTGGCGCGTCATCTGTCATCGTCGTTCTCGAGGATCCGCAGGTTCTCGACGTCCAGATGATCCTGCTGCCGGCCGGCTGCCAACTTCATGCGGATCAGTGTGGCAGCCGACACGAATCGCACATCGATCCGATCGTGCAGCCGTTTGAGCAAGGCCTGCGAGTACTCATGTTCGAAGTCGAACGGTTCGGTGACGAACATGTCGATGGGGGTTTCGCGATGTGCGTCGCTCCAGAACTGCAGGACCTGCATGCCTTTGTCGCGTATCCAGCCACTTCGGATCGCAGGGTCGGCAAACTCCGCCGCAGTCACGGGAACCGAGGGTCGAAACCCGATCGCCTGAAGCGCCGCGAAGGCGCGCAAGACATTGGCCGGCACCAGCTGGACCACGATGTCGACGTCCTTCGTGAAGCGCAGATAACCGTGCGCATTGACCGCCAATCCGCCAGCAACCAGATAACGCACCCCGGCATCGTCAAGCGCGCTGGCGATCGCTTCGAAGCTGGCGAGTTTCATCGGCCTTCTATGGACGAGCGGCCCGCCGCCCGGGCGTGTCGCAAGGGTGCCGTCGGTAGAGTGACGGAGGCCTCGAGAAAAGAAAAGGCCCCGGGGTCGCCGGGGCCTTTCGATATCAGCAGGCAGGGCGGGGCAGGGAAGGGGACAGTCCCCTACAGTCCCTACAGCAGCGGCACCAGCAGCAGTGCCACGATGTTGATGATCTTGATGAGCGGGTTGATCGCCGGGCCCGCGGTGTCCTTGTAGGGATCGCCCACCGTGTCGCCCGTGACCGCCGCCTTGTGCGTCTCGGAACCCTTGCCGCCGAAGTTGCCTTCCTCGACATACTTCTTTGCGTTGTCCCACGCCCCGCCGCCCGTGCACATGGAGATGGCGACGAAGAGACCCGTCACGATCGTGCCGATCAGCACGCCGCCGAGCGCACGGATGCCGGCGCCGGGGCCGAGCAGGAAGTTCATGCCGAAGCCGACGATCACCGGGATCAGGATCGGCAGCAGCGAGGGCACGATCATCTCCTTGATCGCCGCGCGCGTGAGCATGTCGACGGCCCTGGAGTAGTCGGGCTTGCCCGTGCCCTCCATGATGCCCTTGATCTCCTTGAACTGGCGGCGTACCTCGATCACTACCGAGCCTGCGGCGCGACCCACGGCCTCCATCGCCATGGCGCCGAACAGATACGGCACGAGCCCGCCGATGAAGAGACCGATGATCACGGCCGGGTCGCTCAGCGAGAACTCCTGCAGCTTGCCGACGATCTGCAGGTTGTTGGTGTAGTCCGCGAACAGCACCAGCGCGGCGAGGCCGGCGGAGCCGATCGCGTAGCCCTTGGTGACGGCCTTGGTCGTGTTGCCCACGGCGTCGAGCGCGTCGGTGACCTTGCGTACTTCCTTCGGCAGGCCCGCCATCTCGGCGATGCCGCCGCCGTTGTCGGTGATCGGGCCGTAGGCGTCGAGCGCCACGATCATGCCGGTCATCGACAGCATGGCGGTCGCAGCGATCGCGATGCCGTAGAGGCCTTCGAGCTGGTACGCGCCCCAGATCGCGGCGCAGATTGCGAGCACCGGAAGGGCGGTGGACTTCATCGAGACCGCGAGGCCGGCGATCACGTTGGTGCCGTGGCCG
>JBJOHO010000067.1:0-125535 GCA_046047615.1 Pseudomonadota bacterium
GTGGCGCAGGGCCTCGACATCCGCTCGCTGCGCGAGGAGGGACGCGAATGACTCTTGTGCTGGACGCCTCCGTGGCCCTGGCCTGGGGGCTGGAGGACGAAGGGCCGGGTCATGACTACGCGCAGCGGGTGTTGTCCGGGTTGGCGCAGCAGGGCGCAGTGGCCTGGGTACCGTCACTTTGGGGTCTTGAGGTCGGCAACGTGCTGGCCCGAGGCGAGGCCCGCGGCACTGTGCCTGCAGCGCGCCTCGAGGCGCTGCTGCGGGTCCTGGACCACCTGCCCTTGCGCATCGATGAACAGACCGCCGAGCGTGCCCTCCGTGAGACGCTGGTCCTGGCGCGGCAGCGCCGGCTGTCCACCTATGACGCGAGCTCTCTGGAACTCGCTGCCCGCAAAGGCCTGCCGATTGCCACCCTGGATGCTGCCTTGGCAGCCGCTGCGGACGCCTGTGGCGTAGCGCGGGTCTAGATCAGCCGCCACCCGCCAACAAGCCATCGAAATACGCAATCGTGTGCCGCAGGCCGGCTTCCAGCTGCACGGTGGGCTGCCAGCCCAGCAGCTCCTGCGCACGCTCGATGTTGGGCTTGCGCTGCAGCGGGTCGTCCTGCGGCAGCGGGAGGTTCACGATGCGGCTCTTGGAGCCGGTGAGGTCGATGACCTTCTCCGCCAGCTGGCGGATGGTGAACTCCCCCGGGTTGCCCAGGTTGATCGGGCCCGGGAAGCCCGGCGCACCGCCCTCCCCGGCTGGGAGGTCCATGAAGCGCAGGAAACCTTCGACCAGGTCGTCCACGTAGCAGAAGCTGCGCGTCTGCTGGCCTTCGCCATAGACGGTGATGTCTTCACCCTTCAGCGCCTGCACGATGAAGTTGCTGACCACGCGCCCGTCGTTGGGGTGCATGCGCGGGCCATAGGTGTTGAAGATGCGCGCCACGCGGATGTCGAGCCCGTGCTGGCGGTGGTAGTCGAAGAACAGCGTTTCGGCGCAGCGCTTGCCCTCGTCGTAGCAGCTGCGGATGCCGATGGGGTTCACGTTGCCCCAATAGTCCTCGCGCTGCGGGTGCACGGCCGGGTCGCCGTACACCTCCGAGGTGCTGGCCTGGAAGATGCGCGCCCGCAGCCGCTTGGCCAGCCCCAGCATGTTGATGGCGCCGTGCACGCTGGTCTTGGTGGTCTGTACCGGGTCGTGCTGGTAGTGCACGGGCGAGGCCGGGCAGGCCAGGTTGTAGATCTGGTCCACCTCGATGAAGAGGGGGAAGGTCACGTCGTGGCGCAGGAACTCGAAGCGCTTGTGGTCCAGCAGGTGCTCGATGTTGCGCTTGGACCCGGTGAACAGGTTGTCCGCGCAGACGACCTCATCGCCGCGGGCGAGCAGGCGGTCGATGAGGTGCGACCCCAGGAAACCGGCGCCTCCGGTGACGAGGATGCGCCGGGTGCTGTTGTAGTGTCGGGCGGTCGCCATGATCAGGTGGACACCTGCGGCCGGCAGCGGCCCAGCAGCTGGACGGTCTTGCCGCCCACGGTGCTGTTCACCGTCAGGCTGCCGTTCTTGTCCCAGGCGGTGCCGTCGGGGGTGAAGCGCACGGTGATGTGGCAGTGCTCGTTGGGCCGCAACGACAGGCCGACGCGGCACTGGTTGCTGACGATGCTGAAGAACTGGTTGCCGCTGGTGATGGTGGTGTTGAACAGCCGCAGCGTGCTGCCGCCGGTGTTGCGCAGCGAAAGCCGCCCGGTGACGCTGTTGGGGCGCCGCGGCTTCGAGCCGCAGGGCGAGTCCAGCACCAGGCGCGAGGGCTCGAAGCTCAGCTTGCCGGGAGGCGGCGGTGGCGGCGGGCGCCTGTCCCGGCCGCCGCTGCGGTCATCGTCGGCGCCGGCGAGCGGCGCAGCCAGGGCCAGCACTGCGGCCATGAGCAAACCCAGGCGCGTGGCGGCCGAGGGTTGGTGGGTGGTTGTCGGTGTCATGGGTCGACCTCTATTCCATGAGCGGAGTGGGCGGAAGGCGCCGGGACATCCCGGCGGGCGCGGACGGAACCGTTGAGCAGGGCCAGCAGCAAGGCCGCCACACAGGCCAGCGCCGTGGTGCGCAGCGGGTAATCGAGCGCGCTGTGCAGCGCGAGCAGCAGCAGACCGGCGGCGGCGCCGAGGGTCTGTCCCTGGTTGCGGTGGTGCTCGCCGGGCACGCGCTGCCAGGCCTGCCAGCCCAGCCGCAGCACGGCGACGAGGGCCGCCAGCGCCAGCAGCAGGGCCGGCAGCCCGCCCTCGAGCCAGAGCTCGAGGTATTCGTTGTGGGCATGGTTGAGCACCGCCTCGCCGGTGCCCACCACCTGGGGCACTTCGTCGTGGGCGTCTTCAAAGCTGCCCAGGCCCCAGCCCACGCCGGCGGCCGGTGCGGCGGCCTGCCACAGCCAGCCGGCGTACTGCCAGCGGCCATCCTCGAGGGCGTCGGTCTGCTGCATGCGCAGCAGCAGCGTGTAGAGCGTGTATTGCAGCATGAGGCCCAGCGCGACCACGCCCGCCAACCGCAGCCACTGTGTGGCGGCGCGGCCGGCGCCACCGTGGCGGCCGGCGCCGGCGCGCCCGCGCCACAGCACCAGCAGGCTGGCCGGCACGGACAGCATCATCAGCAGCAGTCCGGCCCGCGAGGTCGTGGCCGTGACCCCCACGGCCAGCACCACGATGACACCCGCCAGCAACCAGACGCCCAGATCCTGCTCGGGCCGGCGCACATGGCGCACGCGGTCCGCCAGGCGCCCTGTGGCCACGGGGAGCAACACCGCCAACAGGCTGGCCAAGTGGTTGCGGTTGGCAAAGAAGCCCACCGCACTGCCGCGGTTGGTGATCGGGTGCAGGTAGAAGCTGCTGTCATACCCATCGAGCATCTGCACCAGACCGAGCAGCGCGCTGAGCACCGCAAAGCCCAGCACCCCCAGCAGCAGCAGGCGGCGCTGCGCGCCGTTGAGCGTGGCAGCGGCCACGAACACCGCCACCGGCACCAGCAGGCCCAGTGCCAGGTCGAGCGTGGCCTGCGGAAACACGCTGAGGGGCCGCCAGGCGGGCTCGACCCCGGCGACGCGCAGCGCCTCGGCCAGCGCCTGCCGGCCCGGCAGTGCCGCCCACAGCGCCGGTGGCAACGGCAGCACTTGCAGCAGCGGCAGTGCAAGGAGCAGTGCCGGCCACAGCCACACCCGGCGCAGTGCCTCGGGCCGGCGCTCCGGGGCCAGCGCCAGCCGCCAGGCGGCCCACACCAGCAGCAGCAGCGCAGGCACGATGAGCGCGGCGTCGAGCACGGTGCCAGAGGCACTGCCGCCGCCGACCAGCGCCAGCAGCAGCAGGCCGGCCAGCAGCAACTGGAAGCCCTGCGAGGACCACTCGCGCGTGTTGTCGGCGCCTGTCACCACGTGGGCTCCACGGCCAGGTTGTCGAACCAGGCGGTGCCGCGCGCCTGCGTCTCGGCCGGAATGCGTGCATGCAGCTCCAGCTGCAGCCACTGGCCGGCGCAGCCCTCGGCAGGCACCGTGAAGGCGGCGGTCTCGCGCCGCCAGTCCGCCGAACCGCGACGCGGCGGCGTGGCCAGCAGCTCGGTGTTGGCCGGCACGCAGCGCAGCGCCCAGCGCAGGCCCTGCGGTGTTTCCAGGGATTCGTAGCGGCTCTCCCAGGAGAGCTGCCACCTCCCGGGCGGCAATGTCAGCAGTTGGCGCACGCCGCGGTAGCCGGCGCGCCGCCCGGCAAAGGCCAGCCGCAGGTGGTGGCCACTGCCACGCAGCGCCAGGCGTCGCCCGGCCTCGACGCCCGCGACCTGCTCCACCTGCCACTCGAAAGGCGAACCGAGGCTTTCCGCGAGCTCAAAGCCACCATCCCAGATCAGCTCCGGAAGCGCCGTGTCGGACGGGGCATCACCGGCCCCGGCCGCCTGCCCCGCCAGCCTCGTCCAGATGCGGCGGGCCTCGGCCACTTCACCCTCACGCACGTAGCGGCCGAGGTACTCAGCCATTTCCGCGGGGCGCAGCCCGCCCTGCGCTGCCAACGGCTCGAACAGGGGCGGCAGGGCGTCGCGTGTGGAGGCTTCGTTGGCGAAGCGCCGCAGGAAGCGGTCACGCCAGGGGGGCTCGGCCTGCAGGGCCTGCAGCAGCGCCGGGTGGGCCGCCGGCTGCGCGGCCAGCCGCAGCAACTGCGGCTCGGCGGCGCCCGCCTGCTGCGGATAGAGCCGCAGCAGGTGGTCGAGGGGCGCCACGGCGGCCGCCGGGTCTTTCCCTTCCAGGGCCAGGTCGGCGGCGAGCATCAGGGCGTTGGCGTCGCGAGGGGCGTGCCGCAGGGCCAGCGCCACGAAGCGGCGCGCGGCCGCGGACTCGCCGCGCTGCAGGGCGACCTGCGCCAGCACCGCATAGGCGCGGCCATCGAGCGGGCGCTCGGCCAAGGCCTGACGCGCCAGCCGTTCGGCCGCCCGCGGCCGGTCGTCGTAGAACGCGTCGGTGGCCTCGGCCCAGGCGTCGTTGGCCGGCAACAGGCCGCCACGCAGCAGGAACACCAGCCCGGCCAGCGCGGCCAGCGCGGTGACCAGCAGCGCCGCCTGACGGGGGCGCAGCGTCATGCGGGGGTTGCGTCAGGCCGGTGGCGGTGAGCCAGGCGTGGCCACGGACAGGCTGGGATCGATGGCGGCGTTTTCCAAAGCCGGGCGCGTGTCGTCCGCGCCGGCGGCCGCGCCGCTGCGGCCCCCATAGCCGTAGCTGCCACCACCGTAGCCATATCCATAGCCGTAACCATAGCCGTAACCATACCCGTAGCCGGCCTGCGCAGGATCGTATTTAACAAGTAGCGCACCGATGACGCGGGCGCGCACCGCCGCCAGACGCTTGAGCGCGTCGCGGACCACGCCCACGCGGGCATGGCGGGCGCCGACGACCAGCAGCGTGGCGTCGACGCCGGTGGCAATGGTGGGCACGTCTGCCAGGCCCAGCAACGGCGGACCGTCGACGATGATCTGGTCGTACTGGTGGCCGCCCCAGGCCAGCAGCGAGCGGAACCGCGTGTGCGACAACAGCTCGGCCGGATTGGAAGGCGACTCACCGGCCAGCACCACGCGCAGGTTGGCAAAGCCGCTTTCCTTGACCAGGCCGGCGCCGGTGATCTTGCCGGCCAGGTATTCGGCCAGCCCGGCCTCGTTGCGGGCGCCGAGCTTGCTGTGCAGCGAGGGCTTGCGCAGGTCCGCGTCGATGAGCAGCACGGACTGTCCCAGCTGCGCGAACTGGCGCGCCAGGGTGAGCGCCGTGGTGCTCTTGCCCTCGCCGGCCACGGCACTGGTGATCAGCAGCACCCGCGGCGCGCCGGCCTCGGTGGCGAACTGCAGGCCGGTGCGCAGCGAGCGGTAGGCCTCGGAGAAGCCGGACCGGGAGTCGCCAGTCACCTGGTCCAGCAGGTCCTGGTCCACCTTGGGCACCACGCCGAACACGTGCAGCCCCAACTGGCGCTCGATGTCTTCCGGCGACTTGAGCGTGTCGTCGAGCTTCTCGAGCAGGAAGGCCAGGGCAACGCCGAGCACCAGGCCCAGCACCAGGCCAGTGAGCGCATCGCGGCGCACGTCCGGCTTGATGCGCCAGGCGCCCTGCGCGGGGTCGACCATGGAGATGTTGTTGGACTGCGTGTCGCCGGCCACGCCCAGCTCGGCATAGCGCTTCAGCAAGGCTTCGTAGAGCTGCAGGTTGGTGTCGGCCTCGCGCTTGAGGATGTTGTATTGCAGGCCGCTGCCCTGCAGCGACAGCAGCTCGCGCTGCAGGCCGCCCACGCGCTGGCGCAGCAGCTGCTCGTTGGCCAGCGCCGCCTGGTATTCGCCGCGGGCCGCCTCGGCATAGCCGCCGAGCTCTTCGCGGATGCGGTTCTCGAGGTCGGCGATGCGCCGCTGCATCAGCTGCATCTCCGGATGCTCGGCCTTCAGCTGGCCGCGGCGCGCCTCGTAGTCCGACTTGAGCGTGGCGCGCTGTTCGCGCAGCGTATCGAGCAGCGGGCTCTTGAGGGCCTCGAGCGAGGCTGCGGAATCCGCGGCGCTGGCCTGGCGCCAGCGCGACTCGGCGCGGATGCGCTCGGAGGTGGCCTCGCCCAGCGCGGTGTTCAGCGATTCGAGGGTCTGCGACGCCAGGGCCGTGTTGCGGTCGACGCTGGCCAGGCCCTGCTTCTGCGAATAGGCGGTGAGGGACTTCTCGCTCTCCTCCAGCTTGAGCTTGAGCTGCTGCAACTGGTCTTCGAGAAACTTGCGCGCGTACTGCGAGTTGTCTTCGCGGCGTGTCAGGTTGGCGTCGATGTAGGCCTGGGCCACGCCGTTGGCCACGCGCTCGGCCACGCGCTGGTCCGGGCTGTCGAAGCTGATCTGCACCAGCTGCGAGTTGGGCACCGCGTTCACGCCGCGCGCGCCCATGATGCGGCCGATGGCCTCGGCTTCGCGTTCCGCCAGGCTGCGGCCATCGGCGACCGGGTCCGCGCCGCCACGCACGAGGCTCAGCAGGCCCTGCAGGCCGCCGGGGCGTGGCACCGCCTTGAGGAAGGGCTCGTCCGTGACCAGGCCCATCTGCTGCACGGTGCGCTGCGCGATGTTGCGGCTGCGCAGCAGCTCGATCTGCGTGCCCTTGTAGTCCGTGGCGCCGGTGACGGTCTCGATGCCCTGCAGGTTGGTCACCTGCAAGGTGTTGTTGGCGATCTGGATGGTGGCCACGGAGCGGTAGATGGGCGTCTCGAGCAGCGAGGCCACCAGCGCCACCAGGCCGACGAAGCCGGCCACGCCCAGCACCGTCCAGCGGCGCTTGACCAGCACGTGCCAGAGGTCGCGCAGCGACAGCCCGCCTTCGTCGTCGTCGCCGGCATCATGGCCGCCCATGGCCGGCGAAGGCAGGTGGTGCATCGGCGCCATGCCGGGGCCACCGACATCGGTGTGCCGCCGGCGCGGCGCGGGCATGGCGCCGCCGTAGGGTTCAGGCACTGGGAGATGATCGGGCTGGGGAGGCGTCATGGGGTTCCGGTGGCGCCGTCAGAGCGCGAGGAAGAAGATGGCCAGCGGGCTGGCCATGAGGAAGTCGCGCAGGTTGGTGCGGGCGCCGGAGAAGTCGACCACGACCATGTCGCCACCGAGCACCTCGGGATCGACCATGCGGCCGGCGCGGATCTGGCGGATGTCGAACACGGCGGCATGGCGGCGGCCGTCGACGTAGCGGTAGATGATGATGCCGGCCGGGTTGGCCTCTCCCTGCAGGCCACCCGACATCGCAAACAGCTGCAGCAGCGAGGTGCGGCCGGTGAGGCTCTTGATGCCGGGGGCGCCCACCGCGCCCTCGATGGTGACGCGCTGGCTGTTGTACTCGCGCACGAACACCGTGACCTGCGCGGTCTCGAGGTATTTCTCCTCGAGGCGGCGCTTCACCTCGTCCTGCAGTTCGGCAACGGTCTTGCCGTCGGCCGGGATGGCGCCGACCAGCGGCAGCGTGAACTCGCCGCTGACGGCGATGCGCACGCTGCGCGTGAAGTCCGGCTGGCCGAAGACTTCGATGTCGAGCACGTCGAGCGGGCCGACGCGGTAGTCCGTGGAGCCGACCACCGGCGCCGCCGGCAGGCCGCTCATGGTGATCTCGGGGCCGCCGCGGCGGTTCACTTCGCGGGCGGTTTCCTCGGTGATGTAGGCGCTCTGGCAGCCGGACAGCAGCAGGCCCATGGCAAGGGCCAGGCCGAGCAGCGACAGGGGGTGGCGAGGGGTCTGGGGCATGGGGCGGACGTCCTAGAGTCGTTTCAACCAGGCGTTCAGGGACTCTTCGATGTGGTTCAGGCAATTCTCATACAGCGGCTGCGGGCCGCCGTAGGGGTCGGCGATGTCGCCGGTTGTCCAACGGCCCAGGCAGTGCACGCGCCCGGCCAGCCAGGGCGCACGGTGGCGCAGCAGCTCCTGCTGCTGCTGCTCCATGACGAGGATGAGGTCGAAGCGCTGCGCAGCGCCACGGCTGAAGCGCGTGGAACGGTGGGCCGCCAAGGACAGCCCGCGGTCGAGCATGAGGTCCTGGCAGACCGGATCGGCCATCAGGCCGGGAGGGGCCTCGATGCCGGCAGAGGCGACCTCGATGCGTCGCCGCAGGCGGGCGGCGCGGTGCCGCAGCACCACCTCGGCCATGGGACTGCGGCAGATGTTGGCGCGGCACACGATCAGGACCTGGGTGTCCATGCGGCATGGCCCCCCTTGCCATCGGCAGGGCTCCGCGACAGCTCACGCCGCAGCGCCGCGATCTCGGCACGCAAGGCCACGGCCTGCTGCTGTTTCTGTGCCAGCACCACCTGCACCAGCTCGGCGCGGGCGCGCTGGCCCGCCGCGGTGAGTTGGCGGCGCGCCCCGTTGGCGCGGATCCAGCCGCGGTCGACCAGCGACTGCAGGCAGTAATGCGCCTTGCCCAGGCTGACGCCCATGTCTTGTGCGAGCACGCGCAAGCTGATGCCGGGCTGCTGGCTGAGGCGCATGAGCATGTGGAGATCGGTGGTGTCTGACGACATGCGGGGGGAATGGCTACCGCACTGCGTGGCCGGCCGGCGCCGCGCAGTGTGAGGACGTTCATCAGTTGAACAGAGCGTGTGCCCTGATGGCAAGGGCCCGGCACACGCTGCTGACGCGTTAAGACAAATCGCGCGTGCAGCTGTTCAGGCGGCGCGGCCCGGCAACTTGGCGAGATAGCCCTGCGGCATCTGGATGCGGTTCTGCTGGCCGAGGATGTCGAGCAGCACCAGCGCGCGGTCTTCGCCGCGCGCGGCGTGGAAGATGCCGGTCAGGCCCGCGAACGCGCCCTCCTCCACCCGCACCAGGTCACCGGGCTGCAGCGCCGCATCGCACTGCAGGCGGTGCAGCCCTTGCTGCTCGCGGCTGCGCAGCGCTGCCAGCAGCTGCGGTGGCACGGTGGCGTAGTCGGCGCCAAAGCGCACCAGCGTGGCCACGCCGGGCGTGGAGCGGATGGGCGTCATCGACTGCTCGCCCTGGCGGAGCCCGACGAACAGATAGCGGGGGAACAGCGGTTCGATGACGTCCTGCCAGCGCGCGTGACGGCGCCGCGGGCGCTGCAGGCGCGGCAGGTAGACTTCATAGCCCTGCTCGGCGAGACGCGTTTCGGCAAGCGCCTCCTGCCGCGGCTTGGCGTGAACCACATACCAGGCGGCGGCGCTCATTGCGGCCCCCCGTTGGCGACCAGCCGCGGGTTGCGGAGGGTGTCGCTGAGCTGCGGACGGCAGCTGGCCTTCTGGCGTGTCAGCAGGCGCTGCAGCAACAGCCACAGGCCGAACCACAGCACGAAGCCGCATCCTTGTGTCCACGCCGGCGCGTGATGGTTGAGCAGCAGGCCGATGAGCACGGAGGCCAGCGAAAACCCTGCATAGAGCGCGACGACCTGGGGTGCCGACCAACCGGCCGCGAGCAGCCGGTGGTGCCAGTGGTTGCGATCTGCTGCGGTGGCGGCCTGGCCGGCCAGCCGGCGGCGCACGGGTGTGTAGAAGATCTCGAACACGGGCAGCGGCAACAGCCAGACGATGAGTGCCGGCGCGATGCGTTCGTGGCCACCAGCCTCGAGCAGCCACAGCGCGAGGAAGGCCATGGCAAAGCCGAGGAAATTGCTGCCGGCGTCCCCCATGAACAGACGCAGCCGCCCGTTGAAGCCCAGTGGCAGGTTGCAGGCGAGGAACGCGACCAGGCCGGCCAGCAGGCACAGCACGGCCGGCAAGGCTGCAACCAGACCCGCCTGCCAGCCGACGATGGCGAGGCCCGCCAGCCCGATCGCCGAACAGCTGCCGGCCAGGCCGTCCATGCCATCGAGCATGTTGGTGCCGTTGACCAGCGCAACCATCGCGATGAAGGTGAATGGCAGGGCCAACCAGCCCAGCTGCACCAGACCCAGGCCCACAAGGTCACCCAGGTTCTGCACTGACCATGGCAGCACCAGCGGCAGCCAGACCACGAACAGCAACTGCTTGAGGAAGCGCATGCGCGCCTGCAGCGGCATCAGGTCGTCGAGCAGGCCGGCCGCGACGAACTGCAGGCCCATCATCACGAGCACCACTTCGGGACGTGCCACCTTGCCAGCGCCCACGGCAGACACGGCAAGGCCCGCCACCATGCCGACGAAGATCGCCAGGCCGCCGACAACCGGCGTGGGATGCGGGTGGCACTTGCGCGCATCCGGCCTGTCCACGAGCCCCAGCGCCGTCGCGTGTTGGCGCAGCAGCAGCAGGCTGCAGGATGCGACGAGCAGGGCAGTGGCGATGGCGGCAGGCACGCGGGTCCTTGGTGACGTCGTTCAGGTCGTGAACGGTTGTAGGAATTGCAACCGACATTCGCAACCCCGTCCTTAGGGTGGCTGCGCCTAGCGGGTACTACTGAGTCACAGCGACGACAGTCGCATGGGTGTGTGACTGCGGAATTATGTCTGGCAGAACAGGACGAATGCTGACAACCGCCGTGCCAACCCCGCCTTTTGCCTGCTTCGGTCAAATGGGCAGTGGATTATGCAAGGACCTTGGGCCCGTCTTGTCCGCTATGGAGCGGATTTGCCGACGGCAACAATCTGATCCACTGCGGAGTCCAGATTGGAGTGTCCACATGACATAAAGCAAAAAGCCGCCTTGCGGCGGCTTCCTGTTTCACATAACTGCGGCGGCTTTCAGGCGCCACTGCCGAAATAGGCCTCGTACTCGCGTTTGAGCGCCTGCACTTTTTCGTCCTTCACCACTTCGGTGAGGAACTGCTGCGCCGTGCCCTTGGCCCAGTCGAGACCTTCCTGGCCCAGGCCACCGGTGGCGTCGGTGGCATCGACAGTCCAGATGTTCTGTGCGCGGGTGAAGCTGCGCTCGAAGCTGTAGCGCGTGATCTCCTTGCCGTTCACGCGGATCTCGTAGGTGAGCACCAGGCTGTTGTTGGTGACCACCGGCAGCAGGCCCAGCGTGCTGCCGGCCACGATGGCCGAGAACAGGCCCGTGGCCATGCCACCGGCCGTCGGCTGCAGGCTGTGCGTGACGCGCAGCTGGATGGGGCTGCCCGCCATGTCCTTGTCGGTGCGCGCGAACAGCGGGTTGGTCTTGATGACGTCGAACAGCGGGCCGCTGACCACCGAGGCATAGAACTGCATGGGCGGCAGCGCGTCCGGACCGGGGGCCGCCATCTCGGCAACGCTCATCGGCGCGGGCGGCGGCGGATCCAGGTTCACCGGGCTGTCCATCATGGGTGGCAGGGTGGCGGCTTCTTCGACGGCGGCGGCCGCGGCATCGGCACCGGCGCCCTGCGGCGCGGGCACGGCCTTGACCAGCTGCGCCTGGGCCAGCGGGGCTGCGGCGAAGGTGGCCAGCAGCAGGGAACGGGACAGGATGTTCATCGGGGTGTTCCTCACTGGTAGCAGCTGAGCTGGACGACCGCGGCCAGCGCGGCGTCGTTGGCGCCCTGCATGGTGCCGTTGTTGCGCATGGGCACTTCGGTGAAGGCCACGTTCTCGCGCCGCAGGAAGCTGGCGACGTGCTTGGCGTCGAGCGCGAAGTTGACGTTCTGCGGCAGGGCGCCGGTGCGCACCAGCGCCGCGAGGTTGAGCGTGCCCACGGTGACGCCGAGCAGCTCACCGCCATCCGACACCACGGGGCCGCCGGAGGACCCGGGCTGCACCGGTGCGGAGAAGGTGAACAGGCCCATCGAGCCCTTCATGCCGCCACGGGCGCTGAGGTTGCCGCGCGTGACGTTGGGGTTGTTGGCGAGCAGGCCGGAGAGCGGGAAGCCGACGTTGGTCACCGACTCGCCGAGGATGAAGGTCTGCCCGGCGCGCAGCGGCAGCGCCACGGTGGTGGGCCGGCCGGTGTCCATGACGGCGACGTCGAGCAGGTCGCTGGCGGCGCGCTGCGTGGCGGTGAAGGTGGTCTCGCCCTGCTTGGCCTCGATGACCAGGCAGTCGCGCAGCACGTGCGCGGCGGTGAGCAGCTGGCCCTCGGCGTTGATGTAGAAGCCGGTGCCGGTGCTCACCGGGCGGTCGCGCCGCGCGATGCTGGCGGGCGAGACCGTGGCGAGCTGGCCGGTGGCCGGGAACTTGGCGGCCGAGGGCTTGAGCTCGCGCAGCAGGTCGATCATGACCATCTGCATGGCCTTGCCGGTGACGGTGCGGAAGCCGCCCAGCGTGCCGCCGGCATTGACATTGGCGGTCTGCGTGTTGCTGCCTTCGCGCAGCAGCTTGCCGGCCGGATCGAACACGCGGTAGCGCAGCTCAAGGCGCAGGTTGCCGGACGAGAAGCCCCAGACCGGGTGGGTGGCCAGCAACAGGCCATACTGCCCCTCGGCTCCCGGCACGGCGCTGGTGACCTGCGGGAACAGCCGCTTGGCGCCCTCGGTGCGCGCCTCGTCCAGCACCTTGCCGGGCTCGGCCCACATGTTGTAGGCGGAAATGTAGGTGCGCGACTTGAGTTCCGCGGGCGGCACGTAGATGGCCACCACGGTGTCGTTGGGCAGCATCACGTCCTTGGGCAGGGTGACGCCGCGCGGCAGCAGCGGCGGCTGGTTGCTGGCGGCCAGGGCGGCGGGCGCCACGGCCAGGGGAAGCGCGAACAGGGCCAGGCAGGCCATGACGGCGGGGGCACGGGTGTTCAGGGGAGTTCTCCGTAAGGAAGAGCCGATAGTGTAGGAGATGCTGCCGCAGCGCGGCAGGGAAAGCAGTCAGCCCACCGCCGCGCGGGCCCGCGCCTGCAGTTCACGCACCACGAGGGCGGCCTGCTGCACGCTGCCAAGCGCGGCCGAGACGCACTGGCGGGTTTCCTCTTCGTCAGCCGGGCCGGGCATGTCGAGCAGCTCGAGGTTGCCGTGGATGACCTGCAGCAGCGAGTTCAGGTCGTGCAGCAGCTGGCGGGGGGTCTTGCCGTCCATGTCAGCCATGGGCGGGGGCCAGGCCGTTGGCGACCTGCTCGAGGAAGGATTCCATCTTGGCGCGGCCAACATCGGTCATGCGCACGTAGAGGCGGCGCGCGTCTGACGGGTCCGGGTCCTTGGCGATGAGGCCGAGCTCGGTGAGCTCGTCGATGCGCCGCAGCGCGGTGGTGACCGGGCAGTTGGCGGCGAGGCACAGGCCGCTGACGGAGATCTTGCGGCCGGCCAGCTCGATGGACATGAGCTCGGTGAGGATGTCCCACGACGACTCGGGCAGCGAGGACCCGCGGAACACTTCGCGGCGCGTCTCCTGCAACTGCCAGATGAACTTGAGGGTGGCGGCCTTGCTGGTGAACACGCGGTTGCCGGCGGGGGTGAGGCCACCCACGGCATTGGGGCCGGTGCGCTCGGCGGCGGCCGGCGGCGGCGCGGGCTCTGGCTGGCGCTCGAGGCCGCGCATCTGCCCCACCAGGGCACCGGCGACATCGGCCACTTCTTTCAGGCGGTTCAGGTACTCGTTGCGCTCGACGCGTGGCCCGAGGATGCGGCCGGCTTCGGCGCGCAGCGTGGCCCGCGACACGGCCCGCGTGAGCTCCATGGCCGACACCGGCTTCTGCAGGTATTCGGAGGCATCGAGGCGCAGCGAGTCGACGGCGGATTCGAAGGAGGCGTTGCCGGTGATGACGATCAGCTGCAGCCAGGGGCGGTCGGAGAACTCCTGCCGCACACGGCGCATGAGCTCAAGGCCGCTGCAGCCGGGCATGTGCAGGTCGGTGACGATGACGTCGTAGTCACGCGTCTGCTGCAGCAGCTCGAACACGGCCACCGGCTCGACCACCTCGGTGACCTGGTAACCGGCCCTGCCGAGGATGCGGCTGTAGACCTGCAGGACGCCGCGGTCGTCATCGACGACCAGCACCTTGCCCTGCGATTGCCCCTGCTCGCCGTCCGTCATGCCATCGCTCCCTCGAAATGGCGCCGCCAAGGATTATTGTAAGGCGGGTGCATCCATTATGGACCAAAGACGGAGCGTTTCCGTGATCCTGTTCAATTCCCGTCCGTTGGGGACCCGGCCGGCGGCAGGCTGGACTCGAGGGTCTCGAGCAGTTCCTGGATGCGGTAGGGCTTGGTGAGGAAGCCGTTCATGCCGGCCTCGATGGCACGCAGCCGGTAGTCCACGGGCGCATGACCGGTGAGCGCGATGATGGGCACGAAGGGCAAGCCGCGGGCGGCCTCCTCGGCGCGGTAGCGGCGCACGGTCTCGATGCCGTCCATGCCGGGCATCTCGAGGTCCATCAGCACCACGTCGAAACGGCGCGCAAGCATGAGCCCGAGGGCTTCGCCGCCGGACGAGGCCACCGAGACTTCGTAGCCGCCGCGCTGCAGCTGCTTGCGCAGCAGGGTCTGGTTGAGGATGTTGTCATCGACGGCGAGCACCGTGGACTTGCCGCGGTGCCGCGGCTCCACCGCCTTGGCGGGCGCGGCAGCGGCACGCGCTGCGCCGGGCGCCGCGGCGGCGTCCGCCACGGGACCCTGCGGCTGCTGCAGGTCGAGCCGCAGCTGGAAGTGGGTGCCTTGGGCGGAGGTATCGACCAGCTCGAGCGTGCCACCCATGAGGGAGGCCAGGCGACGGCTGATGGCCAGGCCCAGGCCGGTGCCGCTGCGACTGCGGGACAGTGAGCTGTCGGCCTGTGCGAAATGGCCGAACACGCGGTGGCGGAATTCTTCGGGCATGCCGGTGCCGGTGTCGCGCACGTCGAAAGTGACGCGCAGCCAGCCGGTGCCGATGGGCACGGCCGAGGCCGACAGGCTGACGTGGCCGTCGGTGGTGAACTTGATGGCGTTGCTGAGCAGGTTGGCGAGGATCTGGCGGATGCGCACCTCGTCGCCGCGCAACTCGGCCGGGAGCACGGCCGGGGTCTGCAACTGCAGCTGCAGGCCGCGCGCCTGCGCGGCGGGCGTGAACTGCTCATGCAGCGACTGCAGCAGCGCGCGGGGCTGGAAGCGGCCCTCCGCGGCGCGGGCTTCGCCGGCCTCGAGGCGGGAGAAGTCGAGCACGTTGGCCACCAGGTCGAGCAGCGAGTTGCTGGCCGTCTGCGCCGCGTTGAGATAGGCGCGTGCCTCGTCGTCGAGCTTGCAGTCGCCGAGCAGGTCGAGCGCGCTGGCGATGGTGGCCAGCGGCGTCCGGATCTCGTGGCTGACCACGGCGATGAACGACAGCTTGCCCTTGGTGGTCTGCTCGTTGAGCTCGCGGGCACGCTGCAGCTCCTGCGCAGCGCGGTGCTGCTGCGAGACATCGCGGATGAACACCGCGATGGCGCCGTCATCGCCGGCGGTGATGCGCGCGACGGTGGCCTCGATCATCAGCTGGCGGCCATCACGGGTGAGCACGGGCAGCTCGAGCGTGCCCTCGCCGCTGGCACTGTCGCGCAGCAGCTGTTCGTACTTGGCGCGCTGCCCGGCCGGCACCAGCAGCGCGGTGGCCGACACGCCAATCACCTCGGACTCGGCCCAACCGAAGAGCTGCGAAGCTGCAGGGTTGAACTCGCGGATGCGGCCCTGCGGATCGACGACCAGCACGCACTCGCCGCTGGCACGCACCATGGCACGGCGCAGATCGGCCTGGCGCGAGGCCTCGCCGCGCACGGCATCGACCTCGCGCGACAGCCGCAGCCCGTTGATCATGGCCACGGTGGCCGCAGCCAGCGGGCGCATCTCCTCGATGAGCTCGTCGGTGTAGCCGCCCTGGCGGTTGGCCAGGCCATACATGCCGACCATCTGGTCGCCGCTGTGCACGGCCACCCCGGCGAAACTGCGCAGCGGTGGGTGCCCGGGCGGCACGCCGCGCGCGGCCGGGTGCTGCGGGGCGTCGTTGGTGATGATCGTCTGCCCGGTCTTGATCACCTCGCCGAAGAGCGTGTCGAGGTTGCGGAAGTCCAGGCCCACGGTGATGTACTTTTCGTACAGCGCGCGGATGTCCTCGTTCCAGCCGATGTTGGTGACGGCATAGCTGCGCAGGAAGGGCTTGCCCTCCCCGTCCTGCAGCACTTCGCCGACAAAGCCGTACTCGCTGTCGGTGAGATCGAGCAGGGCCTGCAGCACGTGGTTGAGCGCCTTGACCGGCGAGTGCTCGACGATGGTCAGGCGGTGGATCTGCGCGATGTGCGCGAGCATCCGCGTGGCGCGCTCGTTCTGGCTGTACTGCGTCATGCATGCTCCGTGGCAAGCCAGGGACGGGCCCAGGCCAATCCGCCGAGGGTGGTGGTGGCGGGCAGGTATTCGCAGCCGATGATTCCCGTATAGCCCAGCCGGTCGATGTGTGACAGGAGAAAGCCCCAGGCCACCTCGCCCGTGCCCGGCTCGTGGCGGCCCGGGTTGTCGGCGATCTGGATGTGGCCGATGTGCGGCAGCAGCCGGGCGATGCTGCGCGCCAGGTCACCCTCCATGATCTGCATGTGGTAGCAGTCGTACTGCAGGCGGATGTTGGGCTCGGCGGCGGCCTCGAGGCAGCGCAGCGCCTGCGCGGTGCCGGAGAGCAGGTAGCCGGGCACGTCGACCCGGGTGTTGATGGGCTCGATCATCACCGTGGCCCCCAGCGGCGCGAGGCGGCGCGCGGCGCGCGCGATGCGCTCGATGAACAGCTGCTCGCAGGCCGCGGGATCGGCGCCGGCCGGCGGCAGCCCGGCCATGACATGCAGCCTGCGGCACCCGGTGGCCTCGAGGTAGTGCAGCGCGAGGTCGAGGCTGGCGTCGAACGCCGCCTCACGGCCGGGCAGGCAGGCCAGACCGCGTTCGCCCGCCGCGGCATCGCCGGGCGGAGCGTTGAACAACGCCAGCTGCAGGCCGTGGTCGCGCAGCCGGGCGGCCACCTCGGCCGCGGGCACGGCATAGGGAAACTGGCACTCGACATGGCGGAAGCCGGCCGCGGCGGCAGCCCCGAAGCGGTCGAGGAAGGGCAGCTCGGTGAAGAGCGTGGACAGGTTCGCGGCGAGCCGGATCATGCCGCCAACGATACCGGCCCGCGACCGCCGGCGCAGCGTCGCGGCGCACAGCCCAGGACCCAGCCGGAGTGCTAGGCTTCCGCCATTGCACAAAACGTCCCGTTTCCGGGGGAGGACTGATGGCCATCATCGTGACCGGCGCGTCTGGCGGCTTTGGCCGCGCGGCGGCGGCGCAACTGCTCGAACGCGTGCCGGCGGCCGAGCTCATCTTCACCACGCGCAAGCCGGACAGCCTGGCGGACTTCGCCGCCCGCGGCGCGCAGGTGCGGCGCGCGGACTTCGACGACCCGGGCAGCCTGCCGGCGGCCTTCGCCGGTGGCACGCGCATGCTGCTGATCAGCACCGCGCGGGTGGGCACGCGCGTGGGCCAGCACGAGAACGCGGTGCGCGCCGCCGTCGATGCCGGCGTGAAGCACATCACCTACACCTCGGTGCTGGGGGCGGCGGAGCCGGCCAACCCGGCGCTGGTGAAACTCGACCACCGCGCCACGGAAGAGATCATCGAGCGCAGTGGCGCCGCCTGGACCTTCCTGCGCGACAGCCAGTATGCCGAAGCGATCGCGCAGGCCGTGATCCCCCCTGCCCTCATGTCCGGCGTGCTGCCGGACAACGCGCAGGACGGGCCGATCGCCTTCGTGTCGCGCGAGGATTGCATTGCCTCGGCAGTGGGCGTGCTGACGCAGCCGGGCCGCCACGAGCGCGTGGCCTACGACATCACCGGCCCGGAACTCTCGAGCTTCCCGCTGGCGGTGAAGCTGGCCGAGGAACTCAGCGGCAGGCACATCGACTACCAGCGCGTGGACGACGCGGCGATGTTCGCCTACTTCGACTCGCTGGGCGTGCCGCGGCACGCCTCGGACGACCCGACCGGCGCGATCATCCCGTGGTCCAGCGACGACATGGTGACCTTCGGGCAATCGATCCGCGAAGGCTTCTTCAACGTGCTCACCGACCATGTCGAACGCATCACGGGGCGCAGGCCGCGCACGCTGCGCTCGGTGATGGAACAGTGGATGCACACCTGGCCGAAGTGAGGACACAGCCATGAACACAAGGATGCTCCTGGGGGCCGCGCTGCTGGGTGCAGTGCTGGCCGGTTGCGGTGGCCAACCGGCGGCGCCGGCGGCCGGCGCGGTGGACGACGCGCGCCTGATGGCCGCGGACAGCGAGCCGCAGAACTGGCTGGCGCATGGCGGCAACCTGCAGGCACAGCGCTTTTCGCGGTTGACGCAGATCACGCCGGACAACATCGGCGGCCTGAAGCCCGCGTGGTTCCTCGAGGTGGACACCAACCGCGGCCAGGAGGCCACGCCGATCGTGGTCGACGGCGTGATCTACGTGAGCACGGCGTGGAGCAAGGTCTACGCGGTGGACGGCAGGACCGGCGCGGTGAAGTGGCAGCACGACCCGCAGGTGCCGGGCGCGCACGCCGCGAAGAACTGCTGCGACGTGGTGAGCCGCGGTGTGGCGGTGTACCAGGGCAAGGTCTTCGTCGGCACCTTCGATGGCCGCCTGCAGGCGCTGGATGCAGCCACCGGCAAGCTGTTGTGGTCCACGGCCACCTTCGACCCGGACAGCATGCACACCATCAGCGGTGCGCCGCGCGTCGGCGCGGGCCTGGTGTTCGTCGGCAACAGCGGCGGCGAGTTCGGTGGCCGCGGCTTCGTGTCGGCCTACAAGGCGGACACGGGCGAGCTGGCCTGGCGCTTCTTCCTGACGCCGGGCGAGCCGGGCACGCCGGATGGCGCCGCCTCGGACCCGATCATGGAAACGCTGGTGCAGCCGAGCTGGCCGGGCAAGCACAACGGATACCGCGGCGGTGCCAATGCCTGGAACGCCATGGTCTACGACCCGTCGCTGGGGCATCTGTACCTGGCCACCGGCAACGGCTACCCGTGGCTGCGCACCTTCCGCAGCGAGGGCAAGGGCGACAACCTGTTCATCAACTCGGTGGTCGCCCTCGATGCGAAGACCGGTGCCTACAAGTGGCACTACCAGGAGACGCCGGGCGACATCTGGGACTACGACTCGGTCGCCGACATGATCCTCGCGGACCTGACGATCGACGGCGAGCAGCGTCCGGTGCTGATGCACACGCCGAAGAACGGTTTCTTCTACACGCTGGACCGCCGCGACGGAAAGTTGTTGTCGGCGCCGCCGTTCGTCGAGGGCATCAACTGGGCCTCGAAGATCGACCTGGCCACGGGCCGGCCGGTGGAGAACCCGCTGGCGCGCTACGACGAGCGCAAGGCGCCGTTCCGCGCCAGCCCCGGCGAGGGCGGTGGCCATGCGTGGGCGCCGACGGCCTTCGATCCGACGCAGGGCCTGTTCTTCCTGTCGTCCTGGGACCACTCCTCCGCGCTGCACATCCCCAAGCCGACCTTCGAATACAGCAAGGGCCTGGACAACATCGGCACCTACCACTTCGCCACGCACGCGCCGGGCGAGGCGCCGCCGCCGGGCGACCCGACGGCAAAGGCACCGCAGCCCTGGCTGATGGCCTGGGATCCGGTGGCCCAGAAGCCGCGCTGGAAGACGCCGGGTGCCGGCAACGGCGTGATGGCCACGGCCGGTGGGCTGGTGTTCCAGGGCTTCGCGCGCGATGGCGTACTGGGCCGCATCGCCGCGTTCCGTTCGGACACCGGCGAGCAGGTGTGGTCGCATGACACGCCCAACGCCATCCCGGGCGGCATCGTCAGCTACGCGATCGACGACGAGCAGTACGTGCTCGCCATCAGCGGCTCGACCTACCTCGCGCCGGCCGGCTCGAAGGTGCGGGCACGCCATCCGGGCCGCCTGGTCGCGTTCAAGCTCGGTGGCACGGCCACGCTGCCGCCGGAGGCACCGGAGGCTGGCCCGGTCGTCGTGGTCGACACGCAGTGGCCGAAGGACGTGGTCGCCAAGGGTTCGGAGCTGTACCTGACCTACTGCGCGCGCTGCCACTGGATGGAGGCGCAGTCATCGGGCGTGGTGCCCAACCTGCGGCGCTCGCCGGTGCTGGCCGATGCCAAGGCCTGGGAGGGCATCGTGCTCGATGGGGCGCTGGCGAATGTGGGCATGATCAGCTTCAAGCCCTGGCTGCCGGAAGGTGGCGCCGAGGCCATCCGCGCCTACGTGGCCACCAAGGCCCGCGAGGAGGCCGGCAAGTGACCCCCGTCGACGCCGCCGAAAGCGCACGCCGCAGCGAGGCGGTCTACGCCTGGCTGCAGCACTTGCAGGACGAGCTCTGCGCCAGCTTCAGCGGCGAGGCCATGGGCGGCGCCTTCCTGCGCGACGTGTGGCAGCGCGAGGGCAAGGCCGACACGCTGCAGGGCCGCGGCGTCACGGCGGTGCAGGAAGCGGGCGAGGTGATGGAGCGCGCCGGCGTGGCGCTGTCGGACGTGGCCGGCAGCAAGCTGCCGCCGGCCGCCACCGCGCGCAACCCGCATCTCGCAGGGCGCAGCTACCGCGCCATGGGCGTGTCGGTGGTCATGCACCCGCGCAACCCGCATGCCCCCACCAGCCACCTCAATGTGCGGTTCTTCAACGCCGGCGACGTGTGGTGGTTCGGCGGCGGCTTCGACCTCACGCCCTGCATCGTCTACGAAGAAGACGTGGTGAGCTGGCATGCCGCCGCGCGCGCGGCCTGCGCACCGTTCGGCGAGGGCCTGTACGCGCAGGCCCGGGCGACCTGCGACGACTACTTCTGGCTGAAGCACCGCAGCGAGGCGCGCGGCATCGGCGGCATCTTCTACGACGACCTCAACGAGGACACGCCGCAGTTCGGGCTGTCGTGGGAGCGCGGCTTCGCGTTCATGCAGGCGGTGGGGATGGCCTATCTGAATGCCTACCGCGCCATCATCCATCTGCGCCACGCCACGCCCAGCAGCGAACGCGAGCGCCGCTACCAGCTGTACCGGCGTGGCCGCTATGTGGAGTTCAATCTGGTGCTGGACCGCGGCACGCTGTTCGGCTTGCAGTCCGGCGGCCGCACCGACGCCATCCTGGTGTCGATGCCACCGCTCACCGGCTGGTCGTACCGTACGCCGGACCCGGAGATGGACGCGAAGCTGCTGCCCTACCTCACGACGTTGCGGGGCAAGGACTGGTTGGCGTTCAACCCCTGAACACCAACTCGTCGGCCCCCGTGCCGTGCCCGACCCACACGCCGTGCACCTGCTGGCTGATGCGGAACGGCAGCAGCACGCGGGCCACGTCGCCCTCGGCCATGCGCTGTGCGTCAACGATGACCATCTCCGAGCGCATTTCCGCCCAGTTGTGGGCCACGCCCACCAGATAGCCCTGCCCTTCTTCCTTGCCCGTGGGCACGAAGCTGAGCTCCTGCAGGTTGTGGGTGGGGCCGGCGTAGTAGCTGTCGACCTTGCCGGTCTCCAGGTCGAAACGGCCATAGCAGTTGGTCATGCGGGCCGGCGCACCGGGGCCGCAGCGCTCGCGCTCATAGGGGCGCCCGGGGTCCGTGTACATGGTGTAGAGGTAACGGCTGGGCAGCGTGACCACGCGCGGGTCGACCTTGCCCAGGTCCCCGACCTGCATCGGCCAGAGGATTTCCTCTTCCCAGGTGTCTTTCTTCGAGGACATGTCGAGGGTGATCTTGCGGATGAAGGCACGCGCCTTGGCCGGGTTCCAGGGTGAACCGTCCACGGGCGGGAAGAAGGGGAAGAAGTTGCCGTCGTAGAACGGCGCGTAGAGGACGATCTTGTCGCCTTCGTCATGGGCGTTGAACACGTGCATCATGCAGCGCTCGGGTCCCTTGAACCAGCGGATGTCGCGGCCATCGCCCTCGCGGCGCATCACGCCGATCATGCTGGGCTTGGTCTGGTCCCAGCCCCAGTGCACCTTGCCCTCGCGCAGGCGCTGTTCGCTGGTCACGTAGCCGCCGAAGGGAAACAGGATGTGGCGGTGTGTGAGCGCCATGTCGTGCATGACGCTGATGTAGGGCACGCGGAAGCTGCCTTCCTGGGTGATGCGCCCGCTGCGGTCGAAGGTGGCCACCTGGACGCGATCGCTCAGCAGGCCGTCGGCCTCGTAGCCATAAGCGACCATGTCGCCCGACAGGGCGTCGATCTTCGGGTGGGCGGAGAAGGTCTGGCTGCGCCACTGGCCGCCGAAGTCGGTCATGGGGCCGGTCTCGAGCGTGATCGGGTCCGCCTGGAACGGCAGACCGTCTTCCTTCATCGAATAGAGCTTGCCGTGGTGGGCCAGTGGCGCGGTGTTGGACACGGTGCGCAGGTGGGGGCGGGCCGGATCGCGCACCGACGGGTCGTCGGTGTAGGGATTGCGGTACTGGCCCCAGACCTGGCGGCCGGCCTTCACCGCCTCGTTGTAGCGGTGGGTGCGGATGAAGCGGCCGGTGTAGTTGCAACGGCCGTTGTACAGGCGGAAGGCGCTGAAATAGCCATCGGCGTTGAGGGGTGCGTCGTCTTTCGAGAGCGGCGGGTAGAACCACTCGCCGCCGACGCGGTAAAAGGCGCCGTTGAGCTCCGTGGGAATCTTGCCGACCACCTCGCAGTCGATGACGCTGCCCTCGAAACGCAGCGGTGCGTTGAAACCGCGCTGCGTGCCCATGTTCCACAGTTCGCTCATGCTGCCCCCCGGCCTGAATGTGATGCGGACACGACTCTAGCGGAAAAAGTCCACCCGGCCATCCGTAATCGCCTATACTCCATGGCGATCGTTTAGTTTTGCGTCCGTGTCGTTCCCCTGCGCCCTTCCGGGGCGCCCGAGCTCGAGCCGTACACACCTTACGATCAGGTGCCTGATCCGCTCGATGGCTCGCGGGAATTCCTCTCGCCACGCCAGCTGCATTCTGGCTTCGTGTTTTTTATTCCGAGAGTGAGTTTCCAAATGACCAAGATCTACGTGGGCAACCTGCCCTTCAGCGCCACCGAGCAGGATGTGCGCGAACTGTTCGCCGCGCACGGCACCGTCGAGTCGGTGGCCCTCCCCAATGATCGCGAGACGGGCCGCCCGCGCGGCTTCGCCTTCGTCGAGATGAAGCAGGCCGAGGCGGCCGCGGCCATCCAGGCCGTGAACGGCCAGAACCTGGGCGGCCGCGCCCTGCGCGTGAACGAAGCGCAGGACAAGCCCCGCAGCGGCGGCTTCGGCGGCGGCGGTGGTGGCGGCTATGGCGGCGGCGGCCGCAGCGGCGGTGGTGGCGGCTACGGCGGCGGCGGTGGCCGCAGCGGTGGTGGCGGCTACGGCGGCGGCGGCGGTGGCGGCTACGGCGGTGGCGGCGGCAACCGCTGGTAAGCGGCGTCGCACTGCCCTGCAGTGAAGGAAAAGCCCGGGGAAACCCGGGCTTTTTCGTTCAGGGGGTCAGGCGCTACATCCGCCCGAAGGCGCCGCCCTGGAAATCCTTGTAGGCCTGCTCGATCTCGGCGCGGGTGTTCATCACGAACGGGCCGTAGCCGGCGATGGGCTCGTCGATGGGCTCTCCGGCCAGCACCAGCAGCACGCTGTCTTCAAGGGCCTCGATGGCCAGGCCCGCCTCGGCGGCCGAGAGGATCGCCAGGTCCGCAGGGCCCAGAGGCTCTGGTCCGCCGACGCTGGCGCGACCGCGCAGCAGCGGCACAACGCAGTTCCAGCCGGCAGGCACGGGCAGCTCGAGCCGGTGCCCGGCCTTGAGCTGGACATCCATCATCCAGGTGGGCGTGAAGCTGCGGGCAGGCCCGCGGTGCACTGTGCCGTCCGGCGTCACGTGCTCGCCGGCGACCAGGCGCAGGGTGCCGGCACCGCCCGGCAGGGCGATCTCCGGGATCTGCGCGCGGGTGATCGACTGGTAGCCCGGCGGCACGCTCTTGTGGCGCGCCGGCAGGTTGATCCACAGCTGTACGGCCTCGAACAGCCCACCGGCCTGGGTGAAGGTCTGCGAATGCATCTCTTCGTGCAGCAGGCCGCTGCCGGCGGTCATCCACTGCACCTCGCCAACGCCGATGGTGCCGCCGTTGCCGGCGGAATCGCGGTGCGTGACCTCGCCGCTGTAGAGCAGGGTGACGGTCTCGAAGCCGCGGTGCGGATGCGGCCCCACGCCGCGCGGCTGCGTGGCCGCGTCGAAATGCTGCGGCCCGGCGTAGTCCAGCAGCAGCCAGGGGCTGATGTATTTGCCCAGGCGGTCGTAGGAGAACAGCGTGCGCACGGGGAAGCCATCGCCCACCCAGTGGCCGGCGGGGGCATGGAACTGGCCGAGGACCTGCTTCATGCGAGGGCTCCTGCGTGTGTCAGCCGCGGCCGACGAAGGGCATGGCGGTGGCCATGACGGTCATGCGCAGCACGTTGGCATCGAGCGGCAACCCGGCCATGTAGACCACGGCATCGGCCACGTGCTTCACGTCGAAGGTGGGCTCGGGCTTGAGCGAGTAGTCCGCCTGCAGCGTGCCCTGGGACATGGGGATGCCCAGGTCCGTCTGCACGTTGCCGATGTCGATCTGGCCGCAGGCGATGTTGTGGCGGCGGCCCTCGAGGGCGGTGGTCTTGGTGAGCCCGGTGACGGCGTGCTTGGTCGCCGTGTAGGCGATCATGTTGGGCCGCGGCGTCTCGGAGGCGATCGAGCCGTTGTTGATGATGCGGCCGCCCCTGGGGTCCTGCGCCTTCATCACGCGCACCGCAGCCTGGGTGCACAGGAACACGCCGGTGAGGTTGGTGTCGACCAGGCGCTGCCAGGTCTCCAGCGTCATGTCCTCCAGCGGCACGGGCTTGGCCGCCGCACCGGCATTGTTGAACAGCAGGTCGAGACGGCCGAAGACCTCGACCGTGCGGTCGAACAGCCGCTGCACGGACGCCGGATCGGTGACGTCGGCCTCGACCGCCAGGGCCGAGGGCCCCGCCTCGTGCGCCGCCTTGTGCAGCACGTCGGCGCGGCGGCCGGCGAGCACGACGGCCCAGCCAGCCTGGGCGAGCGCGATGGCGGCGGCACGACCGATGCCGCTGCCGGCACCAGTGACGAGGGCGACTTTCTTCTGCATGGCGATGGGGCTCCGCAAGGGGCAATTCCGGGAAGGCGTGCAAGCCTACCTCATGGGCTATCATCGCCGCAGACCTGAGCTTGGACCGGGGGGCCCGTGACCATGGACCGTTTTCGCCGCCTGTGGCTGGCAGCCGCCTCGGCCTGTGCCGCGCCGCTGCTGTTGCCTGCGGCGAGCGCACCTGCACCGGCCGTCGAGTCCGCGGCGGCCATCCGCCCGGCACCGGCTTTCAGCGCCGCGCAACTGGCGGCCGTGCCCACCACCTCGTGGCTGACCAACGGCGGCAACCTCGCCAACTGGCGCTGGTCGCCGCTCACGCAGATCAACCGCGACAACGTCGGCCAGCTCAAGGGCGTGTGGCGCACGCGGCTGGGCTCGGGCGGTGGTGCGCAGCACTCGGGCCAGGGCCAGGCCATCGTGCACGAGGGCGTCATCTACCTCACCACCGGCACCAGCGACGTCTACGCACTGTCGGTCGAGTCCGGCAAGATCCTCTGGCACTACGTGGCAGGCATCGACGCCGCGCGCGTGCGGCTGTGCTGCGGCTGGGTGAACCGCGGCGTGGCGCTGGGCGAGGGGCTGGTGTTCGTGGGCCAGGTTGACGCGAAGCTGCTGGCCCTCGACCAGCGCACGGGCAAGGTGGTCTGGTCGATCCAGGCTGAAGACCCGGCCGCGGGCTACAGCATCGTCAGCGCGCCGCTGTATTACGAGGGCATGGTCATCACCGGTTTCGGTGGCGGCGAACTGGGCACGCGCGGCCGCGTGAAAGCCTATGACGCGCGCAGTGGCGCGCTGCAGTGGACCTTCCACACCATCCCCGGGCCGGGCGAGCCGGGCCACGAGACCTGGCCGGCCGACAACGATTCATGGAAGTACGGTGGCGCGCCGGTGTGGCAGACGCCCGCGGTCGACCCTGAACTGGGCCTGCTGTATTTCTCCACCGGCAATGCCGCCCCGGACTTCAACGGCTCGGCACGCGCGGGCGACAACCTCTTCACCGTGTCGATGCTCGCGCTCGACGTGAAGACCGGCGCCTACCGCTGGCACTTCCAGCAGGTGCACCACGACATCTGGGACTACGACTCGCCGAACCCGGTGATCCTGTTCGACGCGCCCTATGACGGCGTGATGCGCAAAGGCATCGCGCAGGTCAGCAAGACCGGCTGGGTCTATCTGCTCGACCGCGTGACGGGCAAGCCGCTGATCGGCATCGAGGAGCGGCCGGTGCCGCAGGAGCCGCGGCAGAAGACCGCCGCGACGCAGCCCTTCCCCATCGGCGACGCGGTGGTGCCGCAGTCCATCGACTACGCGCCGGAAGGCTATCCGCTGGTGAACCAGGGGCGGATCTTCACGCCCTTCTGGGACAGGATCGTGCTCTACAAGCCGCAGATGGCGGTGAACTGGCCACCGTCGTCCTACGACCCGGCCACCCAGCACATGTTCATCTGCGGCATCGACCATGTGGCCAGCTCGGTCAGCGACGGCAAGGACTACACGCCGCCGGACCCGAAGGCCACCTACATGGGTGGCAGCTGGATCGACCCGGGTGTGGCCCGCCGCGGCATCTTCACGGCGATGGACCTCAAGACCAACCGCATCGTCTGGCAACAGCAGTGGCCCAGCAGCTGCTTCAACGGCACCATGGCCACCGGCGCGGGGCTGATCTTTGTCGGCCGCAGCGACGGCCGCCTGACGGCGCTCGACAGCCGTGACGGCACGCGTCTGTGGCAGTTCCAGACCGACGCCGGCGTGGCCGCCTCTCCCAGCACCTTCGAGCATCGCGGCAAGCAGTACGTGGTGGTGCTGTCGGCAGGCACGATGTTCGGCGGCGGCAGGAAGGGCGACAGCGTCTGGCTGTTCGGGCTCGACGGCACGATCGACCCGCTGCCCGCGGAGACGGCCCCTGCCGGTGCGGCAGCCACCCTGATTCCGCTGATGCTGCCCGGCGGCGAGCCTGACCTCGACAAGGGCCGCACGGTCTACACGGCGTTCTGCGGTGCCTGCCACGGCAACGAGGGCCGCGGTGGCCACGGCGGTGGGGCCACGCTCGAGAATGCCTGGAAGGATCGCCAGGCGATGGCCAACACCGTGTGGAACGGCCGCAATACCATGCCATTGTTCCGGGGCGTGCTGACGCCCGGGCAAGTCCGCGACGCGATCGGTTACATCGAGAAAGACCTCTTCAAGGGAGCCCCATGAGCCAGTCTGCCCTGCCCCGTTCCTCGTCCCTGCGCCGCCTGGCCGCGGGCTTCCTGCTGTCGGCGGCGCTGCTGCCCGGCGTCGGCGCCGTGCAGGCGGCCACGCTGGCCGACAGTCTGCCGGCCGAGTTGCGGGCCTGCGCGCTGGAACGCGACCCGATGCGCCGCGTGGCCTGCTATGACGCCGAGATGGCGCGCCTGGCGCTGACAGCAGTGCCCGCCGGTGCCGCAGTGGCGGCGCCTGCACCGGTCGCTGCTGCGCCCGCTGCTGCGCCTGTTGCTGCGCCTGTTGCTGCGCCCGCGATGGCCGTGGCGCCGGCCCCGGTCGCCGTGCCGGCGGCGCCCGCAGCGGCGCCCGCCGCACGCACGTTCGGCGATGACCAGCTCAAGCGCGAGCGCACGGAAAGCGAGCGCAGCCTCACCGCCCAGGTGAAGGAAGTGCGGCAGCTGCAGTTCGACCGCCTGCAGGTCACGCTCGACAACGGCCAGGTGTGGCGCTTCGATGAAGCCTCGCCGAACCTGCAGCTGGCCTCCGGCGACACGGTGCGCATCGAGGCGGGATTGTTCGGCTCCTACCAGCTGACCAAGGTGGCCGAGAACCGCCAGCCGTGGGTGCGCGTCTCGCGGCGCCGCTGACCCCACCGCCAGCGGTGGCGCGCGGCTGCGTAGGATTACCTAGACCCTCCGGCACTGTCCCTGTGGCAGTGCCGCAGGACTTGGGTTCAACATAAGGCTTCCGGGGCGCTTCCTGCCCCGCCGGAGGTCCACATGCCACGAATCCGCCGCATCCTGGTGGCCGTCAAGGACACCAGCGCCCGCAAGATGCCCGCCGTCGACAAGGCCGCGCAGCTGGCGCGCGCCCTGAAGGCCGAGCTCGAGCTCTACCATGCCATCGCCGAGCCGGTGTACATCGATGCGCTGTCGCTGGCAGGCCAGTCGCTGAACCAGCTGCAGAAGAAATGGCGCGACGCGCACCTGAAGAAGCTGGAGAAGGTGGCCACGCGGCTGCGTGAGGCCGGCACCAAGGTCGCCACCTGCGTGGAGTGGGACAACCCGCCCTTCGAGGCCGTGGTGCGGCGCGCCTCACGCAGCAAGGCCGACCTCGTGGTGGCCGAGCGTCATGGGGGCCGCCACATCGCGCAGTGGCTGCTGCGCTTCACCGACTGGGAACTGCTGCGGCACTGCCCGGTGCCGGTGCTGCTGGTCAAGAGCGGTGCGCCGTGGGACAAGCCAGCCGTGCTGGCCGCCGTCGACCCGACCCACAGCTTCGCCAAGCCGGCCAAGCTCGACGCCGCGCTGCTGGATGCGGCCACCACGGTCAGTGCCGCACTCGGCGGCACGCTGCATGTGGCCCATGCCTTCGCGCCGGCAGCGCTGGACATCGAGCGGCTGGAACTGGGCGTGCCGAACATCGCCGCACAACTGGAGGCCGAGGCCGCGCGCCATGCGGCGGAGGCACTCGACAAAGCCCTGAAGGGACGCAGCCTCCCCGCCGCCCAGCGGCACCTGCTGCCGCGTCATGCGGTCGATGCCATCCCCGCCTGCGCCAAGGACCTCAAGGCCGGCCTGGTGGTGATGGGCGCGGTGTCGCGCTCCGGCCTCAAGCGTCTGCTTATCGGCAACACCGCGGAGCGCATCCTCGATGCCCTCGCCTGCGACGTGCTGGTGGTCAAGCCGGCACGCTTTGCCGCGAAGGTGCCGCGCGGCAGGCGCGGCGTGCAGTTCATCGCCACGCCGCTGGTGGCCTGAGTCCTTTCACACCCTGCAGCAGCAGGAACAGCAGCGCGGTCGACGCCACGCAGGCGCCGACCGCCGCTGCGTCCGGCGCGGTGACATCCATGAACCCCTGCAGCGGTGGCCAGGCCAGCAGCGCGGTGGTCAGCGTGACGATGAGGCCAGTGACCACCCAGTAGGCGGTGTTGTGCCGGTGCAGGATGCCGCGCGTGCTGCCATCGAGCCCGCGGTTGACGAACATCAGCACCAGGTTGGCGCCCACCAGCGCCAGCAGCGCCACGCCGCGCAGTGCCTCTGCGCTGGCGCCACGCCACTGCGACCAGAGCAGCACGCCTGCCACCAGCAGCAGCGTGGACAGGCCCTGCGCCAGGCTCCAGCGCAGCACCGGCCAGGCCAGCATGCGCTGGCGCGGATCGCGCGGCGGACGCGCCATCACGTTGCGCTCTTCGGGCTCGGCTTCGAGCACCACCGAACAGGTCGGGTCGATGATGATCTCGAGCAGCGCGATGATCATCGGTGTGAGCAGCAGCGGCTGGCCGAACAACAGCGGCAGCAGCGCGATGCCGGCGATGGGCACATGCACGGCGAGGATGTAGACCATCGCCTTGCGCAGGTTGTCGTAGATGCGGCGGCCGATGCGCACGGCGCGAACCAGGGCACCGAAGTCATCTTCCAGCAGCACCAGCGCCGAGGCCTCGCGCGCCACGTCGCAGCCGCGCGAACCCATGGCCACGCCGATGTCGGCCGCCTTGAGCGCGGGGGAGTCGTTGACGCCGTCGCCGGTCATGGCGACGACCTCGCCGGCGGCCTTGAGGGCCTCGACGATGCGCAGCTTCTGCCCTGGCGTGATGCGCGCAAACACGGTGACGCCGCGGATGCAGGCGGCCAGCTCGATGTCGTTCAGCGCTTCCAGTTGCGGCCCGGTGAGCACCTCGCCGGCGGCGATGCCGGCATCACGGGCGATGGCACGCGCCGTGTGCGGATGGTCGCCGGTGATCATCACCACGCGCATGCCGGCGGCGCGGCACTCGGCCATGGCCGCGGGCACGGATTCACGCACCGGATCGGCGAGCACCACCAGCCCGAGATAACGCAGTGGCCCGGCTTCGGCCAGGCTGGCGGGCGGCTCATCGCCCGGCAACAGCGCTTCGCCCACGGCCAGCACGCGGCCCCCGCGGCTGCCGAGATGCTCGACCTCGGCCAGCGCCGCCGCGCGCTCGGCGCCGTCCAGCGCGCACAACGACAGCAGGTGCTCGGGGGCACCCTTCACGCACAGCCGCAGCACGCCATCGGCGCGGCGCCAGGCCCGACCGAGCAGCGGCGATCCCGGGCGCAGCGGGTAGTCGATGAGTGCGGCGTCAGGCCCGGTGCTGCCTGGATCCGAGGTGCCGCCGGGCAGCTGCAGCAGGGCGCTGTCGATCGGGTCCTGCGCCTCGGCAAGGCTGGCGCCCTGCGCTGCGCGCAGCAGCTGGCGCAGCGGCCCCGCCTGTTGCAGGACATCTGCCGCCTCCCCGGCCTGCCAGGACAGTCCGCCCGCGGCCTGCAGGGAGGCCACGCTGATACGGTTGTGGGTGAGCGTGCCGGTCTTGTCGGTGCACAGCACGGTGGCGGCGCCCAGGGTCTCGATGGCGGCGGCACGCCGGGTGAGCACACGCGAGGCTGACAGCCGCCACGCGCCCATCACCATGAACACGGTCAGCACCAGCGGGAACTCTTCGGGGAGCATCGACATGCCGACGGCGATGCCGCCGAGCAGCCCCTCGAGCCAGTTGCCGCGCCCCAGCCCTTCCAGCGCCAGCACGGCCAGGCTCACCAGCAGGCCGGCAGCCCCCATGAACCGCACCAGCTGCGCCGTCTCGGCCTGCAGCCGCGGCACGGCCTGGGGCGTGGCGCGCAGCGCAGCGCCGATACGGCCGATCTCGCTGCGTATCCCGGTGGCACCGACCCGCAGCGTGCCGTTGCCGCGCACCACCAGCGTGCCTGAATACACGGCATCACCGGCCTGCTTGGCGACCGGCAGCGACTCGCCGGTGAGCAGTGACTCGTCGGCATCAAGGCCGCTGCCGGCCTGCAACAGCCCATCCGCGGGAATGCGGTCGCCCTCCGCCAGGAACGCCAGGTCGCCGGGAACGACCTCGCGACCGGGAATGCGGTGCAGTGCGCCTTCGCGCAGCACCAGCGCCCGCGGGCTGCTGAGGTCGCGCAAGGTATCGAGCACGCGCTGGCTGCGGCCGCGCTGGATCAGCGTGATGCCCACGGAGACGGTGGCAAAGCCGCACAGCACGGCGGCCTCGAGGTGGTCGCCGAGCAGCGCATAGACCAGCGCCGCACCGAGCAGCAGCGCGAACATCGGCTCGGCCAGCACTTCGGCGGCCAGCGACAGCCAGCCGCGCCGGACATCGGTGGGCAGGTCGTTGTAGCCGTGTTCTGCCAGCCGGCCCGCCGCCTCACTGTGGCTCAGGCCGCGGCTGTCGAGGGGATGCGTACTCATGAGACGCATCATCCTATGGCGCCGGCCGATCAGGGATGTGACATATCGTCCTACGCGTCAACGCGCATGGAGGTGCGGCGCAGAAGGCTCCAAAGTGTCACATGCCGTTGCCGGAGGTCTGTCATGGAACATCGCTGGGGAGAACGTCGGACGCTGTCGCTGCCGGTCCAGTTGCGCGTCAACGGTGGCCGGGTGCTGCAAGGCTGGCTGCGCGATGTCAGCGTCAGCGGCTGCCGCGTGGAACTTGCGATGGCCTGCGACGGGGCGTTGCACCAACCGGTCGAGGTGCTGCTGCCGCACCGGCCGGGGCAGCTGCAACGGCAGGCACTGGCAGGCCAGGTGGCGCGCCATGACGGCACGACCTGGGGCATCGAATGGAACGATCTGGCGCCCGAGGCCTTGGGCTTCTGGTCGGGCCAGCACGCCGCGTGAACGCCCCGGCGCTGCCCTTCGCGGACAGGACGGCCGCGGGCCAGCAGCTGGCCGAGGCCTTGGCCGCAGCGGGCGTGCCGGACGACAGCTGCGTGGTGGCCCTGCCGCGCGGCGGCTTGCCGGTGGCACTGCCCGTGGCGGCACGGCTGCGGGTGCCGCTGGATGTGCTGGTGGTGCGCAAGATCAGCCATCCGGCAGACCCGGAATGCGCGATCGGTGCCATTGCCGCGGGGGAGGCCATCTTCCGCGACGCGGGCTTCGAGGCCGTGTTCCAGGACGACGCCCTGTTCGAGCAGCAGCTGGCGCGGGCGCGCGCGCAGCTGCAGGCCCGCGAGACGGATTTCCGGCGGGCACTGCCGCGACTCCCCCTGCAGGGCAAGACAGTGGTGCTGGTGGACGACGGTGCGGCAACGGGCGCCACGGCGCTGGCCGCCGTGCAGCGCCTGCGCGAGCTGGGTGCTGCGGAGGTCCGCGTGGCGCTCCCGGTCGCGCCCGCCGACACCGCCGCACGGCTGCGCGGCGTCGCCGACCGGGTACTGGTGCTGGCCGAGCCAGGAGACTTCCACGCCGTCGGAGAGTTCTACCGGGATTTTTCGCAGGTCGACGAAGCGGCGCTGGCCGCCGGGCTGGAGGCGGCCCGGGCCACGCGCAGGCCGGTCGCGGCATGAATGCGGTCCCGTCGCCCGAGCCTGTGTTCCGCGTGCGCGGCCTGGGCAAGACCTATGGCCATGGCGCGACGGCCGTGCACGCGCTGCGCGAGGCCAGCTTCGACATCGCCGCCGGCGAGTTCATCGTGCTGCTGGGCCCGTCGGGCAGTGGCAAGTCGACACTTCTGAACCTGCTGGGCGGACTCGACACCGCCGATGCCGGCAGCATCCGCTGGCAAGGCCAGGAACTGGTGGGTGCCGACGAGGCCAGGCTCACGCAATACCGGCGGCTGCATGTCGGCTTCGTGTTCCAGTTCTACAACCTGGTCGCCGACCTGACCGCCGAAGAGAACGTGCAACTGGCCACGGACCTGGTGCCCAACCCGATGCCCGCCGCCGAGGCGCTGGCGCGGGTGGGCCTCGCGGCGCGGCGCCGGCATTTCCCCGGTGAACTCTCCGGCGGCGAACAACAGCGGGTGGCCATCGCCCGGGCCATCGCCAAACGGCCCGGCTGCCTGCTCTGCGACGAACCCACCGGCGCGCTCGACTGCCAGACGGGCCGGCAGGTGCTGCAGGCGCTGGCCGACGTGAACCGGCAGCTGGGTGCCACCACGGTGGTGATCACCCACAACGCGGTCATCGCCGACATGGCCGACCGCGTCATGCAGCTGCGCGACGGCCGCATCGAATCGATCCGTCCGCCGGCGCGGCGGCGCACGGCGGCCGAGCTCGACTGGTAGCCGGCGCCGCGGGCCATGCTTGCGCTGGACCGCAAGCTGCTGCGCGACCTGTGGCGCCAGCGCGGCGCCGTGGCCAGCATCGCGCTGGTGCTGGCCTGCGGCGTGGCCGCGTTCCAGGCCACGCGCACCGCACACGACAGCCTCGCCCGCGCGCGCGAGCATCACTACGCGGCGGCGCGCTTCGCCCACCTGCATGCGGGCGTGCGCCGCGCCCCGCTGGCCGCGGCCGAGGCGCTGCGTGAACTGCCGGACGTGGTCGACGTGCAGGCCGGCGTGGTGGCGCGTGCGCAGCTGCGGATGCGCGGCGAAACGGGACTGTCGGCGCAGGTGCTGGCCCTGCCGCGGCGCGGCCGTCCGAGCGTCGATGCACTGCATCTGGTCGCCGGCGCCTGGCCCGGGCCCGGCGACCGCCGCGGCGTGCTGGTGCACGCGGCCTTTGCCACAACGCGCGGGCTGAAGCCGGGCGACACCTTGCAGCTGCAGCTGGCGGGCCGCGCCTTCGAGGGTGTGGTGCGCGGCGTGGTCCTGTCGCCCGCGCATGTGGTGCCAGCGGCCTACGCGGGACTGGTGGACCAGGCGCGCTTTGGGGTGTTCTGGATCCCGCGGCAGGAGATGGATGCCGCGCTGGACATGCAGGGCAGCTTCAACCAGGTCGCGGTGCTCGCCCGCCGTGGGGCGGACCTGCCGGCGCTGCGCGCGGCCGTCGCCCGGCGGCTGGAGCGCTGGGGTGGCGAGGGCGTGCAGCTGCGTGCCGAACATCCTTCCGAGCAGCTGTTGCGCCGCGAACTGCGGGAGCAACGCATCTACGGCCTGGTGTTCCCGGCGCTGCTGCTGGCGGTGGCGCTGTTCCTGCTGCAAGTGATCCTGGCGCGGCACCTGGCCACCGAGCAGCTGCAGCTGGGCGCGCTGCGCGCGCTGGGCTATGGACGCGGAGCACTGTGGCGGCACTACCTGGCCTTCGTGCTGGCCATCGTGCTGGCCGGTGCGCTGGCGGGGGGGCTGCTGGGCGCCTGGCTTGGCCGCCTGATGGCGGACCTGTACCGGGCGTATTTCCACTTGCTGCCGCAGCCGGAGTGGCCGGCCTGGGACGCGTGGCTGCTGGCCACGGTGGCCGCCGCGCTGTCGGCGCTGCTGAGCGTGCAGGGCAGCCTGCGGCGCCTGCTGCGGCGCTCGCCGGCCGAAGTGCTGCGGCCTGCGGCAGCCGGCGCTGCGGATCCGGTGCGGACCCGGACGGCCGAGGGCCCGCTGGCCAGCCCGGCTGCCCCCTCCCCGCGCCGGCGGATGATCGAACGCAGCCTGCTGCGGCGGCCGTGGCGTACGGCACTCACGACCTTCGGGATTGCCAGCGGCATGGCGCTGCTGCTGGCGGGCAGCTGGTGGGGCGATGCCTTCGACGCACTGCTGCACGAGGAATTCGGCCTGCGCGAGCGCGCCGACGTGGTGCTGACGCTGGACGAGCCGCGCCCACGAAGCGCGGTCCTGCACGAGGCCCGGCGCCTGCCCGGCGTCCTGCAGGCCGACGCCAGCCGCGAGCTGCCGGTCGAGCTGCGCCATGGAGCGCGGCGGCTCACCCTGGCCCTGACGGGTTTGCCGGAGGACGCGCGTCTGCACCCGGCCCTGGATGCCGCGCAGCGGCCGCTGTGGCTGCCACCGGGCACGTTGCTGCTGCCCACCCCTGCCGCGACCGCTCTGCGGCTGGTCCCCGGCGACCGCGTCTGGGTGGACCCGCTGCAGGGGCAGCGCCCCGGCCAGTGGCTGCGCGTCGGCGCACCCACTGGCGACCTGGCGGGCCGCGTGGCCTATGCGGCACTGCCGCTGGTGGAGACCCTGGCCGGTACGCCAGGCGTGAACACGCTGCGCCTGCGCATCGATCCGCTGCAGCACGGCACCCTGTTCCAGGCCGTGGCAGACCTGCCACGCGTGGCCGGCGCCGGCGACAAGCCCGCCCTGATTGCGGACTTCCGCCGTTCCACGGCCGACATGCTGCTGACCTTCACCGCCATCCTCACGGCCTTTGCCACGGTGATCGCCGTCGGCATCGTCTACAACACGGCCCGTATCGCCCTCGCCGAGCAGGGCCGTGACCTGGCGACGCTGCGCGTGCTGGGCTTCCGGCGCGGCGAGGTGGGCGCGCTGCTGTTGTGGCCGCTGGCGCTGCAGGTGCTGTGCGCGCTGCCGCTGGGTGCGCTGCTGGGCCAGGGCCTGGCGGCGCTGCTGGTGGCGCTGATCGCCGGCGAGGACCTGCGGATTCCCCTCGTGATCCTGCCCTCACGGTTTGTCTATGCTGGGGCCATCACGCTGGCCGCCGCCGCGGCCTCGGCGTGGATCGTGCGCCGGCGCATCGACCGGCTGGACCTTGTCGCCGTGCTCAAGACCCGGGACTGATACCGCATGAACGACGCCTCGTCCCGCCGTGGGATCCTCCGCCATGGGACTGGTCTGGGCGCCCTGCTGCTCGCCCTCATTGCGCTCGGCTGGTGGGTCTGGCGCGGGCGCGCACTCGAGGTGCAGACCGGGGGCGTCGAGGTCGGCACATGGGAGGCGGTGCTGGAAGACGACGGCATCCTGCGCGTGCAGGAGCGCTACCTGGTCACTGCACCGGTGGCCGGCCGCTGGCTGCGCCCTGCCCTGCGTCCCGGCGACCGGGTCCGCCGCGGCCAGACCCTGGGGGCGATTGTCGGAGCCGCCTCCCCACCGCTGGACGTGCGCAGCCGCCGCGAGGCCCAGCAGCGGCGCGAGGCCGCCGAAGCACGGCACGCCCGCGCGCTGGTGCTGCAGGCACAGGCCGCCACGGCACTGGCCCAGGCCCGCGCGGATGAGTCCCGCGTGGCGTCGCTGGCCGCCCAAGGCTTCGTCGCGGCCAGCGAGCGCGACCAGGCCCAGTTGGCGCTGCAGGCCGCCCGGCGCGGCGAGCAGGCGGCCGGGCTTGAAGTCGACGCGGCGCTGCACGACCTGCGGCAGGCGCGCGCAGCGGCTGCCGACGCCGTCAGCGACGAGGCCGCCACCCCCTCGCGCTGGCCGGTCAATGCGCCCGCCGACGGCCAGGTGCTGCGGGTGCACCACGAAAGCGGTGGCGCCGTCATCCCCGCCACGCCGCTGCTGGAAATCGGCGACACCGGCCGGCTCGAGGCCGTGATCGACGTGCTGTCCACAGAGGCGCTGCGCCTGACCCCCGGCATGCCGGTGCGGCTCACCGTGGCCGACGGCGTGGTGCTGCCCGGCCGCATCGCACGCATCGACCCGGCTGCGCGCACGCGGGTCTCGGCGTTGGGCATCGAGGAACAGCGGGTGGACGTGATCGTGAGGCCCGACGCCGGCGTTGCCACGGAGACCTGGGCAAGGCCCGTGGGCGGCGACGGCTATCACGTCGAAGCGGCGTTCATCATCGCCACACGCACGGCCGTGCCACGGGTACCGACGGCCGCCCTGCTGCGACTGGCCGGGGGCTGGGCCGTGTACCGGGTCGAGGATGGCCGCGTGCGGCTTCGACCCGTGGAGGTGCAGGACCGCGGACCGGACTGGTCGGTGGTCGAGGCCGGGCTCGCGCCCGGCGACCGCGTGGTGCTCTACCCGGGCGAGGCGCTGGCCGAGGGCCAGCGCGTGACGCCCCTCGGCTAGCCGCGATCAGCCCTGCAGCAGCGCCGGCGAGGCGTCGCGGATGTCGTTGCAGCCGGTCAGTGCCTGACTGATGCGCAGCTCGTTGGCCAGGATCTCCAGTGCCAACGTCACGCCGGCCTCGCCGCGTGCGCCGAGGCCATAGAGGTATGCCCTGCCTGCGAGCACGGCATTGGCGCCCAGCGCCACCGCCTTGAGGATGTCCTGGCCGCAGCGCACGCCGCTGTCGAGCAGTACCTCGCACTGCCCGCCCACGGCCTCGGCGATGCGCGGCAGCATCGAGATGGTCGACGGCGCGCCATCGAGCTGCCGTCCGCCGTGGTTGCTGATGATGATGGCATCGGCGCCCAGGGCGACCGCGCGGCGCGCATCCTCCGGATCAAGGATGCCCTTGACCACCAGCTTGCCTTTCCAGCGGGCACGGATCTGCGCGAGGTCGTCCCAGGTGACGGACGCATCGAACTGCGACTGGATCCACTGCGACAGCGTCGCCACGCCGGTGTTGGGCATGGCGGAGGCGAGGTTGCCGAAGGTCTTGCGCTTGCCCATGAGCACGCCGGCCACCCAGGCAGGCTTGCGGGCCATGTCGAGCACGTTTGCCAGTGTGACACGCGGCGGCACGGCGAGGCCGTTCTTGGCGTCGCGGCGGCGCACACCGGAGACCGGGATGTCCACGGTCATGACCAGCACCTCGCAGCCGGCGGCCTCGGCACGGTCGACGAGCGCGTTGGTGTAGCCGCGGTCCTTCATCACGTAGAGCTGGAACCAGAACGGGGCGGTGGTGGCGCCGCGCACATCCTCGATGGAGCAGACCGAGACGGTGCTCAGGCACAGCGGCACGCCGAAGCGCTCGGCGGCGCGGGCGGCGAGGATCTCGCCATCACGGTGCATCAGGCCGGTGAGGCCGCAGGGCGCCAGCACCAGCGGCATGGCCGCCTCGCGACCGAGGATGGTGCGCCGCATCGACTGGGCACGCACGTCGATCATGACGCGCTGGCGCAGTTTCAGGGCATCGAAGTCGCTGCGGTTGCGGCGCAGCGTGATCTCGTCGAAGGCTCCGTGGTCGGCGTACTGGAAGATGGCGCGCGGCACGCGGCGCTCGGCGACCTCGCGCAGGTCGGCAATGCTGTTGATGACCTTCACGGTCCTGTTTCCCTCGTCAGGTGGCGTGTCCCAAACTTGTGATCTCTTCGCCGCGGCAGGCCAGCCATTGCGATGGTGGAACGGCGCCCTGCGCGTCGCGGCGCGGCGCCGTCGCCAGGCGGCAGACGAGCGCGACCAGCGCGTTGGCCTTGGCGACCGCGGCAGGGTCGGGCGCGATGCAATGTACGGTGATGCCCAGCGCCGCAGCCTCGGCAGCGAACGCGCTGCTGAAGCGCAGCACGCCGGCCTTGGCGGCCGCGAACACCGGCTGCTCCGCGGGCGCCATGCCGAGGGCATCACTGGCGGCGATGTTGATGACGATGCCGTGACGCTCCCGCAACGCCTCCAGCGCGTGGCGGGTCACCAGCAGCGTGCCGAGCAGGTTGGTGGCGACGGTACGCGACCAGTGCGACAGGATCGGCTCCAGCGACACCGGGCCTGCATTGTTGACCAGCACGTCAAGACCACCGAATTCGCGGCGCGTGCGCTCGATCAGTGTCTGCACCTGGTCCTCGATCGCCACGTCGCAGCGGTGGGCCAGCGCCAGGCCGCCACCGTCGCGGATGCCGGCGGCCACCTGGCCGGCAAGCGCGAAGTCGATGTCAGCAACGACCACGCGCAGCCCGGCGGCCGCCAACGCGCGCGCCATCACCGCGCCGGCGCCACTGCCCCCTCCGGTGACGATCGCCACGCGGCGGCCGGCGGCGGAAGGTGGTGGAGGTTCAGTCATCGCGGGCGCGTCCCTGCAGCAGGATGGTCAGCAGGGACTCTACCGAATATGGCTTGGCAAGGACGGGCAATCCCTGCCACTCCTCACCCGCACCGGCGAAACCACTGGCCAGGATCACGCGCAGCTGTGGGAACTCGCCGGCAAGGACCGTGGCCAGGGCCCGTCCGTCCAGGCTGCCGGGCATCACGATGTCGGTGAGCACGGCATCAAAGCTGCTGCCCCCCCGCAGCAGCGCCAGCGCCTCATCCGCATTGCGCGTCAGCGTCACCTGCAGGCCGCTGCTGCGCAGGGCCGTGCAGACGACATCCGCGGCCAGCGCATCGTCCTCCACGAACAGCAGCCGCAGACCGCGGCTGCTCGCCGCGGCAGCGGTGGCGCGCGGCACGCCCGGTGCCGCAGTCGCGTCGTTCGGCGGAAGGTCCCGCGGCAACCACAGCCGCACGGTGGTGCCGGCGCCGGGTCGACTGGCCACCTCGATGCGTCCGCCGGACTGCTCGACCAGATCCTTCACCTGCACCAGACCCAGGCCCGTGCCCTGCCCGACCGGCTTGGTCGTGAAAAACGGCTCGAACAGACGGGGCAGGTCGGCCGGATCAATGCCCGCGCCGCTGTCCGCGACCTCGACACAGACGCTGTCGCCGCTGCCGGCGGATTCGTTGCGTGCACGGATGCGCAGCTCGCCCTCCGGCCCCATGGCATCGCGGGCATTGAGAACGAGATTGAGCAAGGCAACCTCAAACTGGTCGGGGTCGGTCTGGAAGGCCCAGAGGTCGGCCGGAACCTGCAGCGCCAGGTGGATGCCGGGAGGCAGGGCCGTGGACAACAGGGCCTCGAGCGCCGGCACCTGCTCCCGCAGGTCGACGGGCTGCAGGTTCAAGGGCCCACTGCGCCCGAGCCCGAGCAGCCGCTGCACCAGTGCCGCGGCGCGCTTCACCGCACGCTGGCCCGACTCGATGTAGGGCCGCGAGCGCGCGTCCGGTCCCTGTGCCTGCAACAGGTGCAGGCCGGTCCCCAGGGTCTGCAGCAGGTTGTTGAAGTCGTGGGCAACCCCGGCGGCCAGGCGACCGATGGCCTCCAGCCGCTGGCCCTGCGCCAGCTTGCGCTGCGCACGCTCGGTGCTGGCCACGGCCTCGGCCACCTGCCGCTGCATGGCCTCGTTCGAGTTGCGGATGCGCTCGCCCGCGCGCGCCAGGGCCACGCCCACCTCGCGGATCTCGGGGATGCCGGAGGCGGGCGCGCGGACCGCGTGGCCGCCCTCGAGATCCGCGGCGGCTGCGCGCAGTGCTTCAATGGGCCGCACCACATGCCGGGCCACGGCCACGGCGAGAAAGATGGACACCGCGAGCAGCAGGGCGGCGACGGCGCTGCCATGCAGCGCAGCGCTGCGGGTATCGGCCTCAAGCACGGCCGTGGGCACGGCCAGGCGGTAGCTCATGCCAAAGCGCGACTGGGTACTGAAGAACACCAGGGTGGGTTCGCCGCGGCGGTTGCTGCTGCGGAAATACCCCTCGCCCTCGGCGCGCACCTGCTCAAGCACACGCGGATTGGCACGCGCGCCGACGTAGCGCTGTGGATCGGGCGACCAGGCCAATATCGTGCCCTGCCGGTTGACGATCGAGGCCGCCCAGCCTTCGGGGAGCTGCTGGCTGTCGAGCAGCATCTGCATCTCGGCGGGCAACATGCCCATCGACACGTTGAACAGCTGGCCGTTGATCTCGACGGGCGTGGTGAACACCATCTGGCGTTGGCGCGTCTTGCCCCCCACGAACAGGTCGGACAGTTGCACCCCCCGCTCGCTGAAGGCCGCGAAGCTGGCCATCTTCTGGGGGCGGCCATTGTTGGTGGCGCCCGGCACGGTGGAAAAGTAGATGCCGTCGCGGCCCAGGATCGCCACCGGCGCGCTCGAGCCTTGCAGGGCGCTGCGTGCCAGCTCGGCAAAGCCCTCGAAGTCGTGGTCCTGAAGCTGGGGCGCCGCCGCCAGCACCTGCACGATCGAGGCACGACGCTCGAGTTCGCGGTCCACCACCATGGCCAGCGCACGGGTGGTGTCGAGCAGGCGCTCCTCGACCGTGGCGCGGCTGCGCGCGATGTTGGCGGCGATGATCCAGAACGCCGCCGCGATGGCCGGCAACAGGATGGCAAGGGTGAACAGCACCACCCTCATGCGCAACGACAGCCGCACCGCCAGGCGGCGGTGCGGCGCGTTGTCGGCCCAGCTGGCCGGTGCCGCGTCAGTCGACGGCACGGTCCTCGACCGGCGCCAGCCCCGTGGCCTTCAGCGGCTCGGCGATCTTGGCCTTGTCACCCACCGCCACCACGACCATGCGCTGTGGCTGCAGCTGCGCCTTGGCAACGCGCTGAACGTCGTCGGCACTGACGGCCTGGATCTGCGCCGGCAGGCGGTTGTAGTAGTCCAGCGGCAGCTCGTGCACGAACAGCTGGCCGCTGCTGCCGGCCGCCGCGGACACGGTCTCGAACAGGCCCGGCAGCGAGCGCGCGAAGGAATCCTTGGACAGCGCGAGCTCCTCGGCGGTGACCGGCGCGTCCCGCAGGCCGTGGATCTCCTTGAAGATCTCCTGAACCGCAGGGCCGGTGACGTCGGTGCGCACGCTGGTGCCGACCACGAACGGACCCGGCGCCCGGCGATAGCCGAAACCACTGCTGGCACCGTAGGTGTAGCCGTTGCGCTCGCGCAGGTTGAGGTTGATGCGGCTGGAGAACAGCCCGCCCAGCGTACCGTTCATGACCTCGATGGCAACGTAGTCCGGCGAGCTGCGGGCCACGCCCACCGCGCCGGCACGCAGCGCCGTCTGCGGCGAACCGGGACGGTCGACCACGAGGATGCGGCCGGTCTCGGCCTGCGCCACTGCCGGCGGCGCCGGCCGGGCCGCATCGCCCTTCCAGTCGCCGAAGTGCTTGGTGGCCAGCGCGCGCAGCTGCGCCTCGGTCAGGTCGCCGGCCACCACCAGCGCGGCATTGCGCGGCTGGTAGCCGGCCTGCCAGAAGGCCTGCAGGTCCTCGCGGCGCAGCCCGCGCACCGCGGCGGCGGTGCCCAGCTCCGTGTAGCCATAGGGATGGGCACTGCCGTACAGCGCCTGGTTGAACACCCGCTGGGCGAGCGCGTTCGGGTTGTCCTTCTGCTGCATCAGCTGCGTGAGGCGGCTGCTGCGCACGCGCTCGATCTCGTCCGCCGGGAAGGATGGACGGCGCACCACGTCGGCAAGCAGGTCGAAGGCCGTATCGGCGTTGGCCGACAGCGTGTAGAGACTCGCCTGGGAATAATCGACCGTCGAGCCGGCGCCCAGCGAGGCGCCCAGCGCGGCGATGTCCTCGGCCAGCTTGCGGCTGTCACGGGTGGTCGTGCCCTCGTCGAGCATGTCGGCGGTGAACGAGGCCAGGCCCGGACGTTCCACCGGGTTGCGGTCGCTGCCGGCCAGCACCACCAGCTGCGCTGCGACCACCGGCAGGCGACGCTGCTCGAGGTGCAGCACGGTCAGGCCATTGGGCAGCGTGAAACGCCGCGGCGCGGGCAGTGCCAGTTTGCCGGGCGTGCCCGCCTTCGGCGCCTGGTAGCGCCAGTCTTCGGCAGCCGCGACACGCAGGCCGGTGGCCGGCTTGTCTTCGGCGGCGCCGGCATCGGCGCTGCGCGGCGGATCGGTGATGACCTTCTCGCCTGGCACGGCGTGCACGACCGCGCGCGCGTCGGCCTTCAGCACATCGCGGGCCAGCGTGTGCACCGAAGCCACGCTGGCGTTCTGGTAGCGCGCCATGTCGGCGGCGATGAAATCGGGCTGCTGCCGGAAGAACAGGTAGTGGTTGAGGCGGTCGGCGACGCCGCCGACCGTCTCGAGGCTGCGCAGCATGGCGGTGAGCCGGCCATTGCGCGCCCGGTCGACCTCGGCCTGCGTGGGTCCTTCGGCCAGCAGCTTGCGCAGTTCCTCGTCGATGACCTGCTCCAGCTGCTCGGGCTTCACTCCCGGGCGCGCGGTGGCCTCGATGGCAAACACCGAGCCCAGCAGCAGGGAGTCCTGGGTGGCCTGCACGCTCTGCGCGATCTGCAGCTCGTGGACCAGACGGCGATAGAGGCGGCTGCTCTTGTCGCCGGCCAGCAGGTCGGCGAGCAGGTCGGCCTCGGCATCACCCGCCGCATAGGCCGCGGGCGAGAACCAGCCGATCGTGACGCGCGGCAGCTCGATGCGGTCGGTCACCACCTTGCGCTGCTCGCCCTTGAGCACGGGCCGGTCCACCTGCGGACGGGGCACCGGGTCACCGGCCTTGATCGAGCCGAAGTACTTGGCGACCAGCGCCTTCACGGCGGCCTTGTCGATGTCGCCGACGATGGCAAGGCTGGCGTTGTTCGGCGCGTAGTATTGGCTGAAGAACTCCTGCACGTCGGCCAGGCGCGCCGCCTCGATGTCGGCGTGCGAACCGATCACCACGCCATGGTAGGGGTGTCCCTTCGGGAACAGCGTCTGGTAGAAGGCCTCGTCGACCAGTCCGTAAGGCCGGCCCTCGGTGCTCTGGCGACGCTCGTTGCGCACCACGTCGCGCTGGTTGGCCAGGGACTTGGCGTCGAGCTTGTCGAGCAGGAAACCCATGCGGTCGCTCTCGAGCCACAGCGCGAGCTCGAGCTTGTCGGTCGGCACCGTCTCGTAATAGTTGGTGCGGTCGAAGCTGGTGCTGCCATTGATCAGCGTGGCACCGGCGCCCTCGAGCAGCTTGAAGAACTGGTCCTCCGGCACGTGCTTGGAGGACTGGAACATCATGTGCTCGAAGAGGTGCGCGAAGCCCGTGCGGCCGGGCTTTTCGTGCGCGGGACCGACGTGGTACCAGAGGTTGACCGCCACCAGCGGCAGGCGCTTGTCCTCTGCCAGGATGACCGTCAGCCCGTTGGGCAGCGTGTAGGTCTCCACGCCCAGTTGCGGGGGCTTGACCTGCAGCGGCTGCGCCGCGGTGGCAGCCGGCAGCAGCAGGACGACGACGAAGGCGGTGAACGCCGTGACAAACCAGCGACGCAACATCGGTGGGAACTCCGTGTGGAAGCCGGGAGGATGCCCGGGGAAAACGCCAAGGGTAGCAGTGCCGCCGCAGCATGGCACGCCAGCCGGTTGACACCATCGGCGTGCGGCAAGGATGCTGCCGTGCATGAGCGATGACCCCATCCGCTACGCGCGCCACCTGGCGCTGCCGGAGATCGGCGCATCCGGCCAGGCGCGGCTTGCCGCCGCCCGGGTACTGGTCGTCGGCTGTGGTGGCCTGGGCTCGCCGGTGGCGCTGTATCTGGCGGCGGCTGGCGTCGGCACGCTGGGCCTGCTCGACCATGACGTGGTGGACTTGTCCAACCTGCAGCGCCAGGTGCTGTTCGACACCGCCGACATCGGCAGCCCCAAGGTCGTGGCCGCAGCACGGCGCCTGCGCGCCCTGAACCCGGGCCTCACGGTGCACGAACATCGTGAGCGGCTGGAGCGCAGCACTGCAGCGCGGCTGTTCGACGGCTACGAGCTGGTCGTCGACGGCACCGACCGGCTGGCCACGCGGTATCTGGTCAGCGACGCCTGCGTGGCACTGGGCAAGCCGCTGGTGTCCGCGGCCATCCACCGTTTCGAGGGCCAGGCCTTCAGTTACGTCCCTGGGCGGAGCCCCTGCTACCGCTGCCTGTTCCCGGACGGCGAGCGCGCGCTGGTGCCCAGCTGCGCGGAGGCGGGGGTGCTCGGTGTGCTGCCCGGCGTCATGGGCAGCTTGCAGGCCACCGAGGCGATCAAGCTGCTGTTGGGCCTGGGCACGTCCTTGGCCGGCCGCTTCCTGCTGTACGATGCGCTCGCGCTGCGCTTCCAGGAATTTCCCTTCACGCGGCGCCGGGATTGCGCGGCCTGCGGAGACCACATCGACCGCACCACGCTGCTGGCGCCTGAGGACCAGACCATGGGCTCGATCGAACGTTGGACCCCCGCACAGGTCGCCGCGGCACTGGCCGCTGACGACGCCGGCCGCTACCTGCTGGTGGACGTGCGCGAAAGCTACGAGTGGGAGGACAGTGGCCATGCACCGGGCGCCCTGCTGCTGCCGCTGGGTTCGCTGCCGCAGCGCCTGGCCGAACTGCCGGCCGACCGGCGTCTGGTGTTCATGTGTGCCGGCGGCGTGCGCAGCCTGCATGCCTGCCAGTTCGCCGCGGCGCAGGGCCGCGACACCGTGAACGTGGAAGGCGGCTTCTACCTGTGGGCGGTCAACCAGGCCGTCGTTCGCGATTGAGCGAAGCCGCCGACAACACCCGCCACCGCCTCGACAAGTGGCTGTGGCACACGCGCTTCTTCAAGACGCGCGGTCTGGCCAGCGACGCCGTGGCCGGTGGCCACGCCAAGGTGAACGGCGAACGCGTCAAGGCATCGCGCGAGCTGCGCGTCGGCGACCTGGTCACGGTGACCCGTGGCGAGGAGACGGTGGTCGTGCAGGTGCTCACCCTGCCCTCGCACCGCGGGCCGGCTCCGGCAGCCCAGGCCTGCTACAGCGAAACGCCCGAAAGCGCCGCGTTGCGGCTGCGGCTGCGCGAACAGCGCAAGCTCGCGGACCAGAGCCGCCCGCGCCCGGACACGCGGCCGGACAAGCGCGACCGGCGGCTGCTCGAACAACTGCGCCGGCAGCAGGGCTGAGGCGTCAAGGCCGCTCGACGGCTTCCGGTCCGCTGTCATGCGCGAGCACCCGCGGCATGGCCTCGAGAACCGGCAGCACGGCTGACGGATCCACCCCGCAGGGCAACGAGGGCGCCGCCCAAGGCAAGGCCAGCCGCGCCAGCTGCAACTGGTCTTCGCTGACCCCACGGCCATCGGCCGCGCGCACCACGCCCAGGTGCACCTCCAGTTCAGGCCAGTGCACCAGGTTGGCCAGCGCCTCGAAGGCCATCAGCTCGGTGAACCGCGCGGGCACGTTCAGGTGCACCCAGACCGGGGCGTGCTCAAAGGCCGACAACGTCGCACCCACCAGCCGGCAGGCCTGGTCCAGACCGGTCACAGCCGCGGCTTGCGCCGTGAAGGCGTCGCGGCGGCAGTAGTGGAAGCCGACTTCCAGGCCGGCAACGCAGGCACGCGACAACGTGGCATACCCGTGCAGCACCCGCTGCGGCAGGCTGCGCCGCGAGGCGATGTCGCGGGCCCGCGTTTCCCAGACGCGCAGCTCGCCGCTGGCCGAGAATTGCAGCGTGACCCGGTCGGCCGGCAGACGCGCCAGCAGGAACGTGAGCTCTGCGGCAATGGCCTGCTCCAGCTTCAGCAGCAGGGCGTCGATGGCCTCCGCTTCGAGCCCGGCCAGATCGGGCCCGCCGGGCGCGAGCAGCAGGGTGCAGGGCGTGGGCCAGCCCAGCACGCAGCGCATGCCCCCGGGCAGCATGGCGTCCGCGTCGACCGCGTCGCGGAACGCCGCGTAAAACCGCACGCCGGCCTGCGAAGGCGTCCACGTCGGCACCGCGGCATCGGCCGCTGCCGCAGCTTGGAGCACGGCATCACGCCAGGCACGCCAGCCGGGAGACTCGCCGTGGATGTCCTGACCGGCAGGCATGAAACGCAGGGCGCGCCCCGCCAGGGGCGAGGCTTCGACCGGGTGCAGGGCACCCACGGGAGCGGTGCCCGGGCCGTCAACATAGACCACCGGCTCGCGGCGCAGGATCTCCTCGGGGATGAGGGCAGCAGGCTCCAGGCCCGTCAGCAGGTCACAGGCCTGGCACATGGTCTCAGGCCCGCGCGGCCTGCAAGGACCTCTCCGCCGAAACGATGGTGTTGTGCAGCAGCATGGTGATGGTCATGGGACCGACGCCGCCCGGCACCGGCGTGATCATCGAGGCCTTGCGGCTGACGCCTTCGAAGTCCACGTCGCCGACGATGCGACCATCCGGCAGGCGGTTGATGCCGACATCGATGACGACGACGCCGGTCTTGACCATCTGCGGGATGATGAGGCCCGGGACGCCGGCGGCCACCACCAGGATGTCGGCCAGCAGCGTGAACTGCGTCAGGTCGCGGGTCTTCTTGTGGCAGATGGCGACGGTCGCATCCTGCTGCATGAGCATCAGCGCCATCGGCTTGCCGACGATGTTGCTCGCGCCGACGACCACGACGTTGCGCCCTTCGATCTCCACGCCCTCGTGCTCCAGCAGCTTCTGCACGCCGTAAGGCGTGCAGGGCGGGAACACCGTATTGCCGGTGATGAGGCCACCGACGTTGTAGAGGTGGAAGCCGTCGACGTCCTTGTCCGGCGCGATGCGCTCGAGCACCAACCCGACGCGGATCTGCGGCGGCAGCGGCAACTGCACCAGGATGCCATGGACGCGCGGATCTGCGTTCAGCGCGTCGATGCGGTCCAGCAGCTCGGACTCCGGCGTGTCGGCCGGCAGGTGGTGGAGTTCCGAGTGGATGCCGGTGTCACGGCACGCGGTGATCTTGTTGCGGACATAGACCTGCGAGGCAGGGTTGTCGCCAACAAGGATCACTGCGATGCCGGGCACCACTCCATGGTCGGCCTGCAGGGCCTGCACACGCGCCGCATATTCGGCGCGCAGCTTCCTGGCGACGGCCTTGCCGTCGATGATGTGTGCGGTCATGGGCGTGCCTGCCGGTCAGTAGCGGTAGTGCTCCGTCTTGTACGGCCCGTCAACCGCCACGCCGATGTACTTCGCCTGGGCATCGTTGAGCTTCGTCAGCTTGACGTTGAGCGTGGCGAGCTGCAGGCGCGCCACCTTCTCGTCGAGGTGCTTGGGCAGCACATACACGCCGACCGGGTATTTGCCGGGGTTCGCGTACAGCTCGATCTGCGCCAGCGTCTGGTTGGCGAAGGAGGAGCTCATGACGTAGGACGGATGGCCGGTGCCGCATCCCAGGTTCACCAAGCGGCCTTCGGCCAGCAGGATGAGGCGCTTGCCGTCGGGGAAGATGACGTGGTCGACCTGCGGCTTGATGTTCTCCCACGGGTACTGGCGCAACGAGGCGATGTCGATCTCGTTGTCGAAGTGGCCGATGTTGCACACGATGGCGTTGTGCTTCATCGCCTTCAGGTGGTCGTGGGTGATGACGTGGTAGTTGCCGGTCGTCGTCACGAAGATGTCGGCCAGCGGCGCGGCGTCTTCCATGGTGACCACGCGGTAGCCTTCCATCGCGGCCTGCAGCGCGCAGATCGGGTCGATCTCCGTCACCCAGACCTGCGCCGACAGTGCGCGCAGCGCCTGCGCCGAGCCCTTGCCCACGTCGCCGTAGCCGCAGACCACCGCGACCTTGCCGGCGATCATGACGTCGGTGGCACGTTTGATGCCGTCGACCAGCGACTCGCGGCAGCCGTAGAGGTTGTCGAACTTGCTCTTGGTGACCGAGTCGTTGACGTTGATCGCCGGGAAGGCCAGCTTGCCTTCCTTGTGCATCTGGTAGAGGCGGTGCACGCCGGTGGTGGTCTCTTCCGACACGCCCTTGATCTGCTTCAGGCGCACCGAGTACCACTTCGGGTCGCGCTTGAGCGTCGCCTTGATGCTGTTGAACAGCGCAACTTCTTCCTCGCTGCCCGGGTTGGCGAGCACCGACAGGTCGGACTCGGCGCGCGTGCCCAGATGCAGCAGCAGCGTGGCGTCACCGCCGTCGTCGAGGATCATGTTGCTGTAGCCGCCATCCGGCCAGTCGAAGATGCGGTGCGTGAACTCCCAGTAGTCCTCGAGCGTCTCGCCCTTGAAGGCGAACACCGGCGTGCCGCGCACGGCGATGGCCGCGGCGGCGTGGTCCTGCGTCGAGAACACGTTGCACGAGGCCCAGCGCACCTGCGCGCCGAGCGCCTGCAGGGTCTCGATGAGCACCGCGGTCTGGATGGTCATGTGCAGCGAGCCGGTGATGCGCGCGCCCTTCAGCGGCTGCGTGGCCGCGTATTCGGCACGGATGGCCATCAGGCCGGGCATCTCGGTCTCGGCGATGTTGAGTTCCTTGCGGCCCCAGTCCGCGAGGGAGATGTCGGCAACAACGTAGTCGGGCTTGGTCGTCATGTCAGCAATGCTCCTGGTGCGCCGTGTGTCAGCGCTTGATGCCGGCGTCGGCGGCCAGCGCCTCGGCCTTGTCGGTCTTTTCCCAGCTGAAGGTCGGCTCGTTGCGGCCAAAGTGGCCGTAGGCGGCGGTCTTCTCGTAGATGGGCCGCAGCAGGTCGAGCATCTGCACGATGCCCTTCGGCCGCAGGTCGAAATGGCGGGCGATCAGCTCTTCGATCTTCTCGTCCGAGACCTTGCCGGTGCCGAAGGTGGTGGCCATGATCGAGGTGGGCCTGGCCACGCCGATGGCATAGGACACCTGCACCTGGCAGCGGTCGGCGAGGCCGGCGGCCACCACGTTCTTGGCAACGTAGCGCGCAGCATAGGCGGCCGAGCGGTCGACCTTGGTCGGGTCCTTGCCGGAGAACGCGCCACCGCCGTGCGGGGCCGCGCCACCGTAGGTGTCGACGATGATCTTGCGGCCGGTCAGGCCGCAGTCGCCCTGCGGGCCACCGACGACGAAGCGGCCGGTCGGGTTGATCAGGTACTTGATGTCGCCCTTCACCAGCTCCTTCGGCAGCACCGGCTTGACGATCTCCTCGATGACGGCCTCGGAGAGCTCCTTGTGGCCGATCTCGGGGTGGTGCTGGGTGGAGAGCACGACCGTGTCGATGGAGTGGGCCTTGCCATCGACGTACTTGACGGTGACCTGGGACTTGGCGTCCGGGCGCAGCCACTTGAGCGCGCCGGAGTGCCGCAGCTGGGCCTGGCGCTCGACCAGGCGGTGCGAGAGATGCAGCGGCAGCGGCATGAGCTCGGCGGTCTCGTTGACGGCATAGCCGAACATCAGGCCCTGGTCGCCGGCGCCCTGGTCGAGGTCGAGGCCGCGGCCTTCATCGACACCCTGGGCGATGTCCGGCGACTGCGTGTCGTAGGCGACCAGCACGGCGCAACCCTTGAAGTCGATGCCGTAGTCGGTGTTGTCGTAGCCGATGCGCTTGATGACGTTGCGCGCCACCGAGTGGTAGTCCACCTTGGCCTTGGTGGTGATCTCGCCGGCCAGCACCACCAGGCCCGTGTTGCACAGCGTCTCCGCCGCGACGCGGGAGTATTTGTCCTCGGCCAGGATGGCATCGAGGATGGCATCGGAGATCTGGTCGGCGACCTTGTCCGGGTGACCTTCGGAAACCGACTCTGAGGTGAAGTAGTAGCTGTGGCTCATGGGTGGCTGTTCCTGGCGTGTTCCGTCGGTGGATTGTAGCGGTCAGTAGGCAGGCAACGGGATGCCGAAGCTGTCGCGGTAACGGGCCGCGAATTCTTCCATGGTGAAGCGGTGGTTCTGCGTGCCGCGGGTCTCGATCTTGAGGGCGCCCATCAGCGAGGCGATGCGACCGGTGACCTCCCAGGGCAGGCCGCGCAGCAGGCCATGGATCAGGCCGGCACGGTAGGCGTCGCCGCAGCCGGTCGGGTCGATGATGTCGCGCGGCCTGGCCGCCGGCACGCGGATCTCGCGGCCCTCGGCATGGATGACCGAGCCTTCGCCGCCGTGGGTGACGATGAGGGCCGACACGCGCGAGGCGATCTCGGCGGCCGTCCAGCCCGTGCGCTGCGTCAGCAGGTTCCACTCGTACTCGTTCACCGTGACCCAGGTGGCCTGGTCGATGAAGGCGCGGAACTCCTCGCCACTGAACAGCGGCATGGCCTGGCCCGGGTCGAAGATGAAGGGGATGCCTGCGGCAGCGAAGTTCGCGGCGTGGGTCATCATGCCGTCGCGGCCGTCAGGGGCGACGATGCCCAGCGCCACGCCCTCGGCACGGCGCACGTCGTTGAGGTGCGAGTACATCATCGCGCCCGGGTGGAAGGCGGTGATCTGGTTGTCGTCCAGGTCGGTGGTAATGAAGGCCTGGGCGGTGTGCGCGTCGTCGATGCGGCGCAGGAAGTCGCGTGGCACGCCGTGGCGGTCCATCCAGTCTGCATAGGGCCCGAAGTCGTGGCCGACGGTGGCCACGGCATAGCCCGGGTCGCCCAGCAGGCGCAGGTTGAAGGCGATGTTGCCGGCGCAGCCGCCGAACTCCCGCCGCATCTGCGGCGCGAAGAACGACACGTTCAGCATGTGGACCTTGTCCGGCAGGATGTGGTTCTTGAACTGGTCCTCGAACACCATGATGGTGTCGTAGGCCATGGATCCGCAGATCAGGGCCTTGCCGGGGTTCACGAGCGGGGATTTCATCGGTAGCGGCGCCTCGTCACGACAAAAGACTCGTCATTGAACCAGAGTCCGCCATGCTTCTGCAGGACTTCGGACGTGATGTCGAGGTAGCCCGGATCGCGGACCACGTGCTCGACGCGCTCGTCCTCGATCTGCGCGACATAGATCGCGGCGTTCCAGGCGGCGAACAGCGTGGAGGTGCCGACGCGGTCGCCGATTTCCGAGGGCAGCGTGTGCATGGCGTAGCGGAAGACCGCCTTGTCGTCCGGCACGGTAGGCACGGTGTAATCGCGCAGGTCCTTGCCCAATTCGGACTTCAGGGCTGCCGTCAGTTGGTGGCGGTCGACGGCGAAGGGATTCTCGCCGGGCCAGCAGCGCTGCACGATCTCCAGCGCCGGGTCCTTGCCGCAGGACTGCACCACGACCAGCTTGCCACCCGGTGCCAGCGAACGCGACAGCGGCGCCAGGATGCGGCGCGCCTTGAACTGCGCGTCCATGCGCGCGCGCCACGGCTGCGACGCCAGCACCAGATCGAACTGGCCGGGCGGACGGCCCGGCCGGGGAATGACGGCATCGAGCAGGAACTGGTGGTCCTCGCGGTACATCACCAGCACCGTGGGCCGCGCCGGCATCGGGTTGCCGGTGGCCGGCGACGGCGTGGTCTGCCAGCCATGGGCCAAGGTGGGACCCAGCGCTTCGATCTGCTCGGCGAAATCGTAGGACGAGTTGCCGGACAGGCGCACTTCCTGCCAGTTGAACGCCGCGGCGGCTTTCACGTCGCGCGGCAGCAGCTGCGGCGCGTCCGCGTAGTTGAGGTTGGTGATGACCAGCACGGTGGCCGGATGCTCGACGAAGCGGTCCGGCATCTTCTCAAGGCCCAGCCTGACGTCCTCGAGGCTGATCTCCTTGGCGACGACCATGAGCGGCACCGCGGGGTGCAGCGCGTTCACCTGGCGCATCAGGCGCGCCAGGATGGTGGCATCGCCCATGCCCGCATCGAAGATGCGCAGCGCCGGTGGCGTGGGCTGCAAGGAGGCCAGTTCACGGCCGACGCGGCGCGCGATGGCGGACTTCTCGCTGCAGGTGCTGACGAAGGCCAGGTACTTCTGGCGGTTGTCGTAGAAGCGGAACGGCGGCGAACCGGAAGTGTCGTTGCCCGCCACGCTGATCACGTTGCTCGCGGTCATGGTGCTTCCCTGTCGTGCGCGGCGACCCCCCGGTCGCGCCCGCCGACTGTAGCACCACGGCACGACCGCCGCGCCAGCCTTCGGGCGCCGCGGCGGGTTGCGCGCGCGACGCCCGCCGTCGCCCTTACTCGTCGTCGGCGATGGTGACCTTGAGCCCGGCCAGGGCGTCGGTGAATTTCACCTGGCACGACAGGCGCGAGTTGTCCTTGTAGGTCGAGAGGTCCTTCAGCAGGTCGAGCTCGTCGCTGTGCGGCGGCTGCAGCTTGCCGGCCCAGGCCGGGTCGACGTACACGTGGCAGGTGGCGCAGGCGCACATGCCGCCACAGACGGCCGCGACGCCATAGTCCAGGTCGCGCAGGTTTTCCATCAGCGTGAGGCCGGTGCGGGCCTGCACCTCGTGTTCCACGCCATCCCGGTCAACGACAAGCAGCTGCGTCATGGGTCATTCCTGTGGTTTGCAGACTCTGTTGGGCGCGTAGTGTGCCGACCGCGCGGGGTTCATACCACCCCGGCGGGCAGTCGCCGGCTGCCGCACCACAACAGGTTGAGCGTGGCGAACAGTTCGCCGTAGAGCGCCAGCGGCGCGTCGAGCGCGGGCGCCGCCAGTCCTGCCGCTGCCCGCAGGCGCGCGGTCCCGCGGCGGGTCAGCTGCGGGTAGTAGGCCAGCAGGCAGGCCAGGTCGTGCAGCGGATCAGCCAACTGCGCGTATTCCCAGTCGACGAGGCAGGGCCCCGGGCCCACCAGGTTGCCCAGGCACAGGTCGCCATGGGCGATCACCGTGGGACGCCCTGCCCGCCAGGGCGCCAGACGCTGGGCCGCCTGCCGCAACTGTGCGCAGGGGCCGGGCGCTGCGCCGGCGGCGGCGTGGGCTGCCGCGAGCGCCGGGAGGTCCAGCGGGTCCAGATCCGGCGGCACGGGCAGCGCCTGCAATTGCGCCAGGCGTTCACCGAGCCGGTCCAGGCACTGCGGGTCGTGGAGATTGGCGGCTGTCCACGGTGCGCCATCGACGAAGGTCATCAGCAGCCAGCTGCCGCCGGGATCCGTGGCGATCACCGCGGGAGCCAAACCGGCCGCGGCGGCACTGCGCTGGCAGGCCTGTTCGCGCCGCGGGCAGGCACCGGTCCGCGGCAGGGCACCGCGCCGTTGCCGCAGCACGAAGCGCCCGGCGGCGGTGTCGATGCGCAGCACCTCGTGGGCACCGCCGCCGCCCAACAGGGGCTGCACGGACCGCGGCGCCTGTCCGGACCCACAGCCCGGAATGTGCCGCAGCAGGGCCGGCGGCAACGGCACCTCCCTCATGTTGCGCCGGTGCCGGGGGCAGCGGCGGCGCTCTCCAGCGGTGCCAGCAGACGGCGCCAGCGGCGCCAGCCCTCCACCGCGAGCACGGCATAGAGGACGAACAGCAGCGCCAGCCACGGCAGGCCCTGGGCCAGGTAGAGGCCGGTGATGACGACGTTGATGACGACCCAGTACAGCCAGTTCTCCAGCACGGCGCGGGCCGCGAGCCAGGTGGCCCAGAGGCTGAAACTGGTGGTCAGCGCGTCGAGCCACGGCCAGGCGGACTGGCTTCCGGGCGGCAACACCTGCTGCTGCAGCGGCACCAGTGCTGCCGCACCGGCCACGGCCAGCACCAGGCCAGGCCCCTGCCGCCGGAGCGACCAGCGCTCGACGGCCAGCACGCCCGGAGAGGCCGACCAATGCCGCCAGCCCTGCACGGCCAGCACGATGTAGAACAGCTGCAGGCCCGCCTGCAGCGGCAGATTCGATGCCCACGACAGCCAGCCGAGCAGTGCCGCACTGGCGGCGCCCACGGGCCAGCACCAGCGCTGGCCGCGCAGCGCCAGCAGCACATAGGCCAGTCCCAGCAGCAGCGTGGCCAGTTCCTCCAGATTCACCGCCGCACCACGACCCGCAGGCCGATGGCGCGCGGATCGCCGTTGTACAGGTACAGCTTGGGGGTCCAGTCGGGCGGCTCGTTGCCGAAGTAGAAACCACGCGTGGCGTAGCGCTGGTCGAAGACGTTGCGCAGCCAGAGGCTGGCCTCCCAGCCCTCGCCCGCCAGGCCCGCCCGCAGGTTGACGAGCGTGTAGCCGCGGGCCCGCTGGTCATGGCTGGCGCTGAAGTAGAAGCCGTCGGTGGCAGTGGCATCGGCGCGCGCGAACCAGCCGCTGGCATGGCGGTAATCCGCGCTCAGGCTGGCCTGCCAGGAGGGCGCGTGCGCCTGGTCGCGCCCGCCCAGGTCACGGCCGTCAAGCACGTAGCGGTCGAAGCGTGCGTCGAGCAGGCCGAGCGTGCCCGCCAGCTGCAGGCCCGCCAGCGGCCGCCAGCGACCCTGCAGTTCCAGCCCACGATTGCTGCCGCGGGCGGCGTTGTCGGTGAGGTAGACGAAGGTCAGCGGATCCTGCGGGTCAGACTGGAAGGAGCTGCTGACCTGCTGGTCCGTGCGGCGCATCAGGAAGGCGCTGGCCTGCAGGTCCCAGTCGCGCAGCTCGCCCGCAAGGCGCAGCCCCGCCTCGATGTTCCACAGGGCCTCGGGCGCGTACTGCGCGAGGTCGGCCGGCAGGCCGGCCGCGAGGTTGAAGCCGCCAGCCTTGTAGCCCCGGTTGAGCGACAGGTAAGCGGACGCCGACTCGTCCCAGCGTCGCGTGAGCGTCGCGTGCCCGCCGGTCATGCGGTCGGTCGGCGCAAACTGCAGCGCATTGCTGTCGCGGTAGCGCGCCTCGCGCTGCTCGCGCCGCAGGCCCAGCGACAGCGCCCAGCGCGTGCCCAGGTCGAGGTCCAGCTGGCCGTAGGCCGCCAGGTTGGTGGCGTGGTACTGGCTGTCGAGGCTGCGGTAGACGTCGCCGTTGTACAGGTCGAGCAGCTGGTAGTCCTCGTCGAGCCGTAGCGCATACAGCCCGCCAACCCAACGCAGCGGCCGGCCGGTGGGCGACAGCCAACGCAGGTCCTGCGACAGCGTGCGGCGCTGGCGCGCGGTGCGCTCGAAGAAGTCATAAGGACCGTTCGCGCCCCAGTAGGCGTCGTTGGCCCAGTCACCGTCGAAGGAATAGCGGATGTCCGAGTCGGCAAGGCTGGTGCTCGCCTGCCACTGGCCAGACTCCGGCGTACCCACGGCCAGGCGCGCAGCGAGACCGAGCGAACGCTGGTCGTCCTCGCCAGGCCGGTCCGAGCGCGTGTTGCGCGAGTTGTCGAGCGCCCAGGCGTCATACCCGTTGTCGAGGTCGGCGAGCATCGCGGTGAGGTCAAGGCGCAACGCCTCGCGCGGCTGCCAGCGCAGCTTGCCGCGCAGCAGGCTCTCGTCCTGGCCGTTGGTGTCGTCGCGACCCAGGAACAGGTTGCGGCGGAAGCCATCGGCGACGCCCCGGTGGGCCGTCAGGCGCAGTGCGAGGTCCGGCGAACCCAGCGGCGTGTCGAGCACCAGGCTGCCGGCGCGCAGGCCGTGGTCCCCGAGTTCGGCCGTGGCCTGCAGTTCGTGTTGGCCGCGCGGGGCACGGCTTTCGAGCGTCACGAGACCGGCCAGTGCATTGGCGCCATAGGCCGTGCCCTGCGGACCGCGCAGCACCTCGACGCGCGCCAGGTCGGCAAGAAAGGCCGGCATGCCGACGCCGGAGAAGTCGATGCCGTCGATGAGGAAGCCCACCGACGGGTTGGGCGCGCCCTCGTACTGCTCCAGCTCGCCGATGCCACGCAGCTGGAAATAGCGGGGCCGCGAGGTGCCCCCGGCCTGCAACAGGTTGGGCACCAGGCCCAGCACGTCGCCGAAGTGGTTGACGCCCGCGCCGCGCAGCGTCGCGGCGTCGAGGACCGTGGCACTGACCGGGGCACGCGCGGACGGCAGGTCGCGCAGTCCGGCACGGACCACGACTTCTTCCAGTACCTCGGCGTGCGCCTGCAGGGGAACAAGGGAACTGGCCACCGCCAGTGCGATGGACGATAGGACAGATCGACTCAGGTGCATGGACACCGCATCCCTCCGCCGGTACTAGCCGGATCAGGTTCTATGGGTTTGCCGGACCATCCGGCATCTCAGGCTCTGGCGAGCCACCCCTGGGTTCGCGTTATCGTAACGCCCGGCGCGCAGCAAACAAGTCTTTACAAGGATGCAAGGATGAGCAGGTCGGTCGAGGTCTTCCAGGTCGATGCCTTCACGACGGAGCGCTTCACCGGCAACCCGGCGGGTGTGGTGCTGGGCGCGGAGGTGCTCAGCGATGGGGAAATGCTCGCCATCGCGCGCGAACTCAACAACGCGGACACGGCCTTCGTGATGCCGGCCACCGGCAAGGACCACGACATCCGCGTGCGCTTCTTCACCCCGCGCGTGGAGGCCGCCTTCGTCGGCCATGCGACGCTGGCCGTGCACACGGTGCTGGTGTCGCGCACGCCGCGGGCGGTGTGCAGGCAAGCCGGCAACGCCGGCGTCGTCGAGGTCAGCCGCACGCGCGACGGCGGCGGCTTTTCAATCAAGCTGCCACCGCCACAACTGGGCCGCGTGCTGGACGGCGACGAGCGCACCTCGGTGCTCGATGCCCTCGGCCTGGCTGCCCCGACACTCGACCTGCGCGCGCCCATGCGCATCGCCGGCGGCGGCGGTGGCCGCCTGCTGATCGGCGTCGAGTCCGCCAGCACGCTGGACAGGTTGCAGCCGGACCTCGCCCACCTCACCCGGCTGTCGGCGAGCCTCGGTGCGGCTGGCTATTTCCTGTTCACGCTGGCACCGGCCCAACCCGGCTGCGCCGTTGAATCGCGGATGTTCTGTCCGGCGCTGGGCATCCCGGAGGACCCCGTCAGCGGCAATGCACACAGCCTGTTGGCCGCGCATCTGCTGGACCTGGGGTTGCTGCCCGTCGTGGCCGGCCGGCTGCAGTTCAGCGGCACGCAGGGCCACCACCTGGGTCGCCCGGGACGCGTAGACGTGACGCTGGACGTCGACGCCGCGGGCCGCTGCACGGCGGCACACATCGCCGGCCGCGCAGTGCGCGTGTTCGGCACGCGCATCGACCTGGACTGAGGGTCCGCCGCCGCGTGTTCAGCCCAGGGGCTTGAGGGCCGTGAGGTAGTGCAGCGCCTTCTGCTTGTAGACCTCATTGCCACGCGTGATGCGCTCCAGGTCCTTGGGGCTGAGCGGCCGGACGACCTTGCCCGGCGAACCCATGACCACGGAATCGTCAGGTACCACGGTGTTGGGCGTGATGAGCGCGCCGGCGGCGATCAGGCAGCGCGCGCCGATGCGCGCGCCATCAAGCACGATGGCGCCGTTGCCGATCAGCGCGCCATCACCGATGGTGCAGCCGTGCAGCACCACGGCATGACCTACGGTCACGTCGCGGCCGATCATGATCGGCATGCCGGGGTCGGTATGCAGCACGCAGGCATCCTGCACGTTGCTGCCCGGTCCCACGTGGATCCACTCGTTGTCGCCGCGCAGCACCGCGCCGAACCACACGCTGCTCCCGTCGCCGAGCGTCACGCGGCCGATGACATCGGCCGATGGCGCCACGTAGACGCGACCCTGCACCTGCGGGCGCTCACCGTCGTATTCGTACAGCATCAAGCCCTCCGTGGGCCGGCGTAGCGCACGCGCCCCGATTCCAGTTCCAGTTCGTGGGTCGTGCCCGGTGGCCACTCATTGCGATGATGGCTGACCAGCACCAGCGTGACGCCCTGCGTCTGCAGTTCGTGCAGGCGTCGCAGCAGTTCCTCGCGCGTGGCCGTATCGACGCCGGCAAACGGCTCGTCCAGCAGCAGCAGGCGCGGCCGGGTGACCCAGGCCCGCGCGAACAGCACACGCCGCAACTGGCCATAGGAGAGCTGCCGCAGGGTCCGTGCGGCCAGATCCTGCAGGCCGAAGTCCGCCAGCGCCCGCAGCGACTTGCGCTTTTCGGCGGATGTCAGCGGCTGGTTGAGGCCGATGCTGGCGTGCAGTCCCGAGCCGACGACGTCGAGCACCTGTTCCTGCTGCGGATGATCGGCCTGCAACTGGGGCGTGATGTAGCCGACACGCTGCCGCCACTCGGGAATGCCCTCGTCCTCGCCGATGCCCGCGCGATGCAGGGTGCCGCCGACAGCCACGGGGTAGTCACCCCACAGCGTCCGCAGCAGCGTCGACTTGCCGGCGCCATTGCGGCCGTGGATCACCCAGCAGTCGCCGGCGTGCACCGTGAGGTCGATGCGGTGGAGCAAGTGCGCGTCTTCGAGGTGCACGTCGGCGCGCCGCATCTGCAGCAACACTTCAGGCTTCTTGCGCGCCTTTGGCGCAGCGGCAACCTGGCCTGCGGCCAGCGGCGTGGCGCCTGCCTCGCGGAAGGCCCCGGCAAGGGCCTTGGGCGTCAGCCGGCCACGCCGCAGCAGCACGCCATCACGCAGCACGGCCAGATGCGTTGCCGAAGGGGGCACGTCCTCGGCCCGGTGGGTGGTGAGCACCCAGGGCATCGCTGAACGTGTGCTGGCGCGCAGCCAGGCCTGGAAACGCGCGCGGTTCACTTCGTCCAGGCCGTTGGTGATCTCGTCAAGCAGCAGCAGCGCCGGACGCCAGGCCAGTGCACGGGCCAGCAGCACCAGCCGCCGCTCGCCGTAGGACAACGTGAGGAAGGGGCGTCCGGCCAGATGGTCGATCTGCAGCCGATGCAACAGTTGCGCCACCCGGGCCTGGCCGCTGGCGGTGAGCGGCCCCGCAGGAATGTCGGCGCGCTGCACACCCGTGCCCACCACGACGGCTGCGGGGAAATTCCAGTCGTAGCGCTCGTAGCGGTCCTGCCGCTCCGGCCCGAGGTAGGCGATCTCGTCCTTCACGCCACCGGCCAGGTCCTGCAACCCGCCCTTCCAGCGGTAGCGGCGGATCGCCGGCTTGGCCGCGAAGTCATCGGGGGGCGTGGGCCAGACGTCGCCGGCCAGCATCTTCAGCAGTTGCGTCTTGCCGGCGCCGTTGCCGCCGGCCAGCACCCAGCGCTCGCCCGGTCGGACACGCCACGCCAGGTCGCGCAGGACCGGATGGCCATCGTAGGAGAGGTCAATGTGGCGCAGTTCGACGTCGAGCCAGCGCCGGTCGGAGATCGTCATGGCGCGCAAGTGTGCCGCGTGGTCGCGGAAAAGTCCTGATGCCGCCGCGTTGAACCGGGGTGATGATCGCCCCATGGACAGCTACGACACGCGCCTCGTCATCCCTCTGGACCAGTTGCGCCGCGACGATGTGCCGCAGGTGGGCGGCAAGAACGCCTCGCTGGGCGAGATGCTCGGTGCGCTCGGGCCCTTGGGCATCCGCGTGCCGGGAGGCTTCGCCACCACTGCCCAGGCCTACCGCGGATTCCTCGCGCAGGACGGCCTGGACCATCGCATCCCTGCGTTGCTGGCCACGCTCGACGTGGCCGACGTGGATGCCCTCGCCCGCTGCGGCCAGCAGATCCGCGACTGGATCCTCGCCACGCCGCTCCCTGCGGCGCTGGAGTCGGCGGTGCGCGCCGCGTTTGCACAGGCCGCGGCAGGTTGCAGCGACGACGTGTCCTGGGCGGTGCGCTCTTCGGCCACCGCCGAGGACCTGCCGACGGCCTCCTTCGCCGGCCAGCAGGAAACCTACCTGAATGTGCGCGGCATCGACGGTGTGCTGGAGCACCTGCGGCGCGTCTTCGCCTCGCTCTATACCGACCGCGCGATCGCCTACCGCGTGCACCAGGGCTTCCGCCATGAAGTCGTGGCGCTGTCGGCGGCGGTGCAGCGCATGGTGCGCAGCGACCTCGGCGCCTCGGGCGTGATGTTCACGCTCGATACCGAGAGCGGCTTCCGCGACGTCGTGCTCGTCACCAGCACCTGGGGGCTGGGCGAGCCCCTGGTGCAGGGCGCGGTCAATCCTGACGAGTTCCACGTGCACAAGCCGACGCTCGCGCGCGGCAAGACGGCGGTGATCCGCCGCCAACTCGGCAGCAAGCGCATCCGCATGGTGTTCGATGCGGCCCATGTGCGCACGGAAGAGACACCCGAGGCCTTGCAGCAGCGCTTCTCGCTCGCCGACGCGCAGGTTCAGGACCTGGCGCGCATGGCCGTGTCGATCGAGCAGCATTACGGCTGCCCGATGGACATCGAGTGGGGTCTGGATGGCCTCGACGGCCAGCTCTACATCCTGCAGGCACGGCCCGAGACCGTGCAGTCGCGGCGCAGCGGGGTGGCGGCGCGGCCGGTGCTGCAGGCGCGTTCGCGGGTGCTGCTGCGGGGCCAGGCCATCGGCCACCTCATCGGCGCAGGCCGGGTGCGCAAGATCGCCGCTGCCGCCGACCGCAACCGTGTGCAGGCGGGCGACGTGCTGGTCGCCGACATGACCGACCCGGACTGGGAGCCGGTGATGCAACGCGCCGCGGCCATCGTCACGGACCGCGGTGGACGCACTTGCCATGCGGCCATCATCGCGCGCGAGCTGGGCATCCCGGCGGTGGTGGGCTGCGTTGATGCCCTGCAGCGCCTGACCGAGGGACAGCCGGTGACCGTGAGCTGTGCCGAGGGCGAGCGTGGTGAGGTGCTGGAGGGGCTGCTGCCCTTCACTGCACGGGAGGACGCAGCCACGGACCTGCCGCCCGCGCCAGTGAAACTCATGATGAACGTGGGCAACCCGCAGCGCGCCTACGAATTCGCACAGTTGCCGGGCGACGGCGTGGGCCTGGCGCGGCTGGAGTTCATCATCGCCAACCTCATCGGCCTGCATCCCAAGGCCGTGCTCGAGGTCGATGCGCTCGACGCGCCCTTGCGGCGCGAGGTGCTGCAGGCCGCGCAGGGTTATGCGGATCCCCGGCGCTTCTTCGTCGACAAGCTGGCAGAGGGCATCGCAACGATCGCAGCCGCCTTCTGGCCGCGGCCGGTGGTGGTGCGCCTGTCGGACTTCAAGTCCAACGAATACCGCAAGCTGCGCGGCGGCGACCGCTATGAGCCGGAGGAAGAAAACCCGATGCTGGGCTTCCGCGGCGCCTCCCGCTTCATCGCTCCGGACTTCGCCGGCTGCTTCGCGATGGAATGCGAAGCCCTGCGCCAGGTGCGCGGCGCCATGGGCCTGACCAACGTGCAGGTGATGGTTCCCTTCGTGCGCACGCTGGGCGAGGCTGCGGCCGTGGAGGCGCTGCTGGCCCAGCAGGGCCTGGCGCGCGGCAGCGGCGCCGGCACCGACGGCCAGGGCGGCCTGCAATTGATCATGATGTGCGAAATCCCCGCCAACGTGCTGCTGGCAGCAGAGTTCCTGCAGCACTTCGACGGCTTCAGCATCGGCAGCAACGATCTCACCCAACTGACGCTGGGCGTCGACCGGGATTCAGCGCTGGTGGCCAGCGCCTTCGACGAGCGCGACCCGGCGGTCAAACAGTTGCTGGCGCGGGCGATAGAGGCCTGCCACGCGGCCGGCAAGCGGATCGGCATCTGCGGACAAGGCCCCTCGGACCATCCGGACCTTGCGCAATGGCTGGTGGCGCAGGGCATCGACTCGCTGTCGCTGAACCCGGACAGCGTGGCCTCGACCTGGCAACGGCTGGTGCAGCGCAAGGTATAGTTCCCCCACGGGCGCCACAGCGGTGCCAGACAGAGGGGGAGTCTGATGGGGGCAGTACTGCAGGACGCACACCGCAAGGTGCTGCGGCGCGAGACGGTGGCCGGCATCGCCGTCAACGCCATTGTGCCTCCCGCCATCATCGCGGCCCTGGGCGTGCCGCCCCCACAGGCGCTGACGGGCCCTGCGGGCGCCCTGCCCGGCCTCATCATGGCCTCCGCGGCCGCCGCCTTCCTGATGACGCTGATCGTCACCACCGTGCTGCGCAGGGCCGTCCGCAAAGGTGCTGCACCGGCACTGGCCTGGCCGCGCGCAGCCCGTGGCTGGATGCGCATGCTGCCTGCCGCACTGCCGCTGGCGCCTGCGCCGGCGCACGCGTTCAACGTCGGCTTCGGCGCCCTCGTCGGCGCGACCGTGTCGCGGCCGATCGTGCTGCTGGCCTTGGCGGACTGACCCTGCCGTGGTGACGCAGAGCGAGGCCGTCGTCCACTGTCTCGATTGCGGCGCCGCCGTCTCCGGCAAGTTCTGCGCCGAGTGCGGCCAGTCGCGCGACGTGCACCTGCGGTCGGTGCACGAACTGCTGCACGACGTCACGCACACACTGACACACACGGACTCGCGGCTGTGGCGCACGCTGCGCACACTGTTGCTGCAACCGGGCCAACTGTCGCGGGCCTGGTGCGCCGGCCAGCACGCACGGTTCATCCCGCCGTTCCGCCTCTACCTGGTGGTGTCCGCGCTGTTCTTTGCGCTCATCGCCGTGCTCCCGGCGGCGATGCCAGACCCCGGCGGCGCCGGCATGGGCACCACGGGCACCGGCGCGGCAGTGGAATTCAGCGACGGCAACGGCTGCGAGGTGACGGCAAACGTCCAGTTGCCCGGCCTGCCCGACGCGGCGGAACGCCTGCGCCGGACCTGCGAACAGGCCCAGCGTGACGGCGGCAGGCAATTCCTCGCCCGGTTGCGCAGCGATGCGCCGACGCTGCTGTTCTGTCTGGTGCCCTTCGCTGCGATCTTCGCCTCGCTGCTGTACTGGCGGCCCAGGCGCCGCTACATCGAGCATCTGGTGTTCGGACTGCACAGCCAGACCGTGCTGTTCGTGTTGCTGTCCATCGGTCTGGGTGTCGAGGCCGTGTCCAGTGCAACAGGCGTACCGGCTGCGCCCGTTACCGCCGTCGGCTTCGGCCTCGCGTTCGCGCTGGTCTGGTACCTCTACACCGGCATGCGGACCTTCTACGGGCAGGGCCGCCTCCGCACGCTGGCCAAGCTGGCGACGATGGCGGCGGTGCATGCCGTGCTGCTCCTGACACTGTCCACGCTCGGCATGATCCACGCCGCGCTGACGCCCGCACCCTGAAGCCGCCAAGGAAAAACGCCCCATGACGCCGTCACCGGAAGACGCACTGCCCCGCCACCACGCGGCCACGGCGAGCGAGAAGCGCGTGATCATTGCCTCCTCGCTGGGCACCGTGTTCGAGTGGTACGACTTCTACCTGTACGGCCTGCTGGCCACGATCATCTCGGCGCAGTTCTTCTCGGGCGTCAACGAGACCACCGCCTTCATCTTCGCGCTGGGCGCCTTCGCCGCGGGCTTTGCGGTGCGCCCCTTCGGCGCACTGGTGTTCGGCCGCATCGGCGACCTGGTCGGCCGCAAGAACACCTTCCTGGTGACCATGGGCCTGATGGGCCTGTCGACCTTCGTCGTCGGCCTGCTGCCTTCGCAAGCCAGCATCGGCGTGGCGGCCCCGGTGCTGCTGGTGCTGATGCGCCTGCTGCAGGGCCTGGCGCTCGGTGGCGAGTATGGTGGTGCCGCGACCTATGTCGCCGAGCACGCGCCGAACCACCGCCGCGGCCTCTACACCAGCTTCATCCAGACCACGGCGACGCTGGGGCTGTTCGCGGCGCTGCTGGTGGTGATCGGCACGCGCACGCTGCTGGGCGAAGACGCCTTCCGCGACTGGGGCTGGCGCGTGCCCTTCCTGCTGTCGATCGTGCTGCTGGCGGTGTCGATGTGGATCCGCCTGCAACTGGCCGAAAGCCCGGTGTTCCAGAAGATGAAGGCCGAGGGCAACGGCTCCAAGGCGCCGCTGACGGAAGCCTTCGGCCGCTGGAGCAACGCCCGGTGGGTGATCATCGCCCTGCTGGGCGCCGTCGCCGGCCAAGGCGTGGTCTGGTACACGGGGCAGTTCTACGCGCTGTTCTTCCTCGAGAAGATGCTGATGGTCGAAGGCGCGACCACCAACATGCTGATCGCCCTGGCCCTGGCGCTGGCAACGCCGTTCTTCGTGTTCTTCGGCTGGCTGTCGGACCGCATCGGCCGCAAGCCGATCATCCTCGCCGGCTGCGCGCTGGCCGCGCTCACCTATTTCCCTGCGTTCACGCTTCTGACGGAGGCGGCCAACCCGCAGCTGGCGCGGGCGCAGGCGCAGGCCCCCGTGACCGTGGTCGCGCATGACGCCGACTGCTCGCTGCAGTTCGATCCGATCGGCCGCAATGCCTTCGACGCGCGCAGCTGCGACATCGCCAAGTCGATGCTGGCGAAGGCCGGCATCAGCTACCAGCCGGTCGAAGCCGCGCCCGGCAGCGTGGCACAGGTGCATGTCGGCGACGCCGTGATCACGGCGCCGGACCCGCGCGCTGTCAGCGGCGACGACAAGAAGGCCGCCATTGCCGCGTTCCAGGCCGAGGTGAAGGCCGCGCTGGCCCGCGCCGGTTACCCGGCCAAGGCCGATCCCGCGCAGCTGGATACGGTGCTGGTGGTGGCGATCCTGTTCTACCTGGTGCTGCTCGTCACGATGGTCTATGGCCCGATCGCCGCGCTGCTGGTGGAGCTGTTCCCCACGCGCATCCGCTACACGTCGATGTCTTTGCCCTACCACATCGGCAATGGCTGGTTCGGCGGCTTCCTGCCGACGACGGCTTTCGCCATGGTGGCGGCCACGGGCGACATCTACTACGGCCTTTGGTACCCCATCGTCGTGGCGGCCGGCACGCTGGTGATCGGCCTGCTGTTCCTGCCGGAGACCTTCCGGCGCAACATCGACTGAGCGGCCTGCCGCCCCCTCACCAGTGGGGCGGCTTTTCCTGCTCGGCCGTGTAGGCCGTGGGTGCGGTCTGCGCGGCCTCCCAGCGCTGTGCCAAGGTCGCGAACTCGGCCCGCAGGGCCTCGAGATCGCGACGCAGCTGGTAGACGGTGTCGCTGAGCTCGCTGTTGGCCTGTTCCAGGAAGGCGATACGGACTTCGACGTTCTCGAGGCGGTCGTTCATCGGGCAGGAGTGTATCGGGTTCAAAATGGCGCCGTTGGCGCGTTAATCAGGCGCCCAGCAAGCGGCGTGTGAGCAGCGACTGCATGTCTCGACGGCCGTCGGCAATGACGAACACCACGACGTCGCGCCCCATCACCCGGTAGATGAGGCAATAGGGCTTGAAGAAGACCTGGCGGTAGTCCTTGATCCCGAGATCGAGCAATTCTCTCGGGTAGCTTCCTCGCTCTGGCATGACAGCCAGTTGTTCGGCTGTGGCCATCAACCGATCCAGAACATGATCGGCGTTGACGGGGTCATCGAACTCGGCGATGTAATCGTAGATCGCCTCCAGATCCTGCTCAGCACCCTCTGTGAGCAGGACGGTGTACCTGGATGCCATCAGGCCAAGTCTTTCTTGCCCTTGAGCCGGGCCACCACGTCAGACAGCAGCTTGACCTTGCCGGCGGCCACTTCCTGTTGTCCCAAGGCCAGCACTTTCAGCAAAGCCAGTGTTTCCTGCGTGGCCTCGTAGCTGGCCACATCCAGCAAAACCGCCTTGGCCTCACCGTTCTGCGTGATCACCAGGGGCTCGCGTTGCTCGCCGAGCGTGGCCAAAATCTCAGCCGCGTTGGCCTTGAGGTAGCTGATGGGCTTGACTTGTGACGAGTAGCGCATGGGATCTCCGTATGGACTGAATTTAGTCCACAAAAGGTCCGATGGCAACAGACCTACACAGATTGTGGGACGACATCAAACTGTGGTCTGTATGGCAACTTTGCTTACGACCTGGACCAGCGGGAGACAGAGCTGGAGGGCCAGCACACGCACCGTAGCGCAAACCCTTATGTATATTTGGGGGAAGTCCAGAAAGACAAACGCCCAGAGAGATCTGGGCGGTGTCAGCTGGCGCGCCCGGAGAGATTGCTTCGGCCGCTTGCGCGCCCTCGTCCCTCGCAGGCTCGGGATCGCCGTCGCGAAACGCTCCGGCGACCGTCCGGTGACCTTCGTCACCGGCCGTCGAACATCCCGACCGCAAGATTTGGGAGTCCGAAGGCCACCGCCAGCGACGGATGCCCTCTGCGGGGCACCCTGCGGGCACCCCGCAGAGGGCATGTGGCGCGCCCGGAGAGATTCGAACTCCCGACCAACTGGTTCGAAGCCAGCTACTCTATCCAACTGAGCTACGGGCGCCTTGACGCGGGATGTTCGCACGCCGCCGGCGCGGCGTGAACCGCAAATCATTCATGAGGCGGACTGCCCGGCGGTCATTCCGCATCGCCCTCCCCCGCCTCTCCCGGCGGCACGGTGTGCTGCGTCGCCTGCCAATCGAGCTGCGGCGTCGCATCGTCCGGGCTGCCGCGGTCTTCGGCTTCCAGCGTGTCGATCGGCCCGCTCCAGTCTTCAGGTGCCGCGCCGGTCTCAAGGTCCATGGACTGCCAGTCGGCGAGTTCGATCTCGTCCACATCGCCGTCGAAGCTCTGGATCTCGATGGTGCCCGCCGCCTCGTCCAGCCCGACCACCTGGAAGGGGTCGCCCTTGTCGCGGTGCAGGTACCACTGGCCGATCTCCGGCTGCAGCTGATGGTGCGTCATGGTCGTCCCTCCGGCAGTCCGCCTGCGATGGACCATGCTAGGCCCGGCAGCGGCAGTGCACCCTAGGTACTGCGCGCAGGGGCCGCATTGACAGTGCGCAGGCACGGCTCAAACATGACCGGCATGCGCGTCGGCCGCGAACTTGAGGAACGCATCCTGCAGCAGGTGGCTGCGGGCTCGACCGACCGCGCCGCCTGGCAGGCCCTCGGGCCAGCCTCCTTCGTGGCCGGGCTGCTGCAGATGCTCGCCGGACTGCCCGTCCCGGCGGCGCCGGCCTGGGCGCGCCTGGCCGAGGAACTCCAGCCGGGCATCGGCCGGGCGGCAGACCTCGAAGCCTGGCTGGCAACAACGCCGCTGAAGCCGGCGCGGCTGATGCCGATGGTCCGTGCCCGGCTCGCCCATGCCGGTTGATACCCCCGTCGACAGCGCCTACGTGGCCGCCGTGGCGCGCATCGCCGCACGGATCGCCGGGGTACTGCGCGATGTGCCGCCCCAGGTGCTGCCCATCCGCATGATCATCGCGGGCGGCACTGCGCTGCACTTCCACACCGGGGCACGCACCTCGCTGGACATCGACGCGGTGTTCTCCCACCGCATCGCGCTGCCGGACGGCCTGGACACGGTCTTCGTCGATGCGGACGGCCATTCGCGCGTGCTGTACCTCGACGGCCAGTACAACGACACGCTCGGGCTGATGCACGAGGACGCGCGTGACGATGCGCTGCCCCTGAGCCTGCCGGGCGTGGACCCCGCCCTTCTGGATGTCCGCATCCTCACCGCCGTGGACCTGGCGGTCAGCAAGCTGTCGCGCTGCTCAGACCAGGACGTCGCGGACATCCGCGCGCTCGCGGACCGGGGCTTGGTCACGGCGCAGGCGCTGCAGGCCCGGGCGGGCGAGGCCATGGGGGGCTACGTGGGCGATCTGAAGCGCCTGGAGGGCAACCTGCAGTACGTCATGCGCATTCTGGAGGCGCAGCTGCGCCGCGACTGAGCCGGCCAGTTGCCAAGGCAGCTCAGGCCGTCTGCTGCAGCAGCGTACGTGCCATCGACTCGCGGACGATGGATTCCATGTCGTAGCGGCCTGGGGGTTTGTCGGCGATCCACTTGGCCGCCAGCAAGGCACCGCGACCAAACGCGGCGCGGCTGATGCTTTCGTGCGTCATGCGCACCGTCTGGTTGGCCAGACCGAACACCACCTCATGGCGCCCGATGATGCCGCCTGCGCGTACGGACTTCACATGGCGACGCGAGAGACCCAGCACTGTCGCCAGACGCAGGGCCGTACCGCTCACGCCGCGCTTGGCCTTGAAATGCTCCTCGATCACTTCGATGTCGGCGTGCGGCGCGAAGTCCTGCATCACGCGCGCGGCAACCATGAGGAAGTTGATGCCCACGGTGATGTTGGGCGATTGCAGCAGTGCCGTCAGGGCGCTGGCATCCTGCAGGATGGCCTGATACGGCGCGTCGTAGTGGGACACCGCGGACACGATGCGTACTCCAGCAGCCGCGGCAGGGGCATAGAGCAGGGAGGCCTCCGGGCTGGAAAAGTCCACGAGCACGTCGACGCGCCGCTCCGGCGCCTGCCAGAACTGGGGGTCCTGGGCGAGTGCCGCCGGCAGGATCTCGCCGCGGTCCCCTGGCTCGCCTGTCAGGCGGCTGGCGTACTGTCCGGGCTCCTCGACGTGCCGCCGGAGCACCCAGACCAGCGCCAAGGACTTATCCTTCAGGACTTCCAGGGCCGCCAGACGGCCGGTCTTGCCGAAGCCCAGCAGACCGATGCGCAGCGGTTGCGGGGGTGTGTCTTTCTTAACTTCCATCAACATTTAATTTTTATAAATCATTTTGAGCAACGAATCCATCTCCGGGGATCGCAGCACCACCGAGCGCAGCGCCTTGGCCTTGACGCGCGAACTGGTGGATCACATGGCGCGGATCTACCGTGACCTTGAACGGGCCACCGGCGCGCCGATCGCCCTGCACCGGGCCTTGTCCTGCATCGTTGCCGACCCTGGCGTGCCCGCCTCCACGCTGGCCCGCCGTCTGGGTGTCCACAACTCTGCGGTATCGCAGCTGCTGCGTGGTCTGGAGGCGCGGGGCTGGGTCGAGCGGCGGCGCGCGCCGGAGGACCAGCGCACGGTGCGGCTCTTCGCCACCGAGGCAGGCAGTGCCATCGAGCAGGCCACCCACGGCCCCAACGCCGTGCGCTTGCAGGACGGCGTGCGACGCCTGACGGATCCTGAACTGCGCGCCTTGATGGAAGGTGCTGCCGCCCTGCTGAGGGCGCTGCGCTGAACGGCAAGGGGACTGGCCCGGGCAGGGCCCGTCCCCGTAGTATTGGGCGCAGGGCGACCGCGGGTTGCCCGCGCTGCCCATTCCACAGAGACCCAGACACCGGACGACTTTTGGGGGACCCATGAACAAGACTTCGAGCCTGCTGATCCTGGCCGCCGCCTTCGCCACGCCCGCCTTCGCCGACTGCACCTACCCCAAGGCGCCGGGCACCGTCCCGGACGGCAACACCGCGAAGCTCGAGGAAATGGTCGCGGCCAACAAGGCCGTCAAGGCCTACAACGTCGAGATCGAGTCCTACCTGGCCTGCATCCAGAAGGAGCACGATGACAAGATGGCGCAGGGCGGGGACTCGCTGAGCGAGGACCAGAAGAAGCAGATGGCCGTCATGCTGTCGCAGAAGAACAATGCGGCAGTCGACGAACTGCAGGCCGTGGCCGCGAAGGTCAACGAGCAGATCCGCATCTACAAGGCCAAGAACCCGTCGCCTGCCAAGTAAGGCGACGCACCCAGACGCCGGTAGCCCTGCCGTGACGCGGCGGGGCACCGGCATGCCGCAGAGTCCATGACCGCCGCCGACGACAAGATCATCCCGCTGGGCCGAGGCCCACGTGACAGCCTGCAGCGACCGCTGCGCGACCTGCGCATCTCGGTCATGGACCGCTGCAATTTCCGCTGCCCGTACTGCATGCCGCGGGAGCGCTTCCACGAGCACTACCCGTTCCTGAAGAGCGCCGAGCGGCTCTCCTTCGAGGAAATCCTGCGTCTCACGCGGCTGTTCGTGCCACTGGGCGTGCGCAAGTTGCGCATCACCGGCGGTGAGCCGCTGCTGCGCGTGAACCTGCCGGACCTGATCGCCGACCTGGACCGCATCGAGGGCGTGGAAGACATCGCGCTCACCACCAACGGCGTGCTGCTGGCGCGCTACGCCTCGGAGCTCAAGGCGGCGGGCCTGGCGCGCGTCACCGTCAGCCTCGACAGCCTGGACCAGGAGCGCTTCGCGGTGATGAACGGCGGTTTCGGCCGCGTCAGCGAAGTGCTGGAAGGCATCGAAGCGGCGCAGGCCGCCGGGCTGGGACCGGTGAAGGTCAATACCGTCGTGCAGCGCGGCATCAACGATGTCGACGTGCTCGACCTGGTGGCCCATTTCCGTGGCAAGGACGTCACGGTGCGCTTCATCGAGTACATGGACGTCGGCAACCGGAACGACTGGCGGGAGCAACTGGTTGTGCCGTCCAAGGACCTCGTCGCACGCATCGGCGAACGCTGGCCGCTGCATCCGGTCAAGCCGGCCTATGTCGGCGAGGTGGCACGCCGCTATGCCTTCGACGACGGCCACGGCGAGGTGGGCTTCATCTCCTCGGTGAGCCAGCCGTTCTGCGGGGCCTGTTCGCGGGCCCGCCTGTCGTCCGACGGCAGGTTCTACACCTGCCTGTTCGCACAGGACGGTACGGACCTGCGCAGCCCGCTGCGGGCCGGCGCCAGCGACAACGAACTCGACGCCCTGATCCGCGGCACCTGGCTGGGCCGCACGGACCGCTACAGCGAGCGGCGCGCCGAACTGCGCGCGCAGGCCACCGGCCGCAAGGTGGAGATGAACTACATTGGCGGCTGAACCGGCGGGCAAGGGCAGCAAGCTCACGCACCTGGATGCACAGAACCGGCCGGCCATGGTCGATGTCGGCGCCAAGGCGGTCACCCGGCGCGAGGCCACGGCCGAAGCGCGGGTCGACCTGCCGGCCGGCGTGGCCCGCGAACTGGCCGCCACGGGCCATCGCACCAAGAAGGGTCCGGTGTTCGACACCGCGATCATCGCCGGCACCATGGCGGCCAAGCGCACCCACGAACTGATCCCCTTCTGCCACCCGCTGCCCTTGGATGGCGTGCGCATCGAGGTGGCCACGCGGCGTGGCGGCTTGCGCATCACCTGCACGGTGAGCGTGGAGCACCGCACCGGCGTGGAAATGGAGGCACTCACCGGCGCCAGCGTCGCGGCACTGACGGTCTATGACATGTGCAAGGCGCTGTCGCACGACATCAGCATCGGCCCGGTGCGGCTGCTGGCCAAGCGCGGCGGCAAGCGCGACTTCAGGCGCCGCCCATGAGCGCAGCGGTGGTCAAGGGCCTGGTGCTCAGCGGCGGCCGCAGCACCCGCATGGGCGAGGACAAGGCGGCACTGGCCTACGCCGGCGAGAGCCAGCTGGACCGCGCGGTGCGGCTGTTGCGCGCACAACTTGATGACGTCCAGGTGTCGGTGCGTGCAGACCAGATCGGCGACCCGCTGCGCGCCCGCTATCCGCAGGTGGTCGACGGCGCCGGCGGTACGCAGGCCAAGGGCCCCGCGGCCGGCATCCTCGCCGCCATGGCCACCGACCCGTCAGCGGCCTGGCTGGTGCTGGCCTGCGACCTGCCCTTCCTGGACGACACCACGCTGGCAGCACTGCTGGCCGGTCGCGACCCGGCTCGCCTGGCGACGGCCTTCCGCAGCACGCATGACGGGCTGCCGGAGCCGCTGTGCGCGATCTGGGAGCCCCAGGCCTTCGCCCCCTTTGCCGCCTTCGTGGCCGGCGGCCGCGACTGCCCGCGCAAGTTCCTCATCAATTCCGATACGCTGCTGCTGACGCAGCCGCATCCTCAGGCACTGGACAACGTGAACACGCCCGACGAATTCCGCAGCGCCCATGCGGCGCTGGCCACCGCAGAGCCGCGCCCGCTGCGCGTGCAGTATTTCGCGCTGCTGCGCGAGCAGGCGCGCTGCAATGAGGAAACCCTGCACAGCCGCGCCGGCACGCCGCGCGAGCTCTACGCCGAACTGGGCCAGCGGCATGGTTTCACGCTGCCGGCCGACATGCTCAAGGTGGCGGTCAACACCGAGTTCGCCGACTGGTCGCGGCCCTTGGCCGCGGGCGACACGGTGGTGTTCATCCCGCCGGTGGCCGGCGGATGAGCGCGTTCCGCTTCACGCGCGCCGCGATCGACGGCGCCGCCCTGCGCGGCGAACTGCAGGACGTCACCTGCGGCGGCTTCGTCGCCTTCGAGGGCTGGGTGCGCAACCACAACGAAGGGCTGGAGGTCACGCGCCTGGAATACGAGGCCTTCGAGGCGCTGGGTGTCAAGGAAGGCGAACGCATCGTCGCCGAGGCCCTGCAGCGCTTCGCTGTGCCCAAGGCGCTGTGCGTGCACCGCATCGGCGGGCTGGCGCTCACCGACGTGGCCGTGTGGGTGGGTGTTTCGGGCGCGCACCGCGACGAGGCCTTCAAGGCCTGCCGCTTCATCATCGACGAAGTGAAGCACCGCGTGCCCATCTGGAAAAAGGAACACTACGTCACGGGTGATTCAGGCTGGGTGAACTGCGAGCGTTGCGCAGCCCACGCCCATGACCACGACCATGGCCGCGATCACGACCATGGCCACGATCACGGGCACTGAAGCGGTTCAGCCCGGGCGGACCTGCCCGCTGCCGCGGACCACGTACTTGTAGCTGGCCAGCTGCTCCACGCCCACCGGACCGCGGGCGTGGAAGCGGTCCGTGGAGATGCCGATCTCCGCACCCATGCCGAACTCGCCGCCGTCGGCGAACTGCGTCGACGCGTTGTGCAGCACGATGGCGCTGTCCACGCGCTGCAGGAAGCGCTCGGCCGTGTCGCTGTTGTCGGTGACGATCGACTCGGTATGCGCAGAGCCGTAGAGCGCGATGTGGTCTGCCGCGGCCTCGACGCCCTCCACAACGCGCACGGCGATGACCGCGTCGAGATATTCGGTGCGCCAGTCTTCCTCGGTGGCAGGCGTCACGCGCGCGTCGACCAGGCAGGTGGCGGCATCGCCGCGCACGGCGCAGCCGGCGTCCAGCAAGGCCTTCACCAAGGGCACCAGCAGCCGCCCTGCCCCGGCCGCATCCACCAGCAGCGTCTCGGCGGCGCCGCAGATGCCCGTGCGCCGCAGCTTGGCGTTGAGCACGATGTCGCGGGCCATCTCAAGGTCCGCATCCTTGTCGACATAGACATGGCACAGGCCCTCGAGGTGGCCGATGACCGGCACACGGGCCTCGTCCTGCACGCGCTGCACCAGGCTGCGGCCACCCCGCGGCACGATCACGTTGATGCTGCGTTCCAGTCCCGCGAGCATCAGGCCGACCGCGTCACGGTCGGGCGTGGGTACGAGCTGGATGCAGGCCGCTGGCAGGCCGACGGCCTGCAAACCCTCGACCAGACACTCGTGGATGGCCGCGCTGGAGCGCCGGCTCTCGGAACCGCCGCGCAGGATCACCGGGTTGGCGCTCTTGAGGCAGAGCGCACCGGCATCGGCCGTCACGTTGGGGCGGCTTTCGTAAATGATGCCGATGACCCCCAGCGGCACGCTGACGCGCTGGATGCGCAGGCCGTTGGGGCGCGTCCACTCGGCCAGCACGCGGCCGACCGGATCCGGCAGCGCAGCGATGTCTTCCAGGCCACGGGCCATGGCCTCGACGCGCTTGTCGTCCAGCTTCAGCCGGTCGAGCATCGCGGCCCCCAGGCCACGCGCCTGTGCGGCCTCCATGTCCTGCCGGTTGGCCTCGAGGATCTCGGGCCGGTGTGCCCGCAACTGGGCCGCCGCCCGCTGCAGCGCCTGGTTGCGCACGGTGGTGGACGCCTGTGCCAGCGTGGCACGGCAGGCCTGGGCAGCCCGTCCCAAGCCGTTCATCAACTCGACCAGATCGGCGGCGGCGGGGGTCGTGGTGGCGCTCATGGACGGCTCCGGGGTAGGAAAACGGTTCAGTCGGCCTGGCCGTCGCTGCCGGACCGCAGCAGGACCAGGTCGTCGCGGTGGACGATCTCGTCGCGGCCGCGGTAGCCGAGGATGGCCTCGATGTCGCGGCTGTGGCGGCCCAGCAGCCGGCGCGCGTCTTCGGCCGAATAGGCGACGATGCCGCGGGCCAGCTCGCGGCCGTCCGGCGCCAGCACGCTGACCGTGTCGCCGCGACCGAAGCGGCCGGTCACACGCTGCACGCCGGCCGCCAGCAGGCTGCGGCCGCGGCGCAAGGCACCCAGGGCGCCCTCATCGATGTGCAGCGCACCGGCGGGCTTGAGCGTGCCGGCGATCCACTGCTTGCGCGCCGTGGCCAGCGTGGCGCTGGGATGGAACCAGGTGCAGCGCGCGCCCTGCTCGATGCGCCGCAGCGGATGCCGGTGGGCGCCCGGCGCGATGCACAGGTAGCAGCCGGCCGACACGGCGATGCGCGCGGCGATGATCTTGGTGGCCATGCCACCGCTGCCCACGTCCGAGGCGGACTCCCCGCCCATGGCCTCGATCTCCGGCGTGATCGCGCGCACGTGGGGGATGTACTCGGCTTCGGGGTCCAGGTTCGGGTCTGCGGTATACAGGCCGTCGACATCCGACAGCAGCACCACGCAGTCGGCACTGGCCATCTGCGCGACACGCGCGGCCAGGCGGTCATTGTCGCCGTAGCGCAGCTCGCTGGTGGCAACCGTGTCGTTCTCGTTGATGACGGGGATGGCGCCCAGCTCGAGCAGCGTGGTGAGGGTGGCGCGGGCATTGAGGTAGCGGTCGCGCTGCTCGCTGTCCTGCAGCGTCAGCAGCACCTGCGCCACCGTGACCTGCTCGTCCTCCAGCAGTTCCTTGTAGGCATGCGCGAGCCGGATCTGGCCGACGGCGGCGGCGGCCTGCTTCTGCTCCAGCGGCAGGCTGCCGGCCGGCAGGCCCAGATGGCGGCGGCCCAGGGCGACGGCGCCCGAGGAAACGAGGATGACCTGCTGGCCGCGGCGGCGCAGGCGCTGCAGGTCTTCGACCAGGGTCTCAAGCCAGGCGCGGTTGAGGCGACCGGTGGCCGCGTCCACCAGCAGGGCGGAGCCGACCTTCACCACCACACGCCGCGCACCGGCCAGCGGCGACTGGCCCGCGGGCGCCTTCCTGTTCCTCGTCGTCATGCACCGCGACTATACGGGAGTCGAGGTTTGCCTGCCCCTCGCGCCGCGTTCTAGACTGCCGCAGGGCCGCATCCCGCGGCCCGGCATCAGCATGGGGAAGATTGCGGTGGGCAGAGATTACGAGCCGGTCAAGGGCCAGTGGTACGAGTGCCGGGACGATGACGACTCCTTCCGGGTCGTGTCGGTCGACGAGGACGCGGAACTGGTGGAAATCGAGTACCTGGACGGCGACATCGAGGAGATCGACCTCGACACCTGGCACGAAATGGACCTCGAACGCATCGAAGAGCCCGAGGGCTGGGTCGCGGCCGATGAAGACGAGGGCGGCGACGAAGACGATGACGATGAGGACGAAGAGGACGAGGACGACTGGGACGACGAGGACGAAGACGACGAAGATGAGGACGATGACTGGGACGAGGATGAGGACGAGGACGACCGGGACGACCGGTACTGACTCCCGTCTCCCCTGCCGCCGCCCTTGAAACTCCGGTCGGGCGGCCGCATGGTTGCGCAGTGAACCTGACGCCCTTCCCATGGTCCGAAGGGCATTCCCCAACACGAGGCCTCCTCCTGCCATGAAGCGCATCGTCCTGTTCCTGGTCACCAACCTTGCCGTGGTGCTGGTGCTGTCCGTGGTCGCACGGCTGCTCGGCATCGACAACTACATGAGCGCCCAGGGACAGAGCCTCGGCGGCCTGCTGGCCTTCTGCGCCCTGTTCGGTTTCGGCGGCGCCTTCATTTCGCTGGCGATCTCCAAGTGGATGGCCAAGCGTTCGATGGGCGTGCGCGTCATCGAGCGGCCCGCCAACGCCACCGAGCAGTGGCTGGTCGAGCGCGTGCGGACGCACGCCGAAAAGGCCGGCATCGGCATGCCTGAGGTCGGCATCTTCGACTCGCCGCAGCCCAATGCCTTCGCCACGGGCGCCAGCCGCAACAGCGCGCTGGTGGCGGTCAGCACCGGCCTGCTGCGCAGCATGCGCCAGGAAGAAGTCGACGCCGTGCTGGGCCATGAAATCGCCCACGTCGCCAACGGTGACATGGTCACGCTCACGCTCATCCAGGGTGTGGTGAACACCTTCGTCATGTTCCTGGCGCGCATCATCGGCGGCATCATCGACCGCGCCGTGTTCAAGAACGAGGAAGGCCGCGGCATCGGCTACTTCGTCATCGTCTTCGTGCTCGAGCTGGTGCTGGGCGTGCTGGCCAGCATGATCGTGGCCTGGTTCTCGCGCTACCGCGAATACCGCGCCGACGCGGGCGGTGCCCACCTGGCGGGCCGCGGCAACATGATCTCGGCGCTGGAGCGCCTGAAGGCCGGCGCGGAAGAGCCGCTGCCGGAGGGCCTTGCGGCCTTCGGCATCAAGGGTGGCAAGGGCGGCGGCCTCATGGCCCTGTTCAGCAGCCACCCGCCGCTCGACGACCGTATTGCCGCGCTGCGCCAGGCCGCCTGAGGACACCTTTCCGATGAAGACCGACACCGCCACGCCTTCGGTGTGGCAGCGGCTGCGAAGCCTGAGCTGGCTGGACAACGAGAAGCTGGCAGCCGAGGCCGCCACCTCGGCCAACCCGGACAAGGTGGAGTGGTCCCGTGCCCTGCCCTTCTGGCTGCTGCACGTGGCCTGCCTGGGCGTGATCTGGGTGGGCTGGAGCCCGGTGGCGGTCGGCGTGGCGGTGGCGATGTACCTGGTGCGCATGTTCGCGATCACCGGCATCTACCACCGCTACTTCTCGCACAAGGCCTACAAGACTTCGCGGGCCGTGCAGTTCCTGTTCGGGTTGCTGGGTGCCTCGGCGGTGCAGCGCGGTCCGATCTGGTGGGCCGCGCACCACCGGCACCATCATGTGGTGTCCGACCAGGAGGGCGACATCCACTCGCCGACGCAGCACGGCTTCTTCCAGTCGCACATGGGCTGGTTCCTCTCGGCCCGCGGCTTCTCTCCCGACCTGCGCTACGTCCGCGACCTGATGCGCTTCCCGGAGTTGCGCTGGCTCGACCGCTACGACCTGGTGGTGCCGGTGCTGCTGGCCGCAGGCATGTTCCTGCTTGGCATGCTGCTCGAGAAGACCGCGCCAGGCCTGGGCACCAACGGCTGGCAGATGCTGGTCTGGGGCTTCTTCATCAGCACCGTGTTCAACTCGCACGCCACCTACACCATCAATTCCCTGTCGCACGTGTTCGGCCGGCAGCGCTACCGCACCGGCGACACCAGCCGCAACAACTTCTGGCTGGCGCTGCTGACGCTGGGCGAAGGCTGGCACAACAACCACCATTACTACCCGAACGCCGCCCGCAACGGCTTCTACTGGTGGGAGATCGACATCACCTACTACGTGCTGAAGGTGATGTCCTGGCTCGGGCTCATCTGGGACCTCAAGCCGATCCCGGTGGAAGCGCGGGACGACACGCCGCGCCGCCTCAAGCCGCGGCGGGCCTGATCCCCGTGCCTACGGCCGCGCCGGAGCCGCGCAGCCGCGTCTATCGCGGCCGCGTGACGCACCGGCGCCTGGGCAAGGTGGACAACCGCTTCCGCTACGGGTTGTTCATGCTCTACCTGGACCTGGCGGAGCTGCCGTCCCTGTTCGACCGTTTCTGGCTCTGGTCGGCGCGCCGACCGGCGCTGGCCCGTTTCCATCGCGCCGATTACCTCGGCGACCCCGCGCGGCCGCTGGCCGACTGCGTGCGCGACCGCATCCGTGAGGAACTGGGTTGGGCGCCGGACGGGCCGATCCGCCTGCTGACGCACCTGCGCTACTTCGGCTACTGCTTCAACCCGGTGTCGTTCTACTACTGCTTCGATGCCGACGGGCAGCTGCAGGTGATCGTCGCCGAAATCACCAATACGCCCTGGGACGAGCGCCACAGCTACGTGCTGCAGGCCCGGCCCGGGGCCGGCGTGCAGCGCTTCGCCTTCGCCAAGCAGTTCCACGTCTCGCCATTCATGCCGATGGAGCAGCAGTACCACTGGCACTTCAGCGAGCCCGGTGAACGGCTGGCCGTCTACATGGAAAACCGCCAGGACGGCCGGCGCCTCTTCGATGCCGCCCTTGAACTGCAGGCGGCGCCGGTGACGGGCGGCAGTCTTGCGCGGGCACTGCTGCGCTTCCCGGCGATGACGGCCGTGGTGGCCTGGCGCATCTACTGGCAAGCCCTGCGCCTGCTCTTGAAAAAAGCGGTGTTCCACCCGCATCCTGCCGGCACCCGCAAGGGGGCATGACAACAACAGGGGGCCCGATGAGCACCGCCGGTAGCAAGCCGACGATCATCCCGCAAGACGACCCGTCCGCGAGCCAGGCAGACGCCATTGGAAGCGCGCTGGTGCGTCTGGCACGGCGGCAACTGCTGCAGCAGCTTCAGCAACTGCGGCACGGGCAACTGCACCTGCGCGAGGGCGCCAGCCTGCACAGCTTCGGCCGTCCCGACGGGCGCTGCGGGCTGTCGGCAACGATCACCGTCGACCATCCCCGCTTCTGGGCGGATGCCGCCTTCGGCGGCACCACCGGTGCCGGCGAGAGCTACATCCACGGCCACTGGCACTGCGACGACCTCACCGCGCTGATCCGCATCATGGTGGTCAACCGCCATGTCATGGAGGGCATGGAGGGCAGCCTCACCTGGCTGCGCGAGTCGGCGCGCCGGGCGCTGCACTGGGCCCACCGCAACAGCAAGGCCGGCAGCGCACGCAACATCGCCGCCCACTACGACCTGGGCAACGAGCTGTACGAGCTGATGCTCGACAGCACCATGGCCTATTCCTGCGGCATCTTCGACAGCGAAGCCAGCACGCTGGAGGACGCGTCCGTCGCCAAGTTCGATGCCACCTGCCGCAAGCTGGGGCTGTGCGCCGGCGACCATCTGGTGGAGATCGGCACCGGCTGGGGTGGCCTCGCGATCCACGCGGCCACGCACTATGGCTGCCGGGTCACGACCACCACGATCTCGCGCCAGCAGCATGACTACGCGCGCGACAAGATCGCGCGTCTGGGCCTCGCCGACCGCATCACGCTGCTGTTCCAGGACTACCGCGACCTCAGCGGCCAGTACGACAAGCTGGTCTCCATCGAGATGATCGAGGCCGTCGGTGCACACTACCTCGACACCTACTTCGCCAAGTGCGCCTCGCTGCTCAAGCCCGAGGGCGCGATGCTGCTGCAGGCCATCACGATCCAGGACCAGCATTACGCCGCCGCCGTGCGCTCGGTCGATTTCATCAAGCAGTTCGTGTTTCCCGGCAGCTTCATTCCGTCGGTGACGGCCATCGCCGACTCGGTCACGCGGGCCACGGACCTGAAGATCTTCAACCTCGAGGACATCGGCCCGCACTACGCGCGCACGCTGCGCGAATGGCGCCTGCGCTTCATGGCACGGCTCGACGAGGTGCGGGCCATGGGCTACCCGGACAGCTTCATCCGGCTGTGGGAGTTCTACCTGTGCTACTGCGAGGGCGGCTACGAGGAACGCCAGCTGGGTGACGTGCAGGTGCTGCTGACCAAGCCGGCCTGCCGGCTGCCCCCGGTCATCGCCCGCGCATGAGCCTGCAGCCCGGCGGCATCGCCGCGGCGATGGCATCGCTGCTGGGTCCCCAGGCCGTGCGCACGACGGCAGCCGACACCGCGCCCTTCCTGGTCGACCATCGCAAGCTCTATCGCGGCGCCACACCCGCGGTGGTGCTGCCGGCCAGCACTGAAGAGGTGTCGCGCGTGCTCGCCTGGTGCCATGCGCACGAGGTCCCGGTCGTGCCGCAGGGCGGCAACACCGGCTACTGCGGCGGTGCGACACCCGACGAGTCCGGCCGGCAGCTGGTGCTCTGCCTCCAGCGGCTGAACCGCCTGCGCCAGGTGGATGCCGCCAACTTCTGCCTGGTGGCCGAGGCCGGCTGCCTGCTCGCGCAGGTGCAACAGGCTGCGGCCGCGGTGGACCGCCTGTTTCCGCTCAGCCTGGGATCGGAGGGCAGCTGCCAGATCGGCGGCAACCTGGGCACCAATGCGGGCGGCACTGCGGTGCTGCGCTACGGGATGATGCGCGACCTGGTGCTCGGTCTCGAAGTCGTGCTCGCCGACGGGCAGGTGCTCTCCACGTTGTCGCCGCTACGCAAGGACAACACCGGCTACGACCTCAAGGGCCTGTTTGTCGGCAGCGAGGGCACGTTGGGCGTCATCACCGCGGCCTGCCTGAAGCTCTTTCCTGCGGAACGCTCGGCCGCCACCGCCTGGGTGTCGCTGCCCGACCCGGCGGCAGCCATCAGCCTGCTGGGCCGCTTGCGGCAGGCGGGAGGTGACCGGCTCAGCACGCTGGAGCTGGTGCCCCACGTGGCGCTGGAGCTGGTGCTGCGGCACGTGCCCGGTGCGCGACATCCGGGTACGGCGGCGGCCCCCTGGTACCTGCTGGCGGAGATCACCTCGGCGGCAGACGAGGATCTGGCCACGGGCTTCGAGGCGGCGTTGTCCCGCGCCATGGAAGACGGGCTCGCGCTCGACGCCGTGCTTGCGCGCAGCGAGGCGCAGCGACAGGCGCTGTGGGCGCTGCGCGAAACCGTCCCGGAGGCCCAGCGAAAGGCCGGTGGCAGCCTCAAGCACGACATTTCAGTGCCCGTCAGCGCGCTGCCCACCTTCATCGCCGAGGGGGCTGCGCTGGCCGAGGCCCTGGTCCCCGAGGGCTTCCTCGTGGCCTACGGCCACGCCGGCGACGGCAACCTGCACTTCAACGTGAACCAGCGCGCGGGCAGCGACACGGCGGCCTTCCTGGCGCGCGAGCCGGTGCTCAAGCGCGCGATCCACGACCTGGTGGCGCGGCACGGCGGCAGCCCGAGCGCCGAGCACGGCATCGGCCGGCTGAAGGTCGGGGAACTGGAACGCTATGCACCGCCGCTGGAGCTTGAGCTCATGCGGCGCATCAAGCAGGCGCTGGATCCGAAGGGCCTGCTGAACCCCGGGAAGGTGCTGCGCGCATCAGGCCCTCCTGCGCCGTAGAGGCCACCAGCACGCCGTCGCGCGTGAAGATGCGCGCACGCGCCAGCCCCCGGCCACCCGAGGCGCTGGGGCTGTCCATGCTGTAGAGCAGCCAGTCGTCAACGCGCACCGGCCGGTGGAACCACATCGCGTGGTCGATGCTGGCCACCACCATGCCCGGGGTCAGCATGGTGACGCCATGGGGCCGCATCGCCGTGCCGATCAGGCTGAAATCCGACGCGTAGGCCAGCAGCACGTGGTGCAGCAGCGGATCATCCGGCAAGCGGTCCGGCGCGCGGAACCAGACCTCCTGGCGCGGCGGTTCGCACCGCGGCCGCAGCGGATCGATCGGCTGCACCATGCGGAATTCGAAGGGCAGCGGCTGGTCGATGAACCGCAACGCGGCAGCCGGCAGCCGCGCACGGACGGCAGCAGGCACATCGAAGAGGTCCGGCAGTCCTTCCGGTCCCGGCAGGTCCGCGGGCATCGGATCCTGGTGCTCCATGCCCGGCTCCGGCACCTGGAAAGACGCCGACAGGTGGAAAATCTGCTGGCCATGCTGGATGGCGATCACGCGGCGGCTGCTGAAGCTGTGGCCATCCCGGCTGCGGTCCACCTCGTAGAGGATGGGCGCGGTGTGGTCGCCCCGGCGCAGGAAATACGCGTGCAGCGAATGGACCAGGCGTCCCTCGGTGGTGGCATAGGCGGCCGACAGGGCCTGTCCGAGCACCTGGCCACCGAAGACCTGCTCGCGGCCGATGTCGCGGCTCTGGCCGCGGAACAGGTCCAGTTCGAGGCGCTCCAGGCGCAGCAGCCGCAGCAGGTCTGCCAGTGGTGCATGCATCGGCGGGTGCCCCTCGCTGCGGCGCGGCTCAAGCGCCGGCGCCGGCCTCGGTGACACCCAGCCGCTGGTGCATGACGGGACTGGTGGTCGTGTACTGCAGGAACTGGCGCTTGCCCGGGTAGAGATGGGCCTGGATGGCGAAGGCCGCCAGCGCCGCCTCGTGGAAGCCCGACAGGATCAGCTTCTTCTTGCCCGGGTAGGTGTTGATGTCGCCGACCGCAAAGATGCCCGGCACATTGGTCTGGAACTTCTCGGTATCGACCTTGAGGGCCTTCTTCTCCAGCTCCAGCCCCCACTCGGCGATCGGTCCCAGCTTGGGTGCGAGGCCGAAGAAGGCCAGCACGCGCTCGGCGGCCAGCGGATGGCGCGTGCCATCACTGCCCTTGACCACGACGCCGGCGAACGCCTCGCCCTCCTTCAGCAGGGACTCGGCCACGCCCTCGATGAAACGGATGCGGCCGGCGGCGACCAGTTCGTGCATCTTCGCCACCGACGCCGGCGCGCCACGGAACTCCGGCCGGCGGTGCACCAGCGTGAGGCTGGCCGCCTTGTCGGCGAGGTCGAGGGTCCAGTCGAGGGCGGAATCGCCGCCGCCAAAGATGACCAGATGCCGGCCGTGGAACTCCGCCGCGTTCTTGACGCGGTAGAACACGTGGCTGCCCTCGAAGGCGTCGATGCCCTCGACACCGAGGCGGCGCGGCTGGAAGGAGCCGACACCACCGGCGATGACGAGGGTGCCGGCGTCAAAGCGCAGACCGCCGGCGGTGTGCACGTCGAAACGGCCATCCTCACGGCGCTGCACCACGGTGACCTCCTGGCCCAGGTGCAACGTGGCGCCGAACGGCGCGATCTGCTGCAACAGGCGGTCGATCAGCTCCTGGGCACCGCAGACGGGCAGCGCGGGAATGTCGTAGATCGGCTTCTCCGGATAGAGCTCGGTGCACTGCCCCCCGGGCGCCGCGAGCGAATCGACCAGATGGGCCTTGATGCCCAGCAGGCCCAGTTCGAAGACCTGGAACAGGCCACAGGGACCCGCGCCAACGATGACCACCTCGGTCTGGATGACGTCACTCAAGGGGAAGCTCCTGGCTCAGGCCCGGCCGGCGTTGGAGTCGGTCGGTGTGTGGAAGTATTCGCTGTCGGAAGCCAGTTCGTTGGTCAGGCGCCGCAGTTCCTGCAGGCGCGCCTCGGCCGTGCTGATGGGCATGCAGTCCTGGCAGCGTGCGTCGCCGCAAGGCTGGCGCGAGTAGAGCCAGTACTGGATGGCGCCGGCCAGCAGGCCATCGGCGATGTCCCAGAGATCGGCATCCTTGTCCTTCTCGGCCAGCTTGTTGCCAAGGTCGACGGCCTTGGAGAACGCGGCATCGAAGCTTTCGTGGGCGGTGCTGCTCATCGGGTCTCGCTGGGTTTCGGAACGGTGTCGGGCACGGCCTGCGCGGCGTGGATCTGGCGGCGCAACAGGCGCACCCAGTTGCCCATCAGTTGCCGCAGGTCGGCGGCATTGGTGATGTCGTTGGCCAGGCGCAGGTCCGGATGGCGCAGGGTCTCGCGGCGGTCGACGATGCGCGCCAGCAGCGTGCCGGTCTGCGAATCGCGCAGCTCCGCAACCAACGTGGCCTCGGCCGCGGACAGCACATAGGCCCAACGCTGGGCGGCGTCGCGGACTTCCGGCGCGAAGACGTCGAGGTCGACGATGGCGACACGCAGGTCGAGCACCTGCGGACCGACGCCATCGACCACCGGCAGCCCGCCCTCGCCACGCGGGAACTGCTCGCGGAAGGTCGCGTCGGCCAGCTTGCGCAGGTCCTCGCGCAGCCGCCCGGCGTCGGCGTCCTTGATGTCGGGATGCTGGCGCGCCCACAGCCGCGCGAAGTCGACCTCGACCGGCGCCAGCCGCAGTTGCCGGTAGGTCGCCAAACTGGCACCGGGCCGCAGATGGAGCTCATCGAAGGCCCAGGAGCGCTGCCGCACCAGCTCCGCCGCATCCGCGGGCGGGGGTGGAACATCGCGCGGCCGCTGGGCCGGTGAGACGCCGGGCGCGAGCAGGGCCGCGGCCATCAGGGTGAACAGGGCCGGACGCAACCATGCGCCGGGACGTCGGATCGCAGGCAGGTGGAACGTGTTCATCCAAAGATTATACCCGCCGGGAGCGGCCGGCGCGGCGCGGGGGCGCGTCAGCGGTAACCGCGTGCCTGCAGCGCGAACAGCCGCGCGTACTGGCCGCCCGCCTGCATCAGGGCCTCATGGCTGCCCAGCTCCACCAGCCGGCCACGGTCAAGCACGGCGATCTGGTCCGCCATGCGCACGGTGGAGAAGCGGTGCGAGATCAGCACGGCAATGCGCTCGCGGGCCAGCTGGCGGAAGTGCTCGAAGACCTCGGCCTCGGCCTCGGCATCCATCGCGGCCGTGGGCTCGTCCAGCACCAGGATGTCGGCGCGGGTGCGCATGAAGGCCCGCGCCAGCGCCACCTTCTGCCATTGCCCGCCCGACAGCTCGCGGCCGTCGAGGAACCACTTGCCCAACTGCGTGTGGTAGCCCCCCGGAAGGCGCTCGATGAACTCCGCCGCGCGGCCCTTGGCCGCGGCCTCGCGCCAGCGTGCCTCGTCCTCGAAGTGCGGCTCGTCGCCGGCGCCGATGTTCTCGCCGACCTGCATCTGGTAGCGGGCGAAGTCCTGGAAGATCACGCCGATGCGCTCACGCAGCCGCGTCTCGTCCCACTCGCGCAGGTCCAGGCCATCCAGGAGGATGCGGCCTTCGGTGGGCGTGTAGAGCCGCGTCAGCAGCTTCACGAGCGTGGTCTTGCCCGAGCCGTTGGCGCCGACCAGCGCCAGGCTGCTGCCGGGTTTCAGGTGCAGGGTGATGTCGACCAGCGCCGGCTCGTCGTTGCCCGGATAGCGGAAGCCGACATGCTCGAAGCGCACGCCGTCCTCGGGATGCGGCCCGGACAGCGCCGTGCCGGTGGGCGGCGCCACGGGCGCCTCGAGGTATTCGTGCAGCGTCGACAGGTAGAGGTTGTCCTCGTACAGGCCACTGACCGCGGTGAGCACGGAAGTGACCGCCTGCTGGCCCTGGCGCAGCAGCAGCACGTACAGGGTCATCTGGCCGACGCTGATCCGGCCGCCGACCGCCGCCAGCGCGACCCAGGCGTAGGCGGCATAGAGGATCAGCGTTGCCAGCAGGCCGAGCAGGAAGCCCCAACTCTCGCGGCGCCGGGCGAGCTTGCTGTCCTCGGCATAGAGCCGCTGGAAGATGTCCTGGTAGCGGCCCAGCAATCGCCGTCCGAGGCCATAGAGCTTGACCTCCTTGGCGTGGTCTTCGCGCGCCAGCACCGTCTCCAGGTAGTCCTGCATGCGCTTTTCGGCGGAGCGCCAGCGGAACAGGCGGAAGGCGTCAGCGGAGAACTTGGTCTCGACGACGAAGCCCGGCAGCCCGGCCAGCAGCAGCACCACCACGGCCCACGGCGAGTACGGCAGCAGCAAGGCCGCGCAACTGGCCAGCGACACCAGGTTCTGCGCCAACCCGAAGCTGCGCAGCACCAGACTCATCGGCCGCTGCGAGGCCTCGCGGCGCGCGCGTGTCAGGCGGTCGTAGAAGGCCGAGTCCTCGAACTGCGCCATCTCCAGCTGCAGTGCCTTCTCGAGGATCAGCACGTTGATGCGGTGGCCGAGCTGGATGCGCAGCAGGTAGCGGGCGTAGTTGAGGGCCCTGTTCACCAGCGCCAGCGCCAGCACGATGCCACCCTCGGCGGCCACCAGCGTGAGCACGCGCGTGCTGCCGATGCCCTCTCCGGCAGCCGCGGCAATGACCGCATCAACCAGCAGCGCCCCGACCCAGGCGATGGCGGCCGGCAGCAGGCCGGCGACCAGGGTCAGCAGGCCCAGCCACAGCGCCAGTGCCGGCCGGGTGTCCCAGACCAGGCGGATGGCGATGCGGCTGTAACGGAACACCGACAGGAACTCGCGCGCCAGCTGGCGCAACTCCGGCGGCGGTGGCGGTTGCAGCGGCGGCGGGCGACGCATGGTGGTCATCCGCCCGCCCCCGCCGCAGCCGGGAGGGCCCACAGGGCATTGCTGTCCAGCGGCGACGCCAGCAGCAGCCGCGCCTCCACCGGCCGGCCGCGCACGCCAACCACCTCATAGAGCGCCTCGAAGCTGCCGGTGTCGCCCACGGCCGCGCGCAGCGCGCGCAGACGCTCCGGACGGGCCAGCAGTTGCGCCACTTCCTCCAGGCCGGCATCGCGCGTGCCGGCAATCACCAGATGGGCGTGGCCGGCGGGTCCACGGAAGGCCGCGACATAGCCGTAGTCGCGGAACGGGCTGGCGTCGTCGCGGGGACTGCCGGCCTCGCTCACGTAGGCCCGGCCGGTCCGTGTGTCGAGCAGCGTGTCGTAGGACGCATCGATGGAGAACCGTGAGGCGGAGAACAAGGGCATCTCGAGCAGACCCAGGCCACTGAGGTAGCCGATGTAGACCACATGGCCGCGCTTGAACTGGTCGGTGACCAGCTGCGAGGCCAGGCCCGTGTGCAGCTCGCCGCCGCCCGTGACGAGCACCGGCAGCGTCGCGCGCAGTGCCGCGGCGCTGGCCGTCGGCAGGTAGCCGAGGTCCAGGTCGAGGCTGCGCGCCGCAAAAGCGGGATCGGCCTGCTGGCGCTGCTGCAGCTCGCGCCGCGAATTGATGTCGAACTCGCGCACCAGGCGCGAGGGGACATGGAACGGGTCTGCAGGGTCGTGCTCGCCGAAGATGAAATAGTCGCCGAGCAGCACCTCGATGGGCGCGCCATCGGCGAGCAGTGGCTGCCACGGCGCCAGGGCTGCAGCCTCGCGGAGCTCCGCGGGAAAGGCGGGCCGCCGCCAGCGGTCCACGACCAGGACCACCACGACCAGCGCGAGGACCAGCACCAGCCACTGCAGCGCGCTGTGACGGCGCTGGGCGGGCGCTGCCTCCGGGGCGTCGACCGGCGACGTGGGGGCCGGCACGCACACCGGCAGCTCCAGCTGCAGCCGGTATTCGCCCCGCGGCAGCACCAGCCGCGGTGCGGCGGGGTCCTGGCGCGCGGCGTGCTGCTCCAGCCGTTGCCGCAGCTTGTGCGCACAGACGCGCACCAGCGTGTCCTGGGAGGGATCGAAACCGGCATCACGCCCGAGCGCCTCGACCGCGATCTCCAGTTCCTTGGGCGCATGGTCGCGGCGCGCGCAGTCCACGAGGTAGTCGAACAGGCGCAGCACCTGCGCCGAGCGGCCCAGCGCGCCGGAGGCGCGCAGGTTCGCGGCCTCCGCCAGCAAGGTCGCGAGGGCCTGCGGCGCGGGTGCAGTGTCGTCCGTGGAGGAGGCCGTCGGCATGGCGGGGCGCAGTCTAGCAGCACGGCGCTGGACAGCCGGGATTCAGGCAGCTGCAACGTGGAAGTGTTACCTTCGCGGCCCCTTTTCCCCGGTCCCTGCCATGAACCGCCCCATCCGCAACATCGCCATCATCGCCCACGTCGACCACGGCAAGACCACGCTGGTCGATTGCCTGCTGAAGCAGTCGGGCACCTTTGCCGCCCACGAGAAGCTGGGCGAGCGGATCATGGACAGCAACGACATCGAGAAGGAACGTGGCATCACGATCCTGGCGAAGAACTGCGCCATCGAATACGGCGGCTTCCGCATCAACGTCGTCGACACGCCGGGCCACGCCGACTTCGGTGGCGAGGTCGAGCGCGTGCTGTCGATGGTCGACGCCGTGCTGCTGGTCGTCGATGCCGTCGAGGGCCCGATGCCGCAGACGCGCTTCGTCACGCGCAAGGCGCTGGGCCTGGGCCACAAGGCCATCGTGGTGGTCAACAAGATCGACCGCCCCGGCGCGCGGCCGGGCTGGGTCATCGACCAGACCTTCGACCTGTTCGACAAGCTCGGTGCCACCGACGAACAGCTGGACTTCCCGGTGGTCTACGCCTCGGCGCTGCAGGGCTGGGCCAGCCTCGATCCGGTGACGCCGACACCGGACATGACGCCGCTGTTCGAGGCCGTGCTCAAGCACGTGCCGGAACCGGTGGCCGACGCCGCAGCACCGCTGCAGCTGCAGGTCTCCACGCTCGACTACAACTCCTACGTTGGCCGCATCGGCATCGGCCGCGTGCGCCGCGGCACCGTGCGCACGGGCCAGCAGGTGGCGTTGCGCTACGGTGACCAGGACCACGGCACCGGCAAGATCGCCCAGGTGCTGGCCTTCCGCGGACTCGAGCGCGGCCCGGTCGCCGAGGCTGGCGCAGGAGACATCGTCGCCATCACCGGCATCGAGGACGTGAACATCGGCCTCACGGTCTGCGACGTGCTGCAGCCCGAAGGCCTGCCACCGATCGCCGTGGACGAACCCACGCTGGCCATGATGTTCCAGGTGAACACCTCGCCGCTGGCCGGCCGCGAGGGCAAGTTCGTCACCAGCCGCCAGATCCGCGAGCGGCTGCAGCGCGAGCTGGAGCACAACGTGGCGCTGCGGGTGGAAGACACGGGCGACGCCGACATCTTCCGCGTCTCCGGCCGCGGCGAACTGCACCTGACCATCCTGATCGAGAACATGCGCCGCGAGGGCTACGAGCTCGCCGTGTCGCGGCCACAGGTGCTCATGAAGCAGATCGATGGCGTGACCTGCGAGCCCTTCGAGGCGCTCACGGTCGACGTCGAGGAGGCGCACCAGGGCGGCGTGATGGAGGCCTTGGGCCAGCGCCGGGGCGAGATGCGCGACATGGTCGTCGACGGCCGTGGCCGCGTGCGCATCGACTACCGCATTCCGGCGCGCGGGCTCATCGGCTTCCAGGGCGAGTTCATGAACCTCACCCGCGGCAGCGGCCTGATGAGCCACGTCTTCGACGGCTATGCGCCCCTGCGCGGCGATATCGCCGAGCGCCGCAATGGCGTGCTGGTCAGCATGGAGAACGGCAACGCCGTTGCCTACGCCCTGTTCAGCCTGCAGGAGCGCGGACGGTTGTTCGTCGGCCACGGCGAGGCGCTGTACGAAGGCATGATCATCGGCATCCACAGCCGCGAGAACGACCTGGTCGTCAACCCCATCAAGACCAAGAAGCTCACCAACGTCCGCGCCTCCGGCAAGGACGACGCCATCATCCTGACGCCGCCGATCGAGCTCACCCTGGAATATGCGGTCGAGTTCATCGCCGATGACGAGCTGGTCGAGGTGACGCCGCAGTCCATCCGCCTGCGCAAGCGTTTCCTCACGGAAAACGAGCGCAAGCGCTCGGCCAAGTCGGAGGCGTTGCCGGCCTGATCAGCACGGTGCGATCATCGCCGCCATGACACCCGTGACGCGCCTGCTGCTGGCCGCCTGCGCCCTGGGCTTCGGCCTGCAGCTGGTGGCCGAGGGCTGGCTGTTCGAGCACCTGGCCCTGTGGCCGCTCGACACCTCGCCCTACCCGCCGCTGTTCCGGCCCTGGCAGCTCGCCAGCTATGCCTTCCTGCACGGTGACTGGCTGCACTTGGCACTCAATGGCTATGCGCTGTACCTGTTCGGCAGCGAAATCGAAGCGCTGATGGGCCCGCGGCGCTTCGCGATCTACTTCGCGGCCTGCGTCGTCGGCGCCGGGCTCACGCAACTGGGCTGGTCGATGGTGGTGCAGGCCGGCGCGATCCCCACGGTCGGGGCCTCCGGCGGCATCTTCGGCCTGCTGCTGGCCTATGGCTGGGCCTTCCCGCGCCGCAAGCTCATGCCGCTGCTGCCGCCCATCCCCATGCCTGCCTGGGTCTTCGTCAGCCTCTACGCCGCCATCGAGCTGTGGTTCGGCGTCAGCGGCACGCTCGCCGGCGTGGCGCACTTCGCGCATCTGGGGGGCATGGTCGCAGGCCTGGTGCTGCTGCTGGTCTGGCGGCTGCGGCCGCTGGAATAGGCGCGGCCTGTCGCGCTGCTGCCGGGCTCAGCCCACCACGCAGCGGTTGCGGCCCTGTTCCTTGGCGCGGTAGAGCGCCTTGTCGGCGCGTTCGAAACACTCCTCGAGCGTATCCCCCTGGCGCACCAGGGTCAGCCCGGACGACACGCTGACCGTGACCGGCGAGCCGCGGAAGTGCAGTTGCAGCCGCGATACCGCGATGCGCAGCGCATCGACGCGACGCATGGCCTCGGGCAGGGGGTAGCCCTCCAGCACCATGACGAACTCCTCGCCGCCGTAGCGACCGACGAAATCCGTCTGGCGGATGCCGGCGGCCAGCGTCTGCGCGACCGCCCGCAGCACGCGATCGCCCGCGCGGTGGCCCCAGCTGTCGTTGAAGCGCTTGAAGTGGTCGATGTCCCAGACCACGATGCAGGTAGGTTCAGGACTGTCGTGGCATCGCCTCATCGCCTCCGCGAGATGCAGGTCCAGCGCAAGACGGTTGGGCACCTGCGTGAGTGCATCGACGCTGGCCAGCCGCTGCTCGTCGCGCAGCCGGTCCTGCAGGCGCCGGGCCTCGTCCTCCAGCTGCTCCACGTGCGCGCGCAGGCTCTCGCTGCGCTGCTCATAGGCCGCGGTACGCGCCTGCTCACGCTGGCGGTATGCCTGCACCTGTTCGCTGATGGCGGCGAGCCGGTCCTCCAGCCTTTCACGTACCGTGTCCAGTCCGGTCCCCACCTCACCCACGCTGTCGCGCAAGGCGTGGAACCCCGCGGCCAACTGCCGGTTGAAATCGTCGCTGTCGCGCCGGGCCTCGCGCCGGTCGGCATCCTCGCCGTAGAGGAACTGGGTGAGTTCGTCCAGGCGCTGCGTGATCCGGCTGAGCAGCCCCTCGACCTCGCGCTTCTCCCGCTCGATGACATCCACCCGGCGCGCGAGCACGTCGGCGATGTCCGACAACAGCAAGGGCAGGCTGCTGGCCGACAGCGGCTGGCCCAGCTTCAGGGCCAGGGCGTCGCAGGCCGGCAGCAGCTCGGGGTCGCCGCGCACCAGGCCCAACAGGCGGTCCAGGGTCTCGCGGATGCGCTCGTCGCCATAGACGGCGCGCGTGATGGCGATGCCCTGTGTCCCAGCGGTGGCATCTTCGCCCACCCGCTCCGCGGCAGGCCTGGATGCCGCCGCCCCGGCCGCCGCGGAAGGCGCGCCGGGCCGGCGCCGCTCCAGCGCCGCGACCGCGTCGGCAATGGGCGTGAACAAAGGTTCGAGCTCTTCTTCGCCGGCGGCGTTGCGCAGGGCCACGGCAAGACGTCCGAGCACCTGGTCGAGGGGTGGCGATTGTCCGAAGGAGGCGAGGCAGAGCCGCGCCAACAGGCGCCGCAGCAGGCTCTCGAGACTGCGGAACGCACGCTCCTCCTGCTCCAGCGTGCGGACGGAAGCCAGGTACTTGCGACGCCAGTGATCGGCGTCGGCCTGGGCAAAAATGTGGCTGGCGGCAGGGGCGGGCGTGGCGGGGATGGCAGACATCAGGCGCGGATTCCATCCGGAACGACGGGGTGGACCCCGGAGACTTGGCCTGCATGATGCGGCCGACCGCCGCCGGGCACTGTGGACTGGATCAAGGTTCCGCAGTGAGTGCCTGGGAGCCCGCCAGGCGCGCGTACAGTGGGCAGCGCAGCATGAGCTCCGTGTGCCGCCCGATGTCGACGACGCGGCCATGGTCCAGCACCACGATGCGGTCGGCGCGCTGCACCGTGGAGAGCCGGTGGGCGATCACCAGCGTGGTGCGACCCTCCGTCAGGCGCTGCAACGCGGCCTGCACCTGGCGCTCGCTGGCCGAGTCGAGCGCGCTGGTGGCCTCGTCCAGCAGCAACAGCGGCGGATCCTTCAGCAGCGCCCGAGCGATGGCCACGCGCTGGCGCTGGCCGCCCGACAGCCGCGTGCCGCGTTCCCCGATGAACGTGTCATAGCCCTGCGGCAAGGCCTCGATGAACTCCGCGGCCGCGGCCGCCTGCGCCGCCACCTCGACCTCCGGGTCCGTGGCCCCCGGGCGCCCGTAACGGATGTTCTCGCGGATGCTGGTGCCGAACAGCACGGTGTCCTGGGGCACCAGCGCAATGCGCTGTCGCAGCGCCACCGGATCGACGCGCCGGATGTCGACGCCATCGAACTTGATGACGCCGGCCTCGGGATCGTGGAAGCGCAGCAGCAGTTGGAAGAGCGTGGTCTTGCCGGCGCCCGAGGGGCCGACGATGGCCACGTGCTCACCGGGCGCAACCGCCAGATCAAGGCCGTCGATGGCCACCTGCTCGGGCCGCGACGGGTAGCGGAAGCGCAGGCCACCGAGCAGCAGGCCACCGCGTCCGCCCTCAGGCAGCACCTGCGCCTCCGCCGGTGGTGGCGGCGCGATGGCCGGCCGGGCCTGCAACAGTTCAGTCAGCCGTTCCATGGCACCGGCGGCGCGCTGCACTTCGCCCCACTGCTCGATCAGGGCGGCCGCTGCCGTCATCACGAAAACACTGTAGAGCAGGAACTGGCCCAGTTGGCCGGCCGTGAGCTCGCCGTCGAGCACGGCGCGTGCGCCCAGCCACACCACCAACGTGATCGCGCCCATCACCAGCATGGTGCCCAAGGCGGTCAGCAGCGCACGCACTCGGTTGCGGCGCACGGCCACCTTGAAGCCCTGCTCCGCCGCGTCGCGGAAGCGTGCCGACTGCAGGGCCTCGAGGGTGAAGGCCTGCAGCACCTGCACGGCGTTCAGGGTCTCGTCCGCCAGCGCGCTGGCGTCGGCCACGCGGTCCTGCGACTCACGCGAGAGCTTGCGCAGGCTGCGGCCCACCGCGAACAGCGGCAGCAGCACGACCGGCACCAGCAACAGCAGCAGCCCCATCAGGCGGGGGCTGGTCGCGCCCATCATCACCAGTGCACCCAGCAGGTTGACGCTGGAACGCAGCGTGATGGACAAGCCGACACCCGAAATCGACTGCACCAGCGTGGTGTCGGTGGTGAGCCGCGACAGCACCTCGCCCGTGCGCGTGACCTCGAAGAACGTGGTGTCCATGCGGACCACGCGTTCGTAGACCGCCGCGCGCAGGTCCGCCACCACGCGTTCGCCCAGCCAGGTCACCAGGTAATAGCGCAGCGCCGCGAAGACGCCGAACACGACCGAAGCGCCGAGAAACAGCAGGAAGGCGCGGTCCAGGCTGGCCGCGTCGCGCGTCGCCATGCCCTCGTCCACCAGCCTGCGCAGGGCAGGAGGCAGCGCCAGCATCGCCGCCGAGGCCAGCAACAGGGCCAGCAGCGCCGCGACCAGCGTGGCGCGGTGGGGCGCCAGGAAGGGCAGCAGCGACCGCAGCGGGCGCAACGACCTGGATTTCGGCCGCTCGCCGGCAGCCACACCCGCAGTCTGGGCCATGGACGCGCTCAGACCAGCCGGTTCAGGCCGTTGTGGGCCGCGATGCGGTAGGCCTCGGCCATGGTCGGGTAATTGAAGGTGGTATTGATGAAATAGCGCAGCGAATTGATCGCCGGATCGGACATCACGGCCTGGCCGATGTGGACGATCTCCGAAGCGTTCTCGCCAAAGCAATGGACGCCGAGCACCTTCAGGTCGCGCGTGTCGAACAGCAGCTTGAGCATGCCGACGCGCTGCCCGGACATCTGCGCCCGGGCCAGCGACTTGAAGTGCATGTGGCCGATTTCGTACGGCACGCCGGCGGCCTGCAGCTCGCGCTCGGTGCGACCCACCGAGGAGATTTCCGGCAGCGTGTAGATGCCGCTGGGAATCAGGTCGAGCGAGGTCGGCTGGGCCGCGGCATCGAGGATGTGCCGCGCCGCGTCCGAACCCTGCTGGTAGGCGGCGCTGGCCAACGCCGGCGGACCGGTCACGTCACCCACCGCGTAAACATGCGGCACGTCGGTCTGGTAGTGGGTATTGACCTTCAGCTGGCCACGCTGGTTCGGTAGCAGGCCGATCGCCTCAAGGGCCATGCCATCGGTGTTGCCGGTGCGGCCGTTGGCCCAGAGCAGCAGATCGGACTTGATGCGCCGGCCGGATTTGAGGTTCAGCAGCACGTCGCTTTCCCGCGCTTCCACCGACTCGAACTGCTCGCCGTGGCGGATCACGCAGCCTTGGTCACGCAGGTGGTAGGAGAGCGCCTCGGAAATCTCCTCGTCCATGAACGACAGCAGCTGGCCCTGGGTGTTCACCAGGTTCACCTTGCAGCCCATGTTCAAGAAGATGGACGCGTATTCGCAGCCGATGACGCCGGCGCCGTAGATGGTGACCGCAAACGGCGTCTCCCGGCAGGACAGGATCGTGTCGCTGTCGCGGATGCGCGGATGCGCGAAATCCAGGCCCGGCGGCCGGTAGGGCCGCGACCCGGTGGCGATGATGATGTGGTCGGCGCTGACCTGCAGGTCCGGGGCTGCGTCCGAGGTGATCGCAACACGGTGCGCGTCGAGGAAACGCGCGCTGCCGCGCAGCACCGGCACACGGTTGCGGTCGTAGAAGCGCTGCCGCATCTGCACCTGGTTGGCGATCACGGCATCCGCGGTCGCCAGCAACTGGGGAAAGCCGATGGACAGTTCCTGGAGGGCGGCGCGCAGCAAAGGATGGGCGCGGGCCTCGTTGACGGTCCGCACCGCGTGACGCAAGGCCTTGCTGGGGATGGTGCCCCAGTGCGTGCAACCGCCGCCCACGCTGGCGTAGCGCTCCACCACCGCGACCTTGCGCTGGTGTTTGGACAGCATCATGGCCGCGCCTTCGCCGGCAGGGCCGGTACCGATCACCAGGGCATCGAAATGTTCCATGCCCGATATGCTAGTCGAAGAGCACCTCTGTAAAGCCGAAGTCGCGCATGTCGCGGATGCGCATCGGGAAGAGCACGCCATCGAGGTGATCGACCTCATGCTGCACCACCCGCGCATGGAAGCCCTCCACACTGCGGTCGATGACCTCGCCCCGGGGACCCAGGCCTTGGTAGCGCAGGCGCCGGAAACGCGGCACGCGTCCCCGCAGTCCCGGCACGGACAGACACCCCTCCCAGCCCTCCTCCTGCTCGGCGCCCAAGGGCGTGAGCAGCGGATTGATGAGCACGGTGGCTGGCACCGGCGGCGCGTCCGGGTAGCGTGGATTGCGCTCGAACCCGAACAGCACCACCCGCAGCGGCACCCCGATCTGTGGCGCGGCGAGCCCGGCGCCCTGCGCCGCGACCATGGTGTCATGCAAATCGGTGAGCAAGGCTGCCAGCGCCGGATCCGCCAGGTCGGCAACCTCGGCAGAGCGCTGCAACAGGCGTGGATCGCCCATGCGCAGGATCGGACGGATGGCCATCAGCACCTCATCGCATTCGGCCAGGCCTTGAAAACAGAAAGCCCGGCGCTGAGGCCGGGCCTTTCGGAGAGGCAGGCAGATCGGGCGCCCCGCCGGGACGCCCGCTGCTCGCGCGCCGCTTACCAGCGACCGCCGCCGCCGCCGCCGTAACCGCCACGGTCGCCGCCGCCACCGTAGCCGCCACCGCCGCCACCACCGCCGTAGCCGCCACCGCCGCCACCGCCGCGATAGCCGCCACCGCCACCACCGCCGCGGTAGCCACCACCGCCACCGCCGCCGCCGGTGCGGGGCTTGTCCTGCGCCTCATTGACGCGCAACGGACGACCGTTCATGGAATAACCGTTCAGCGCCGCGATGGCACGGGCGGCATCCGCCTGCGGCATCTCGACGAAGCCGAAACCGCGCGGACGGCCCGTCTCGCGGTCGGTCGGGAGGGCAACCGACTCAACGGTGCCGTGCTGGGAGAAGAGCGACCGGACGGCAGCCTCGTCCGCCGAGAACGGCAGGTTGCCCACGTAAATCTTAGCCATGTAAAAACGATCTCCAGACAATGATTGGACGTTGACCCGATCGGAGACCCTTCCACTAGAGCACGCGCGCCGAGGGCACGACAGACAGAAGCCGGACGACCAACGATCACGATCGAGTGTATACGCGCCCCAGTCTGTGTTAAAGGGGGGATATTTGCCTTCCCGGCACTTTTTGTGCCGGGGTCGGTGCCTTTGTCCCACCAATTACGGTCCGCAGCGTCTCGCAGTGTCATTTCGCCGCAACAAGTCCATGCCCGCACCCGCAACGCCCGCCCCCCGGGCATCCCCTGTGACCGACTCCAGCAGCCGCCGCATCGTGCTGGCGGAAAACAATCCTGAGCTGGCATGGCTGCTGCAGACCGTGCTGGGACAGCAGCCGGGCTGGCAGTGCCCGACGGTGGTGGGCTCTGGCGCCGCGCTGTTGCAGGCCGCGCAAGCCGCGCCGGCGGATGCCTACCTCGTCGACCTGTCGCTGGACGACGGCAGTGTGTTGCCGTGGCTGGCGCGGCTGCGCCAACTGCAGCGTGATGCACTGGTCATCGCCTTCACTGGCAGCGCCACGGCGGAACTGGAGGCGCAGTGCCGGGACGCAGGGTGTGCCGCACTGCTGCGCAAGGACGGTGATGTCGGCGCGCTGCTGCAGGCGTTGCGCGGGCACCTCGGGTGAGCCCGCGGCGGCAGGCCCTCAGCCCGCGGGGGCGCTCATGCCGCGCACCATGAACGCGGCCATCTCGTCCACGGCCTGCGGCCATTGCTCCTCGGTGAGCTCATAGTCCATCGACAGGGCGACGCGGTCGCTGAAGGAGTTGGCGAAGATGAACGTGCCCAGCGCACAGGTGTAACGCCAGAAGAACGTGCGCGCGTCGAGCTGCGGGCAGGCCCGCTGCATCAGTTCGATGAACAGCTGCGTGGAATCGCGGAACACATGCACCACCTGCCGCAGCGCCGCCTGGTGCGGTTCGGTGAGGACGCGGCCGTAGAGGGCGCGGATGCGGCGGCGCTGGGCGACGCTGGCATCGGGTGGCAACACCGGTGGCTCGATCATGGCGCGCACGACGGCTTCGAGGTCCGGGCGGCCCTCGCCGGCGGCTGCGCCCACCGCCTGCAGGCGCGCCACCTGCACTTGCTGGATCGGCCCGAAACGCCGCTGGCAGACCTCGGTGAAAAGCCGCTCCTTGGTGCCCCAGTAGTGGTGCAATGTGCCCAGCGGCACCTTGGCGCGGGCGGAAATGGCGCGGATGGTGGCACCCTCGTAGCCATCGCGGATGAAGGCGGCCTCGGCGGCGTCCAGATAACGTGTGCGCGTATCAGTCATTGCATCCACACTTGTACGCTCGTACAGTCCGTCGGACAAGGCCGGCATCGTGCCAGACCGCCGTGGGGGAATGCAGCATGTTCGCGAGACCGTCGACACCGGAAGTCCATGCACGGCGCGAGGCCGTGGAGGGCGACTGCCCCGCCTGCGGTGCCGCGGCGCTGCAACGTTACCGCGTGCTCAGCGAGGGCGGCTGGTGGGACGTGGTCAAGTGCGGCACCTGCCTGCATTCTGCGGAGCGCCGGCCGGGACCGCTGCTGGGCATCCTCACCGAGGCAACGCAGGGGCTGATCCCCACCGGGCGCGGCACGTCGCGCGGGGAGGCCTGAGGTGTTCGGCGTCGATGTCGGCGGCACCTTCACGGACGTGGTGGCATTCCGCGATGGCCGCCTCGAGGTCACCAAGGTTCCCAGCATTCCGGAAGACCCGCAGCGGTCGGTGGTCGAGGGCGCGCGGCGCCTCGGCGTGGCGGGCAGCCCGCTGTTCAACCACGCCAGCACCAAGGGCCTCAACGCCATCCTGACCCGGCGCCTGCCCAAGGTCGGCTTCATCACCACCGCCGGCCACCGCGACATGCTCGATGGCGGTCGCGGCTGGCGGCCGCTCGACGGCCAGCTCGACCCGCGCTGGCGGCGCTCCTTCGGTGACGCCGCACGACCGGTGGTGCCGCGCTACCTGCGGCGAGGTGTCGAGGAACGCGTGCTCGCCAGTGGCGAGGTCCTGATTCCCTTCGATGCGGCGCAGGCGCGCCGCGAACTGGAGCTGCTCAAGCGCTGCGGCATCCAGGGCCTGGCCATCTGCCTGCTGCATGCCTACGCCAACCCGGTGCATGAGCAGCAGCTGGCCGCGCTGGCGCGCGAGGTGCTGGGCGACATCCCCCTCTCCGTGTCGTCCGAGGTCTCGCCGCGGGCGAAGGAGTTCAGCCGCGCCTCGACGACCGTGGTCGACGTGATCATGAAGCTGCTTTACGGCGACTATGCGCACAAGCTCGACGCCGGCCTGCGTGGGCTGGGTTTCGATGGGCGGCTGAACTTCGCCGACTGCACCGCCGCGCTGCTGCCGTGGAACGAGGCTTTGCAGCAGCCCTACAAGATCCTGTTCGCCGGCCCGGCCGCCGGCACCGCCTCCTGCCGCCGGCTCGGCCACGAGATCGGCGAGACCAGCCTGATCTGCTGTGATGTCGGTGGCACCTCCACCGACGTGTCGCTGATCCAGGGTGGCGAGTCCTTCACCAACGACAGCTTCGAGATCGAACACGATTTCGTGATCAGCGCGCTGTCCACCGAGGTGTCGAGCGTCGGCGCCGGCGGCGGCAGCCTGGTGGCGGCCAACGAGGCCGGCGACATCACGGTGGGGCCGGCCAGTGCCGGTGCCTATCCGGGTCCGGCCTGCTACGGCCGCGGCGGCACGCAACCCACCGTGACCGACGCCTGCCTGCTGATGGGCATCCTCGAACCGCGTGGCTTTGCCGGCGGCCAGCTGGAGCTGGACGTCGAGGCCGCGCGCCGCGCCTTCGATTCGCTCGATACGCCGGTGGCGCCGGAAAAGCGCGCCGGCTACGCCTACCAGATCGCGGTCAGCAACATCGCCGAGGAAGTGGCCAACGTGGCGATCCGCCACGGCAGCGACCCGCGCGATTTCAGCCTGGTGGCCTATGGCGCCGCAGGGCCGATGTTGCTGGCTTCGGCGCTGGACACGCTGAACGTGCGGCGCGTGATCGTGCCACCGCATCCCGGCCTGTTCTCGGCCATCGGCCTGCTCAGCACCGACCTGGTGTTCAGCGACAGCCGCAGCGAATACCTCATGCTGACGCCCGACGTGGCGCCGCGACTGGCAGAGATCTTCGCTGCCATGGAGTCCAAGCTGCGCCAGGCGGTCGCGCCCGGCATGGCGGGCGTGCAGGTGCGCCGCAGCTTCGATGGCCGTCTGGCCGGCCAGACCTGGGAAACGCCCTTCGTCGAAGTCCCTGAAGGCCCTCTGGAGGCATCCACCGTGGCACGCATGATCGAGGCCTTCCATGCCGAGTACCAGCGCCGCAACGGCCTGTCGATGCCGATGATCCCGGTGCAGGCCGTCAGCTACCGCGTGCAGGTGGTCGTGCCTTCGCCGCAGGTGAGCTTCCCGCGCCTGCCGGAAGTGGCGGATCCGCAGCCACCACCACCCCTGGGCTATCGCGAACTGCGTGAACTGGCGCCGCAACCGCTGCGTGCGGCGCTCTACGACCGCACCGCCCTGCCCCGCGGCTGCCGCGTGCCGGGCCCTGCCGTGATCCAGGAAGCGCTGTGCACCACCTTGGTGGGCCCGGGCCAGCAGGCCACGGTGGGCGCCCTCGGGGAGCTCTACATCGAACGTCAGGCCGCGGCGAAGGAGGCCCAGGCATGAGCACGCGCATCCGCGACCTCGACGACACCGCGTTCGGCGCCCGCTATGGCTGCGACCGCTTCGTCGCCACCGTGCTCGGCAACCGCCTCGATTACGTGCTCGAGCACGTCTGCCAGAAGCTGCTGGCCTGTGCCTTTTCACCGGTGCTGCGCGACCTCTACGACTTTGCCGCCACCCTGACCGGTCCGCCGGAGACCGGCTATGCGACGCCGGTGGTCAGCAAGAGCTTCATGGCCTTCACCGGCACCATGACGCTGTCGGTGCGCAACACCATCGAGGAGTACGGCCCGGAACGGCTGCAGGCCGGCGATGTCATCATCGGCAACGACCCCTACCGCATCGGCACGCACGTGAACGACGTGCTGTTCTGCCGGCCGGTGTTTTTCGAAGGCAAGCTGACGGCCTTCGTCACCATCAAGGCGCACCAGCTGGACATCGGCGGTTCGGTGCCGGGCGGCTTCAGCGCCACCAAGACCAGCGTCTACGAGAACGGCCTGGTGCTGTCGCCGCGGGCGCTGATGAGCGCAGGCGAGCCGGTGCGCGAGACCTGGTCGCTGTTCATCGACAACGCGCGCTTCGCGCCGCTGCTGGTGCGCGACATGCAGACCATCGTCGCCTGCCTGGACCTGGGCGAGGAACTGCTGCTGGCCTCGCTGCGCCGCTATGGCCGCGACGCGCTGCTGGGCACCATGCGCTATGTCTGCGACGCTGATGCCGAGCGCATGGCGAGCGCGCTGGCGCGCATCCCGGACGGCACCTGGCACGGCGAGGCGCTGGTGGACTGCGACGGCCTGGACGACAGCGAGGAGTTCCCGGTCCGCTGCAGCATCACCAAGGTCGGCGAGCACATCGAGATCGACCTGTCCGGCACGGCGCGCCAGGCCCGCACCTCGATCAACGGCACCTTCATCGACGTGAAGGCCACGATCGGCGTGGCGATGAAATTCCTGTTCGACCCGGACGGCCGCTTCACCTCGGGGATGTACCGCAACGTCGACATCGTCATCCCCGAAGGCGCCATCCTCAGCGCGCTGCCGCCGGAGGGCGTGGTGTTCGCCTATGGCGAGTCCACCAATGCGATGTTGCTGGCGATCCTGCAGGCCATGGCCGCCGCCGTCGGCGAGAACGCCGTGGCCGGCGACACCGGCGCCCCCAACCTGCACACCGCGCACGGCCTGCGCCCGGACGGCTCGCTGTGGCTGGCGATCGGCGTGGCCGGTGGCGAACGCGGCCCCTGGGGCGCCACGCGCGCGGGCGATGCTGACAGCTTCAGCATCTTCTACCAGGCCAACAGCATCGACACGGCCATCGAGGTCAGCGAGACCGACGCGCCGATGGTGGTGATCCGCCGCGAGTATGTCGCCGACAGTGCCGGCGCCGGCTACAACCGCGGTGGCGCCGCCGTGCTGAAGGACACCACCTTCCTGGCACCTGCGGCCAGCAACCCGATCCTGCTGCGCTACAAGCAGCCCACCGGCAAGGGCGTGCGCGGCGGCGGCGACGGCACGCTGGGCGGGGCCTGGTTGTGGCACCCGCAGGAGGGTGAACAGGTCGCGCTGCGCGACACCAGTGCGGCCAGTTTCCGCACCGCGATCCGCGTCTCCGGCCGGCTGGATCCGCAGAGCGGGCTGCCTTCGGCCGACGGGCAGTACCACTGGTTCGGGCGCGAGAAGGTCTGGATGACACCGCCTGGTGCCACGTGGCGCTATCTCACCAATGGCGGTGGCGGCTGGGGCGATCCGTTCACCCGCGAACCGGAGCGCGTGAAGCGCGACGTGCGCGATGGTTATGTGAGCGTGGCCGGTGCAGCGCGCGACTATGGCGTGGTCGTCACCGGTGACCCGGACCGGGACCCGGAAGGCCTGGGCATCGACGTGGCGGCAACCGCGGCGCTGCGCGCCGGCCGCTAGGCGAGGCAGCGGCGGATGAAGGCGGCGATGTCGGCCACCTCAGCGGCCGACACGCTGTGCTGCATCGGGTATTCACGCCAATCGACGGCGTGGCCGGCCGCGCGGATGGCATCGCGCGACTGCGCGCCGAAGTCGCGCGTCACCACGGTGTCGGCCGTGCCATGGCACATGAGGATGGGCAGGTCGCGGTTGGCCGCGTGGGCCTCCTGCGCCAGCGTGGCTTTCAGCGGCAGGTAGGTGGAGAGCGCGATGAGACCGCCCAGCGGCTCGTCGTGGCGCAAGCCGGTGTGCAGCACGATGGCGCCACCCTGCGAAAAGCCGGCCAGCAGGATGCGGCGGGACGGGATGCCCGCCAGCCGCTCGCGCGTGATGTAGGCCACCAGGCGACGCGCAGATTCGCGGATGCCCGCTTCGTCGTCGCGGCCCTGCGGCGTGAGCGACACGATGTCGTACCAGGCCCGCATCGAATAGCCGTTGTTGACCGTCACCGGCCGCACGCTGGCATGCGGGAAGACGAAGCGGATGCGGGCCGAGGGTGCCAGGCGCAACTCCGGGACCAGCGGCACGAAGTCATGGCCATCGGCGCCCAGCCCGTGCAGCCAGAGGATCGCGGCATCCGCCGGCCCATCGGCCGGCGACAGGATGACGGCATCCTCGGTCTCGGTCAGGCGGGTCTTCACGCGGTCAGCTCCGCGACTTGAGCGCCTGGTCGAGCAGGAACAGGTCGGTGAGCAGGGCGCGCAGGTGCACCGAGGCGTTGAGGTTGTCGACCAGCAGCGAACCGATGCGCGGGCAGCCCAGCACCAGCGCCAGTGCCCCGCGGGCCACCTGCGCGTCACGTTCAAGCGCGTCGATCCAGGGCGCGACGACAGGCCCTGCGGCGAGCTGAGGCAACGCGGCGCGGGCCACGGGCCCCAGGCTTTCGAGGGCATCGTGCATGCCCGTCAGCATCAGACGGGCCTCGGTGCCGGCATCGTCCTGGCGACCTTGCGCGGCGTAGGCCAGCAGGTATTCGTAGCCGCGTTCGACGAGTTCGATGCGCTCGGCGAGGGACAAGGCATCACTCACCGCGCGCCACCTTGTCGAGGTCGTGCTCGGGTCCGAGTTCGCTGCGGCCGATGCGGCCACCGCGCAGCATGGCCCGCAGGTAGGCGCGCTTCTCCGGCAGCAGGCCGAAATAGACGTGCACCATCAGCAGGAACAGCGCCAGCAGCGCCGACAGGTCGTGCAGCACCGTGAGCACGCCCCAGGTGACGCGGCCGAAGAGGTAGGCATTGCGGTCGAGGAAGGGCACGCCGGCCTTCACCATCAGGAACCAGCCGGTGACGATGCCCAGCAGCACCGCGACCGTCCAGGCCAGGTGGATGGCCTTCTGCTGCAGCGTGTACTTGCCGGCGTTTGCCGCGCCGCGCAGCTGCGCGAAATCGCTGCGGCGCAAGTGCATCGCCTTCAGGCCCTGCACGGTCAGCACGCGCAGCAGGTGCAGCAGGATCGCCGCGGTGAGCAAAAGTCCGGCGATCCAGTGGATGTCGAACCACGCAAAGCGCAGGCCCATCACCGGCAGCAGACCGGTACCCAGCAGCAGCAGCATGACCACCGCCGTGACCCAGTGGAACGCACGGTCGATGGCCGCATGGCGCAGCAGCGTGCCGTCGGCGGCGGGCGCGCTCATGCGCCCTCCCCGCCCCGACGCCGCAGGCGCAGGAGCTGGTGGACCACGATGACGGCGACGCCGGCACCGAAGGCCACGGGGATGAGGTCCCAGGACAGGCCGTTCACGACCACCTGCCCCCACGCATCATGTCCGTACCTCAGGATGTCCATGGTGTCAGGCTCCGCGGATCGCGCGACGGACCAGGTTTTCCATCAGCGGGATCTTGAAGTGGTTGAAGTTGAGCGGGCGCGCGCCTTGCGACGCCAGCGCCGCGACGCGGTCGGCGGTGGCCGCATCGCGCGGGCTGCCGATGACGGCCTGCTCGACCTCCAGCAGCCGCCGCGGCACGCACTGGACGGCGCCACAGACCAGACGCGCCCCGGTGATGCGGCCGCCGTCGACGCGCAGCGCGGCAGACAGGCTGACCAGCGCGAAGTCCCAGGTCTGCCGGTCGGTGATCTTCTCGAAGTGGAACTCTGCACCGGCCCAATGGGACGGGATCGCGACGCCCACCAGCATTTCGCCCTGCCGCAGGCAGGTCATGCGGCGGATGTCGACGTCCGGCCCGACGAAGAAATCGCTGGCCGGCACCTGCCGTTCGCCGCCGGGGCCGCGCAGGTGGAAAACGGCATCGAGGGCGACCAGCGCGTTGGCGGTGTCGGAAGGTTGCACGGCCACGCAGCGGCTCGCGCCGAAGATCGCGTGCTCGCGGTTCTGGCCCTGTGGCGTATCGGCATAGCAGGCGATGCCGCCGGCCCGGTAGCAATCGACACCGGCGCGGTAGTACCAGCAGCGCGTGTCCTGGCAGAGGTTGCCACCGAGGGTACCGGCGTTGCGGATCTGCGGGCTGGCCACGCGTGCGGCGGCCTGCGCCAGCAGGCCGAAACGCTCGCGGACCATGGCATGGGCGGTGATCTCGGTGAGCGTGGTCGCGGCCCCGATGAACAAGCCGCCGTCCTGCTCACGGATGCCCTTGAGCTCGGCGATGCCGGCCAGCTCGATGACGGCACCGGCACGCTTGGTGCGGTTCTTGAGCCAGTCGAAGCTGTCCTGCCCGCCGCCCAGGTACCAGGCGTCTTCCCCGAGGCGACCTGCCAGCTCCAGCGCGGACGCGACGCTGTCCGGCTGGTAGAGGTCGAAGTGCGGCATCATGTCGCGGCGCATCGCGACCTCCTCACTGGCAGTTGACCTGGAGCGGGCCGTGCGACGGCGACCGCCCCGAGGCGTGGTTGATGATCATGTCGGGCACCACCGGCGTGCGATTGAACACATGGCCGCCGAGCGCATCGGAGATCGCGCACAGCACGGCCGACGCGGCACAGCCCAGCAACGGCTCGCCGATGCCTTTGGTGCCCAGCGCACCGGTCGGGTCCGGCTGGTCCACCGCACCGACCCGCATGCTGCGCGCCACGTCGAGGTAGCTGGGCGGCTTGGCCTGGTAGAAACCGACGCTTGCCGGCAGGCCATTCTGGGGGTCGTAGACGATGCGCTCGAGACCGGCGACGCCGAAGCCCTGCACGGCACCGCTCTTGATCTGCGTCTCCAGGCCCGCCGGATGGATGACCGTGCCGCAATCGGCGACGGCCAGGTAATCAAGGATGCGGTATTTGCCGGTCTCCACATCGAGCTCGATCTCGACAAAGGCCGCGGCATAGGCGGCCACGGCACCATCGGTGGGCAATGTGTCCTTGGCGACGCCGATGAGCCCGGTGCCCGCAAGTGCGCTGGCCGAGGCCTTGGTCATCGGATTGATGTCGGCCGGCAGCTCATGGCCGTCGTAGCGGCCGCCGAGCTTCACCGCCTGCTGCGCGGCCTGCGCATAGGTCAGGCCGCTGGCCGGCGCCCCGCGGCGGAAGACGCGCCGGCCGTCGACGTCGTAGTCGGCCGCGCTGCCACCGAACTGCCGTGCGGCGATCTCGCGCAGCTTCAGCAGCGCATCGTTCGCGGCCACGAGGTTGGTGCGCGTCATCGTGTAGTTGGTGTTGCTGCCGAACTGGCCGATGTTCCAGGGCAGGTGCTTGCGGCTGTCGCCGCGCACGACCACGCAGTCCTCCCAGTCCATCTTCAGCACCTCCGCGGCGATGCGCGAGGTGCTGGAGTGCGAGAAGGTGCCCAGGTTGCCGACACCCGTGTGGATGTAGAGCTTGCCGTCGGTGCCCAGACGCACCAGGCCGTCGAAACCGTTGAAGCCGGCCGGGTGGTAGGCCTGGCCGATGCCGATGCCGGTGACCTTCGCGCCCTGGCGCTGGCCGCTGCGGGCCTTGCGCGCGGCGTAATCGAACTTCGCGGCCCCGGACTCGAGCGCTTCCTTCAGGTAGCAGCTGGAGACCGGCTTGCGGTCCTTGCCCACCGGCGAGCGGGTCTGGGGTGCGTTGAGACGGCGGATCTCGAGGCGGTCGACGCCCAGCTCACGGGCGGCGCGGTCCAGCAGCGGCTCGATGATGTGCGCCAGCTGGTTGTAGCCGGGGCCGCGCTGCGCCGAACGCTGGATGGAGTTGGCATGCACCGGCAGGCCGCGGAAACGCATGGCCTCGGGCTGGTACATCATCGACAGTGCATCGCCGGCGTTGCGGAAGTCCGGGAAGCTGTTGTGGGCGCCGTTTTCCTGCACGACGTACAGGTCTGCCGCGAGCAGCTTGCCGCGCTCGTCGAAGCCCAGCCGAACCTGTCCCTGGAAGCCGTTGCGCGCCGAACCGTTGTAGTACTCCTCGGCACGGCTGATGCGCAGCATCACCGGCCGGCCCAGCTTGCGCGACATCAGGGCCGGCAGGGCCTGGATGGTGTAGGCGCCACCCTTGGAACCGAAGCCACCACCGCAGTATTCGGCGATCAGCACCAGGTCGGTGGGCGGGATGCCGATCATGCCGGCCAGCGGCGGCACGATGAACGACTGGCTCTGCGACGACACGTGCAGGAAGCACTTGCCGTTCTGCCAGTAGGCCATCGCCGAGCGCGGCTCCATGCTGTGGTGCGAGTTGCTCGCGTGCACGAAGGGTTCATCGAGGACCAGCTTGCAGCGGCCGAAAGTGGCCTCGAGATCCTCGCCGAACATCCACTCCTCGGCGGCCTTGCCCATGGGCATGCGACCGGGCTTCGCGGCGGCGAAGTCTTCGGCAGTCCACTTGACGCGCTGGAACTCCAGCGCGCGCGCGCCGACGTTGCCATCGTCGCGGGCATCGGGAGCATCCGGGTGCAGGCTCTGGAGCGGATCGAGATGGAAGGGCAAGGGCTCCCAGTCGATGCGGATGAGGTCCATCGCATCCTGCGCCGTGGTCTCGTCCTCGGCGGCCACCAGCAGCACCGGCTCGCCGATGTATCCCGGCGTGTTCGTGAGCAGCGGGATTTCCGGCGCTGGCGGATTCTTGACCTCGTCGGCCGTGAGGATGCCGACCACCCCGGGCAAGGCCAGCGCCGCCGTGGCATCGATGGACCTGGCGCGGGCGCGCGCGAACGGGCTGCCGAGGATGCGCGCGAACACCATGCCCTCGGCGCGGAAGTCCTCGGCGTACTTGGCCTCGCCGGTGACCTTGGCGACGACATCGTGCGGGATGAAGTCCTTGCCCAGGTGTTTATAGGCCATGGCTGATCTCCGCGGTGTTGCCGCAGGCGCGCATGACGCCGTTGAGGTAGTTGTCGTAGGCCCCGCAGCGGCACAGGTTGCCGGACAGCGCCTGCCGTGCCTCGTCGCGGGTCGGCCGGGGATTGACCTGCAGCAACGCCACCGCGGCCACGACCTGCCCCGGCGTGCAGAAGCCGCACTGCGGGGCCAATTCGTCGACAAAGGCCTGCTGCACAGGATGCAAGGCGCCGCCCGGTCCGCGCAGGCCTTCGATGGTGACCACCTTGCGGCCGCGCACGCTGTGGGTGAGCGTGGAGCAGGAGTAGGACGTGACGCCATCGAGCATCACGGTGCAGGCACCGCATTCGGCACGGTCACAGGCCAGCTTGGTGCCCGTGAGGCCGAGCTTGTAGCGCAGCGTCATGGCCAAGGTTTCCTGCGGCAGCACATCGACGCGCCGCAACTGGCCATTGACGTCGAGCGAGACCAGACGCTCGACACCGCCAGGCCCGCCGCCGCGACGCGCCGCACAGCCACTGGCCATGAACCCTGCCGCAGACGCGACCGCGCCCGAGGCAATCACCCGCTTGATGAATTCGCGGCGCGACACTGCCGTGCCGCGGCCGCCGGGAAACTCCGCCATGTACCCCCCAACCGCGCGCCCTGGCACGGCACTGGAACGCCTGAAGGGTACGCAGCGTACCGCCCGGCGGCAAGGGACCACCGGTCAGCGGAGCGCGCGCCACCGCGGCGGGGCCTGCACGACGCGGACCTGGGCCGTGCCGCCCTTGGCGTCCGCCACCAGCAACTGCAGCGGCGCATCGCCCGGCCCGGTGTTGTCGATCGCGACCACGGTGAGGTCGGACTGGCTTGCGAGGGTGAGCGGTCCCGAGTCGAAAACCACCACCTCCCTGTTGCCCGCCGGCGTGATGCGGATGCGGTAGCTGCCATCCGCCACTTCAGCAGGACCGAAGTCCTGGCGGAACGCCAGGCGGGTCAGGGCGGTGGAGACCGCCAATGCGGCCGTGGGGGCTGTCAGGTAGACGTCCACCGTGGGCGCAGCCGGCGCAGCATGCAGCAGGCGCAGGCGGACCAGCCCCGCAGGCGGGGCGACGTCGGTCGTCGACAACACCACCGGCTGCAGGTCTGAGATCCGGCCCGTTGCCACGACGGTATAACGCGACTTGTCGGCCAGACCCAGCGTGACGGGCCCGATGAGGGTGGCGGTCCGGCTGCCCGGCAGGCGGGCCTTGACCTCGATCGCCACAGGCCGGGCAGGCACTTGGAGCAGAGGGCTGGCCTGGCCGTAGTCACCTGCGCTCCACACCGGCGAATTGGCCGCCAGCACCTCGAAGGAGGGGGCGTCCGGCGCCGCATGGATGACTTGCAGCCGCGCCTGGGGCTGGGCCTGGGGCGCGGAAGGTGGGTTGTCCAAACTCCCGCAGCCGGCGAGCAGGGCGAGACCTGCCAGCGCAGCGAAGATTCTGCAGCGGATCATGGACCACTCCTGCCGGGTGGAACGGGAACCTCTATGCTCGCGGGCCCGCCCGGCGGAAACTGCACTGAGGCGTAACGATTGGTCACGGTCGGTAACATGGCAATGGACGCACTGGATGGCGCGGAACCCGTCGAAATCCCCCACGATTCGCTGAGCCCCGGCGCGCTGCAGGGCGTCATCGAGGCGTTCGTGCTGCAGGAGGGCACGGAGTACGGCGAACGCGACTACAGCCTGGCCGAGAAGGTGGCGGCGGTGCGCCGGCAGCTTGAGCGCGGCGAGGCGGCCATCCTGTTCGACCCTGCCACCGAGACGGTGACGCTGGTGCCACATCGCTGAGCAGGCGCCATTCATCAGCGGTTCACGGCAAGATCTGGATCATGGCGCCACCAGCCCCGTCCTGCACACAACGGGATCCCCGTCGGACCCTTCGCTCCCGACCGGATTCGGATCCTGCAGGCCGGGGCTTTTTTGTGTCCCCACTGCAGGCCGCAGGCAAAAAAATGCCCGCGCGAGGCGGGCCAAGGGGGGGAAAACGCAGGAGTGTCATCGATGGGCGTACAGTGCACGCGCGCCCTGCCGAAAGGGTTTCCGCCGGGTAACACTTTGTTTCGATGTGTATCGCCGTGCCCGTGCGCCGAGCGTGCAACCGGTTTCGCCGCTACGATGGCGGCGTGATACGCGCATTGCTCATCGACGACGACCGGCGGCACTCGGAGTTGCTCCGGGCCTACTGCGCCCGTTTCGGCATCGAGGTGGAGTGTGCATCGGACGGCGAGCAGGGTCTGCGCAAGCTGGCGCAGCACGAGCCCGACCTGCTGCTGCTCGACGTGATGCTGCCCGGCAAGGACGGCTTCGAGCTCTGCCGGGAGGTCCGGCGTCGCAGCCGCATCCCCATCATCATGCTCACGGCCCGCGGTGATGTCGTCGACCGGGTCTCCGGCCTCGAGATCGGTGCCGACGACTACATGGGCAAGCCGTTCGAACCGCGTGAACTGGTGGCCCGTATCCACACCATCCTGCGCCGTGCCGAGGCCCGGCGCGACAAGAAGGCGCTGCTGCGCTTCGAAGGCCTGGACATCGATCCCGGGACGCGCACCGTCAAGGTCGATGGCGCGGGGGTCGAGCTCACCACCGCCGAGTACGAACTGCTTGAACTGCTCGCACGTGAAGCGGGCCGCAACCTGTCGCGGGATGAGATCCTGTCGGCCATCAAGGGCATCGACGCCGCGATCCTGACCCGCTCGGTGGACATCCTGGTCAGCCGGCTGCGCAAGAAGCTGGGCGACGAGGCACGGCCCGCGCGTTTCATCCAGACGGTGTGGGGCCGCGGCTATTGCCTGGTGGCCCGGGCACTCGACGCCCCATGACCCGCCTGCTGCGGCACTCGCTGTCGCTGCGCCTGCTCCTCATTTTCCTGCTGCTTGCCTTGACGTTCGGGCTGGGCACGGTGGCGGCATTGCGCTGGGCCTACGCGGCCGGCGACATCCGCTCGCTGGTCAGTGGCCACCTCATCCTGCATGTCGACTATGTGCGCCGCGACATCGGCTCACCGCCCCGCATCGAGAACGCGGAGGCCATCACCCGCAAGGTGCCCGTGGACATCCGCATCGCCGGACCGGAGATCAACTGGGCCTCCGACGCGCGCGTGCCCGCCATCAACTCGCTCGACTTCGGCGACAGCAGCTGGTTCAACGCCTCGCCCGGGAGCCTGGCGGATGAATTGCCCGGCGTGCAGTTCGCCACCTACGAGCGGCACAACTACCTGAAGTTCCGTGAGGGCCAGCATGACATCGTGGTGGTCACGCCCAAGATCGGCACGGTACCTGCCGGACCACCGGTGCTGCCGATGCTGGTGGCCATCGCACTGGCGACGGTGCTGGCAGGGTACCTGGCCGTGCGCCAGCTCTTCCGGCCGATCGCGGCGATCCGCCGCGGCACCGCACGTTTCGGCGTGGGCGAGTTCAGCCACCCCATCCCCGTGGCACGCAGTGATGAGCTTGGGGCTCTTGCAGCGGACATCAACACCATGGCGCGCCAGGTGCAAGGCATGCTCGATGCCAAGCGCCAGCTGCTGCTGGGCATCAGCCATGAGCTGCGGTCGCCGCTGTCGCGGTTGAAGCTCGAGCTGGAATTCATGCAGGACGATGACCTGCGGCGTTCGGTCGGCGCCGAGGTCGACGAGATGAGCCGCATCATCACGACGTTGCTGGAAGCCGAACGGCTCAACCGCAGGCATGAGGCGCTGGCGCTGCAGCCGGTATCGCCCCGCATCCTGGTCGAGGATGTCCTGGCGGAATACTTCGCGCGCGATGAGCATCGCATCCAGCTCGACTGCCTGCCCGTGCCCGATGCGGCGCTGCTGGACCCGGCGCGCATCACCTTGATGCTCAAGAACCTGGTCGCGAACGCGCTGCGTTACTCCACGCCGGAAGAGGGGCCGGTGCAGGTGCAACTGCGCAGCGAGGGCGCGAACCTGGTGTTCAGCGTGCGTGACCAGGGGCCGGGCATACCGGCCGCGCAGGCGGCACACATCGGCGAACCGTTCTATCGCGGTGACGCCTCGCGCACGCGCGGCACCGGTGGAACGGGGCTCGGCCTCTACCTGGCGACGCTGGTCGCCACGGCCCACGGCGGCACGCTGGTGCTGCGTCCGCACAGTGGCCGCGGCGCATGGTTCGAGGCCTGCATCCCGCTACGCACCTGAAGCCTCGTCCGGCCGCAGCCGACGCAACACGCGACGCCCCGGCCTTCGCGAATACCGGCACAGCGCGTCGACCACCTCGATTTCCACTTCGACGTTGCGCCCGCCATAGACCTGCTCCCGCAGCCATGGCGCCTCGGCTGCCGCGGCGTCGCGGTCCATCTCACGGTGCCAGATGCGGCGCCCGCCATCCCAACGATAGCCCCGTGCCTTCAACAGGTCCTTGGACTCGATGGGAGCATTGAGGGCCCAGACGCGATAGGTGGTGCGCGCGGCGGAATCGATGACCTTGCGCCAGGGGATCACGCCGCCGCGCGGCAGCGGCGTACGCAGGACCTCGAGCACTGCGCGGCAGTCGATCTCGCTGCGGTGCCCATCGAAGAAGAAACCGTGCTCAAGTGCGAGGTATTCGAGCTTGGCACCGCTGAAGCCCTCGCGCTTCCAGGCGATGTCGGCGACCGAACAGGCCCAGCGCCGGGCCGCAAACAGCGGCAGGCGCCGCTCCAGCAGCGGGCGATCGAAGGCCGCGTTGTGGGCGACGACCCACTCGACGTCCTCCAGCATGGCCGCCACGGCCTCATCGTCGATCTGGTGGCCGGCCACCATGTCGTCGGTGATGCCGTGGATCGCTGTGGTCTCCGGCGGAATCGGCACGCCCGGATCCTCGAGGCTGCCATAGACATCACTCACGTGGACGATGCGGCCGTCGCTGGCGTCGTAGGCGAAACGGACCATGGCCAGCTCGATGATGCGATCGCGCTCGAAATCCGTGCCGGTGGTCTCGGTGTCCACGACAACGGCCTCACGCAGCTCGCGCACCTCCGCGACGCCGAAGTCATCCCGGGGCACGAAGCGGCGCAGCACGCGGTAGTGGGGTGACGCTTCGAGCAGGCGCGCCGCCGCCTCCAGCTCAGGGTCGGGTTCGTCGTTCATGGCGTGGTCAGCCGCTCCAGTTCGGCCATGAAGCGCAAGGCAGCTTCGCGATCCGCGGCGCACATCTCCGGCTCGGGCCTCAGGCCACTGCAGCAGGCCGGCCGCTCCGGCCGGCCGAACAGGGCACAACGGTCGTCAGCGGTCAGTTGCACGCAGCGCACGCCGGCGGGCTTGCCACGCGGCATGCCCGGGATCGGACTGCTGATCGACAGGCCGATGCAGCAGGCGCCACATGCGGTACGACATTCCATGAGGGCACTGTGCTGGCTGGGATGCCCACATCCTCGTCGCGCCACGTCGCCGGCGCAACCCTCGTGCTGTTTACAGCCTGCAGAGATCGGGCATAGCCTGCCGGCATCGGCCGGGGGGTCGTGTCCACAACAACAACGAGCAGGGGAATCCACATGAAGGCACTCATGGTGCGCCGCACAGGCGGCGTGGCAGCGGCGGTCGCGGCATGCCTGGGCTTGCAGGCGCCCTCGGTCTGGGCGCAGGCCGCGGACCAGGCGGACGAACTGGACGAGGTGATGGTGACCGGCTCGCGCCTCGGTGCGACGGGCTACACCACACCCACACCGGTGACGCAACTCGACGCCGAGGCGCTTGAGCAGCTCAATGTGGTCAACATCGGCAAGGCAGTCAACGAGCTGCCCGCGTTCAAGGCCACCACCACGCCGACCAACAACGGCTGGGGCAGCTTCAACGTCGGTGCCCAGATCGTCAACCTGCGCGGCCTGGGCGTGAACCGCAACCTGGTGCTGGTCGATGGCCGCAGGTTCGCCCCGGTCACACGTGAAGGCACGGTGGATCTCAACCTCGTGCCCAGCGGACTGATCGCGCGCACGGACGTCGTCACGGGCGGTGCCTCGGCGGCCTACGGTTCCGATGCGATCGCCGGCGCCGTCAACGTCGTGCTCGACAAGTCCCTCAGCGGCCTCAAGGGCCAGCTGGACTATGGCCTGTCCGGCGAAGGCGACGGCGGCAACCTGCACGCATCGCTGGCCGGTGGCGCCGATTTCGCGGGCGGCCGCGGCCACTTCATCCTGGGCGGCGAATATGAGAAGCAGGAAGGCATCGGCGACTGCTTCACGCGCGACTGGTGCAAGGGCGGCCAGATCGTCACCAACACCGGCGCTGGCGCAGTCGCCGGCCTGACCTACCTGGTCCGCAGCGACGTTGGCGGGGGGTTCCCGACCAACCCGGGCGGCGTGATCAGCAAGCTGAACAACAACACCGCGGCGACCCTGGCGATCCGCAACCTGCGCGGCACCGGCGCCATCACCTTCGATGCCGCCGGCAACGTGGCGGCCTACAACCTGGGCAGCCCGGCCAGCGGCAACAGTGCGATCGGTGGCGACTCCTACTCGGGCATGAAGACCACGCAGCTGATGGTGCCCGTGGACCGCTACTCGACCTTCGGCCATGCCGACTTCGAGTTCAGCGACACGCTCAGCGGCTTCATCGAGGGCAGCTACGGACACGTGGAGGGCTCGACCCTGCAGTCGCGCTACTTCGGCGCGCCGGTGGTCGTGTTCAACGACAACCCCTACATCCCGGCGGAGATCCGCGCCCTGCTGCCGCCGGCCTCGGCCACGCCCTCGACCACCCGCCCCGCCAACAGCGCGGCGGCCTTCAACCTCGCGGTGCTGGGCCAGCGGCGTGGCGAGTCGGCCTCCGAAGCCAGCACCTGGCGCATCACCTTCGGTCTCGAGGGCCGCTGGTCCGACACCTGGAGCTGGGACAGCTACTACCAGTACGCGCACACGGACCGCGACCAGCAGGTCGAGAACAACATGGTCGTGGGCGCCTCGCGCGTGATCAACCGCCCGGGCAGCGGCGGCGTGAACAACCCGGCGTCCTTTGCCTTCTGGACCTGGGCCAACGACCCCGTGTTCCATCCGGCCGACGCACTGTTGCCGGAAGCACAGCGGCGGATCGTCTGCCGCGCCTCGATCAGCGCCGATCCGGCGCTGGCCGCCGCCGCCGCGGGGTGCGTGCCCTTCAACCCGTTCGGCGAAGGCCGCGCCACCAAGGCTGCGCTGGACTACGTCTACCGCACCCTGACCGAAGCCATCGACATCGACCAGCACGTGGTCGCGGCCAACGTCCGGGGCCGGCTGGCCGACCTGTGGGCCGGTCCGCTGTCGGTGGCTGCAGGCCTTGAGTACCGGCGCGATTCCACGGCGCTGGTGCACGACACGCTGTCGAACTCCTTCGCCTACTTCCAGAACTTCGGCGCCGACTACACCGCTGACCAGGACGTCTGGGAAGGCTACTTCGAGGGCGAGCTGCCCTTGCTCAAGGACATGCCGCTGGCACAGAACGCCGTGCTCAACGCCGCCGTGCGCCGCACCCAGTACGAGACCTCCGGCGTAGGCGGTTTCAACCAGTCGGCCAGCAGCAACGAGATCGACGCCACGACGTGGAAGGTCGGTCTGGTCTGGGACGTGAATGACTGGATGCGCCTGCGGGTCACGCGCTCGCGCGACATCCGCGCTCCCAACTTCAACGAACTGTTCCAGGCCAGCGCCAGCACCTTCACGGCCGTCACCAACCGCTGGGCGGCCAACGCCTCGCAGTTCCCGGTCGGCCTGTCGGGCGGCAACCCGCAGCTGGACGCCGAATCCGCCCGCACCACCACGATCGGCATGGTGCTGCAGCCGCAGTGGGACCACGCCGGCCGCCTGCGCCTGTCGGCGGACTACTACGACATCCGCGTGAATGGCTACATCGGCACCCCGGGTGGCGCCCAGAACATCGTCGACCGCTGCTTCAACTACAGCGATCCGCTGACCTGCCCGCTGATCGTCTTCGCGCCGGACGCCTCCGGCAATGCCAAGGGCATCCTGTCCGAGATCCGCAACGTCAACGTGAACCTGCAGTGGCTGCGCAGCCGCGGCCTCGACCTCGAGGCGGACTACCGGCTGCCGATGGACGCACTCCGCGAGGGCGCTGCCGGCAGCCTGTCGTTGCGCCTGCTGGCCACGCGGACCTTCGACAATTCCACCAACCTGTTCGGCCAGGTCACCGACCAGGTCGGCGTGACCGGCACCGGCGGTGGCATCGCCGACTGGCTGGTGAACCTCTACACGACCTACGCCAACGGGCCGTTCTCCGCCACCTTGACCACGCGCTACATTCCGTCGGGACTCTACAGCCCGAGCTACATCGGTCCGGACGACCCGCGCTTTGCGACGCTGGCCTCCACCAGCACGCAGGTGACCCTGGACGGCCGCCTGCTTTCGCCGATCAACGACAACACCGTGGCCGGCGCGGTTTACTTCAACCTCAACGGCAGCTATACCTTCCATGAGGGTGACGGCCGGCGCCTGCAGGGCTTTGCCAGCATCTCCAACCTGCTGGACAAGACCCCGCCGGCCGCACCGAGCACGCAGTACCCGACCAATCCCGTGTATTTCGACCAGATCGGCCGCTACTTCCGCGTCGGCGTCCGTTTCAGCTACTGATGTCCCCGAGGGTGCAACACAGATGACACTGAAAGCCTTGCCGGTGGCGACCGCAGTCGCCACCACCCTGTTCGCCACGCTGGTGGCGGCCGCGACGCCGGATTTCACCGGCGTGTGGACCAACGCGGGCGGCCCGGGCATCGGCGGCCGCACCATGGCCGGTGCGGCCACGCCGCTGCCGCTCAAGCCTGGGCCGAAGGCCCGTGTGGAGGCCTACCAGAAGCTCACCGCAACGCTGGGCGAGACCCCGGGCGGGTGGTGCCTGGGGGCAGGCATGCCGGGCTCGATGCTCGGCTCCGGCGGCTACCCGATGGAGATCATCCAGCGGCCCGAACAGATCACGATCGTCTATGAGGCCCACTCCGAGACGCGCCGGATCTATTTCGGGGACCGCAACGCGCCGCAGTCGGACCGTGTCCCGGGGCGCAACGGTTATTCCAGCGGCCGCTGGGAAGGCGACACGCTGGTCGTCGAAACCGACAACCTGGTCGACCAGGTGGACCAGCGCTACGCACATTCCGGGAACGCAAAGATCGTCGAGCGGTACAAGCTTGAGGCCCCGGATGCTCAAGGAAGGCGGGTGCTGGCGGTTGAAATGACGCTGACCGACCCCGACTTCTATACGGAGCCGGTGACGGCCACCAAGCGCTGGGCGCAAGTGCCCAATGGCCGCCTGCTGCCCTACGAATGCGCCGAGGAAAACTGGCTCAAGCGTCTGCAGGAGCTGGCCGACAAGGCCGGCGTGCCGATGCCCTGAAGCCTGACACTGCCACCCGAGGTAAACGACATGAAACGTCCGACCCGTTCCACGCTGATCGCCCTGACGCTGGCCGCCGCGGCCGGCGCTGCCATGGCCCACCACTCCGCGGTGCAGTTCGACTTCACCAAGCAGGTGTCCTACAAGGGCAAGGTCACGCACTTCCGTGCCATCAACCCGCACATGCAGCTGAAGGTCGAGGTGACCGACAGCAAGGGCACGCGCGTCATCGAGTTCGAGGGCCACAGCACGAACAACATGTACCGCAATGGCTACCGCAAGGGCATGATCAACGAAGGCGACATCATCACGGTCTACGCCGCGCCGCTGAAGTCCGGTGAGGATGGCGGCTACGTCGTGTCGGCCGATGCCGCGGACGGCACGCACTTCGGCATGCGCTCACAGCGGCTGTCGGCCGAGGACGCGGCCAAGCTGCGGCAGGCTGCCGAGGGGCGCTAGGCGCCCCGCGTCACCGGGCGGTGGCCAGCAGCTTGTCGACGCTGGCCACCGTCACGGCGTGATAGCGCGGCCGGTTCATCGCATAGCTGCGCCGGGCGATCGCCGCGCCCCACTCCCCCTGCTCCATGAGGGCCGCGTACAGGGGCAACACGAACTTGCGCCGCCCTTGTCCCGAAAGGAAACCTTCGAGGTTCGCGACCGCGGGCTCGTAGCGCTGGGCAATGGCCAGTTTCAGCCATGCAAACCGCACTTCGCTGTTGCCTTGGGTCCGCAGGGCCAGACGCTGCTCGAGTTCGGCCAGCCGGCGGGCCGGCAACTGGCGCGGCAGGCGTTCGATGAAGCGCACACGTTCCGCGCTGCTCCAGGAGGCCAGGTCCGTCGGCAGCACGCTGCCGCCGCGCGTCGCGAAACCGGCCGCGGCGGCGTCGACGGCGGCAAAGCGCGTCGAGCGGCGGTGCACGGCGTCCGCCGGCAGGCCGATGCCGGTCGTCCAGGCCTGAACGTCGATGCGGGCCGCCAGCGCGGGATCACCGTCGAGCAGATGCTGCCGCAGGTCGGCGATGAAGCCTGCCGTGGTCTGCGGCTGGAAGGCATGGCGGTCGAAATAGCCACGCAACCAGGCGTCCCAGCGTTCGCGCCCGGCAGCCTCCTCCAGCGTGCGCAGGAAGGTGGCGCCTTTCTCGTAGGCGATGTCGTTCATGCCGTCGTCGGGATCGCGCCCGGTGAGGTCCACCTGCAGCCGGCTGTCGGCTGACCGGCCTTCCGCCTCCATGGCCGCAAGCCCGGCCTGAAGGTCGTCCCAGCCCAGGTCCGCCAGCATGTCGGCGAAGTCCCGGCCGTAGACCGCCTCCATGATCCGGTTCTCGAAGTAGGTGGTGAAGCCCTCGTTCAGCCAGAAGTCCGCCCAGGTCGCGTTGGTGACCAGGTTGCCGGACCAGCTGTGGGCCAGCTCGTGGGCCACCAGGCTGACCAAGGATTTGTCGCCGGCGATGATCGTTGGCGTCGCGAAGGTGAGTCGCGGGTTTTCCATGCCGCCGAAGGGGAAGGACGGCGGCAGCACCAGCAGGTCGTAGCGGCCCCAGCGGTAGGGGCCATACAGCGACTCGGCGGCAGCGATCATGCGCTCGAGGTCGACGAACTCGGCTGCCGCCGCCGCCAGCATCGCAGGCTCGGTGTACACGCCGCTGCGCGGCCCCAGGGGCTGGAAGGCGATGTCGCCGATGGCGATTGCGATCAGGTAGGGCGCGACCGGCTGGTCCATGCGGAAACGCCAGGCCTTGCGCCCCTCCCCGGCCGGTTCGCCCTCCGGCGTGAGCATCTCCGCGCTCATGACCACACGCAGCGCAGCGGGCGCAGTGATGCGCGCCTCCCAGGTCTGGCGGATGCCGGGACTGTCCTGGGTCGGCAGCCACGTGCGCGTGAGGATGGCCTGGCCTTGGCTGAACAGGTAGGGCTGCTGGCCACCCGCGGTTTGCGCAGGTTCCAGCCACTGCAGCGCGGCCGCCTCCGGCGCCGTCGAGTAGCGGATGACCACGCGCCGGGCGCTGCCATGCTGGACCACGAGCGGGGCTCCCAGGATGGGATCGGCGGGCTCGAGCTGCCAGGGCAGCTCAGCGCCCTCGACCGTCGTCACCGAACCGATGGCCAGACCGCGCGTGTCGAGACGCAGGGTCTGTGCATCGTCACGCGCCTGCAGGTCCAGCGTGGCCGTGCCCGAGAGGCGCCGGGTCGGGAAATCCGCCTCAAGGTCGAGGGCAACATGCGTGACACGCGAATCGAGCGGGCGGGCAGCCGAGTGGCTGTCGCGCGCCTCGGGTGTGGAGAGCACGGCCGCCACCGGACGGGGCGGCTGTGCTGCCGCCGCGTCGGGAGCACGACTCCCGCAGCCGGCCAGCAACGAGGAACACCACAGCAGGATCAGGCAACGGTGCGCGAAGGTCATGGGGCGGGCTCACGGCGCTACTGGAGAGCGGAAGCTTACGCTAGGCTGCGCGCCATGCAGCCCATCCTCGCCATCCACGGCCTGACCAAGACTTACGCCGGCGGCCACACCGCGCTGGACGACATCCACCTGGAGGTCCAGCGCGGCGAGATCGTCGCCCTGCTGGGGCCCAACGGCGCGGGCAAATCCACGCTGATCGGCATCGTCTGCGGCCAGGTCAATCCCGGCAGCGGCAGTGTGCAGGTCGGTGGTCACGACATCGCCACGGCGACGCGCAAGGCCCGCGCGCTGACGGGCCTGGTACCGCAGGAGCTGGCCACGGACAGCTTCGAGCGCGTGATCGACACGGTGCGTTTCAGCCGCGGGCTGTTTGGTCTGGCCGCTGACGAGACCGTCGTCGAGCGGGTGCTGCGCAGCCTGTCCCTGTGGGAAAAGCGCGCCGACAAGATCACCACGCTGTCCGGCGGCATGAAGCGGCGCGTGCTGATCGCCAAGGCGCTGGTCCACGAGCCCGCACTGCTGTTCCTCGACGAGCCCACTGCTGGCGTCGATGTGGAACTGCGGCGCGACATGTGGGAGGTCGTGCGTGGGCTGCGCAGCCAGGGCGTCACCATCATCCTTACCACGCACTACATCGAGGAAGCCGAAGCCATCGCCGACCGCATCGGCGTCCTGGACCGGGGCCGCCTGTTGCTGGTGGAGCCGACCGCAACCCTCAAGCGCCGGCTGGGGCGTCGCGAGGCGACGCTGCAACTGCAGCAGCCGCTCGCGGCGTTGCCGCCGGCACTGCAGCGCGATGACCTGCAATTGTCTGCCGACGGGCTGCATCTCACGCTCTCCTTCGACATCGGCACGGGGCCGGGCCGGCTGCCAACGCTGCTGTCGGACCTGGCGGCCGCCGGCATCGCCTGGCAGGACCTCGCGACGCGCGAGAGTTCGCTCGAGGAAATCTTCGTCACGCTGGTCGGAGGCAAGGCATGAACATCCCTGCCATCAAGGCCATCTACCGTTTCGAGATGGCGCGCATGTTCCGCACCCTGGTGCAGAGCCTCGCGGCACCGGTGCTGAGCACCTCGCTCTACTTCGTGGTGTTCGGTGCCGCGATCGGCGCCGGCATCCAGCAGGTCAACGGGGTGTCCTACGGCGCCTTCATCGTCCCGGGCCTCATCATGCTCGCCGTGCTCACCGAGGGCATCGGCAACGCCTCGTTCGCGATCCACATGCCGAAATGGTCGGGCACGATCTTCGAGCTGCTGTCCGCGCCGGTGGGCACGCCGGAGATCGTGCTGGGCTACGTGGGAGCGGCCACGACCAAGTCGGTGCTGCTGGGCCTGGTCATCCTGGCCACGTCGGCGCTGTTCGTGCCGTTGCAGGTGGCGCACCCGCTGTGGATGCTGCTGATGTTGGTGGCGGTCTCGTTTGCGTTCTGCCTGTTCGGCTTCCTGATCGGCATCTGGGCCACCAGCTGGGAACGGCTGACCATCATCCCCTCGCTGGTGATCACGCCGCTGACCTTCCTCGGCGGCAGCTTCTACTCACTGGACATGCTGCCACCGGCGTTCCGCGCCCTCAGCTGGTTCAACCCGGTGGTCTACGTGATCGGTGGCTTCCGCTGGGCCTTCCATGGCCACAGTGAGGTCAGCCTGTGGATCTGCGCGCTGGTGGTCGGTGGGCTGATGCTGGGCTGCCTCGCCCTGCTGCACCACGTGCTGCGCAAGGGCTACCGGCTGCGGCACTGAGGGCGGCGGGCCTCAGTGCCCGCCCCCTGGCACGCCGGCCGCGCCGAAGGGTGGCCGCGCCAGCCACACCAGCGGAATCGCCGCCAGGGCCATCAGCCCCAGCATCACGAACACGTCGTTGGCGCCCAAGGTCGACGCCTGCAGCCCGATCACCTGTTGCGTGGCGGCAAGCCCCGCTGTGCCGTCCAGGCCCTGCGCCGCCAACTGGGCCTGGTAGCCTGCCGCCGCCAGTGAATCCGGCGTGACGGATTGCGCCAGCGTACCGTGGTGGTATTCCGTGCGCTCGCTCCACAGGAAGATGCACAGCGCCGTGGAGAAGCTGCCGGCGACCGTGCGCATGAAATTGCCCAGGCCCGCGGCCGCGGTGAGCTCCGAGGCCGGGATGCCGGCCATCATCATCTGGTTGAGCGGCAGGAAGAACAGCGACAGCCCGAGGCCCTGGAACAACCGGGGGATCGACAACTGGCTGAAGCTGGCCTGGTCGTTGAGCGTCGCGACCCAGAACAGGCTGGTGGCAAAGACGACAAAGGCGAAGGTGGACGCCGCGCGCAATGGCAGGCGGTGGATGTTCTTGCCCACCACCGGCGCCAGCAGCAGGGCGAAGATGCCCACGGGGGCGATGGCATAGCCGGCCATGGTGCTGGTGTAGGCCAGCGTCGTCTGCAGCCAGAGCGGGTAGATGACGTTGATGCCCGAGAACACGAAGAAGCCCATGCACACGGCCAGCGCACCGACGACGAAATTGCGGCGGCGGAACAAGTGCAAATCGACCACCGGATGGCGGTCGGTCAGCTCCCAGGGCACGAACAGCACCAGCGCCACCACGCTGACCACGGCCGCCGTGACGATCTCCGCCGAGTGGAACCACTCCTTGTCGTTGCCGTTGTCGAGCACGTATTGCAGCGCGCCCACGCCGATCACGAGCAGGCACAGGCCCACGGCATCGACCGGGACCTTGACGCGCATCGACTCGCGGTCGCGCAGCACCCACCACGATCCCGCCGCGGCCAGCAGCCCGACCGGCACGTTGATGTAGAACAGCCAGGGCCAGGAGTAGTTGTCGGTGATGTAGCCGCCGAGGATGGGACCGCAGATGGGCGCGATGATGACGACCATTGCCCACAGGCCCATGGCAAGGCCGCGCAGGTGCACGGGATAGTTGCGCAGCAGCAGCGCCTGGGCCACGGACATCATCGGCCCGGAGACGAGGCCCTGCATCAGCCGCCCCGCGATCAGCATCGGCATGCTGGTGGCCAGGCCACAGAGCGCGGAGAAGACCACGAACAGCAGGATCGAACTGACGAAGGTCCGCACCTCGCCGAAGCGGCGGCCGATCCAGCCCGCCAGCGGCTGCACCACCGCCGCCGCCAGCATGTAGGAGCTGATGGACCAGGTGCCCTCGGAGGGGCTGACGCCCAGGCTGCCGGCGATCGACGGGATCGACACGTTGACGATGGTCATGTCGAGGATCTCCATGAAGGTGGAGACCGCGACAGCGATTGTCAGCAGGACGAGCTTGAAGCCCCGCAGCGGCGGATATTCGCCGTCATGGCCGCGTTGCAGCGGCGCCTCGCCTGCCCTGGCCACGGACTCAGCGCGCCGCGGCGCCAGGGTGCGCCTGCGCGTCGAAACGCGCCACCAGCGCCAGCGCCTCGCGGTCCGCCTCTGCGGTTTCAGGCAGCGCCACGGCCAGGGCCTGCGCCTTGGCGGTCGGCGCCGCCGGCAGGACCGCGCCGCTGCGGTCATGCGTGTCGACCGTGGCCGTCATCGACAGGCCGATGCGCAACGGATGCGCAGCGAGCTCGTCATGCCGCAGGCGGATCTTCACCGGCACGCGTTGCACGACCTTGATCCAGTTCCCGGAAGCATTCTGCGGCGGCAGCAGCGAGAAGGCCGAACCTGTACCGGCAGCAAGACCCACGAGCGTGCCGTGGTACTCGACGCTGTCACCGTAGAGATCCGACTCCAGCGTGACCGGCTGCCCGATGCGCAGGTTGCGCAACTGGCTTTCCTTGAAGTTCGCATCGACCCAGACATCCTGCAGCGGGATCACCTGCATGAGTTGCTGGCCCGGCGCGACCCGGTGCCCGGGCTGCACGTTGCGCTGCGCGACCACACCGCGCAGCGGCGCGGCAACGGTGTTGCGCTTCAGGGCAATCCAGGCCTCGCGGTAACGGGCCCGCGCGTCGAGGACCGCCGGACTGTCCTCGAGCGCAAGACCGGCCACGGCCACGCGCACGGCCTGCAGCTGCTGCTCGGCCTGCGCCAGCGCCTGGCGGGCCAGCTCGACACTCTGGCGGGCGTGGCGCAGCTCCTCTCCGGAGATCGCCGCCTCGCGTTCCAGCGGCGCACGCTGCGCCAGGTCCTCGCGGGCGCGCTCCAGCTCGAGCCGCCGCTGCCGGGCCAGCGCCTCCCCCTGCGCCGCCTGGGCCTGCTGCTGCCGGAACTGCCGCACCGACGCAGCCAGCTGCGCGGTGGCGCGCGCGAGCGCATTCTCGGCATCTGCCGGATCCAGCTGCACCAGCACCTGGCCCGCCTCGACCAAGGTCGTGTTCTCGGCGGTCACGGACAGGACGGTACCGCCGACCAGCGGCGCCACGACCACCTGGTTGCCGACGACGTAGGCATCTTCCGTGGTCTCGCGCTGCGACAGCACGAAGTGGTCGAAGGCCCACCACGCCGCGCCCAGCACGGCGAAGAGCACCACCAGCACGGGCAGGATGCGGCGCCGGCGCGCCGCCAGCGGATCAGGGGTTTCGCTCATGGGCGCAGCTTCCTTGTGTCGAGGCCACCGCCGAGCGCTCCCTGCAGGGCGACGTCAGCCAGCAGCCGGTCCAGGTCGTTGTGTTCGATGGCGGCCTCGATGGCCAGCAGGTCCAGTTCGGCAACCAGGCGTGCACGCTCGTCCGCGGTGCCGGCACGCAGGCGGGCCGCGGCGGCATCGCGCAACGCGCCCAAGGCCTGCTGCTGGTCGCGCAGCTCACGGGCACGCGCCTGCCCCGTGGCCGCGCGCGACAAGGCCTCGCCGACCTCGCGGGCTGCGGCGCGCACCGCATCCCGGTGCGAGTCGACCGCGGCCTGCCACTCCAGGTCGCGCAGTGCCAGCTGCGCCTTGCGGACGCCGCCATCAAACAGCGGCAGGTTGAGGGCCAGACCTGCGGAGGGCGCGAGGCTGCCGCCGTCCAGCAGGCGGTCGATCTCGATGCTCGACAGGCCCGCCAGCGCCTGCAGGCTGATGTCGGGATAAAAACGGGTGCGGGCTTCCTCGCGGCGCTGCGCAGCCGCCTCGACGCGCCAGCGGGCCGCCAGCAGGTCCGGGCGGCGCGCCAGCAGATCCAGCGAGGCGTCCGGCGGCAGGCCAGCGGCAGGCACGGCCGTCACCTGCAGTGCAACCTGGGGCAGTTCGTCCGGACGCATCCCCAGCAGCGCGGCAACGGCGAGGCGCGTGCGTTCCACCGAGCCCTCGAGCAGCACGCGCCCCTCGCGGTTGCGGGACTGGCGCAGCTCGACACGCCGCAGTGCGTCCTCGTCCTCCAGCTTCGCCGCCTGGCGCAGGCGCACCAGCGCTGCCCAACGCTCGAGCAGTTGTGCCTCCCGTTGCAGCCGTTGCAGGCCACGCTGGTCGGTCTGCCAATGGAAATAGGCCTCTGCCGCCGTCAGCGTGAGACCCAGCCCCACGTCGGCCTGCTCCGCCCGCGCAGCCTGCAGCTCACCCGCCGCCGCCGCGATCGCGGCCCGTTCACGGCCCCACCAGTCCAGGCTGTGCCGCAGGCCCACACCGGCCTGGTAATCGCTGTAGGTCTCGAAGCCCAGGAACTGCGGCCGCAGCAGGCCGTTCTCGCTCAACTGCTGGCGGCGCAGGCTGGCCTGCGCATCGACTTGCGGGCGCCGCCGCGAGTCGGCCCATTGCAGCGACTGTTCCGCCAGACGCACGCGCGTCTGCGCCAGCCCGATGCCGGAGGCCTCGCGGAGCACGCGGGTCATCAGCATGTCCAGCGTGGCATCGCCGTAACGGTCCCACCAGCGCGCCGTCGGCCATTCAGCCGGGGACGCCTCGGCAGCGGCCAACGGCACCACGGACTGGGTCGCCAGCGGCGGCGCTGGCGGTGGCGGTGTGGCGCAAGCGGCCAACAAGGCGGCCATGGACAGCACCCAGACCGGGGCGCATCGCCGGCCCTTCATGATGCGCGCCCCAGGGCCGCATCCAGCGGCGGCAAGGCCTCGAGGGTCTGGCACAGCTGGCGCAGATGGGCCTGCAGCTGCAGCCGTTGCACATCAGGCATACCGGTAAAGAGCGTGCGGATGAACGCTGACATGCCAGGCAGACGCTGCGCCACCTCGGCCTCGCCGGCCGCCGTGAGTTGCAGCAACTGCCTGCGCCGGTCATGCACGTCGGCCTGGCGGGTCAGCAAGCCGAGCTGGGTCAACTGGTCGGTCAGGCGGGTGACGCCGGCCGGGCTCTGTGCCAACGAGGCGCAAAGATCGGAGGGCGTGGTTTCCTCGCCATGGCGCGAGTACAGCACCATCAGCGTGCGCAATTCGGGCTCTCCCAAGCCAGACCCGGCGAGCCGCGCGTCAAGCCGTGCGGACAGGCCGCGGTGCAGCAGCGCGATCAGACGCAGGGTCAAGGCCTCGTCGACCGGGAACTCCGGCACGCGGCGACCGATGCGGCGGACGCCATCCTCGAGGCGGGCAAGCGGGGAATGGGCCACGCAAGGGCTCCGGGCTCATGTTTTCGGAAGAAATATTTTACTTCGGAAATGATTGCGGTCAAACCAGACCCTCGAGAACGGACGGGTCGGCAGGAATCAGTCCGCGACGGCGAGGCAGGCCCTCAACGGCCACGACGCCGGCCAGCGCCACCGCCACCACCGCCACCACTGCCGCCGCCGCGCGCTCCCGGGAAGGGGCGCGAGGACCGCGACGGTGGCGAGGAACGGGCGGGTGCCGGGGAACGCGGCGCCTGTTGTGGACGTGCTGGCGCGGGCGGCGGCGCTGCCGGCTCGCGGATCTCGAAGACCGGCGTGGGCAGCGTCGGGATGTCCTTGCCCAGCAGCCTCACGATGTCCTTGAGGTAGGGCGACTCGTCCGGCGACACGAGCGACACGGCCTGGCCCGTGGAGCCTGCGCGCGCAGTGCGGCCGATGCGGTGCACATAGTCTTCGGGAACGTTGGGCAGCTCGTAGTTGACGACGTGCGGCAGCTCCTTGATATCGAGGCCGCGCGCCGCGACCTCCGTGGCCACCAGCGCGATGATCCGGTTGTTCTTGAAATCCTCGAGCGCCCGCACACGCGCGTTCTGGCTCTTGTTGCCATGGATGGCGGCGGCGGGGATGCCGGCGCGGTCCAGCTGCTCTGCCAGGCGGTTGGCGCCATGCTTGGTGCGCGTGAACACCAGCACCTGGTGCCAGCTGCCCTCCTTGATGAGGTGCGCGAGCAGGTGCCGCTTGTGCTCCTTGGGCAGGCGGTAGGCCACCTGCTCGACCTTGTCCGCGGTCTTGTTGGGCGGCGCCACGTCGATGCCCTGCGGGTTATGCAGCAGGCGCGCGGCCAGGTCGCGGATGTCATCGGAGTAGGTGGCCGAGAACATGAGGTTCTGGCGCCGGGGCGGCAGCAGTGCGCGCACGCGCTTGATGGCATGGATGAACCCCATGTCGAGCATGCGGTCTGCCTCGTCGAGCACGAACACCTCGACGGCTTCGAGCGAGGTGGCCTTCTGCTCCACCAGGTCGAGCAGCCGGCCGGGCGTCGCCACCAGGATGTCGCAGCCGCCACGCAGCTTGTCGATCTGCGGCTTCTCGTTGACGCCGCCGAAGATCACCTGGGTCCGCAGGTCGGTGTTCTTGCCGTAGAACACGGCGTTCTCGGCCACCTGCGCGGCGAGTTCGCGCGTCGGCGTGAGGATGAGTGCGCGCGGCAGGCGGCCGCTGCGCTGGCCCAGCCGCTGCAGCACCGGCAACACGAAGCCGGCGGTCTTTCCAGTACCGGTCTGGGCACCTGCGAGCACGTCACGGCCCGCGAGCACCGCCGGGATGGCGGCCTGCTGTATGGGCGTGGGGACGGCATAGCCTTTTTCGGTGACGGCAGCCACCAGCTCGGGCTTGAGCCCGAGATCGGAGAAGTTCATGCGGAACCGGGGTCGAAACGGGCGCGGAGAATATCAGAAGCCCAGCGCGGTGCG
>JBJOHO010000068.1:0-64109 GCA_046047615.1 Pseudomonadota bacterium
CAGGCGCCGTTCAAGCCGTACTACGCGCTGCCGACGACCGAGTTCTATGGCGAGGGCTTCCACGCCAACGTGAACTACCAGATCAGCGACAACGCCGAGCTGGTCTACATCGGCTCGTACCGCGCGTACGAATCGAAGTTCGGCCAGGACCAGGACGCCAGCCCGCTGCCCCTTGCCCAGCTGGACAACCAGCTGAACCACCACGCCTTCACCTCTGAAGTGCGCTTGAACCTGAAGTCGGAAGGCGGCTTCATCGAGGGCACGGTTGGTGCCTTCTACCTCAAGCAGCAGGGCACCTACACCGCCCGCGTCGACCTGAACTACGTGAACCCGGTCATCGACTTCCTGCATGGCCCGGACACCACGCCGAGCAACACGAAGGCGATCTTCGGTACGGCCACGATCCATCCCACCGATGCGCTGAGCATCACCGGCGGCCTGCGCTACACCGAGGACCAGAAGGACTACACGTACTTCCGTTCCAACCCGGACAGCAGCGTGCCGGACCCGGCGCAGTGCTTCGGCGGCCCTGGCCCGACGGTCTTTGCCTACCCGAACTGCATCCTGGCGGGCATCTTCGACGTCACGGGCCAGTTCAAGGGCGATCGCCTGGACTGGCGCCTGGTCGGTGACTACCGCTTCACGGACGACTTCATGGGCTACGCCTCGGTCTCGACGGGCTTCAAGGGCGGCGGCGTGAACCCGCGTCCCTTCGTGGCCGACCAGAAGCTGCCGTTCAACCCGGAGACGCTGACCACCTACGAGGCGGGCTTCAAGGCCGACATGCTGGACCGCCGCGTCCGCCTGAACGGCGCGGTGTTCCTGAACAAGTACAAGGACATCATCCTTGGCAAGGCGCAGTGCCCGGAATCGAGCCTGCCGACTCCCTGCCTGCGTCCGGACAACATCGGCGAGGCTGACGTGAAGGGCCTGGAGCTGGAAGCCACCATCTACGCGACGGACAACCTGTCGTTCGATGGCAGCTTCGCACTGCTGGACTTCGAATACACCAGCCCGAGCGCCAACGGAACGCTGGTCAACACCGGCATCCCGTCGAGCGCGATCACGCCGTACACGCCGAAGGTGGCCTACGCCATCGGCGCCCAGTACGACCAGCCGATCAGCTCCGGCACGATCAGCTACCGTCTGGACGGCTTCTACCAGGGCAAGGTGTACACGACTGCCGAGAACACCTCCTGGAGCACGGTCGATGCCCGTTTCCTCGCGAACGCGCGCGTGACCTGGGCCAACGACAAGAACTGGAAGGTGGCGCTGGAAGCGCAGAACCTGTTCGACAAGTACTACTACCAGTCGGTCAGCGACGTCACGACGGCCTTCGGTGGCGTGACGGGCGTCCCGGGCAAGCCGCGCACGCTGGCGGTGTCGGTCGAGCGCCGTTTCTGATCTGACGATCGGGCGCGACCCTGCGGGGCCACCGGCATAATCCGGTGGTCGTGCAGTTCAGTGACGCGATGGGGGGCTTTGGCCCCCCATCGCGTTTTAGGCACCGGTGATCAATCGTCCCAGTGCACGAGGAAGGCCCGGTGCAGCGCCAGGCGGCCCACGGGGTCCGGTGCTGTCGCATCAAGCCGGCCGGGCCGGTAGCCGCTGAGTATCCCCGTGACCGTGATGACGCCCGCCTCCACCTCGAAGGGCAGGCGCCAGTCCTGGACCGCCAGTTGCAGGCCGCCATCGGATCGTCGCTGGATGCGCCGGTAAGGATGAGGTTGCGGACCCAGCTGCAAGGTGGCCAGCGCCCGGTCCCGCAAGGGCAGGGTCTCCCGCGCAGCCAGCCAGGCCAGCCGGGCTTCGGCCTCCGCTGTGAAGAGCACCTGCCATGACGGTCGCGGATCGGCCACGGGCTGCAGCCAGCCTTGTGCTGCATCGGGGAAGGCATCCGTGTAAGCCACGTACGGCTTGATGTCGAGCACCGGCGTGCCGTCCAGCAGGTCCAGGTCGGCCACATGCAGGCGAAGGCCATCGACGCGATGCAGCCGCAGCACCGACAGGCCCAGTGGGTTGGGGCGGTGCGGGGCGCGCGTCGAAAACACTCCCTTGCGGCCACTGTCGCTGCGCGGTGGCAGCACCTTGGGTCGCCAGCCGGCATTGCCGTGGAACCAGAAGATCACCCAGATGCGCTCCCAACCCGCGAGGTCCTCGAGTGCATGCTCGAAATTCCGCCCCGGCAGCAGCTCGATGCAGCCCTCGATCCCCACGGCCGCAGCGGCGGCAGGCTGCCGTGGCGCCTCGACGCGGGATCGCGGCGCGCAACGCACGCGGCCGATGGGCTGCAGCCTGAGTTCGGGCAGGTCGTCCATGCTGTCTATACTGGCACCGCGATCAGGGCAGGAGGAGGGCACATGGCGACGAGCGGCGATGCGGGGCCACGGCTGCGGACCTGCGACATCCAGCAGTGCGAAGGAATGTGCTGCTATGACGGCGCCTGCCTCGACCCGAACGAGGAGGCCTTCCTGCATGAGCTGGTGGCCCGGGTCCCGGCGCTGAAGGCGCACCTGCCCGCCGAATATGTGGTGGAGGCGTCATGGCAGGGGGAGTCGCTGGGGCGCAAGACGGCCACGCGTCCACACCGCTACACGACCCCGGACTTCCCCGCCCACTTCACCCAGACACGCTGCGTGTTCGCCGATGCAGCGGGGTTTTGCGAACTGGAGAAGCTGGCCCGGCGCCTGGGCAAGCACCCGTGGACCTTCAAGCCCGGTGTCTGTTGGCAATTCCCGCTGCAGGAGGAGGAAGGACAGCCTGTCGCGCCGCCCTCAGGCAGCGCAGACGACCCCTACTGCGTCCCGGGCTACCCGGGGTACGCCAGTTGCACCCAGTGCGGCCGGAACGACCCGGCCGGCACGCCCTGGCGCGAGGCCCTGCGCGCCGAGATCGAGTACCTGGCGAAAACCGGTGCGCGCAGCCTGCTGGGCACGCCGGGACACACGGTGAAAGACCTGCTCGGCGACGGCGCCTGACGCCGCCGCCGGAGGGTTCAGGCGGCTTCGCCCATCAGTGAGCGCAGGCGCTTCATGGCGGCAACCTCGATCTGCCGGATGCGCTCGGCTGAAACGCCGTACTCATCCGCCAGCTCATGCAGCGTGGCCTTGTCGTCGGCCATCCAGCGCCGCCGCAGGATGGCCTGGCTGCGGGCGTCCAGCCGCGACACCGCAGCCGCGAGACGCTGGCTGACGTCGCCTTCCCACTCCTCGGCTTCCGTCCGTTCCGCTGGGTCGGCGTCCGGGGCCGGCAGGTACTGGGCCGGGCCATAGCCGCCGTCCTCGTCTTCGGCATCGGACGGGCTCGGGTCGAAGCTGAGGTCGCGCGCGGCCAGCCGCTGCTCCATCTCCGTGACTTCCGCTGTGCTGACACCCAGATCGCGCGCGACCGCGGCGGTCTCGTCAGCGGAAAGCCAGGACAGGTTCTTCTTCATGCGCCGCAGGTTGAAGAACAGCTTGCGCTGCGCCTTGGTGGTGGCGACCTTCACCAGCCGCCAGTTCCGCAGCACGTAGTCATGGATTTCGGCACGGATCCAGTGGACCGCGAACGACACCAGACGCACACCCTGCGCCGGATCGAAGCGCTTCACGGCCTTCATCAGGCCCACGTTGCCTTCCTGCACCAGGTCGCCCAGCGGCAGGCCGTAGCCGTGGTAGCCGCGGGCGATGTGCAGCACGAAACGAAGGTGGGACATCACCAGCTGCCGCGCAGCAGCAAGGTCTCCGTCGCGGTGGAAGCGCGTGGCGAGTTCGGTCTCCTGCTCCCGGTCCAGCACCGGGATGCGGCTGACGCGGTCCGCATAGGCCTCGAAACTGCCCAGCGGGCCGGCCAGCATGAGGTCGTTGCCGCGGGGGGTCAGGCTCAAGGTCGCACTCATGGGCTGCCTCCTGATCCAAGGTTTCACTGCCCGTGATTCTAGCACTCGCCGTCGGAGAGTGCTAACAGCCGCAGGGTCTGCCTTGTCAGGCCCGCGGCTCGATCGCGGAAATGTGACGCCCCGTCGCCACCCAGGCGCCCAGCCAGCCCAGCGCCACGCCGGCCAGCAGCAGTTGCAGCAGCGTCATGACTCCGAGGGGCGGCAGCACCCACTGGCCGGCGTAGAAATCCGCCAGCCGCTGCAGCGGCGGCGCCAACAGGCGGTAGCCGCTCCACACCCAGAGCGCCGCGAACAGCGCGCCCAGCAGTCCGTACAGCGCGCCGGTGTAGAGGAAGGGGCGGCGGACAAAGGCATCGCTGCCTCCCACCAGCTTGGTGATTTCGATTTCCTCGCGCCGGTTCAGGATCTCCAGGCGGATGGTGTTGCCGACCACGGCGACCACGCCCACGCCCAGCAGCACCGCCACCCCGGACACCACGCGCCGCAGCAGGTCGAGGATGGCGTCGAGCCGCTGCACCCAGTCCGAGTCGATCTGCACCAGTTCAACCTCCGGCCACGCCGACAGGTACTGCCGCAGGGACTCGACCTCGGCCGGACCCGCGGAGCCGACGGCGGGTCGCAGTTCGAGCGCGTGCGGCAACGGGTTCTCGCCCAGTGCCCGGATGGCGCTGCCGAACTGCGGATCCGCGCGGAACTGCTCCAGGGCCTCGTCGGCAGGGATGACCCGGAGAGTGTCGACACCGCCTCGTGCCCGCACGCTGCTGGCGAGTTCCTCGACCCGGCGCAGGTCGACGCCCTGACGGAAGTAGGCGGTGATGTCCACGGCGTTGGCGAACTCCCCGCCCGCCGACCGGGCTGCACCCACGCCCAGCGCAAAGCCTGCCGGCAGCGCCAACGCGATGCCGATGACCATGGCGGTGAGGAAGGTCGCGAAGGGCGCGCGGACCAGCCGCCCCGCGGCAAACAGCAGCGCCTGCATGTGGTGCAGCAGCCAGCCGCTCATCGGCGCGCCCCAAGCATAGGCAGCCGTGCCGTCCCTTCCTCGATGTCCTCCTGCAGACGCCCCTCATGCAGCACGATCTGCCGCAGCCCGGAAGCGTGCACCAGGTTCAGGTCGTGCGTGGCGACCAGCACGGTGGTGTTGGCCTCGCTGAAGCGCCGGAACAGCTGCATCACCTCGGCCGACAGCTGCGGATCAAGGTTGCCGGTGGGCTCGTCCGCCACCAGCAGGTCCGGCTTGGCCACCACCGCCCGCGCGATGCCGACGCGCTGCTGCTCGCCCACCGAGAGTTCCTCGGGCCGCACGTTGCGGTGCGCCAGCAGGCCGACCTGGTCCAGCGCCGCCCGGACGCGCTTGTCGATCTCCTGCTGCGAGACCTGCGCCACCACCAGCGGCAAGGCGACATTGTCGTGGATGCTGCGCCCGGCCAGCAGTTTGTGGTCCTGGAACACGATGCCGAGCCGACGCCGGAAGGCCGGCACCCGCCGCGGCGCCACGTTGCTGGTGTCCTGGCCATTCACGTACACCTTGCCGCGCGTGGGCCGGTCGAGCAGCGCCACGAGCCGCAGCACGCTGCTCTTGCCGGCACCGGAGCGGCCGGTGAGGAACACCATCTCACCCTTGGCGACCTCGAAGCTCACGCCGCCCAGGGCCTCGCGGCCATTGGGGTAGCGCTTGTGCACGCGGTCGAAGGTGATCATCGCTGCGCGGCCTCCCGGTGCGAGCCCTGGCCGAGCAGCGCCGCGGCGAAGGCGGCCGCATCGAACTCGCCGAAATCCGCGGCGGACTCGCCGACGCCGATGAAGCGGATGGGCAGGCGCAGCTTGCGGGCGATGGCAACCACGATGCCGCCGCGCGCCGTGCCGTCGAGCTTGGTCAGCACCAGGCCCGTGACGCCCACGGCGCTGCCGAACTCGCTGGCCTGGCTGAGCGCGTTCTGCCCCTGGTTGGCGTCGAGCACCAGCAGCACTTCATGGGGCGCGGTGGCATCGATGCGCTGGATCACGCGCTTGACCTTGCGCAGTTCCTCCATGAGGTGGGCCTGGCTGTGCAGGCGCCCCGCGGTGTCGGCAATGACCACGTCGATGCCACGGGCGCGCGCCGACTGCACGGCGTCGAAGACCACGGCGCCGGGATCGCTGCCGGCCTGCTGCTGGTGGATGAGGGCGCCGCAGCGCTGCGCCCAGATCTCCAGTTGTTCGGCGGCCGCCGCCCGGAAGGTGTCGCCGGCCGCCAGCATGACCGACAGCCCCTGCTGGCGCAGTTGCGTGGCCAGCTTGCCGATGCTGGTGGTCTTGCCGGAGCCGTTCACGCCCACGACCATCACCACATAGGGTTTGTGGGCCGGGTCGATCCGCAGCGGCTGCTGGCAGGGCGACAGCAACGCGGCCAGGTCATCGCGCAGCGCATCGAGCAGGGCATCCACGTCACGCAGCTCGCTGCGTGCCACGCGCTGGCGCAGGTCCTCCAGCAGCGTGGCAGTGGCCTCGGTACCGACGTCGGCCGTGATCAGGCGCGTCTCGAGCTCCTCGAAGAGCCCGGCATCGAGATTGCGGCCGGCGAACATCTCGCGCAGGCCACCACCCAGCCGTGCCGCGCTGCGGCCGAGGCTGGCCTTGAGTCGTCCAAGGAAACCGGTCTGGGGAGTGTCGGCCATGCTCACAGTCGGGACGTAATGGCGGCCTAGTGTAATAGGCTTGCCGCATGAAACGGCGAAACCCTGCGAGTGCCAGCGGTGGCGAAGTGCGCGTGATCGGCGGCACGTTGCGCGGCCGCAAGCTGCCGTTCCCTGCTGCGCCGGGCCTGCGTCCGACGCCGGATCGCGTGCGGGAGACGCTGTTCAACTGGCTGGCACCGGTGATCCGCGAGGCGCGTTGCCTCGACCTGTTCGCCGGCAGCGGTGCCTTGGGCGTGGAGGCCCTGTCGCGCGGGGCCCGCGAGGTCGTGTTCGTCGATCGCCACGCACCGGCTCTGGCCGCGCTGCAGGGCAGCCTGCAGCGATTCGCTGTTGCGCCGCAGGCCTGCCCCTGCATCCAGGCCGAGGCGCTGCCGTGGCTGCGGCAGGCACAGGGTCCGTTCGACGTGGTGTTCATCGACCCGCCCTTCGACCTGGGCCTGCAGCCGCAGGTGCTGGCGGCGCTGGCGGACCCGGCCCCGAAGGGCCTGCTGGCGCCCGGCGCCTGGGTCTATGTGGAGCAGCCGCGGGCGGACCCGGCGCCGCTGCTGCCAGCCGGATGGCGCCTGCACCGCCAGGGGACGGCGGGCGACGTCGGTTACTATCTGCTGCAAAGCCACGACACGGACGTTTCCTGAACATCATGCGCAGTGCCGTCTACCCCGGTACCTTCGACCCGATCACCAATGGCCATACGGACCTGGTGCGGCGCGCCGCCGGCATCTTCGGCCGCGTGGTGGTGGCCATCGCGGCCAACCCCGGCAAGACGCCGATGTTCACGCTCGACGAGCGCGTGGCGATGGCGCGTCATGTGCTCCGTGACCTGCACAACGTGGAGGTCGAGGGCTATACCGGACTCACCGTGGATTTCGCGCGCGCCCGCGGCCTGACCGTGGTCGTGCGCGGCCTGCGCGCGGTGTCCGACTTCGAGTTCGAGTTCCAGTTGGCCAACATGCAGCGCCACCTCGACAACGGCCTCGAGACCGTGTTCCTCACCCCCAAGGAACACTTCACCTTCATCTCCTCGACACTCATCCGCGAGATCGCCGTGTATGGCGGGCCGGTCGGCGAGTTCGTCGATCCGCTGGTCGCCGCCCGCCTTGCCACGAAGAAGCGCACATGAAAACAGTATTCCCCGTCCGCCAGATGGCGCTCAGGCTCCTGTGGCTGGCCGTGGCGACCTTGCCCGTCCGGGCGTTCGCGACGGATGCCCCTGCGTTCCAGTTCCCGGCGCCCGGCCAGGCGGCGATCGCCAGCGCACATCCGCTGGCCACCGAAGCCGGGCTCAGCGTGCTGCGCAAGGGCGGCAATGCCTTTGATGCCGCCGTGGCGGTGAGTGCTGCCCTGGCCGTGGTCGAGCCCAGTGGCTCCGGCCTCACTGGCGGCGGTCTCTACCTGCTGCACCGCGCCAGCGATGGCCACCAGGTGGTGGTCGATGCGCGCGAAGTGGCGCCAATGGCAGCGCACCGCGACATGTTCCTGGGTGCCGATGGCCAGCCGCTGCGCGGTGCGTCGCTCAACACGGCCCTCGCCGCAGGCGTTCCAGGCGAGCCCGCGGGCATGGCCTGGCTGCAGGCCCGTTACGGGCGCCTGCCCTTGGCCGACAGCCTGGCACCGGCCATTGCGCTGGCGCGCGACGGGTTCCCGCTGTATCCGCGCCTGCAGGCGGGGATCCAGTTCAAGCGCGCCCAGTTCGCGAAGACGCCGGATGGCGCCCGCATCTTCCTCGGCAAGGACGGCAACGCGCCGCCGCTGGACACCACCTTCCGCCAGCCGGAGCTTGCGCGCACTCTGCAGACGCTGGCGCGCGAGGGGATGCAGTCGTTCTACACCGGCAGTGTCGCGAAGCAGCTGCTGGCCGGCGTCAACGAACTCGGTGGCATCTGGACGCAGGAGGATCTCGCCGGCTATCGCGTCGTGGAGCGCGCACCGGTCGTCGGCAGCTATCGCGGTGCGCGCATCGTGTCTGCGCCGCCACCGTCCTCCGGAGGGATCGCGCTGGTCGAGGCGCTCAACATCCTGTCCGGCTACGACCTCGAACGCGTCGACGGCGTGACGCGCAAGCACCTGGTGGTCGAGGCCATGCGCCGCATGCACCGCGACCGCGCCGTGTATCTGGGCGACAGCGACTTCGTGCAGGTGCCCGTCGCGCAACTGACGGACCCGATGTATGCCGCCGGCCTGCGCGCGTCGATCCGTGCCGACAAGGCGACGCCGAGTGCGTCGCTGGCCGAGGCGGGCGATCCGGCTGCCGGTGGCAACAACACCACGCACTTCTCCATCGTGGATGCCGAGGGCAACCGCGTGGCCGGCACCATCACGCTGAACGCCGGCTTTGGCTCGGGCCTCGTGCTCAAGGGCACCGGCCTGCTGCTCAACAACCAGATGGACGACTTCTCCATCAAGCCCGGCGTGCCGAACCTTTACGGTCTGGTCGGCGCCTCGGCCAATGCCATTGCCCCGGGCAAGCGGATGCTGTCGTCGATCACGCCCAGCTTCATCGAGTCGCCGCGGGGCCACATGACGGTGGGATCACCCGGCGGCAGCCTCATCATCGGCATGGTGCTGTTGGCGACACTGGATTGGCTCGATGGCAAGGATGCCGCGCAGATCGTGGCTGCGCCGCGCATCCACCACCAGTACCAGCCCGACGTGCTGATGCACGAGGCTGGCGCGCTCACGCCAGAAGAGGCCGAGGCCCTCAAGGCCCGCGGCCACGTGCTGCGCGAGCGCGACAACTGGGGCAACCTGCAGGTGGTCACCTGGGAAGCGGCGGCAGGCAGGCTCACCGCCGCGTCGGATCCCCGCGGTGTGGGCACCGCAGGGCTGTACTGACCGGCAGTCTCAGACCCAGACGGTCTGGGTCGTGGTGAACTCCTTCAGGCCTTCGGGCCCGAATTCGACGCCGATGCCGGACTGCTTCACGCCGCCGAACGGCGTGTTCGGCTGGATGCCGCCGTGCTTGTTCACCCAGGTGATGCCGCACTCCAGCCGCTGTGCGAGCTGCTTGGCGCGCGAGGTGTCGCTGCCCCAGACCGAGCCACCCAGACCCAGCGGGTTGTCGTTGGCGCGGCGCATGGCGTCTTCGACGTCGGTGTAGCGGATGATGGGCAGGGCGGTGCCGAACTGCTCTTCGTCCACCAGGCGCATGCCCTCCCTGGCGTCGGCGACCAGCGTGACCGGGTAGAAGTAGCCCGTCTCGCCAAGGGGCGCGCCACCACAGAGCACGCGGGCACCGGCCGCCTTGGCTTCCTCCACCATGCCCTTCACCTTCTCGAACTGCATGGCGTTCTGCAGTGGGCCGAGCTGCGCGTTTTCGTCCCGCCCATCGCCCATGGGGACGCTGCGTGCGAATTCCACCAGGGCCTCGCAGACCTGGTCGTAGAGGCTGTCGTGCACGTAGAGCCGCTTGAGCGCGGCGCAGGTCTGGCCACCGTTGATGAACGCGCCCCAGAACAGCCCGGGCGCAATGGCCCTCGGGTCTGCGTCCGGCAGTACCACGCCCGCATCATTGCCGCCGAGCTCCAGCGTGACGCGCTTCAGCGTCGGTGCCGCCGAGGCCATGATCTTGCGGCCCGTGGCCGTCGAACCGGTGAAGACCATCTTGCTGATGCCCGGGTGCGAGGACATCTCCGCGCCGAGTGCATCGGGACCCGGCACGCAGTTGACGACGCCGGGCGGCAGCACTTCGTTCATCAGCTCGACCATACGGATCGTCGACAGCGGGGTGTAGGGCGAGGGCTTGATGACCACGGTGTTGCCGGTGCGGATGGCCGGGATGATGTGCCAGCTGGCGATCAGCATCGGCCAGTTCCACGGCGTGATCGAGCCGATGACACCGATGGGCTTGCGGTGCAGCTCTATGCGGCCGCCCTCCGGTGAGTCCTGAATGACCTCGACGGGCAGGTCGATGTCGGCGGTGGCGTGGGTCCAGGCCACGGTGCCGCCCACTTCGAAGCGCGACCCCAGGCCGTTGAGCTGCTTGCCCTGCTCGGCCGTGATCAGTTGCGCCAGCTCCTCGGCATGGGCCTGCACCTTGTCGGCGATCGCGTGGCAGGCGGCCCTGCGCTCGGCCTCGGGCGTCGTGCTCCAGGTCTTGAAGGCGCGCGCTGCGGCGGCCACGGCATCATCCAGGTCCTGGCGCGTGCCCAGCGGCATGCGGCCCACGACCTGGAAGGTCGCCGGGTCCTTCACGTCCTGGTACTGCGCGGCAGCGCGCTTCCGGCCGTCGATGATCATTGCGTAGTCCATGGCCCGTCCCCCGTTGTCCCTACGCACCGGCGGCGCCGGTGCTGATGCCAGTGTAGCCTCTGCGCAGTTACCCTGATGGCTGGCCGCCGCGGTGGCGGCATAGTGTGGGTGGCAGGTTCCCGGAGGGCCGGCCGTGCTGCTGAGGTTGCCGATGCGTCCAAAGAAGGTTCCCGCGAGGATGGTATGGCGGCTGGCGCTGGCTGGCGCGTGGCTGGCCCCGGCGTTCGTCGCCGCTGCGCCTGCGGCGCAGCAGATTGTCATCCCGGACCAGGTCACGGCCCTGCTGCAGGCGGCCTACGATGGCGATGCGGCGCGGGTCCGCAGCCTGCTTGAGTCGGGAGCCGATCCGCGCGCGGCCAATGCCTTCGGGGCTTCGCCGATGGGCGAGGCCGCACGCCGCGGCGACACCGAGGTCCTGCGGCTGCTGCTGAAGGCCGGCGCCGATCCCGAGTCCCCCAACGCCGAGGGCCAGACGGCGCTGATGGCCGTCGCCCGCACCGGCAATGTCGAGGCGGCCCGGCTGCTGCTGGCGCATGGGGCGCGTCTTGAGGCGCGGGAGTCCTGGGGTGGACAGACGGCGCTGATCTGGGCCGCCGCCCAGGGCCAGGCGGAGATGTTGCGCTTCCTGCTGTCCCGGGGCGCCGATCCGGACGCCCGCGGCACGGTACGCGAGTGGTCGCGGCGGATCACCGCGGAGGGCCGTCCCAAGGACATGAACCGCGGTGGCCTGACGGCACTGCTGTACGCGGCCCGGGAAGGCCATGCGGACTGCATCCGCGTGCTCGCGGCGGGCAAGGCCGACCTGGACCTCGCCGACCCGGATGGCACCACGCCCCTGGTGATGGCACTGATGAATGGGCACTGGGACACGGCCGTCGCGCTGGTCGAGGCCGGTGCCGACGTCAACCTGTGGGACCTGTACGGGCAGTCGCCGCTCTACATGGCGGTGGACATCAAGACCATCGAATCCGGTGGCCGCGTGGAGCTCCCGACCGACGACCGGCATACGGCCGAGGACGTGATGCGGCGGCTGCTGGCCCGGGGCGCCAATCCCAACCTGCAACTGAAGCTGCGTCCGCCCTTCCGCAACGTGCCGCAGGACCGCCTCAGCGACCCGATGCTCACCACCGGCGCCACGCCGTTGCTGCGGGCCGCCAAGGCGGCGGACGCGGCTTCGGTCAAGCTGTTGCTCGAACACGGCGCCCGCGTCGACCTGCCCAATGTCATGGGCCACACGCCGCTGATGGCGGCGGCCGGCGCCGGCCGCGGCAACAATCCCACCCGTGGCCGTACCCGCTCAGAGCCGCAGGTGCTGGAAACACTCGAACTGCTGCTCGCCGCCGGCGCCGACGTCAATGCCCGCAGTGTCGACGGCGACAGCGCCGTGCATGGGGCGGCGCTGCGCGGTTGGCACGAGGTCATCCGGCTGCTGGCCGCCCGCGGCGCAAACCTCGACTTTGCCGACAAGGACGGGATGACGCCGGTCGACTACGCGCTGGCGCGGCATCCGCTGACCTACCTGGAGTCCAAGCCGGTGGCCAGGGAGGCCACGGCCGGACTGCTGCGGGAACTGGGCGCGCGGCGCGAGACCCCCGATCCACCGAAATGGGCGCCGGTCGGCGTGCCGCAATCCACGGCGCAGGTTCCACGCTGACGCCATGACCCACGCTGCCTTGAGGCCTGTTCTGGCCGCCGCCGCGGGCCTGGTGCTTGCGGCGCTGTCAACGCACGCCGGGGCCATCAGCCCCGCCGAGGTGCTGGCGGCGTCGGCTCCGGCCGACTGGCGGCGCCCCGCTGACGCAGATCTCATGGTCATGGACCTGCCGGGCGGCCGGCGGGTCGTCATCGAGCTGGCGTCCGTGCTGGTGCCCCGCCATGCCAGCGAGCTGCAGCGCCGTGCCGCCGCCGGCTGGTTCGACAGCCTCGCCATCGTGCGTGTGCAGGACAACTACGTCGTGCAGTGGGGCGATGCCGCGGGCGGGCCACCGCTGCCGCCGGGCGTGGAGCGCCAGCTGCCGGCCGAGATCGAGTTCCCGCGCCTGCCGGCGGGCCACTTCCTTGCCTTGCCGGATCCGGACACCTATGCCGCGCGGGTCGGCCTGTTCGAGGGCTGGCCGGTCGCCGGGGAGGCGGGCGTGGACGGCGCCCCAGAGGGCCCCTGGTGGCTGGTGCACTGCTACGGGATGGTTGGCGCGGGCCGGGAGACCGGCCTCGACAGCGGCAGCACGGGCGAGCTCTATGCCGTGATCGGCCACGCGCCCCGGGCGCTGGACCGCAACATCACGCTCGTGGGCCGCATCCTCGCCGGGATCGAACACCTGTCGGCCTTGCCCCGGGGCACAGCGGCGATGGGCTTCCACGAACGGGACGAGGCGCGCACTCCGCTGGGGCGCGTGCGCCTGGCGGCCGATCTGCCGGCCGCGGAGCGGCCTGCGTTGCAGGTGCTGCGCACCGACAGCGCCAGCTACGCACATTGGCTGCAGGCCAGGCGCCACCGCAAGGATGAGTTCTTCGAGCGGCCCGCCGGTCGTGTCGATCTGTGCAACGCGCTGCCACCGGTCAGGTCCCTGCCAGCACCCACCACAGCCAGGCCGCCGCCGTCCCGGTGAAGATCGGCCAGGTCACGGAGCCGGTCAGCTTCATCGTGACCGCCGCGACCACGGCGCCCAGCCACTCCTTCGGGCCGCCCTGCGCGACCGCGGGGACGACGAAGCTGATGAACAAACCGCCGGGAATGTAGCTGAGCGCCTGCTGCAGGGCTTCCCCCGGGCGGAAGCGCTTGTAGAGCCAGTAACCGCCGGCACGTGTCAGGAAGGCGCCCGCGGCCATCCCGAGGATGGCCAGCAGCGTCGGGCCGTCGATGCCTGATGGCGCCGCGCTCAAGGCGTCTCCCGCGCAGCCCGCCAGCGGTCGCGCAGCACGCCGGCCGCAGCACCACTGGCCGCCCCAGCCAGGATGTGCCAGGACCCGGTGGGCAGCAGTTGCGATACACCCAGCGCAACCAGGGCGGCCACGCTCCACGGCAGCAGGTCGCGCTGCCGGCCGCGCCACATCGACACCAACAAGGCGACGAATACGGCCAGTGCCGCGAAGAACAGCGGGTGGCCTGGGTCCGGTGCGACCAGGGTGCCCGCGGTATGCCCGATCAGGGCCAGCAGCCACCACGCGACCCACAGCGGCACGCCGGCACCCATCATGAATGCCGCATCGCGCTCGCCAGCCTGCAAGGCCTTCAGCGACAGCGCCCAGATGTTGTCCGCCATGAAGAACAGGCTGCCCCAGCGCCGCCAGCCACGCAGGCGGTCGAGCCAGGGCGCGAGCAGCGGTCCCATCAGCAGGAATCGAAGGTTCACCGTGAGCGCCGTGGCGCTGGCGCCGGCGACCGGCACCGGCGTCGACCACTGGCCCAGGGCGAGCAGCTGCGAGGAGCCGGCAAAGACCAGGAAGCTCATCAGCACGGTCTCGGCCAGCGACAGGCCCTGCGCCTGGGCGGTCAAGCCGGCGACGATGCCGAAGGGCACGCTGCCCAGCACCAGCGGCGTCGAGGCCACCATGCCACGGCGGAAGCCCGGGCCCGTGAACACGACCGGCCCGTTCATCGGGCCGGCACCTGCGCGATGCGCGGCGCGCGACCCGGACGCTCTGGCAGACGTCCCTCGCGGTGCAGGTCCACCGCCCGCCACAAGGTCCACGCGGCGGCTGAGCGGCAGGGGCGCCAGCGCTCGCCGAACGCCAGCAGGGCTTTGGGACGGGGCATCCCCTTGAGGCCATAAGCCAGGCGGAAACCGTTGCAGACGCCGAAATCTCCCACCGGCAGCACATCCGGCCTGCCGAGGTGGAACATCAACAGCATCTCTGCCGTCCAGCGGCCGATGCCGCGCACGGTGCAGCAGTGGGCGATCACCGCCTCGTCGTCCAGCCCTTCCAGCACCGCGTCGGGCGGCAGCGAGCCGTCGAGCGTGCGGCGCGCGAGGTCCTGCAGGGCGGCGATCTTCGCGAACGAAAAGCCGGCACCGCGCAGCGTCTCGACCGGGCAGCCCAGCAGCTCGTCCGGGGTCGGGAACCGGCCCCCGTGCAGCATCTCAAGGCGTTCGAGGATGCGCCGGGCGACCGTGCCGTTGAGCTGCTGGCTGGCGATGGAGCGGGCGAGCGACTCAAAGACGCTGCCGGCGGCCTGGCGATGCAGCGGGCAGGCGCCAACCACCGCCACGAGGCCGGCCATCACCTTGTCGCGCCGGGTCCAGTCGACCGTTGCCGTGCCATGGCTCATCGTTGGCAGGCCGGACAGTAGTAGGTGGAGCGCTGCGCCTGCACGCGCTGCTTGATGGTCGCCCCGCAGTCCCGGCAGGGTTCGCCGGCTCGCTCGTAGACGAACAGCTTCTGGCGGAAATAGCCGGGCGTGCCATCGGCGTTCACGTAGTCCCGCAGGGTGGTGCCACCGGCCTCGATGGCCCTGCCCAACACCTGTTTCACGGCCGTTGCCAGGCGGTGGCAGTCCTCGCGCCGCAGCGATACCGCCGCGCGCCCGGGGCGCAGGCGGGCGTGGAACAGGGCCTCGCTGGCGTAGATGTTGCCGACCCCGACCACGACGTGGCTGTTCATGATCAGCGGCTTGATGGCCACGCGCCGCCGGCGGGTGGCGGCAAACAGGGCCTCGCCGTGGAAGTCCTCGCCCAGCGGTTCCGGTCCCAGGTCGCGGAGCAGCGGGTGCAGGGCCTCCTCACCGGGCAGCAGGTGATGCAGGCTGCCAAAGCGTCGCGGATCGTTGAAGCGCAGGACCTGGCCGGACTCGAGCAGCAGCTCCAGGTGGTCGTGGGTCAACCGGGTCGAGCCCGCCGGCATGACGCGCAGGCTCCCGGACATTCCCAGATGCAGCATCAGGCTGCCGCGTTCCAGGTCCAGCAACAGGTACTTGGCGCGGCGGCGGACGGCCTGCACCACCTGCCCCCGTGCCCAGTCGGGCAGCGCCGGATCCACTGGCCAGCGCAGCCGCCGCTCGTGCACCTGCACGGCCAGCAGCCGTCGCCCGCACACATGGGGAGCGACGCCGCGGCAGGTGGTTTCGACTTCCGGGAGTTCAGGCACGCACGCAGTCTAGCGGAGCGCGCTGCGGGGCCCCAGAACGACGAAGCCCGCGCAGGGCGGGCTTCGGTAACGGCTCGCAGGCTGCCCGGGAAGGGCCGCCGCAGCGGGTTACTTGATCTTCGTTTCCTTGTACGGGACGTGCTTGCGCACGACCGGATCGTACTTCTTGGTCTCGAGCTTTTCAGGGTGCAGGCGCTTGTTCTTCATGGCCACGTAGAAGTGGCCCGTGCCGGCGGTGGAGAGCAGCTTGATCTTCTCGCGCATGGCTCGTTACCTCAGATCTTGTGGCCGGCGGCCCGCATGTCGGCGAGCACGCTCTCGATGCCGTTCTTCTCGATGGTGCGCAGGGCCTGGGTGGACACACGCAGGCGCACCCAGCGCTTCTGCTCCTCGAGCCAGAAACGTTGCACGTGCAGGTTGGGCAGGAAGCGGCGGCGCTTCTTGTTGTTGGCGTGCGAGACGCGGTTGCCGACGGCCGGGGCCTTGCCGGTGACTTCGCAGACGCGGGACATGGCGGAATCCTTGGGGCGTTTCAGGCTCTGAAAAGGACGCGCTTTATACCAGCAACGAGGCGCGCCGGGCAAGCCCGTGGCGGATGTGGGGTGCAGGCCGTCACAGCAGGCCGTGCTCGGCGAAGGAGACGCAGCGGTTGTCGCCCACCACCAGGTGGTCCAGGACGCGGATGTCCACCAGCGCCAGGGCGTCGCGCAGCCGCGCGGTGATGAGTTCGTCGGCCTGGCTGGGGTCGGCCACGCCCGAAGGATGGTTGTGGGCCAGGATGACGGCGGCGGCGTTGTGGGCCAGCGCCTGCTTGACCACTTCCCGGGGATGCACGCTGGCGCCGTCGATGGTGCCGCGGAACAGCTCTTCGAAGGCAATCAGCCGGTGGCGGTTGTCGAGGTGCAGGCAGCAGAACACCTCGTGGGTCCGGTCGCGCAGCTGCGCCACGAGGAAGTCGCGCGTGGCCTTCGGGCTTTCCAGCGCAGGCCCGCTGCGCAGCGCTTCGCCGTAGTGGCGGCGCGCCAGCTCGAGGCTGGCCTGCAGGATGCCCCAGCGCCGCGTGCTGAAACCGGGCAGGGCGGCCGCCTCGCCATGCGCCACCGACAGCAGGCTGCGCAATGAGCGGCCCTGCAGCAGCAGGCGCCCTTGATCCACCGCGCTGCGGCCGCGGCAACCGCTGCCGAACAACACGGCCAGCAGCTCGGCATCTGACAGCTGCTGCGCACCGCGCTGCAGGAGTTTCTCGCGGGGGCGCTCGCCCGCAGGCCAGTCGCGGATGCTCATCGGGGTACTCCGTCCGGGAAAGACCGGAGTGTGTCGTTCCCGTCCGCCGCGCGGCATGACGATATCGCGGGCAGATCATGGAAATGCAGGCTCGTCCGTCACACTATTGTGTGCATGAGTGGCACACGCATCCTGTTGGGTGTCTCCGGTGGCATCGCCGCCTACAAGGCGCCGGATCTGGTCCGGCGCCTGGTGGAGCGCGGTGCCGAGGTCCAGGTCGTGATGACGGCCGGGGCGCGGCAGTTCGTCTCCCCCATGACCTTCCAGGCCGTATCGGGCAGGCCCGTCCGCACCGACCTCTGGGATCACGCGGCCGAGGCGGGCATGAGCCACATCGAGCTGGCGCGCTGGGCGGACCTGCTGCTGGTGGCGCCGGCCACCGCCGACAGCCTGGCGCATCTCGCGCACGGTTTTGCCGACGACCTGCTGACCACGCTCTGTCTGGCGAGTGACGCGCCGCTGGCGGTCGCGCCGGCCATGAACCGCCTCATGTGGTCGCATCCGGCCACGCAAGCCAACCTCACGCTGCTGCGCAACCGTGGTGTGCACGTGATCGGGCCGGCCAGCGGCGGACAGGCCTGTGGCGAGACCGGCGCAGGCCGCATGGTGGAGCCGGCCGAAATCGCCGAGGCGGTCATGGCCTTGCTGCCGGTGGAGGGCCCGCTGGCCGGGCGCCGCGTGCTGGTCACGGCCGGTCCCACGCGCGAGAAGCTCGACCCGGTGCGTTTCATCAGCAACCGCAGTTCCGGAAAGATGGGCTATTCGATCGCGCAGGCGGCGCGCGGACTGGGTGCCGAGGTCGTGCTGGTCAGCGGGCCGGTCAGCCTGCCAGCGCCGCCTGGCGTGCGCCGCGTGATGGTCGAGAGCGCCCAGCAGATGCACGATGCCGTGATGGCGGAGATCTCCGGCACCGACCTGTTCATTGCCACCGCAGCCGTGGCTGATTACCGGCCGGTCGAGCCCGTGGACTGCAAGATCAAGAAGGTCAGCGATACGCTGGAAGTGCGCCTGGAACGCACCACCGACATCCTGGCTGCCGTGGCCGCCCTGCCAGACCGCCCCTATGTGGTCGGCTTTGCCGCCGAGACCCACGATGTCGAGGTGCACGCCCTGGCCAAGCTGGAGCGCAAGAACCTCGACCTGATCGCGGCAAACGAAGTCGGTGACTGCAAGGTCTTCGACCAAGATGACAACTCGCTGGTGCTGCTGTGGCGCGGTGGCGGCCGCCTCGAGTTGGGCGCCGCCAGCAAGCAGGTCCTCGCCCGGCGCCTGATGGAGTTCATCCTGCAGCACCTGCCGCCACGGCCTTCTGCTCCGCAGGGGCAGGCGTGATGCACCGCCGCAACCTGCAGGTGCGTGTCCTCGATCCGCGCCTGGGCCGCGATTTTCCCTTGCCGGCCTATGCCACGGCGGGCTCGGCGGGCCTGGACCTGCGCGCGATGGTCGACGGGCCGCACCTGTTGCCACCCGGCGACAGCGTGCTGTTGTCCACGGGGCTTGCGATACACCTTGCGGATCCGGCGCTGGCGGCCGTGGTGCTGCCGCGTTCCGGTCTGGGCCACAAGCATGGTGTCGTGCTCGGCAATCTCGTCGGCCTCATCGACTCGGACTACCAAGGTCCGTTGATGCTGTCCTGCTGGAACCGCGGCACACTTGCCTACACGATCCAGCCAGGTGAGCGCATCGCGCAGCTGGTGGTCGTTCCGGTGGTGCAGGTGGATCTCGAAGTGGTCGATGCCTTTGCTGGCAGCGAGCGTGGCGAGGGCGGCTTCGGTCACAGCGGGCGGGGTTGAAAGCGGCGCTTCCCCGGTTCAGCCCGCGTTAATCGCCGCGGGCCTAGAAGTGGAAGCCATGAACACCCCAGTTTCGATCCGCAGCGTCTCGCGCGCCCTGGCCTTTGCGGCCGGTGCCGCGTCCTTCCTGGCCCTGTCGGGCTGCGTCGTCCCCGAGGCGATGGGTGAGCCCGCACCGCGTCGCGCCATGCCTCCCCCGTCCTCCCCGGAGCCCCGCGTGTTCGCCTACCCGATGCGCGGGCAGGACAGCGCCCAGCAGGACCGCGACCGCTACGAGTGCCACAACTGGGCGGTGTCGCAGAGCGGTTTCGACCCGGGCCGCGGTCCGGTGTCCGACGCCGGACGCCCGGCAACCGCCCAGAACCGTGCGGACGCTGCCCAGTCCGCTGCGGTGACCGCGGCGGTCGGCGCCGTCATCGGCGCCATTGCTGCACCCAAGGGCGATGCCGCCAAGGGCGCCATCGTCGGCGCCGCAGCCGGTGGCCTGCTGGGTGCCGCCGCCGCCGAGGCGGAAGCCGCAGAGTCCGGTCGTGCGGCCGTCCGCCGCGACGTTGCGGAACACCGGCGCGGCAGTGCGGAATACCGCCGCGCCATGGCGGCCTGCCTCGAAGGCCGTGGTTACAGCGTCCGGTGATTCTCCGTCCGCAAGGCGTTACGCCAGGAGGTCTGCCATGAATCCTCATGCGTCGAGCAAGCTTGTTCTCGTGGCCTGTGCCGCAGTTGCGGCCGCGGCCCTGGCCACGCCGCTGGCTGCCGGCACCAACGCGGCGGCCATCGCGGCCGCCCAGCGGGAGCGCGAGGCCCGCGAAACTCAAGCGGACTATGGGCGCGAGTCGCGTGGCAACCGGCCGCGCCGTGACGAGCGGCAGGAACCGCCGCGGCCAGCATCACGTGAAGACCGGTCGCGCCGGGAGGCGTGGCACGACACGCCGCGTTTCCAGGGGCGCGACGACCATTGGCGGGACTATCGCCCGGTCCCCCGTCCGGCGCGCCACGCGCCGCCACCGCGCCAGTTCACGCGGCTGCCCTCAGGGCACCGCCATTACGACTGGAACGGTGCCCGCTGGTACCACTACCGTGGCAGCTGGTACCAGCCCTACGGCAACCGCTATGTCGTTGTCGGTGCCCCCTACGGCCTGTACGTCTCGGTGCTGCCGAGCTACCACACGACCTTCTGGTTTGGCGGCACGCGCTATTTCTTCGCGGACGACATCTACTACACGTACGAACCCGCCCGGCGCGGCTATGTGGTGACCCGCTCGCCGTATGCGCGCGACGAGGAGGAGCAGGGCGAGAGCCGCGCCGCTGTGGCACCCGTGGTCTACGTCTACCCGACGCAGGGGCAGAGCGAGCAGCAGCAGGCGGATGACCGCTACGCCTGCCATCGCTGGGCCGTCGACCAGTCCGGCTACGACCCCACCGTCGGGAGCTACGATCCGGACCGGCGTGCGGAATACGACCGCGCGCAGACCGCCTGCCTGACCGGCCGCGGTTACAGCGTCAGATAGCGCGCGACGGCAGCGCGGGTCAGCGCAGCCCTTGGCTGACCAGCAGCTGCTGGTAGCGTTTGATGTCCGCGTCGAAACTGGCGCGGACTTCTTCCAATTCCTTCTGGCGCGTGACCAGCGATGACCGCTGGCTGCGCGCGTCCGCCAGCGTCCTGACGATCTCGGCTGCCAAGGCATCGGGCATGCGCGGTGCGTTGGCGTTGGCCGCATAGGGCCTGAAATTGCCCACGCGGGCGCGCAGCGACTCCAGGCGCCGCCCCAGCGACACCAGGTAGGCCTCCGACGCCGTGATCTGTGCGGTGATCTGGGTCACCCGCTCGTCGCGCAGTTGGGCGATTTCGCGTTCAGACGAATAGGTGACGAGCAGGAAACGGTCATGCCGGCGTTGCCTGTCGCTGGCCTGCGCGCGCTCCCGGGCGGCAATGGCCTCGGCCTCGCTGAGGCGTGGCGGTTGTTCGCGCACCGTCACGCCGTCCCGACTCATCACGGCGACGGCGCCCTGCGAGTACTGCTGGGGCACGTGGTCGCCGTAGTGGGTGACGCCGTCGGCGTCTTTCCAGCGATAGGTCTGCCCGGGCTCGCTGCCTCGCGCCGCCGGGCCGGCCGCGGCGAGCCCTTCGAGTGGCAGGCAGGCGCCATACAGGCACAGCAGCGCCACGCGGAGTGAGGCTGCCGTGATGCGCTGGCGGTCAGCCGATGCCAAATTCTGCACGGTAGGCTTCCATGGCATCGAGATGGTGGGTCTGCAGCCCCCCGGTGCCGCTGCGTACCGCATCGATGAGCGTGCCGAGGGTGAGGATGCTCAGGCAGGGGATGCCGTAGAGCCGACCGACTTCCTGCACTGCCGACTCCGGCAAGGTGGCCCCGGTGGCGGGATCGCGGCCGCGCTCCTGACGGTCCAGGGCCAGCACGACGCCCGCGGGCTCGGCGCCGGCGGCACGGATGATCTCGATGGACTCGCGGATCGCGGTGCCCGCGGTGATCACGTCGTCGATGATCAGCACGCGGCCTGCCAGCTTGCGACCCACGAGGTGCCCCCCCTCGCCGTGCGACTTGGCTTCCTTGCGGTTGAAGGCGAAGGGCAGGTTGCGGCCGTGCTCGCGGTACAACGCGGCGGCCGTGGCAGCCACCAGCGGGATGCCCTTGTAGGCGGGCCCGAACAGCAGGTCGGCCTGCAGTCCCGAGGCGGCGATGGTGGCCGCATAGGCGCTGCCCAGCACATCGAGCGAAGCGCCGTCGTCGAACGCGCCCGCATTGAAGAAATACGGGCTCGTGCGGCCGGACTTCAGGGTGAAGCTGCCGAAGCGTAGGGCCTGCCGTTGCAGGGCAAGCTCGAGGAAGGTGCGCTGGTGGGGCTGCATCACGGGTCTGCCGGGAAACTGGCAGGCACTCTCCCAAGCGTCGCGAAGGGTGTCAATCCGGCGCAGCGCAGCAGCTATCATCCGTACTGTGAGAATCATCACACTCAACGTGAATGGCATCCGTTCCGCCGCTGCCAAGGGGGCGTTCCGCTGGCTTGCCAGGCAGGACGCTGACGTCGTCTGCCTGCAGGAGACCAAGGCGCAGGAACACCAGTTGGACGGCCACGGCTGCGAGCTGCCGGGCTACAGCAGCCACTACTTCGACGCCGTCAAGCCCGGCTATGCGGGTGTTGCGCTGTTCAGCCGCCGCCCACCGGATGAGGTCATCCGCGGCTTCGGTGTCGAGGAATTCGATGCGGAGGGCCGTTACCTCGAGGCCCGATTCGGCGCGCTCGCGGTGGTCTCGCTGTACCTGCCCTCAGGCTCCGCCGGGCCGCACCGCCAGGCGTCCAAGTTCCGTTTCCTCGATGCCTTCCTGCCGCACCTGCAGCAACTGGCGCACAGTGGCCGCAACACCTTGCTCTGTGGCGACTGGAACATCGCCCACAAGGCCATCGACCTGAAGAACTGGAAGTCCAACCAGAAGAACTCCGGCTTCCTGCCGGAGGAGCGCGCCTGGCTCGACCGGCTCTATGGTGAGCTGGGTTTCGTCGACACCTTCCGCGAGGTGAACGACCAGCCGGACCAGTACACCTGGTGGTCCAACCGCGGCCAGGCCTGGGCGAAGAACGTTGGCTGGCGCATCGATTACCAGGTGGGCAGCCCGGGTCTGTCAGGCAAGGCGCGCGCGGCATCCATCTACAAGGACGAGCGCTTCTCCGACCATGCGCCGCTGACCATCGACTATGACCTCTGATCTGCTGTCCGCGCTGCGCCCGTATCTGGCGCGCGCCCCGCTCGCGGCACTGTTGCTGGGCATTTCCTCCGGCGCGCCCTATGCACTGATCGGTGCGACGCTCACCACGCGGCTGGCGCAGGACGGCCTGTCGAAGCGCACCGTCACCACCTTCACGCTGGTGTTCCTGGCCTACAACCTGAAGTGGCTCTGGGCCTGGATGGTCGATGGCCTGCGCCTGCCCTTGCTGGGCCGCTTGGGCCAGCGCGTGTCGTGGATGCTGCTGGCGGGCCTGCTGGTCATTGCGGCAGTAGCCAATCTTGCCTTCATCGAGCCTGCCGCCAGTCTGGTCGCGACCGCACAGGCGGCGATCCTGCTCGGCATCGCGGGAGCGACCTACGACATCGTCATCGATGCCTACCGCATCGAGAGCCTGGAGCCTGTGCAACTGGGCGTCGGTGCCGGCATGTCGCAGTACGGCTGGCGTATCGGCGCTGCGGGCACAGGCGCGCTCGCCCTGGTCGTGGCGGCGCGCAGCGACTGGACCACGGCCTACCTCGCCTGCAGCGCCTTCGCGCTGCCGGCGATGTTCGCCGCGCTGTGGCTTGGCGAGCCGGCGCGACGCCGGTTGACTGCACCGCGCGAAGGGTGGCGACAGGCCATCGCAGCCGTGGCCGGGCCCTTGTCCGAGTTCCTGCGCCGGCGCGGCGCCCTGCTGGTGCTGCTGTTCATCCTGGTGCACAAGATCGGCGACACGCTCGCGAATCTCACCTTCCGCCTGCTGTTCGAGGAACTCGGATTCAGCAACGACGAGATCGCGGTCTACGACATCGGTTTCGGTTTCTGGGCCTTCCTGGCGGGCATCTTCGCCGGCGGCGTGCTCTATGCGCGGCTCGGTCTGAAGGCCTCGGTGCTGTGGAGCCTCGTGCTGATGGCCGTCTCGAACCTCTCCTTCGCCCTGCTGGCTGCGGTGGGCCACTCCAATGCGCTGCTGGCGGCTGCGATCGGCTTCGAAAACCTGGCCAGCGGCATCGGCGGTGTCACGGTCGTTGCCTATTTCTCGGCGCTCTGCGACCTGCGCTACACCGCGGCGCAGTACGCACTCATCTCCGCGGCCGCCAGCGTCGTCGGCCGGCTGCTCAGCGGCACCACCGCAGGGCTGCTCATCGAGCGCCTCGGCTACGTGGACTTCTACCTGCTGACCACGTTGGCTGCCGTGCCGGGCGTGCTGTTGTTCTGGTGGATGACCCGCAGTGGCATGGTCGAGGCTTCGGTGGGCACGGCAGCCCGCGACGCCCCAGGTGCGACCCCATGAGCAGGCAGTTCGATGCGGGCCTGGTGCTCTGCGCCCTGGCCGAGGTGCAGGACGGCGGCACGCGGGGTTTCACGCTGGGTGACGGCGACTGGCCGTTGCGTGGTCTTGTGGTGCGGCATGGCGACACGGCCGTGGCATTCGTCAACCAATGCCCGCATGCCGGCCACCGGCTCAATTTCCTGCCGGACCGCTTCCTGACGCCGGATGGCGGGCGCATCCTCTGCCTCTCGCACGGCGCGCAGTTCGACAAGCGCAGCGGGGAATGTGTCGCTGGACCCTGCGTCGGTGAGGCCCTGAGGCCCATTCCAGTCGAGGTGGCCGACGGCTGCGTGCGACTTGCCGCAGCCGTGGACGCCGATGCCCTGATGACGCGCTGGTGGTGAGGGAGCCATGCTCGAACAATTGCTGACCTTCTTCGTCGTGTTCCTCGTGGTCGTCGAACCGCTGGGCGTGATCCCGCTGTTCGTCGCGCTCACCGAGGGCCTGACCGATCCCGAGCGGCGTCGCATCGCGCGCAAAGGCGTGCTGATCGCCGCGGGCATCCTCGTGGTGTTCGCGCTGGTGGGTGGCAGCTTCCTGCGCGTCATGGGCATCGACATCCAGTCGTTCCGCATCTTCGGCGGCATCCTGCTGCTGCTGATCGCGCTCGAGATGGTGTTCGCCCGCCAGGACGGCACGCGTACTTCCAACCCGGAGGAAGAGGAGAGCCGGCACCGCCGCGACATCTCGGTGTTCCCGCTGGCCTTCCCCTTCATCGCCGGGCCGGGTGCCATGACCACCATCCTGCTGGCCTTCGCGCCCGCGCAGGACCAGCCGTTGCTGTTTGCCGGCCTGCTCGCCTGCGTCGCCGTAGTGCTGGTCTGCGCGCTGCTGACGCTGTACCTCGCCTCGCCCCTGATGCGCGTGCTGGGGGTCACCGGCGCCAACGTGCTCAACCGCCTGTTTGGCGTGGTGCTGGGTGCGCTGGCCGTGCAGTACGTGGTCGATGGCGTGCGTGGCCAGTTCCCCACGCTGGGTTGACGGCGCTCAGTCGACGCGCGCGAAGGCCAGATCCCTCACTTCATGGCCCAGACGTTCGCCGCGGCGCTCGAAGCGCGTCTGCGCGCGGTCCGCGTAGCGCGGCACATAGTCCGCGGTCGGTGAGAGGTTGCGCAGCCGCGGCTGCCGCGACAGCACGTCCAGCATCTGTTCCGCATACGGAACCCAGTCGGTGGCCAGGCGCAGCACGCCCCCCGGGGCCAGACGCGAGCTGGCCAGCTCGATGAAGGCGTCCTGCACCAGGCGGCGCTTGTGGTGGCGCTTCTTGTGCCACGGGTCCGGGAACAGGATGAGGATCTCGGCGAGCGAGGCTGGCGGGATCTGTCGCGCCAGCACTTCCACGGCGTCATGGCAGAACAGGCGCAGGTTGCCAAGGCTGCGCTGCTCGATGAGTTGCAGCAGGTGGCCGACGCCCGGCGGGTGCACCTCGATGCCGATGAAATCCTGTTCCGGCCGCGCCGCGGCGAGGTCCGCGAGGTGTTCGCCGTTGCCGAAGCCGATCTCCAGCACGCGGGGCGCGGATCGCCCGAACACCGCGTCGAGGTCCAGCAGCGTGTCGTCCGGCGCCAGACCGTAACGGGGCCACAAGGTCTCCAGCGCCTGGCGCTGGCCCGTGGTCATCCGGCCGGCGCGCACCACGAAACTGCGGATGCTGCGTTGATGCGGCGGGGCGTGTTCGTCCATCTCACTCGTCCAGTTCGATCCAGCGGGCCAGCAAGGCATCGAGGTCGGCCTCGGCCTGCGCCAGCTGGGCCAGCGTGGCGTTGACCACGGTGTGGGGCTGGCGGTGGAACTCCGCGCTGCCGACCTGCTGTTCCAGATCGGCCTTCAGGGTTTCCAAGGCCTCCAGGCGTGCGGGCAGCGACTCCAGTTCGCGCTGCTCCTTGTAGCTGAGCTTGCGCCGCGGCTTCGCCGCCACCGGCGGCGCAGCGGGGGCTGGTGCGGGTGCCGGCGATGGGCGCACGGCCGTCGCGCTGGCATCCCGCGTCTGGCGGTAGCGGGCCCAGTCGCTGTAGCCGCCGACGAAGTCCTGCACCCGGCCGTTCCCCTCGAGAACCAGAAGGCTGGTAACCACGCTGTCGAGGAAGTCGCGGTCGTGGCTGACCAGCAGCAGCGTGCCGTCGAACTCGGCGATGCGCTCCTGCAGCAGTTCCAGCGTGTCGATGTCCAGGTCGTTGGTGGGCTCGTCCAGCACCAGCAGGTTCGCCGGGCGCGCGAACAGCCGCGCCAGCAGCAGGCGGTTGCGTTCGCCGCCGGACAGGGCGCTGGCCGGGGTATGGAACTGCTCGGGCCGGAACAGGAACTCCCGCAGATAGCCGGACACATGGCGGGGCTGGCCGTTGACGGTCACGTGCTCGCCGCGTTCGACGACGTTTTCCATCACCGAGGCGGACAGATCGAGCGTGGCACGCTGCTGGTCGTAGTAGGCCACCTCGAGACGGGTGCCCAGCCAGACCTTGCCCGCCGTCGGCGGCGTCTCGCCGAGCAGCAGCCGCAGCAGCGAGCTCTTGCCCGCGCCGTTGGGCCCGACGATGCCGATGCGGTCGCCGCGCAGGATGCGCACGTTGAAATCGCGCAGGATGCTGCGCTCGCCGTAGGCCAGCGCGGCGTCCTCGGCCTCAAACACCAATTTGCCGGACTCGCGACCCTCCTGGATCGTGGCCCCCATGCGGCCGGTGCGGTCGATCCGCTGCCGCCGCTCCTCGCGCATCGCCATGAGCGCTCGCACGCGCCCTTCATTGCGGGTACGCCGGGCCTCGACGCCCTTGCGGATCCACACCTCTTCCTGTGCCAGGCGCTTGTCGAACAGCGCGTTCTCGCGCGCCTCGTTCTCCAGCTGCTCGGCCTTGCGCTGCGCGTACAGGTCGTAGTTGCCGGGCCAGCTGCCGAGGCGACCCCGGTCCAGGTCGACCACGCGCGTTGCCAGGCGGTTCACGAAGCGCCGGTCATGGCTGACGAACAGCAGGGCGCCGCCGAAGCCCAGCAGCAGTTCCTCGAGCCACTCGATGGCCTCGATGTCGAGGTGGTTGGTGGGTTCGTCGAGCAGCAGCAGGTCGGGTTCGCAGACCAGTGCCCGGCCCAGCAGCGCCCGGCGGCGCCAGCCTCCTGACAGGGACTCATAGGGCTGCCCACCGTCGAGACTCAGGTGCGACAGCACGGTGGCGACGCGCTGGTCCACACGCCAGCCATCGGCCGCATCGAGCGCTGACTGCAGCCGGCCCAGGCGCTCGCCATCGGCGTCGTCGTGGGAACTGGCGTAGCGTGCGGCGGTGGCATGGAAATCCGCCAGCAGGCGGGCGACCTCGGGGAGGCCCCCGGCGACGACCTCGCGCACGCTGTGGCCTGCCACATCGACAATGTCCTGCGGCAGGTGCGCGCGTCGGGCGCCCGGACGGACCCACACCTGCCCGGCATCCGGCAGTGCTTCGCCGCAGGCCAGCCGCATCAGCGAGGACTTGCCCTCGCCATTGCGGCCGACGATGCAGACCCGTTCGCCAGGCTCGACCTGCAGCGAGGCGTGGTCGAGCAGCGGCCGCGAGCCATAGGCGAGGGAAACGTCGTCGAGTCGCAGGACCGGCGGCATTTCAGCGCCCCTGCCCGGGACGGCGGCCGCCAACCGTGACGCCCTTCCGGTTCACCCGCCGGGCAGCCGCCGATAATCCATCCACCACGCGGAGGCATTGCGGCCGCGCGCCGCCCGCAACTTGAGGAACAGAAGTGCTCGCGATCATCGGAACCTTGGTTGTCCTGGGCAGCGTGTTCGGCGGTTACCTCGCGGGGGGCAGCAGCATGCTGCTGCTGTGGCACCCGTTCGAGGTCGTCATCATCTGTGGTGCGGCGCTGGGTGCCTTCCTGATCAGCAACCCGATGAAGGTGGTCAAGGACTCCTTCTCCGGTGCGCTGGGGCTGGTGAAGGGCCCCCGCTACGGGCGTGAAGAATACATCGAGTTGCTCAAGCTCGTTTACGACATCCTGGTGATGGCGCGCAAGGAAGGCGTGCTGGCCATCGAGCGGCACATCGAGGACCCGGAAAAAAGCGACATCTTCAACAAGTACCCCGGGGTCATGGCCGACCATCACATGATGGAGTTCATCACCGACTGCCTGCGGCTGATCTCCGGCGGCAACCTGGATCCGCACGAACTGGAGAGCCTGCTCGAGTACGAGTTGGAGACCCACCACCACGAGGCCGCCGAGCCCGCGCATGCGGTGCAGAAGGTGGCCGATGCGCTGCCGGGCTTCGGCATCGTCGCGGCCGTGCTGGGCATCGTCAGCACCATGGCCAGCATCGAGGGGGCCAGCACCACCGAGATCGGCCACAAGGTCGGTGCCGCGCTGGTCGGCACCTTCCTCGGCATCCTCGTCGCCTATGGCATCGTCGGCCCCATTGCCGCCGGCATGGAATCCAAAGCCAACGAAGAGGCGAAAGCATTCGAAGTCGTGAAGATGGCGCTGGTCGCCAGCGTGCGCGGCTACCCGCCACCGGTGGCGGTCGAATTCGCCCGCAAGCTGCTGTTCAGCCAGGTGCGCCCGAGCTTCAAGGACCTTGAGCAGGTGCTGCGCGGCAAGAAGGCGGACTGACGCGCCATGGCCGACAAGGACAAGCGCCCGATCATCGTCGTCAAGCGCAGGAAGAAGGCGGCCGGCCACCACGGCGGCGCGTGGAAGGTCGCGTACGCGGACTTCGTGACGGCGATGATGGCCTTCTTCATGGTGATGTGGCTCGTGGCCTCGGTGTCGCAGGAGCAGCGGGCGGCCCTGTTCGAGTACTTCAAGAACCCGAGCATGGAGGAGGGCAGCAGCGTCAAGGCGGCTCCGGGGCAGGCCGGGCCGGGCGGCGCCAGCACCAGCGTCATCGACCTCGGTGGCGGCCTGGACGCGCCGAAGTCATCGCCGGTCACTGACAATGGCCTGGGCATGCCGACCGACGTTGATGAGGCGCGCCGGCTTGCCGACGCAGCCGAACGCCGCCAGCTGGAATCGTTGATGGCGGAGTTGCGGGAAGCGATTGCGAAGAGCCAGGCATTGGAGCCCTACAAGGACCAGTTGCTGCTCGACATCACGCCGGAAGGCCTGCGCATCCAGATCGTCGACCAGCAGAACCGCGCCATGTTCGCCAGTGGCAGTTCGCGCCTCGAGGTGTACACGCAGGACATCCTGCTGGAGCTGGCGAACTACCTGAACACGGTGCCCAACCGCATCAGCCTCAGCGGGCACACGGATGCGAAACCCTATCCAGGCTCGGGCAAGGGCTATACCAACTGGGAGCTGTCCGCGGACCGCGCCAATGCGGCGCGCCGGACCCTGCTGCAGGGTGGCCTTGAAGAAACCAAGATCGCCCGCGTCGTCGGCTTGGCCTCATCGGTGCTGTTCGTCAAGGACGAACCGCTGAACCCGGTGAACCGGCGCATCAGCATCATCGTGATGACGCGGCAGGCTGAAGAGGCCGCGCTGGCCAGCGACGCACCGACGGTGCCACTGGCCGGCGACGCGCCCGAGGACGGCGCGCCGCAGGGGGAAGGGACCCCGGGGGCGACGGCAGCACCGCAGGCCGCGGGCCCGTAGCCGGCAGCCGCGGTTCAGATTGCCGTCTGGCCGCCGTCGATGACGAACAGCTGGCCGTTGGTGAAGCTGGCCTCGTCCGAACACAGGTGCAGCACCATGCCCGCCATCTCCGCCGGATCCGCGTAGCGGCCGATCGGGCTGGACGCAAAGAAGGCCTCGAGGAAGCCGGGCGTCTGCACCCAGGCCTCGGTCATCGCCGTGCGCACGAAGCCCGGCGCGATCGCGTTCACGCGCACACCCTGGCGGATGTACTCGATGCCGGCCGCCTTGGTGAGGCCCGCCACGGCGTGCTTCGAGGCCACGTAGGGCGCCATGTTGGCGTTGGCAATCACCGCGCCAACCGAGGCCGTGTTGACGATGGCGCCGCCGCCATGGGCCGCCATGTGCCGCAGTTCCGCCTGCATGCACAGGAACACGCCCTTGGTGTTGACGGCCATGATGCGGTCGAAGTCCGCCTCGCTGACGTCCGCGAACAGCGCCGGCGGCGGCAGCACGCCGGCGTTGTTGAAGGCCGCGTGCAGGCCGCCGTGCTGGGCGATGGCCGCGGCGACCAGCGCATCGACCTGGGCCTTGTCGCTGACATCGCAGTGGCGGTGGTCGGCCCTGCCGCCGGCAGCGCGGATGTCCGCGACCGTCTGCGCGGCGTCCGGATGCACGTCGCCGATCATCACCTGCGCGCCTTCCCGTGCGAATGCCAGCGCTGCCGCCCGCCCGATGCCGGTGGCACCACCGGTGACCAGCACGCTCCTGTCCTTGAACCTCATGGCTGTTGTCCTCCGTTGAACTTCATCTGGATGGAGCCGCGGCGCTCGAGGAAGCGCCACTGGCCGTCCTCGCGCACGAAGCGGTCGCGGAACTCGCCGAACCACAGCGGCCCGGCCGAGAGGAACGGCGGCTTGTCGTCGGCACCCGGCGTGCAGGAGATCATCGTCAGGTATGACAGGCCGGTGGCGTGGTCCGCGTCCTGCACCTCGATCTGCGTGTTGGTGGCCAGGTGCTTGGTGAGCAGGGTCTTCGGCCGCGTGAGCAGCGAGGCCCGGATGTTCTCGCGGCCCTCGATCACCACGTCCGGCATCATCGGCCGCGCCATCGAGCCGTTGACGGCGAAGCAGTCGGCGGCGCCGCTCATGTCGCCCAGATCCAGCGCCCTCGAATAGCGGTGGACCAGCGCCTCGCAGGCGCGCTCGATCAGCAGGCGGTCCAGGTCGGTCAGCGTGTCGCTCATGCAGGGATCCTTGCAGGGGGAGGAGGGGTGCGGTCCAGCAGCAGGTCGGCCGCCTTCTCGGCCACCATGACCACCGCGGCATTGGTGTTGCCGCCGATGATCGAGGGAAACACGGACGCATCGGCCACGCGCAGGCCCGCCAGGCCATGCACGCGCAACCGGGCGTCGACCACGGCCTCGTCATCCACGCCCATGCGGCAGGTGCTCACCGGATGGTGCACGGTGTAGGAGGCCGCGCGGATATAGGCGGTCAGCGCGGCATCATCCTGCACGCCGGGGCCGGGCGAGACCTCGGTGGCGCCGAAGCGCGCGAAGGCGGGAGCGGCAAAAACGCGGCGCGCCAAGCGCAGGCCATGCAGCAACGGCGCGAGGTCGGCCGGGTCCGACAGCAGCGCCGGGTCGACGCGCGGCGCGGCCAGCGGATCGGCGCTGGCCAACAGCAGTCGGCCGCGGCTGCGCGGGTACAGGCCCACCGGGCTGATGGCATAGCCATGCCCCACAGGGAAGGCGAAGCCCGGCGGCGGCCGGCGGGCGGCCTGGAACACGAACTGCAGGTCCGGACGGTCAAGCCCCGCGTCGGTCTTCACGAAGGCCGCGGCCTCGAAGAAGTTGTTGGCGAGCGGGCCGCGCCGTGCCAGCGCGTACTGCAGCACCGTCCACAGCCCACGTGGCAGGGCGCGCCACGACAGGCCATAGGGCGTGGTGTCGCGCGTGCCCATGTGCACGGGGCTGGCCAGGTGGTCGTGCAGGTTGCGGCCGACACCGCGCAGGGCGTGCTGCACCGGGATGCCGACGTCGGCGAGGTGCAGCGGGTCGCCGATACCGGAGAGCAGCAGCAGTTGCGGTGACTGCAGTGCACCCGCGCACAGCACCACTTCGCGGCCGGCGCGCCATTCACGCCGCTGGCCGTCGTGCAGGCCTTCGAGGCCCACGGCGCGACCCGCCTGCAGCAGCACGCGGGTGGCGCGCACGCCGGTGACCACCCGCAGGTTGGGCCGGCCCAGCGCGGGCCGCAGCATCGCGCGGGCCGTGGTCTCGCGGCGGCCGGCCCGCACCGACAGCTGCCTGAGGCCCGTGCCCTCGCTGTCCGCACCGTTGAAATCGCGGCAGGCACCGTGGCCGAGGCTGGCCATGGCCTCGAAGAAGACCTGGTTCAGCGGATTGGGATGCGTCACCGTACGCACATGCATCGGCCCGCCCTTCGCGTGCCAGACATCGGGGCCGAAGTCTGCGTTGTCCTCGCTGCGCAGGAAATAGGGCAGCACCTCGGCGAAGCTCCAGCCGGTGGCGCCCGCGGCGGCCCAATCGTCGTAGTCGCGCGGGTGGCCGCGGAAGTAGACCATTCCGTTGATCAGTGCCGAACCGCCCAGGCCGCGGCCGCGCGGCAGGGCGATGCGCCGCCCGTCCAGCTGCGCCTGCGGTTCGGTGCTGAAGCGCCAGTTGATCGCCTCGCGCCGCTGCGCCAGCGAAACACCGCCGGGCATGTCCACCGCCCAGTCGCGCCCGTCGCCGCCCGCCTCAAGCAGGCACACCGTCACCGAGGGATCCTCGGACAGGCGCGCTGCCAGCGCGCAGCCCGCGGTACCACCTCCCACGACCAGAAAATCCGCCGAGTCCTGCATCCCGCCCCCCTGTCCTGCCGATAGTCCTACAGGCGGGTGGTCGCCGGCTATCCTTGCGGCATGAGACTCCGCGCCGACCCTGACCAACGACACGTCATTGACACCCACACCCTCGACTGGCTGGCTTCACCGGCCCATGGCGTGAACCGCCGCATGCTCGACCGGGTCGGCGAGGAAGTGGCCGTGGCCACGTCGATCGTCGAGTACCTGCCGGGCTGCGGCTTCCACGCCCACACGCATGGCGCCGGCGAGGAGATCCTGGTGCTGCGCGGGCGCTTCAGCGACGAGCACGGGGACTATCCGGCCGGCACCTACCTGCGCAACCCGCCAGGCACCTCACACACGCCGCGGCCCGAGGCAGGCTGCACCATTTTCGTGAAACTGCGCCAGTTCCAGGCAGGCGACGACCAGACCGTGCGCGTCGATACGCGCAACGCCGGCTGGCGCCTCGACGGTGTGCCCGAGCGGCTGTGGCTGCCGCTGCACGAGCACGGCGGTATCGCCACGCAGATGCTGCGCTGGGGGCCCGGCATCACGGCGGAGGCGCGGGATTTCCCGGGCGGCGAGGAGGTGCTGGTGCTGGACGGCAGCTGGCACGACGAGCACGGGGACTATCCGGCCGGCACCTGGCTGCGCAACCCGCCGGGCCATGTCGCGACCCGCCGGGCGGGCCCTGCAGGCGTGCTCGCCTACCAGAAGACCGGGCATGTCGGTGCCCGGTTCATGGACGATTCCGTCAAGGCGCCCTGACGAGCGCTGCGATGCCACCCTGGTAGTAGGGCTTGGAGAAGGCCACGGACTTCGCGCGCTCCGGCGTGATGGTGATGCAGGCGCCGATCAGGTCGACCTTGCCCGCCGCCAGCGCGGGGATCAGCGCGCCGAACTCCATGTTGACGATCTCCAGGCGCTTGCCGAGCTTCTGCGCCACCAGCGTGGCGATCTCGACATCAAGCCCCACCACCTGCTGCGAGCCATCGACGAAGGAAAACGGCTCGGTGACGGCCGCCGTGCCGAAGCGCAGCACCTCCTCGCCCGCGGTCGTGAGCGCCGGCATCGCAGCCGGCGCGCCTGCGGCTGGCAGCCAGCGCTGCAGCATCTGCGCGTAACGGCCGTCGGCGTTGATCTCGCTGATCACCGCGTCGGTGGCCGCCAGCGTCGCGGCGTCGTCCAGGCGTGCGGCGAAGCCGTAGTTGTCGACCGTGATCTTGCGGCTGATGACGGTGAGGCCCGGATTCTTGCCGGCGATGTTGCGCAGGATCGGCTCGTCATAGGCCGCGGCGTCGGCCTTGCCGGCCTTCACGGCCAAGGCGGCGTCGAGCACCGTGTTGAAGTAGAGGAACTTCGCGTCCGGGATTGCGGAGGTGACCAACTGGTCCGCGACGGTGCCGGTGGGCACCGCGAACTGCTTGCCCCCCGCGAGTTGTTCAAAGCCGGTGATGGTCTCGCGCTTCGCGCCGCAGGCCGCCAGCAGGGCGAGGGTGGCGACGGAAACCAGTGTGCTGAAGTTGCGGATGGCATGCATGGCGGGCTCCGGAGACGGGGCGGAAGGGAAGTGGGCTGACAATGCTACTGTACGGGCCATCAGGTGGGTGGTCGTGGTCCGCAGCCACGATGGTCCGGTACGTGATGACTTCACAGGAGCAGGACGCCGATGATCAACCGTCGTGACCTCATGGCCGGCGCCGCCGCGACCGGTGCGCTGCTCGCCACCGGCGATGCGGCAGCGGCTGCGGAGGCCGATCCCACCTCCCTGACGCTGGCCGAGGCTGCCCGCCGGATGGCGGCGGGCGAGTTCAGCAGCGAACAGCTGACACGGGCCTACCTCGCGCGCATCGAGCGGCTCAACCCGCGCCTCAACGCCTACATCACGGTCACTGCAGGGCAGGCCCTCGCACAGGCGCGTGCGCTGGACGCGGAGCGCGCCGCGGGCCGCAGCCGCGGTGCGTTGCATGGCATCCCCATCGCGCTCAAGGACAACATCGACACCGCCGGCGTGCTGACGACAGCGGCGAGCGCCGTGTATGCCGACCGTGTGCCCACCGACGATGCGCCAGTGGTCGCCAAGTTGCGCGACGCCGGCGCGGTGCTGCTCGGCAAGCTCAACATGCACGAGTTCGCCTATGGCGGTACCTGCGTGATCTCCCACTACGGACCCATCCGCAATCCCTGGCAACAGGACCATGTGCCCGGCGGTTCCTCGGGCGGTTCAGCCGTTGCTGTCGCTGCGCGGCTGTGCGTTGCCGCGCTGGGCACAGACACTGCCGCCTCGATCCGCTTCCCTGCCGCCTGCTGCGGCGTGGTGGGCCTCAAGGCCACGCATGGGCTCGCCAGCATCCGCGGCATCGTCCCGCTGTCGGAGATGCATGACCATGTGGGGCCGCTGGCCCGCAGTGTCGAGGACGCCGCGCTCGTGATGGACGCCATCGCCGGTTTCGATCCGCTGGACCCGGTCAGCCTGCAGGCACCGGCGCCGCGGCTTGCCGCGGGTCTGGGGGCAGCGCGACTGCCGCCGCGCCTGGGTGTTGTGCGCGAGCCGTTTTTTGCGGACCTCGATCCCGAAGTCGCTGCGGCTGTGGACGCCGCCCTTGGCGTGTTGCGCCGGTTCACGGCAAGCACCGTCGAGGTGGAACTGCCGCTTGTCGATTCCTACGACGCCTTGAGCGTCGAGACCTACGCTTATCATGCGCCGCTGCTGAAAGACCCGGTGAGGCGCGGTCGCTACCACCCCGTGACGCTGGCCCGCATCGAGTCGGGAGCCGGCATCCCGGCGTCGACCTACTACGAGGTGCGCCGCCGCATGATCGTGGCGCGCAACACGGTCGGGAAGCTGTTCGATCGCGTCGATCTGCTGGTGACGCCGACGTTCATGCGCCCGCCGCCGCGGGTCGATGACTCCCTGCGCGAGCCGCCCAACGAGGGCGACATGATCCGCAACACGCTGCCGTTCAATGTCTACGGCCTGCCGACGATCAGCGTGCCTTGCGGCTTCACGCGTGCGGGCTTGCCGATAGGTTTGCAGATCACGGGTCCTGCGCTCGGTGAGGCTCAGGTGCTGGCCCTGGCGAAAGCCTATGAGGCCGCGACGCCGTGGCACCGGCAGCTGGCGCCGGTCTGACGCGCGGCTTCAGCCCACGGGCACCAGGCTCAGCATGATCCGCTGCCAGTAGAGCTGGCTGAAGGACTCGTACCCCGAATCCAGGCCCAGCAGCAGCCACAGCTCGCCGCGTTCAGTGGCACGCAGGTCGAGCGGCGGGCCAGCGGCGGTCGTCAGCGTCTTCGACTCCCAGCGCCGCGGGCCGCAGTCCGGCACGTTGTTGGCGATGTTGCCCAGCACCACGCCCTGTGGGCCCCCCTGCGACTGGTTGCCGCGGTCCAGGTTGAGGCGGTAGTCCGTGCCATTGAAGACGGCCTGCGGCTCCAGCGGCGCTGCCGCCACGAGGACCCACACGGATTCGCCCGGTGATCCCCCGACTCCCACGCAACCGGCGGGCACGTCCGTCAGGAAGCTGACGCTGGCCGACAGGCGGTAGCGCTGGTTGGCCTGCAGCCCTGTGACGCGCGTGTGGGTGTAGAGCAGCAGGTCATCGCTGCGGTTGGTGCCCGCGATGTAGTAGCCGGTGCCGGTGAAGGGGGACGGCAGGTTGCGCTGGCCCGCCACGACATCCGTCGGTGCCGTGGCCGGCGCGTAATCCGCCTGGCCGGCAAGCCACCCGCCATCACCGAGTGCGAAATCGAAGACGCGATCGACGGTGGGTGGCGCGGGAGGTTGCGCAGGGCCGTCTGCCGCGCCGCCGCCGCCGCCGCCACAGGCCGCGAGACCGGCGCAGGCGAGCGTTGTGGCCACGATGCACCAGCGCATCGCAACACTGCGTCGTAGCGGCCACCCAAGAGCTCTTCCTGTTGTATTCATGCTATGTAGTATGTATGCTATAAATCATGAGTCGCCAGAAAGAAGATCCTGTCTTCAACCGGGTCGAGGAGCGCCGGACATCCCTGGGCATGTCCCGCCAGCAACTCGCGGACGCTGTCGGTGTGCACTACCAGACGATCGGCTATCTCGAGCGTGGGGAGTACAGCCCAAGCCTCATTCTCGCGCTGAAGATCGCCAAGGCGCTGGATACCGGGATCCCTGATCTCTTCTCCATCAAACCCTTCGGCAGAGGAAGTTGAGCCATGACACACAAGCAAGACAAATTCTACTGGGCGCACGGTGTGTCCCGCGAAGCGGTGACCCGGGCACTGGACGATCAACGGCAGTCGGCGCTCTATCGGCAGGGTGTCCGTCGATCCATCGTGATCTTCGCGGCACTGTCGATCGTGGCTTTGGCGTCTTCGGCCGCCTTCGCCGACGGAAAGAGCCAGAGCTACATCGAGGGCGCCGCTCTTGCGCTGGCGCTCGTGCTCTATGTGGTGATCCGCAAGTCCTGCCGGCTGATTGCCGAAGCACCTGCAGAGTTGCTGGATGAGCGTCTGCTCGAAATACGCAACGCCAACTATGTGATCGCCTACGGCATCCTCGCCTTCGTCGTGGGGGTGGCCGTCGGCGCCGTGTGGGTCAGCGACATGGCGTGGACAAGAGGGATCACCAGCGAACCGATTCTCCATCGGGGGCTGATCACGCCCTTGGTCATCGCGTTCTTCATGCTCGGAGCCCTGCTTCCGAACATGGTGCTCGCCTGGAACCTGCCGTCCGACACTGAATCGTGAGGAACCCGCGGGCGGGCAGCCGGCCGGGAAGTCGTGGAGCGGGTGATGGGAATCGAACCCACGTTAGTAGCTTGGGAAGCTACAGTTCTACCATTGAACTACACCCGCGCGGCCGTTGATCTTAGGGGCTGCCCCCGGCGCAGGCAACCCGCCTGCCTTGCACGGCGACCCTCAGGGCCGACGCATCCCGGCAGGCCCTGCCGGGCTAGCAGCGGCTGTCGACCTTGAATGTGAGGTAATCCACACCGTGGTACTGCAGGTGGCGCAATTCGCGCGTCATCCCCCGCAGCAGCCGCAGTGACAGAGCGATGCCGGGATCCGCGGCATCACCTGCTGCTGGCATGGCCGCTGCCGCCGCTTCGATGTTCACGCCGGTTGGGGCGCAGACGAACTCGGCCTCGGCCTCACCCTGCACGTTGGTGAACCGCACGTGGACCTGGCCCGGTGCCTTGTCCGCCCCATCCCCCTCGCGTGCTTCCAGCAGGAACAGCATCGCTTCCTCGCAGGCGAGCATCAGGCGGTTTTCGGCCGTGGCGTCCCAGCCCAGGCGGCGGGCAAAGGCCTGCACGACGGGGCGCAGCGTGGCGATGCTGCGCGGCTCCAGCGGCACGTGCAGGTGGTCTCGGCTGCGCTGCCGCAATGACAGCAGGCCCATCAGCAGCATGGCGGTGAGCCCACCCGACGTGGTGCCGTTGGACAGGAAGATGTTGGCCCACTCCGGCAGCCGTTCGTTGAACAGGAAGCCGCCCTGGAAACCGATGCCGACCCAGAAACCGAGGAACACGGCCAGGCCTTCCTCGAAGGCCAGATCACCTTCGGCGACCATGCGCACGCCATGGCCGAACAGCATGGACAGCAGCACGAAGATGTAGCTGCCGGCGACGATGCTGGGGACGGCGGCCACGGCAGCCGCGACCTTCGGCGAGAAGGCCAGCAGCACCAGGAACAGGCCGCCCCAGGCGCCGACGCGACGCGCAGCCACGCCGGTGAGTTCCATCACCGAGACACTGGCGGAGTACACCGTGTTGGGCACGGTGCCGAGCAGCGCGGCGATGAAACTGCCTGCGCCATCAGCGTTGATCGAGCCCTGCACCCGGCGGAAATCGATGGGCTGCTCTTCACGGTGCGAGGAACGCTGCACCGAAATGCTGTCGGCGAAGGTTTCGATGCAGGCGACCATCGAGATCATGGCGAAGGCCGGCAGCAGCGCCCAGAACTCCGGCCCGAACTCGAGCGAGACGCCGGGCCAGCCGATGACGGGCAGGCCGATCCACGGCGCAGCCGCCAACGCGGAACCATCGACCAGGCCAAACCCCGCGCTGATGACGGTGCCCACGGCGACGCCGATCAGCGGTGCCCACAGCCGCAGCATGCCCTTGGCGAACAGGCTCACCAGCACGATGGGCACGATGGTGCAGACCATGACGGCCGGCAGTGCGCTGCCGCTCTGGAACGCCGGCGGGGCCTTCTTGAGCATGCCCCAGACCACGGGGGCGACGCTGAGCGCCATCAGCATCATCACCGTGCCGCCGACGGCGGGCGTGAGGATGCGGCGCAGGGCGCCGAGCTTCCACGTGAACAGGAAGGTGACCAATGCCGAGAACGCGCCGAGAGACGCCAGCAGCGGCAGGCCGCCGGCCTTGATGGCCGCGGTGGCGACGGAAACGAAGGCGACATTGGAGCCGACGAACAGCACGTAACCGCTGCCGATGATGCCCAGCCGGTTCATCTGCAGCCAGGTGGAGAGGCCGGCGGCAAGCAGTGCAGCGAACACCAGCCACGACGTTTCGGCGGCTGTGAGGCCGGCGGCACGCGCCACCACCAGCGGCGTGATCATGATCCCGGCAATGATCAGCAGCACCACCTGGGCCCCCAGCCCCGCAGCCAGCGCATGCGGCGGCTTTTCGTGCGGTTCGTAGCGGACACCGGCGCTCGCGCTCATGTGAGGCTCCTTCCCCCGTGGACCCTGACCCATCCTAGGCAGGGCTCACGCTCAGCGTCCAGCGCGACGGCGCCTTGCCTCCTCGGGGGACTCGAGCGTCCGGGCTGCAGCCAGCGCGGCCTTGCGGTCCACAGGCACGGCACCGGCTGCATCGGCTGGCGGGTTCATCGCCGCCGGGTAGATGGCGATGCGCTGGCTGTGGCGACCGGCACGTCGTGTGGGATCGATCTCGCGTGCATTGGCACCGGCAGGGGCGACCGCACAGCCCTCGACCATCTCGAGGTCAAGCCACCAGCGCTTTGCAGGATTGCGCCGTCCATGGCCCAAGGCGTCGTCGGCCCATGCGGCCAGCGGTGCCATCCAGCGCTTGGCCCAGGGCAGGTGCAGGCCGGCCCAGCTGGCGGCCCGCACCAGCAGCGGCCCATCAGCATCAACGACCTTGTTGATCGGGCAGGTTTTCATGCAGCGCCCGCAGGCGGAGCCGTCAGGATTGGTGACGCGATAGCGCGTGCAGCGCTCCACGTCCGGCTTCCAGATCTCGTAGCCGTTGAACATCACCTTCGGTCCGTGCGGTATCGCGTCGCAGGGGCACTCGCGCGCGCACTTGCGGCAAGCTTCGCAGAACGTCTGCAGGCCGAAGTCGATCGGCTGGTCCGGCTGCAGGGGCAGGTCCGTGCTCAGCACCACCGACTTGAACCGTGGGCCCACGAACGGGTTCAGCACCAGTTCGCCGATGCGGCTGAGCTCGCCGAGGCCGGCCCACAGCAGCAACGGGATGTGCAGCAGGTCGCTGTCGGCATTGGTATGTGAACGTGCGCCAACGCCCATGCCGCGCAGCATCCCCGCCATGGCTCCGGCGATCGACGCGCCCCTCAGGTAGCCGCGCATCGATTGCGACCCCGAGATCCAGTCATCGCCACTGGCACCCTCCATCGTGGCGAACTCTTGGTCGATGAGCATCACCACGGCGTAGCGGTGGTAGGGCTCGATGGGCGCACCGTTCTCCTTGTGCGAGTACCAGGCGTAGCGTGGGATCTCGCAGATGCCCGTCATCTCCGCGCCCAGGAAGCCGGCAAGTGCCTTCAAGGCGCGCGAATTCGCCGCCGCGTCGGTCAGCCCGGCAGTCCCGATCGTCCCATCGGCCCGGCCGTGCGCGCCTCCCTGCAGCGGGACCAAGCCGCGCAACAGGGGAGCCATGGCATCCGACAGAGGATGTTTGAGCGAAAACCGCGGCCGCTCACGCTGTGCCTTGGCGCCCAAATCGCCACGGAGCGCACGCTCGAAGAACGCCGCCCGCTTCGGGACGCGCGGCACCTCGTCGTCCAGGATCAGTGTGGTGGGCCTCGGCACGCGGCGCAGCTGCTCCACAGGGTAAAGGCCGCTGTGCGAGGGTCGTGCCTGGCGGCGCGTGCGCTCGCGGGTGGAACGCGTGCCGGGTCGACCCCACCAGCGCCGCCAATCCGGACTGGGCAGCGCCTGGGCTTGCAGCGGCAGGTCCTGGGGCAGTGGATAGTCGGTGGACACGACGGCCAGCGCGAACTCTGCGAAGAAGGGGCTGCGGAGTTGTCCGGCATCGCGCAGGACCAGTCCGGCCATCACGGCGAGACGTTCGGCGTCCAGTTCTGCCACGGGGGCGATGTCCGCGCGGGCGGACCAGCCCAGCCGGCGGACATATCCCGCCAGCACGGCGGCGATCTCGGCAAGTCGCGCGCAAGCCGCGGCCCGGCGCGCCGGCCGGCACCATGACGCCGCCAGCGGTTCGTCAGCCGGCAGGCGCGCCAGTTCGAGCAAAAGCACGATGGCCGTGCCGTGTGACCGCCGCGTGCTGCCCTCGCGCCAGGCGCTGTCGGGCAGGGTGGTGATGCCGACCTGGTCGGCATTGAGGAACAGCGCCGCGCCTTTGATGTCCGTTGCCCTGCGCTGAAGGTCGTCCGGCACGGGTGCCCGTTGCCCGGCGACCGGCCCATCGGCCTGGGTCGCGAACAGGTTCATCTGTGCCGCGAGGGCACGCGACAGGGGCGCTTCAAGTGCATCGTCGCCCATCGCTGCCAGAGGAAATCCGGGCGCTGCAGCAGCGAGGGCTGGCGCTGCCGCCTCCAGCGCAAGTTGCCGGCTGTCGCGGGGCAGTGCCTCTGCAGGGTACAGCCCAAGCGCGTAAGGCCGGGTGTCGTAGCGCAGCCAGTTCATGTCACTTCCCCAGGGTACGTGTGGACCATGCGTCCTGCAGACGTCGCGCCGAAACGGGCACCGGTGTCTTCAGGTGCTGCGCAAACAGCGAGACGCGATACTCCTCAAGCAGCCAACGGAAGGCATCTTCCTGCGGCGGTGAGCGGTCCTTGCCACCCGTCACGCCCTGCCAATAGCGCGTCTCCAGCGTGGCGACCTCGGCTGCCAGCTTGGCGTCGCGTGCAGGATCGGCAGCGGCCTTGTCCAGGCGATACGCGATCGCCTTGAGGTAGCGAGGCAACTCGCGCAGCCGCACCCAAGGCGTGGTCAGCAAGTAGCCGGCAGGCACGAGGCGAGCCAGCTGCGCAGCCACATCCTGCACCGTTGCGGCGTGCCGGCACTGCTTGAGCGAGGCATGTGCCGCCTGCAGGGCCTCCAGCGCCAGCTGTGTGCCGCGTGAGATCTCCTGCGCTGGCAAGCCGAGGCCCGCACGGCAGGTGGCGACACGCTGCTCGAAGGCCGCGGCATGCCGCAGCACGGGTTGGCCATCCAGGAACACGGCGGCGGCGAGGGCGTCGAGCAGGTCATCACGGAGGTCGCGCCCGGGTGCCAGCCCTTCGGACAGCAGGGGGTGCGCTTCCAGCTTGCGATACGCGAGCTCGGCCTGAACGTTCACGGCCAGGTCCTTGCGCAGTGCCTTGAACTCACGCGACTGCACCAGCCGCACCAGGCGCACCAACCCACGGCGGTGCTGCCGGCCTGCCTCGGCCGGCGTGGCGCAGATGCGCGTGCCGACACTGGCGCCCTCGTCGCAGACCGCCAGATAGCCAAACACCTTGCGGCCCTGCTGCAAGCCCTCGAAGGTCTCGGGCAAATCACCGAAATCCCACTGCCGGTGTCCGCTCACGGTGGCCGTCCGTTCCGCGAGTTGCTGGAAATCCGCCACGGCGCGCTGTCCCTGGCGCTGCTGGAGCGCGCGCAGGTCGCGATCGCGGTCGATGACCTTGCCCTGGTCGTCGACCAACAGGTAGTTCATGCGCAGGTGCGCAGGCAGCAGCTCGTCGCGGAAGGCGTCGCCCGGCACCGGTACGCCGCCGCTGCGCTGCAGGGCAGCGGCGAGCTGGGCATGCAGCGAACCTTTGCCTGGCTGCAGCAGGGCCAGTGCCAGACCTGCATGCTGCGGCGCCGGGACGAAGTGCACGCGCAGCGCCTTGGGCAATGACCGTACCAGCGCGGTCACTTTCTCTTCCAGCAGGCCCGGAACGAGCCAGGAGAAGGCCTCGGCCGACAGCTGGTTCAGCATGTGCAACGGCACACGCGCCGACACGCCGTCATCCACGTGCCCCGGCTCGAACCGATATTCAAGCGGGATGCGCAAGGGTCCGGCCTGCAGATGGTCGGGGAACTTCCACGCGTCGGCGGTCGGGTCGGCAGCGCCGCTGATGTCGGCGGGGCGCAGCTTCAGCAGATCGGGGTCGCGTGCCTCGGCCTCGCGTCGCCAGCGCTCGAAGCTGGCGCCATTGCACACCTCGGCCGGAATGCGCGCGTCGAAGAAGGCATGCAACTGCGATTCGTCGACGAGCAGATCGACGCGCCGGCCTTTCTGCTGCAGGTACTCCGTGTCCTCCAGCAGCTTGAGGTTGTGCGTGAAGAATGGCGCACGGCTGTCATAGTCCATCTGCACGAGCGCATGGCGGATGAACAGGTCGCGCGCCGACTTCGCATCGACGCGTTCGTAGGGAATGCGGCGCCCGGACTGCAGCGTCAGACCGAACAGCGTCGTACGCTCGTGCACGGCGACCCGCGCGCCGCGCCGCTCCCAATGCGGGTCGTAGTGGTGCTGCTTGACCAGGTGGGCGCCGACGCGCTCCACCCACAGCGGATCGATGCGGGCCACGCCGCGGGCGTACACACGCGTCGTCTCCACCTGCTCGCTGCAGAGGATCCACGGTGGCCGGGCCTTGAACTGCCCGGAGCCCGGATGGATGTGGACCTTTTGGCCGCGCGTGCCGAGGTACTCGCCTTGTTCCTTGCGCTGGCACACGTTCGACAGAAGACCGGCCAGCAAGGCGCGGTGGACGGCCTCGAAGCTGGCGGGCTGCGTGTTCAGTTGCAGCTCCAGTTCGCCCTTGAGCACGTCAAGCAGCTGCGAGTGGATGTCGTGCCATTCTGTCATGCGGACGTAGGACAGGAAGCTGGCCTTGCACCAGGCGCGCAGCTTGGCCTTGGACAGGGCCTCGCGCTGGGCAGCGTATTCGCGCCACAGCTTCAGCAGCGACAGGAAGTCCGACTGTTCATCGCGCCAGCGCGCATGTTGCTGGTCCGCCTGCGTGGTCTTGTCGGCAGGGCGGTCGCGCGGGTCCGGCACGCTGAGGGAGGCAACGATGATCGCCACTTCCTCCAGGCAGCGTTCGGCGGCGGCCGCCAGCAGGATGCGGCCGAGGCGCGGGTCCACCGGCAGCTTCGCAAGCTTGCGGCCCAGTGGCGTGATGGCCTGCGAGTCGTCGAGGGCGCCCAGTTCCTGCAGGGTCCGCTGGCCGTCGCGGATGAAGCGGCCGTCCGGCGGCTCGACGAACGGAAAACGCTCGATGTCCCCCAGCCGCAGGGCATGCATCTGCAGGATGACGGAGGCCAGGTTGGTGCGCTGGATCTCCGGGTCGGTGTAGGCCGGTCGGGCCTGGAAATCCTCCTCGGAATAGAGGCGGATGGCGATGCCCGGTCCGACGCGCCCACAGCGGCCGGAGCGCTGGTTGGCGGAGGCCTGCGAGATCTTTTCGATGGGCAGGCGCTGCAAACGGCTGCGATGGCTGTAGCGGCTGATGCGGGCGTGGCCGGTATCGATGACCGCGCGGATGCCGGGTACGGTGAGCGAGGTTTCGGCCACGTTCGTCGACAGCACGATGCGCCGCCGGCCCGTCGGCCTGAACACTTTCTCCTGTTCCGCCTGCGACAGCCGCGAGTACAGCGGCAGGATCTCGCACTGCTGCGGGTGGTGCTTGCGCAGCGATTCCGCAGTTTCCCGGATCTCGCGCTCGCCACTGAGGAAGACCAGGATGTCGCCCGACTGGTCGCGCCAGAGTTCATCGACGGCCGCGAGTATGGCCTGCTGTTCGATGCCGTCCGTCTCGTCGTCTTCCTCGTCGATCTCGACCGGACGATAGCGCACGTCGACCGGGAAGCTGCGGCCCGACACGTTGAGGATGGGCGCATCGCCGAAGTGCCGCGCGAAGCGCTCAGGATCGATGGTTGCGGAGGTGATGACCAGCCGGAAATCCGGGCGCTGTGGCAGCAGCCACGACAGATAGCCCAGCAGGAAGTCGATGTTGAGACTGCGCTCGTGCGCCTCGTCGATGATCAGCGTGTCGTACTGGCGCAGCAGGCGGTCGTGCTGCGTCTCGGCCAGCAGGATGCCGTCGGTCATCAGCTTGATCACGCCATCCGGGCGCGTGCGGTCCTGGAAGCGGACCTTGTAGCCCACGGCTTCGCCCAGCGGCTGGCGCAGTTCCTCGGCAATGCGCGCCGCGACGGTTCGCGCGGCGATGCGCCGCGGCTGCGTGTGGCCGATCAGGCCCGTGCGGCCGCGACCGGCCTCAAGGCAGATCTTCGGCAGTTGCGTGGTCTTGCCGGACCCTGTCTCGCCGCAGACGATCACCACCGGGTGCGCCGCTATGGCGGCGCGCAGGTCCTCGCGCCGCCCACTGACCGGCAGTTCCTCCGGGTAATGGATCGGGGCCAGGCCCGCGATGCGTGCGATGCGCCGCTCAGAAACGGACGCGGACGATCGAGAAGTCGTCATCCAGCGGGCCTTCCCCGTGCAGTGTGCGCGCCCAGCGGTAGATGCGCTCCAGGCCGTCGGGCGCCGTGCCTTCGGCACGCACCAGTTCCGTGAACTCCTCGAAGGTCGCGTCGCGTCCCTCGGTGTCCTGTACTTCGAAGCAGCCGTCGCAGAGCACGAACAGGCTGGCGCCTTCCGGGATCACGCACTCCTGCGCCTCGTAAGGCATGTCTTCCATCACGCCGATGATGAGCCCCGGGGCACGCAGTGCAGTCGCCTCCGGCAGCACATCGCTGCCCGTCCCCGCAGCCGGCTGCAACAGGATCGCCGCCGGGTGGCCACCACTGGCGTGGCGCAGCCGGCGGGTGGGCACGTGGTACACGCCGTACCACAGGGTGAAATACATGTTGTTCTGCTTTTCGATCAGGAACGCGTTGCTGAGCGCGGCCAGCACCGCCGCCGGATCGCGCAGGTCCGTCTGCGGCAGGGCGCCGGAACGGATGACGTTGATGGCGGTCACCGACAGCAGGCAGGCGCCGACGCCATGGCCGCAGACATCGAGCAGGTACACGGCGAAATGGTCGGCGTCGATCCAGTGGTAGCCGAAAGCATCGCCACCGAGTTCAGTGGATGGCTGGTAATACCAGTCGACCTGCAGCGGCTTCTGCGCCGGCTCCGGAAAGATCGAGTACACATAGCGGGCGGCGTCGGCAAGTTCCTTGTCCAGCCGGCGTTGCGTGCGCTCCAGCAGTTCCTTCTCGGCCTGCAGTTCAGCGGCCTGCAGGCGTTCCAGGTCGCGCAGCCGCTTCTTCTCGAGGGACGAGGTGACGCGCGCCCGCAGCAGCGTGGGATTGTAGGTCTTTGGCAGGTAATCTTCGGCACCCGTCTCGATGCACTGCACGGCAAGTTCCAGCTGCTCTGCGCTGGAGATGACGATGACCGGCAGCCCGGCGAACTGCTGGCCTGCGCGCATGGCGCGCAGCAGCTCGAGGCCGTTCATCTCCGGCATTTCCATGTCGAGCAGCATCAAGTCGTAGTTGCTGTCAGCCATCCGTTCCAGCGCCTCGCGGCCGTTGCCGGCCTCGCCGGTGCTCTTCACGCCCAGTTCGCCGAGGGCGCGGATCAGCGCAAGACGCATCAGCCGGCTGTCGTCCACCACCAGCACGCGGGCCCGGGCCAGCAGTTCCGCCGTCACGTCCGTGTCGCTCATGTCGTCGTCTCCTCGCGCGGCAGGCCCAGTTGCCGTGCCACCTTGGCCCGCAGCGCGGCATCATCGAAAGGCTTGACCAGATAATCCCGGACGCCGAGGCGGGCCGCCGTGGCCAGCACTTCCGGGGTCGCGTTGGCCGTCAGCAGCAGCACCCGTGTCCGCGCCAGCGTGGCATCGGCTCGCAGCGCCGCCAGCATCTGCGCGCCGTCCATCACCGGCATGTTGTAGTCGAGCAGGACCAGGTCGGCAGCAGCGGCACGCAGCACTTCAAGCGCTGCGGCGCCGTCGGCGGCCTCTGCAACTTCCACGGGCAACGGCGCGAGGGCACGCCGCACGGCGGCACGGCTCAGCGCGCTGTCGTCCACCGACAGTATCCTGGGTCTGTTCATGTTCAAGCGTTGAACGCCTCCACCACGGTGACCAACGGCAATCCGTCACAGGTCCAGAGTCGCCGCAGTGCCCAGGCCGGGGCAGCAGCGTGGCCAGTCGGCGCTGCTGCCGCGGGCAGGTCCAGCCGACCGCGGACGCCCGCTTCCGCGAGCCGCATCGCCAACCGTCCGCCAGCGAGGTTGACCCATTCCGCGGCGATGTCGGCGGCGGTGACACCCTCGCCCGCGGCCCTCGCCAGGCGTCGCGCGAGCACCGGGGACAGCTGCAGTCCCACCTGCAGCGTCGCGCCGCCGGCAAGGTGCAGCAGAACCTGCGCCGCTGTCCCTGCCGGCTGTCCTGCGGGGGAACCCGGAACGGCGGACTGTGGACGTACCGGCTGGCCATCGGTGCCACGCAGCACCTCGGGAACGACCTGCTCAAGCAGCGGGCCCAGCCACACCGGGTCAACGCACATCACGCAGCCTCAGTGTGGGCGGCTCCGCCAGGACGCGAAACAGCGCCTTGGGCAGTGCAGCCAGCGGCAGGACCTGTTCGGCAGCACCCAGTTGGGCCGCGGCGGCGGGCATGCCGTAGACCACGCAACTTTCCTCGGCCTCGGCGAAGGTACGGGCTCCGGCCTGCCGCATGCGCAGCAACCCACGGGCGCCGTCGACGCCCATGCCGGTCAAAAGCACCCCGACCGCATGGGCGCCTGCCACCTCGGCGGCAGATCGGAACAGCACATCCACCGACGGCCGGCAATGGTGCACGGGTGGTGTCTGCGCAAGTCGCAGCGTGTAGCCGCGCGTGCCCTGTTGCAGCAGCGCATGGAAGTTGCCCGGCGCCACAAGGCAGCTGCCAGGTTGAAGCACTTCGCCCTCGCTGGCTTCGCGAACGTTGAACGGGCAGAGCTCGTCGAGGTGCTGCGCCATGATGCGCGAGAACGCCGCCGGGATGTGCTGCACGATGACGATCGGCGGCAGCCCCGCAGGCAACTGGGGCAACAGGTAGCGCAAGGCCTCGACGCCGCCCGTGGACGCGCCAATCACGATGACGCGGCGCGCGGCCTCGGCGACCGCCAGTGGCGCGGGGGTGGCTTCTGCGGCATCCCGTTGCGGCCGCAGCCGCGTGCCCAGCCCCCGCGCCCGGGCGGCGGCACGGACGCCCATGGTGAGGGGCAGCGCGATTTCCGTCAGCGGCGTGCCGCCGTCCGGCTTGGCCAGCACTTCGATGGCGCCGGCCTGCAATGCCTCGAGTGCCAGTGCAGACCCAGCCGGTGTCATGGCGCTGAGCACCACCACCGGCACCGGATGATGCTCCTGGAGGATGCGCAGGAAGGTCAGTCCGTCCATGCGCGGCATCTGCAGGTCGAGGGTCACCACATCCGGCTGCAGTTCGAGGATGCGGTCGCGCGCGATGTAGGCGTCGGCAGCCGTGCCGACGACCTCGAGGCCGGGATCGGTCGCCAGCGCATCGCAGATCGCCCGGCGCGCCAGCGCCGAGTCGTCCACAACCAGGACACGGATCCGGCGCTCCACGCTCAAGCCGCCCGCCGGTACAGACCCGGACCCGCCGGCACGAGCGGTGTGTCGAGGTCGGTCAGGCTTTCCGAGATGCCGGTCAGCAGGTAGCCGCCGGGTGCCAGCCACTCGTGCAGCCGGCGCGCCAGTTCGCGCTGCGATTCCCGGTCGAAATAGATCATGACGTTGCGGCAGAGGATCAGGTGCTGGCCCGCAGGCACGGGACGGTAATCGCCGAACAGGTTGAGCTGGTGGAAGTGTACGCGCTGGCGCAGTGCGGCGCCGATCCGTGCCATCCCGGCATGCGGCCCCGTGCCGCGCTCGAACCAGTGTTGCAGGCGCCACCGCGGCAATGATTCGAGCGCTTGCAGCGGGTAGATGGCGCGTCGCGCCTTGTCGAGCACGCTGGCTGCGATGTCGGAAGCATCCATTTGCCATGCTGGCCCTTCACCGGCCAGTTCGGCCTCGGCCAGCTCCATGGCCAGCGACCAGGCCTCTTCCCCCGACGCGCAGGCCGCGCACCAGGTCCGCAGCATTTGGCCACTGGCCTGCAGTACCGGCCGCAGTCCCGGCAGCCAGCGCCGCCGCAACCACTCGAACTGGGCGGCTTCACGGAAGAAGTGCGTGTGGTGCGTGGTGGCCAGATCCACCAACACCTGCCGCTCGGCCATGCCGCCACGCGACTGCAGCAGGCCGACGTAGTCGGCGAAGCCCTCGAGCTGCAGCTCGCGCACGCGCCGCCGCAGTCGGTTGCCCAGCAGCGCGCGCTTCTCGTCCGCGAGGCAGACGCGACATTCGCGGTGCACCAGTGAGGCGAGGGCGCGGAACTCGGCGGCGCTCAGCTCCGGGTCGCGGTTGTCCAATGCGACGGTTCGGTGTCAGAAACGCGTGAAGTGCGCGTCGTCGTCGGGCATGGGGATGTTGCCCAGCGCCTGGCGCGGACGTCCCGCCAGTTGCTGGGCAGGCGTGGCCACGCCGCCGTCCGATGACCTTGCGCCTGCAGGCGACACGCCCGCAAAACGCGCCTGGGGTGCAGGGCGGGTGGGTGCAGCCGGCGCTGCCGCCCCCGTTGCGGCTCCGCCTACCAGTTGCTGCAACTTCTGCACGGAATCGCGCAAGGCCTCGGCCTGCATGTTCAGTTGTTCGGCGGCGCTGGCACTCTGCTCCGCCGTGGTCGAGTTGCTTTGCGAGATGCGGTCGATCTGCGTGATCGCCGTGCCGATCTGGGTGATGCCCTGCGCCTGCTCGCGGGCCGCCGTGGCGATCTCGCCGACGACCGTGTCGGTGGCGACCACCTTGTTGGCGATCTCGGCGAGAGAGCGTTCGACCTCGGTGCTGCACTGCCTGCCGCGTCGCGTGCTGGCGATCGCGGCCTCGATCTTCTCCGCCGACTCGCGGGCCGCCGCGGCACTGCGTTGCGCCAGCGAGCGGACTTCGTCCGCCACCACGGCAAAGCCTGCGCCGGCTTCACCGGCGCGCGCGGCCTCCACGGCCGCGTTGAGCGCGAGGATGTTGGTCTGGAAGGCGATTTCGTCGATGTTCTTGACGATCTTCGCCACGTCCTGGCCCGCCGTGCCGATCGAGTGCATGGCCTCGAGCATCGCCGCGACCGTCTGCTGCCCCTCGGACGCGACGCTCCGGGCGTCGGAGGCCAAGGCCTTGGCCTTCTGCGCGTTGTCCGCGGTGGAGCGGACCATGCTCAGCATCTCCTCGAGCGAGGCGCTGGTTTCTTCCACGGCGGCGGCCTGCTCGCTGGCACGCGTGGACAGTGTCTGGCTCGAATGCGACACGCCACCGGCCGCTGCGGCCGTCTGTTGCGCACCACGCTCAAGGTCTTCGGCCACTTCGCGCAAGGTCCGGCGGGTGCTGCCGAGCGTGAGCCAGGCCAAGCCACCGGCGACCAGCACCGACAGCGCCATGGCGATCTGGAACGTGCGCGTGGCGGCTTCGGCGGACATCCTGCCGGCCAGCGCCTCATCGCGCCCCAAGCTGGACTTGTACTGGGTGGCCGCGCTGATCGCCGCGACCAGGCGGTCGCGGTTGGGTTGCTGCACGTCAGCGGACAGGCGGTCGTGTTCGCGGAAGCGGCCCTCGCGTGTCAGCTGGATCATGCGCTCGCGCGTCGCGGCGACGTCCTTGTGGGCCTGGCGGATCTGCTCGAAAAGCCGCCGGTCCTCAGCGGTCGAGACCAGCGTGTCGTCATAGCGCTGCAACAAGGCCTGGATGTTGGCCTCCTTGTCCGTGACGATCTTCTGCAGCCGCACACGCTCGTCCTGTTGTCCTGCATCGATGGCCGCGGTGATGCGCGGTCCCATCAGGAACTGGTCGCGCACCTCCGAGCCGAGTTCGGCCAGCACCGCCACGCCCGGCACCGAGGTGTCGGCGATGGTGCCGAGGTCGTCGGTGAGGCGGTCCAGTCGGGACAGCGCGAAGCCGCCCAGGCCGATGATGATGAGCAGCAGCACCGAAAAGCCCACGGTGATGCGGCGGGGGAGCGACCAGCTGTTGATGTTCATCGGGGGCGCCTGTCAGGAGGTGGCGGCGGAGGGCAACGGCAGCACGCCGTCGCCGCGGAAGATTTCGTCGACATCAAGCACGGTGCGGACCTGGCCGCGCCAGGTGGCGATGCCGGTGATGTGGCGCGTGTCGAGCGCACCGCCGAAATCGGGTGGCGGCCCGATTTCGCCGCCCGCCAGCGCGATGACCTCCTCCACCTGGTCGACGACGATGCCGAGCAGGTTGTGAAGGCCACCACGCGTGCCCAGCTGCAGCACCACGATGCAGCTGCGGTCGCCGTCGGCAGTGGCCGGCATGCCGAAGCGCGTGCGCAGGTCGGCCACGGCCACCACGGTGCCACGCAGGTTGATGACGCCGCGGATGTGCGCGGGCATGCACGGCACCGGGGTGACCGGGCAGATGACCAGGATCTCGCGCACCGCCTGCACGGGCACGACGTAGCCGTCGTCGCCCAGGCGGAAGCTCAGGTAGCGGGCCGGCTTGCTCATGACGTCGCGCGTCCTTCCTGCGGCAGGCGCACCAGGGTGTCCGGGTCGAGGATGAGGCCGACCGTGCCGTCGCCCAGCACGGCGCCGCCGGCGAACAACGTCTGCTGGGCGAAGGCCTGCCCAAGGTTCTTGATGACCACTTCCTGCTTCCCGAGGAGTTCGTCGACCCACAGCGCGCGCTGCGCGTCGCCGGACTCGACGATGACGAGGATGCCATGCCCGTGCTGCGCGGACGAGTCCGGCAGGCCGAGGAAAGGCGCCATGCGCAACACCGGAACCTGCCGGCCGCGCACGGCAAGCATCTCGCCACGGCCATGGACACGCGCCAGCGACGCATTGCCGGAGGGGATGGACTCGCGCACCGCCAGCGCCGGCAGCAGGTAGCGGCGGCCGGCGACACCGAGCACCAGGCCATCGATGATGGCCAGCGTGAGCGGCAGCACGATGCGGAAGGTCGTGCCCTGGCCCACGACTGAATCCACCTCGATCTTGCCCTGCAGCGCCTCGATGTTGCCGCGCACGATATCCATGCCGACGCCGCGCCCGGAGAGTTCGGTGACCTGCTCGGCAGTGGAGAAGCCGGGCAGGAAGATCAGCTGGCGCAGGGCGGCTTCGTCCAGCAGGGCGTCGGCGGCGATCAGCCCGCGCTCCACGGCCTTGCGGCGGATCCGCCCGGCATCCAGGCCGCGGCCGTCGTCCTCCAGGCGGATGACGATGCCGCCCCGCTGGTGGCCGGCGGTGAGCCGCAGCGTGCCCTGCGCGGGCTTGCCTGCCGCGCTGCGGTCTGCGGCCGGCTCGATGCCATGGTCGATGGCGTTGCGCAGCATGTGCACCAGGGGGTCGGCGATCTTTTCCACCAGGTTGCGGTCGAGCTCGGTTTCCTCGCCATCCAGGACCAGCTGCACGCTCTTGCCGGTGGACTGGGCGAGGTCACGGACAAGCCGGTGCATGCGCCGGAACAGGCTGCGCACCGGCACCATGCGCAGCGATGTCACGCCGTGCTGCAGTTCGCGGGTGATGCGGCGCAGCTGCCGCAGGTTGCGGACCAGTGACAAATCGTCCTGGGCGCCCTGGATCGCGCGATGTTCCACCACCATGGACTGCGCGATCACCAATTCGCCGACCAGGTTGATCAGTGCATCGAGCTTGCTGATGTCCAGCTTCACGAAGCTGCTCTGCTCCGCCGGTGCGGACTCGCGCTCGGCAACCGGCTCGGGGGTTCCGTCCGCCGCCGCTGGCGTGGCCGCTGCCGTGGCGGGCGTTGCCACCGGCCACTCGCCGCGCAGTCCTGCCTGCAGGCGCGCGCGCAGCGCGGAGGTTGGCACGGTGATGTCCGTGCCCGGATGGTCCCCCGCCAGCTGCGCGCCAACGTGCCGCGTGTAGGCGGCCAGGGCGTCCTTGCCCGCGAGGACCACTTCGATGAGCGGCCGGTGCACGGCTTGCCGGCCCGCGCGCACCGCATCGAGCAGTGACTCGAGCTCGTGCGCCAGGTCGCGCAGGGCCCCGAGCTGCAGGAAGCCCGCGCTGCCTTTGAAGGTGTGGAAGGCGCGGAACACGGCATTGATCGTTGCCGTGTCACCCGGGTTGTCCTCCAGCGTCAGCAGTCCCTGCTCGATGACCTGGAGCAGTTCGACCGACTCGGCGTGGAACTCGCGCAGCAGTTCCACGTCGCCCGGCAGGTTGAGGCGCACTGCGGGTTCCGCGTCCACGGGTGTCGCCGCTGCCCGGGCCGGTACAGGCTGTCCGCGACGCAGGGCCAGCACCGCCCCGTTCCCCCAGGCCAGCCAATCCGCCAGCGACGCCAGGGCTGCGGCATTGAATTGCGCCCCGGCCGCCAGCACGCCGTCGAGGACCTGACGCGCCTCGGGCAAGCCCTCCGCAAGGACCTGGGGCAGCTCTGCCGCGCTCTGCTCAAGATCCATCAGCACGGCATTGAGGCCCAGCAGTCCCGCATCACTGCCGGGTGCAGCGAAGGCCAGTTCCTCGGCGAACTGCGCCAGCAGCAGCTCGATGGCTGCCAGGGCTGGCTGCGCCCCTGCCGTGCTCATGAAACCCGCTCCGGTAGGCGTTCTGGCGGCATACTGCGCGGATTCTGGCAGAAGCCCGCCAACCGGGGGAGGAGTTTGACCATGGCCACAGAACAGTCCGCGCACGGCCCGGCCGTCCACCAGACACCGCTGGCCGATGTGCGCGGCAAGGTCGCTTTCGTCACGGGCGGCTCCAGCGGCATCGGCCTGGGCATCGGTCGCGTGCTGTCGGCCGCAGGCATGAAGGTCGTGTTCACCTACATGCGCGAGGCGCACCGCGATGCGGCGCTGGCCAGCTATCCGGCCGGCCACCCGGGCGTGCACGCCATCAAGCTCGACATCGCCGACCGCGACGGCATGGTGCGCGCCGCCGACGAGGCCGAACGCGTTTTCGGCAAGGTCCACCTGCTGGTCAACAATGCCGGCATCGGCATTGCCTCGCAGGTCAGCACCTGTTCCTGGAACGACTGGGACTGGGCCGTCAACACCAACATCAATGGCATCTACAACGGCATCCGCACCTTCCTGCCGCGCATGCTCGCGCACGGCGAGGGCGGGCACCTGGTCACCACGGCCTCCACGGCCGGGCTGGTGGCAGGCATGCTGGGCGTCTATGCCACGACCAAGTTCGCCTGCATGGGGATGATGGAGTCGCTGCGCTGCGAACTTGAGGGCCGCAACATCGGCGTGTCCGTGTTCTGCCCGGGCCTGACCAAGACGCAGATCTTCGACACCGAGCGCAACCGCCCGGCCAGCCTGCAGAACGAAGGTGGGCCGAAGCCGCCCTCACCGCCGCCGGGCCTCAAGGATGCGCCGCCGGTCGACCTCATGGCCGACGCCATGGACCCCATGGAGGCGGGCGAGATCGTGCTGGCCGGCATCCGCGCCAATGACCTGTTCATCCTCAGCCATCCGGAATGGGAGCAGGTCACCCGCGACCGCTGCGAAGCTTTGCTGGCGTCGTTCTCGCAGCGGCCTGTACCGGAAGGACGTGTCCGGGCGACGGCAACCATCGCCCCGGACCTGTACGCCCGCGAGGCCGCCCGGCGCCGGGCAGCCCGCGGCTGAAGTGCGGCTTACTGGCCCAGCCTGAAGCCGACGCCGAGCCCGATGATCCAGGGGTCGACGTCGACGGTCGTGAGCTTCGTGCCGCCGAGGCTCACGTCCGTGCTGATCCAGGCGCGCTTGGCGTCCAGCGACAGCGACCAGCGGTCATCCAGGGAGACATCGATGCCGGCCTGCAGCGCCGGCCCGAAGCTGGTCCGGTCGATGTCGAGGCTGCCGACGCCGGCCACGCCGAGGTTGTCGCTGGTGAACCAGGTGAAGTTCAGGCCGGCGCCCAGGTAGGGGCGGACCTTGTCGGTCCCGAAGTAGTACTTGGCCGTCAGTGTCGGCGGCAGGTGGGTCACGGTGCCCAGCGTCACGTTGTTGCCAAGTGCCGTCTCGCGGGCCACCACGCTGTGCTTCTGCGGGATCGTCAGCAGCAGTTCCAGGCCTATCCGCTCGGTGAGCGCGTACTCGAAGTCGATGTCGGGTGCCCACTTCGACTCGACGTCGATGCCGTCGCGCGGCACCGCCAGTGCGGTCACCGGCGCCGACTTGTCGGCCGGGTCGATCTGGATGGCGCGCACCCGGGCCGTGATGGTGCCAGGTTCGACGGCCTGGGCCGGCAGGCCGGCAACGACGGCAGCAACGGCAGCAACGGCAGCAACGGCAGCAACGAGGGTGCGGTGGATCGGTTTCATCATCATTCCCCTGTGGAGTCAGCATCGGGCGTCTCTCGCCCATGGCCATGCTGCGATGGGGATCCGCCGGGCATAATCCGTAGCAACCTTGGCTGCCCTGCTGCATCTACCTAGCCGCAACAGCCTGTTTGCGGATGTGGTGTAATCAGCGGCTGACGTGCCGACAGGATCACCGACGCCCATGCCTTTTTCCGCCCCCCGGCGACCGCGGTCGCTGCCCCTTGCCGTGGCCGGTCTGTCCGCCCTGCTGGCGGGTGGCGTCGCCTGGGCGGCGTCGCCGGCCAGCAATGTGCGTTCCTTTGGCGCCCTCGGCAGCCTCGGCGCCGGCACCGCGCCGCGCGGTGAACTGCTGGCGGCCTCCGACGGCTTCCTCTACGGCACGGCCAGCAGCGGTGGCAGCACCGGCTACGGGGCCATCTTCCGCATCGCCGCCGATGGCACGGTCACCCTGGTCTACGCACTGGGCAGCGCCACCACCGATGGCATCCAGCCCTATGCCGGGCTGGCCGAAGGTCCCGACGGCAACTTCTACGGCACCACCTACTTCGGCGGCGAACGCTCGCAGGGCACGGTCTTCAAGCTGACGCGCGCCGGCACGTTCACCACGCTGAAGTCCTTCGACGGCCGCGACGGCGGGGCCTTCTACCCCTACGGTGGCCTGGCCACGGGCCCGGACGGCGCCCTGTACGGCACCACGCTGCGGGGCGGCACCAACGATGCCGGCAGCGTCTACCGCATCGCCACCGACGGCAGCTTCAGCCTGCTGCACAGCTTCGGCGGCGCCACCGGCCAGAATCCGGAAAGCACGCTGGTGCTGGGGCGTGATGGCAACTTCTGGGGCACCACGCTGATCGGCGGCAAGAACGACCGCGGCACGATCTTCAAGATCACGCCGACGGGCACGCTCACCGTCGTCTACGAGTTCCCGCCGCTGGGCGCGTTCAACGCGGCCGGCGTCGGCACCAACGCGGAGGGTGCCAACCCCCGCTCCGGGCTCACGCAGGGACCGGACGGCAACTTCTACGGCACGACCTACCAGGGCGGCACCGGCGGCTACGGCACCGTCTTCCGCCTGACGCCTGCCGGCACCTACACGGTGCTGCGCGCTTTCCAGGGCGGTCCGCGCGATGGCTCCGGCCCGCTCGGCGCGGTGCTGGTGGCGGCCGACGGCACGCTCTATGGCACGACCGAGCGGGGTGGCTACTCCAGCGCCGGCACGGTCTGGCGCATCTCCCCGGCCGGCACCTACACCCTGCTGCACTCCTTCTCGTCGCTGCCGGTCGATGGCGCCACGCCCTACACCGGCCTCGTGGCCTGGAACGGCAGCCTGGTCGGCGTCTCGTTCACGGATTCCACCACCGGCGGTGGCACGGTTTATGGCTTGCAGCTGCCGGACGCCGGCAACAGCCTGCCGCTCGACCTGCAGCTCTCGGTCGACAGCGTCACGCTCGGCGGATCGGCCACGCTGTCGTGGTCCGCGCCGGACCAGGCCAGCTGCACGGCAGGAGGCGCCTGGTCCGACACGATCAGCACTTCCGGCACCAAGGTGCAGACGCCCGCATCCGTCGGCATCTACAACTTCGCGCTCGGCTGCGTCGATGCAGCCGGCGTGCAGCGCTACGCGTTTGCACCACTGATCGTCAATTCTCCGCCGGCCCAGACGGTCGACGGCGGGGCCACCGGCAGCGCGGGTGCGCTGGGCGGCTGGTTCCTGGCAGCGCTGGCCGGGCTTGCAGGCTTCCGGCGGCGGCGCAGACTTCAACAGCCTGCAGTCCACTGATCATCGTCCACAGGGGTTCGGGAAATGTCGGATAACACGCAGGCGACCGAGGTCGCCCAGATCAAGGCGCTGCTGGCCAACGCCTCCGTCGAAATGACCTGCAAGGATGTCGAGCACCTTGCCGAGGCCGCGAAACTGCTGCCGGCCGGCACCGACATCTTCATCGCGCTGTTCCCGAACCAGACCTTCGAGGAACTCACCGAGGCCGCCCGTGCCGTCAACGCTGCCGGCTTCACGGCGGTGCCGCACGTGCCCTGCCGCCGCGTGAAGGACCTCGACGAGGTCAGGAAGATCGCCGCGGGCTTCAAGGCGGCCGGCGTCACCAAGATGCTCATGATCGCGGGCGACATGCCGGCACCCGAGGGTGCCTTCGACTCCACGATCGGCGTGCTCGAGAGCGGTGAATTCGCCGCGGCCGGCGTGAAGCAGATGTACATGGCGGGCCACCCGGAAGGGCATGCCCACATGAACGAGGCGCAGCTGCGCGAGTACGAACAGCGCAAGGTCGCCACCACCCAGGCACAGGGCGTCGAGCTCACCTTCGTCACGCAGGTGGTGTTCGAGCCGGAGCCGATGATCGAGTGGGAGAAGACCCTGCGCCGCACCGGCATCAAGAATGCCGCGCGTCCGGGTCTGCCGGGCCCCGCGGGTCTCAAGACGCTGTTGCGTTACGCCAAGATCTGCGGTGCCGGCGCCTCCATGCGCGCCCTGACCAGCGGCAAGGCCAGCCTGGTGGCCAACCTGCTCACCGACAGCGGCCCTGAAGATTCGGTCCGCTCGCTGACGCGTGCCCAGTCCTCGGGCGAGGTCAACTTCGTCGGCCTGCACTTCTTCGCCTTCGGCGGCTTCCTGAAGACCTGCAAGTGGGTCGCGGCGGTCCAGCGTGGCGACATCAAGCTCGACAGCAACGGCGAAGGGTTCAAGGTCAGCTACTGACCCGGTCGGGCGCCTGCGCCCGACCTTCCTGCGCCAGCTGCGCAGCGCACGCGATGTGCTGCGCAGTGGCACACCCGCTCCGCAAGCCGTGCACCGGCTGCGGCGCGCGCTCAAGGCCTGCCGCAGCCTGTGGCCCCTGTTTCTCGATGTCGTCCCGCCTGCGCAGCACAAGCACGTGTCGCGCCAGTTGGCCCGCGTGGCGCGCCGTTGGGGTCGGCTGCGCGAAGACCAGGTCCTGCGCCTTCAGGCTGCGCAGCGCGGCCTGCACGTGCCGGGTCGGGCACGGCGCCCCCCGTCCACCACCGCAGACCAGGCGCTGCTCGACCGACTGGTGCTTGCCCTGCCTGGCTTGTGGCGCGGCCCGCTGCCGGCCTCTGTTGTCGACGCTGCCCTTGATGACCTGCGCCACCGCATCCGGCGCGCCCGGCGGCGGGTTGACCACGCGGCGGATGACGATGCGGCTTGGCACGCGTTGCGCAAACGATGCAAGGCGCTGGCCGTGGTGCTCGGTCACCTTCAGGGCCGGCGTCCGGCGGCGCGACTGGCGCAGGCGGCATGGGCGGCGCGGGTGGGCAGCCTGCTCGGTGACGACCACGATCTCGCGGTGCTGCAGCAGCGCTGCGCGCCCCTTGAGAAAGAGTTGCGCCGCGATCTCGCGCACGAGCGAAATCGCCTGCAGCGCAAGGCGCTCAAGGCGACGGACAGGCTGCTGGAACGCCTGGCCTAGGGCTTGCCGCGCGACAGATAGAGCGCGATGGCCTGCAGTTGCGGGTCGCTGACGTCGCCGCGCGTGATGTTGGGCATGTTGAGGATGCCGACGCGTGCCGCCGACACCACGAAGGCCGCCGACAGGTCCTCGCGCTTCTCAAGCTCGGCCACCTTCGGGTCGACGCGCCGCGACAGCAGCCCCGTGCCCATGCCTGCCGCGTCGTGGCACATGGCGCACTTCTGCTTGAACAGGATCTTGCCGTCGAGGTCCGCGCCCTGCGCGACACCGGCGAGGCTCGCTGTGCCTGCGGCCAACAGGGCCAGCAGGGCTGTGTTCCGGGCCTGCTTCATCACTTGCCCTCCTTGCCGCTGCGGTAGGCCTTGGGCCAGATGCCGCTCTTGCCCGGGGCGATGATGCCGGCCGGGTCGAGGGCGTCCTTCACGCGTTCGCCGAGGCGCCGCAGCGCGTTGTTGTTGAAGTCGTAGACGTCGGCCACCGTGTCCATGTAGCCCACGTGCGCGCGGTACTCGCCATAGCCGTACTTCGCGGCGTCGCTGATCAGCGTGCGCAGGAAGGGATCGACCTTGGCCATGAACGCGACGTCGTCCAGGTTCAGCAGCACCGAGTTCACATTGAGGATGTGCCGCTCGCCGAAGGCCCAGCTGGCCTGGTAGTCCATGCCGTACTCCTTGTAGCGCGCGTAGGCGCGACGGCATTGCTCCATGCACAGCCGGCCGGACTGCGGCAGCACCGGCGAGAAGCCGATGTGTCCGCCGCGGCCGCCGAACCAGTTCGCGTTCTGCATCGGGAAGGTCATGGGCGCGCCCATCCAGCCGCCCTGCGTGGGCGAGAACGGCTCGCCGGTGCGCCAGGCAGAGGGTTTGAGGCTCATCGGGTTGATGGCCTTGAGGGCCTTCTCGACGATGTCGAGGTTGGCCTTGGCCACCGCTTCGCGGCCATAGACGCGCACGCTGACGCCCCACCAGCCGAGGTTGAACTGCTTGCGGATCGCGGCGATGACCTCATCCGACAGCGAGCCCGGCTGGTCCGTCCACTGCTTGCGCGTGGTGAGGATGTTGGCGGCGCGGAAATAATTGCCGATGGTCGGCGACTGCTGGAGGATGCCCTCGCGGCGCAGCGGGCCGATGGTGTCGATCAGCGGCTCAAGGTCCTCGAAGCGGTCCATCTCCACATCGAAGCCCAGCACGCACTCCGGCGCGGGCATCAGCCACATGCCGGCCTTGGTCACGATGCCGTAGTTCGACTGCGCGAAGAGCTGGTCCCAGGCCGGCCCAAACCCGTACTTGTGCAGGTTCCAGGTGGGCGCGTTGCTCATCGCGCCCATGCCGGTGCGCACCAGATCGCCATCCGGCAGCACCACCTCGAGGCCGCAGAGGTTGCGCGTGTGCTCGCCGTAGGGCGTGTAGCCGAGACCGCGGTCGAGGGCGTTGCCGATGACCGAGCCCCAGGCATTGCCGGGCACTGACAGCCACAGCGGGATCTTGTTCTTCTGCAGGTAGTCGTAGAGATCGTAGAAACCGACGCCCGGCTCGAGGAGCACGGTGCCGTTCTCGACGTCGACCTCGATCTTCGTCATGCGCGAAAGATCGACGACGATGGATCCGGCCAGCACTGGGGCCGAGGTGCCATAGCCCAGGTTCTTGCCGCGGCTGATCGGCCACAGCGGCACCTTGTACTGCCCGGCGATGCGGACGATGGCCTGCACCTGCTCGGCCGTGGTGGGCGCGACGGCGGCATGCGGCCGGTGCGCCTTGGGGTCGACCGGGAAGCGGTCGCTGTAGGTGTCCTGGTCCTGCGCGGTGGCAAACACCGCGTCCGCCCCCAGCACGGCCGTCATGGCCTTCACCGCACGGTCCAGCGTGGCGACGCTGGGCGGCTTCCTGTTCTGGTTCATCCGGTTCTCCCCATCAAGGCTGCAACCCTGATGGTAGCGGCCCGGCGGCGTCAAGCCTTGCCCGAGAGCGAAGCCTGCACCGTTAAACTGCGTGCCAGCATGCACGACGTCCACGCTGACAACGACACCCCGCTCGCGCCGGCGCTGCTGGCCTGGCACGCCCGGCACGGCCGGCACGACCTGCCCTGGCAGCGGGAGCGCACGCCCTACCGCGTGTGGGTATCGGAGGTCATGTTGCAGCAGACGCAGGTGCAGACGGTACTGGGCTACTTCGACCGCTTCATGCAGCGCTTCCCCGACCTGGGGGCGCTCGCAGACGCACCGCAGGACGAGGTGCTGCATCTGTGGACAGGTCTGGGCTATTACGCCCGCGCCCGCAACCTGCAGCGCGCGGCGCAGCAGGTGCGTGATGCGCACGGCGGTGAATTCCCCAAGGACTTTGACGCTGTCGCGGCGCTCCCCGGCATCGGCCCGTCGACGGCCGGCGCGATCCTGGCGCTGGCCCTCGACCAGCACCATGCCATCTGCGACGGCAACGTGCGCCGCGTGCTCTCGCGCGTGTTCGCGCTGGAGGGGCGCCCCGGCGAACGCGCACATGAGCAGGCGTTGTGGCACATCGCCCGGCGCGAGACTCCCGTGCAGGATGTGGCCACCTACACCCAGGCCATCATGGATCTGGGCGCCACGGTGTGCACGCGCCGCAATCCAGACTGCCTGCTGTGTCCGCTCAGCGGGCGCTGCGCTGCCCGCGCCACCGGCCGGCAGCACGAACTGCCCTGGCCGAAAAAGCCGCTGGCGCGCCGGCAGGAAGACTGCGTGATGCTGCTCGCCTGCAATGAGCTGGGTGCCGTATGGCTGCAGCAGCGCCCGGCGCGTGGCCTGTGGGGCGGGTTGTGGTCACTGCCGCAGTTCGTGGCTGCGGGCGAGGCCGACGCCTTCCTGCCCGGCGCCGCCGAGGGACGCATGCTGCCCGTCGTCGACCATGCCTTCACCCACTTCGACCTGCGCATCCAGCCGCTGCTGGCGCGCGCGCCGGAGGGCTGGGTGCCGACGCCGGGTGGTCCCGAAGGCCTGTGGTATAACCCGCGCAACGCAGCCCGCGTCGGGCTGCCTGCCCCCGTGGCCAGCTTGCTGGCTGCGTTGCCCGACCTGCTCGCCGCCGAGGAACCATGACCCGAACCGTCCAGTGCGTGCTGCTCAAGAGTGAGGCCGAAGGACTGGCCCGCCCGCCGTACCCCGGCGAACTCGGCCAGCGCATCTACGAGAACGTGTCGAAGGAAGGCTGGCAGCGCTGGGTGAAGCACCAGACCATGCTGATCAATGAATACCGGCTGACGCCCGTCGACCCGAAGGCGCGGCGTTTCCTCGAAGGCGAGATGGAGAAGTTCATTTTCGGCGAAGGCTCGGCGAAGCCCGATGCGTTTGTGGCACCGGAGTCCTGACATGACGACACGCCGCGGCTTCCTTTCCACCGGTGCGATGGCCGCGCCCGCGCTGTTGGCGCCGGCTGCTGCATCGGCTGCTGTGCCGGCCGCCACCGCCTGCGGCGGCATGACGCGCGAGCGCTACCTGCAATACGTCAACTGGTTCAACGCCAACGACCTGCGCTACCTCGAGTACTACCACGACGATGTGGTGCTGGAGCTGGGCAACGCCACGTTGCGCGGCCCTGCCGCCATCCGCGACTTCTACGCAGAGGTGAAAGCACACATCCGCGAGACGGTGGAGGTGACGCACTTCGTGTCGGATGCCACCGGCATCGCCGCCGAGTTGCCCACCGAGTTCCGCGTCTACAAGGACTGGCCCAACGGCTATTTCCGCCGGCCGCTGAAGGTGGGCGAAGTGTTCCGCGTCATCTCGCTGGGCCTGTACCGCGTGCGCGATGGCCGCTTCACCGACATCAAGGCCGCGCGCTACAAGCTGGTCAACGACTGGCGGATGGAAGGCTGAGCCGTTCCACGATGAGCGCCGCCGCCCAGGTGGAGGCGCGGCGCTGCCGCAGTGGCAGGTTGCCGAAGAAGATGATCGGCAGCGTCCATTCCAGCACGGGCAAGAGCCAGGCTTCCTGCGGAGCGCCGCTGCCCAGGTAGTGCGCGCCCAGACGGCGCAACTGGCCGATGAAGTCGCGGCGCGCAGCGGGCACGGTGCGCAGCGTGAAGGGTGTTTCATGCCAGGGGCGCGAGGGGTCGTAGAGATCCGCCACGTCCTGCAGCCACGCGGCCTCGGCTGCATCGTCCGCCAGCTCCGCGCGTTCGATCAGGAACACCGGCTCCAGCCGCGCGAAATCGCTGCCCACCGCGCGCTCCCGCGTCTCGGAAAAGTCGATGACGTAGAGGTTGTCGCGTTCGTCGGCCAGCAGGTTGTTGAGGTTCATGTCGCCATGCGTGATGGCGACCTTGCAGGGAATGGCCTCGGCGGCACGGCGCGGATACACCTCGGCCAGATAGCGCCAAGGGTTGGGCAGATCGCGGCCCAAAGGCGGGCAGGGCAGGGTGGGCGCATCCATCAGGTCGCCCAGCACCTCGCGCGCCAGCGTGGGCAGGAAGGGAAACAGCCGCAGCGGCGAGTGGTCGGCGAACAGGCAGGGCGCCGCGTCGCGTGCCTGGCCATACCAGGGCAGCAGCGTCTGGCGCGCGGCCTCGCCATACAGGCGCGTCACCGCAGCGGTGTCGCCATCGAGCCAGCGCCGCTGCAAGGTGCGCAGGCCCTGCATGTCGCCGGTCACGCCGACGAAGTTGTAGCGCAACCCCACCGCATCGCCATGCTGCGCGCGGCCCATGCCGATCGAGGCGTTGTTGAGGATGAATGGGCGCACATAGCGCTCATGCGCCGCGTCCTCGCGCGTCATCATCGCCGGCGGCCCCACCTTCAGCACGGTGGGTAACTGGCGACGCCCCTGCGCATCGCGGCTGTCCACCAGCCAGGTGGTGGCCGAGAAACCGCCCGCCAGCGGGCTGAGCGTCACCTGCCGGCAGTCCGCGTACAACGAGCGCACCAGCAGTTCGGTTTCATCCGGTGCGGCCGTCTTGTCGGTGGGCAGTTGCACCTGCAGGCTGGCCTCGGTGGCCGGCGTGGGGGCTGCCGCATGCCATACCCACAGTCGAGCGCCTTGCGGCAGCGTGGTTGGTGGCGTGGGCAGCAGGCCTTCGTCGATGCGGTCCGGAAGCTGCTCGAGCAATGCGCCCCAGTTGGCTGGCGCCGTATCGCCCTGCGCCGCGGTTACCGGCAGCAGGGGAATGACGGCCATGTCGTGAAAGGCCGGAGGCTGTGGGCCGAGCGCTGCAAGCAGCAGACCCGCTGAGGCGTTGCCTGTGGCAGGCAGCAGTGCGGCGACGCCAAGCCAGCCGGCGTGGTTGCCGGCAGCCGCGCGCAGCGTGGGCACCAGTTCGTCCAATGTGACGGTCGCCGCCAAGGGCGGCAATGGCTGCGGCTCACCGCGGAAAGACCAAGCCTCCTGCAGGCGCAGGAAGCGCTGCTGCGGATCGGCGACGGGCCAGGTGTCCCGCTCGCCATCATCGAAGGCCATGCAGAGCTGCTGGCCTATGCTCGCAAACCGGGCGGGGCGCGACAGCGCCTCGGCGCGGCGCGTACCGAGCCCACCACGCCCGAAGGCCACCGCCAACTCCGCCAGGCTGGCCGCCACGCCGCCTGCGTCCTGCCAGTGGACGAGGCTGTGCTGGCTGGCCGGCGTCTGCGCGGCCCCGCTGGCCGCGCTTCCATCCGGTGGCGCCACGAGCGCCACGCCCTCTTCGCGCGACAGCGCCTGGCGCCAGAACGCCAGCAGCCCGGTCAGCGAAAGTACCTCGCGAACGGCCGGCGTCAGGCCCACCAGCACCGTGCCCGGCAGGCCCGTGCGCTTGCGCGCCTT
>JBJOHO010000069.1:0-53525 GCA_046047615.1 Pseudomonadota bacterium
CCCACACCACCGTCCCGACGACGAGCAGGATGGGAAGGAACTGCAGGGCGCGGCCGGAGCGTTTCTTCATGGGGGAGCGGCGAGCCTGGTCGTGGCCTCGGACGGGACGCGTGTCTGCCCGTCCCGGGCGGAGTATATCTTTCGCGGCGCCACTCGAGCCCGGTCACCCGGGCGATGTGACGATCGATCGCCCAAAAAGCGAAAGGCCCCGTTTCCGGGGCCTCTCGCTCTTCAGGCTACGGTGGGTGGCCGGTGGCTGATGGGCCACCGACCACCAACCACCAACCACTAACCACCAATCACAGCAACGGCACCAGCAGCAGCGCCACGATGTTGATGATCTTGATCAGCGGGTTGATGGCCGGGCCCGCGGTGTCCTTGTACGGGTCACCCACGGTGTCGCCGGTCACGGCCGCCTTGTGGCTGTCGGAACCCTTGCCGCCGAAGTGGCCTTCCTCGATGTACTTCTTGGCGTTGTCCCAGGCACCACCGCCGGTGCACATCGAGATGGCCACGAACAGGCCGGTGACGATCGTGCCGATCAGCAGGCCGCCCAGCGCACGCACGCCGGCGCCCGGACCCATCAGCGCGTTCATGCCGAAGCCGATCACCACCGGCACCAGGATGGGCAGCAGCGAGGGCACCACCATCTCCTTGATGGCGGCCTTGGTCAGCAGGTCGACGGCCTTGGAGTAGTCCGGCTTGGCCGTGCCCTCCATGATGCCCTTGATCTCGCGGAACTGGCGCCGCACCTCGACCACCACCGAACCGGCGGCGCGGCCCACGGCCTCCATGGCCATGGCGCCGAACAGGTAGGGCACCAGGCCGCCGATGAACAGGCCGATGATCACGGCCGGGTCGGACAGCGAGAACTCCTGCAGCTTGCCGGCGGCCTCGAGGTTGTGGGTGTAGTCGGCAAACAGCACCAGCGCGGCAAGGCCCGCGGAACCGATGGCATAGCCCTTCGTGACGGCCTTGGTGGTGTTGCCCACCGCGTCCAGCGGGTCGGTGATGTCACGCACCTTCTTGTCGAGGCCCGACATCTCGGCGATGCCGCCGGCGTTGTCGGTGATCGGGCCATAGGCGTCGAGCGCCACGATCATGCCGGTCAGCGACAGCATGGCGGTGGCCGCGATGGCGATGCCATAGAGGCCGCCCAGCGCATGCGCGCCCCAGATGGCCAGGCAGACCGCGATGACCGGCAGCGCGGTCGACTTCATCGACACGCCCAGGCCGGCGATCATGTTGGTCGCATGGCCGGTCTGCGAGGCTTCGGCCACCTTCTGCACCGGGCTGTACTCGGTGGCGGTGTAGTACTCGGTGATGACGATCATGGCTGCGGTCAGCGCCAGGCCGATGAGCGTGCAGCCGAACATCGCGTTCTGCTGTGCTGCCGGGATCAGGTCCCGCGTGATGAACCAGAAGGCCACCGCCGAGATGATGCCCGACACGATCACGCCCTTGTAGAGCGCGTTCATGATCTTGCCGCCCTCGCTGGCCTTCACGAAGAAGGTGCCGACGATGGAGGCGACGATGGACGCGGCGCCCAGCGCCAGCGGGTAGATGACCGCGATGCCGTCACCCAGCGCCGCCATCGTCAGGCCGCCCAGCAGCATGGTGGCGACCAGCGTGACCGCGTAGGTTTCGAACAGGTCGGCAGCCATGCCGGCGCAGTCACCGACGTTGTCGCCGACGTTGTCGGCGATCACCGCGGGGTTGCGCGGGTCATCCTCGGGAATGCCCGCCTCGACCTTGCCCACCAGGTCGGCACCGACGTCGGCGCCCTTGGTGAAGATGCCGCCGCCCAGGCGCGCAAAGATGGAGATGAGCGAGCCGCCGAAGGCGAGGCCCACCAGCGAGTGCAGCGCCGCGTCATTGCCGACGATGGGGGCCATGATCGCGTAGTAGCCGGCAACGCCGATGAGGCCCAGGCCGACCACCAGCATGCCCGTGATGGCGCCGCCCTTGAAGGCGACCTGCAATGCCGCGTTGAGACCGTGGTTGGCGGCTTCGGCCGTGCGCACGTTGGCGCGCACCGAAATGTTCATGCCGATGAAGCCGGTGAGGCCCGAGAGGATGGCGCCGACCGCGAAACCGCCCGCCGTCGCCCAGTCGAGCGCAAGGCCGAGCACCACGAACAGGACCACGCCGACCACGGTGATGGTCGTGTACTGCCGGCTGAGGTAGGCGGAGGCACCCGCCTGGACCGCCGCGGCGATTTCCTGCATGCGGGCGTTGCCCGCCGGCAACTTCAGGATCGAGAGCATCGAGACGATGCCGTAGAGAACGGCGACGGCGCCTGCGGCGACCGACAGCCACAACCAGTTCAGTTCCATCGAGCGGACCTCCCCGCGGTCTTCTTGTGGGTCATGGACGGCTGACGCGGACGCGGCAGCCGCAGCCAATATAGGCCGAGCCGGGGGCTTTACGCCACCGGCGTCAGTGTCAGGCCTTGTAGGCCGTCTTCAGCTTGCGGCGCACGGACTTGCCCTTGATGCGCACATAATCCGGCAGACCGTCCTTGTAGGGCGGATAGGCTTCGCCTGCAATCAGTGGCTCCAGGTAGCGGCGGCACGCTGCCGTGATGCCGAAGCCGTCCGCGGTGATGAAATGGCGCGGCACCGTCTTCTCCACATTGGCCACGTCCGCCAGCGCCACGGGTTCGATCGACCAGCGGTAGGGCTTTGCGGATTTGCGGATGATCGCCGGCATGACCGCATTGCGGCCCTTGACGGCGAGTTCCACGGCCGCCTTGCCCACCGCATAGGCCTGGTCGACGTCCACTTGCGAGGCGATGTGGCGCGCGGCCCGTTGCAGATAGTCCGCCACGGCCCAGTGGTACTTGTAACCCAGCTCTTCCTTGACCATGCCGGCGATGACCGGGCCTACGCCACCAAGCTGGGTGTGGCCGAACGCGTCCTTGGTGCCGGCTTCGGCGAGGAAGCGGCCATCCGGGTACTTGGTGCCTTCGGACACCACGATCACGCAATAGCCGTTGGACTCGACGCTCTGCTTCACCTTGGCGAGGAAAGCCGGCTTGTCGAAGGCGATCTCCGGGAACAGGATGACCTGCGGTGCCTCACCGGCCTTGCGCCCGGCCAAACCTCCGGCCGCGGCGATCCAGCCGGCGTGCCGGCCCATGACTTCCAGCACGAATACCTTGGTGGAGGTCCGGGCCATCGAGGCCACGTCGAGGGCGGCTTCGCGCGTGGAGACGGCGATGTACTTGGCGACCGAACCGAAGCCGGGGCAGCAATCGGTGAGCGGCAGGTCGTTGTCGACCGTCTTGGGCACGCCGACACAGGTCACCGGGTAGCCCATGGCTTCGCCGATCTGCGACACCTTCAGTGCCGTATCCATCGAGTCGTTGCCGCCATTGTAGAAGAAATAGCCGATGTCGTGCGCCTTGAAGACCTCAATGAGACGCTCGTACTCGGCGCGGTTCTGGTCGAGGCCCTTGAGCTTGAAACGGGCGGAACCGAAGGCCCCTGCAGGTGTGTGCCGCAGTGCCTTGACCGTGGCGGGCGTCTCGGCGCTGGTGTCGATGAGGTCCTCCGTCAGCGCGCCGATGATGCCGTGGCGTCCTGCATACACCTTGCCGATGTGCTTCGGGAACTTGCGGGCGGTCTCGATGACACCTGCCGCCGACGCGTTGATGACTGCCGTGACGCCACCGGATTGGGCGTAGAAGGCGTTGCGCGGACGGGACTTGGCGGCCGCGGACGGCGCGCGCTTGCGGGTCTTCGTGCTCATGGCCGGACTCCTGTGCGTTGACGGCCGGTTTGACCAGCCAAGTTGCGGGCGTTACTGTGCCAGAAGGCTGCATGTCGCGGCCATCATCACGCAAGGACAGCCAAGGGTAGGCCCATCGCATGCGTATCGTTCTTCTCGGCGCGCCGGGTTCCGGCAAGGGCACGCAGTCGCAGCGGCTCGTCGAACGCTTCGGCATTCCGCAGATCTCAACCGGCGACCTGCTGCGGTCGGCCGTCGCCCGCGGTACCTCGCTGGGCATGGCCGCCAAGGAAGCCATGGATGCCGGCCGCCTGGTCGATGACGCCATCGTGCTGGGAATGCTGCGCGAGCGGATGGCTGAGGCCGATGCCGCGGGCGGCTTCATCCTCGATGGCTTTCCGCGCAACCTGGCGCAGGCAGCGGCGCTCGACGGCTTGCTGGCCGAGGTCGGCAAGCCGCTGACAGCAGTGGTGCTGCTTGATGTCGACCTGGGGCTGCTGACCCAGCGCATCGCCGGACGGCGCAGTTGCCGCGGCTGCGGCAGCGTCTACAACATCTACACGATGGACCTGGGCCCCGAGCCGCGTTGCACACGCTGTGCCGACAAACCCCTGCTGTACCAGCGGCCGGACGACAACGAGGCCACCGTGGCCAACCGTCTGAAGGTCTACGCGGAACAGACGCGGCCGCTGGTCGACTACTACTCGGCCCAGGGTCTGCTGCAGGTGCTGCCGGCCAGCGGTGGCGTCGACGACATCACTGCGGCCCTGGTCGCGCTGCTCGCGCCGCCCGCGCCGCCCGCGCCGCCCGCCACGAACGTGCGCCGCCGCAAGAAGAAGTCTCCTGTCCGCAGGAAGAAAGCCGCCCGCAAGACTTCCGCCAAGGGGGTCAGCAGGGCATCGAAGTCCAAATCAAGCAAGGTAGCCAGCAAGCCCGTGAAGACCGCAAAGAAGGCCGTGAAGAAGTCCGCCCGCAAGGTCGCCAAGAAAGCCGCCGCGAAGACCGTCGCCCGCAAGGCTGCGAAGAAGGTTGCGCGCAAGTCGGCGAAGAAGGTCGCCCGCAAGTCGGCGAAGAAGGTCGCCCGCAAGGCTGCGAAGAAGGTTGCGCGCAAGGCCGCAAAGAAGGTCGCCCGCAAGGCGAAGTGAGTTCCGGCCTGACGGATCACTTCCGTCCCGGCACGTGATCGGAGAAGGCGCCCGCCGCAAGGCCGGCGCCCTTCGTTTTTTTGCTGGTCGTTGCCCGGTCGCGCGGTGGTTACAGCAGCGCCACCAGCTCCGCTCCGATCACCTCGCGACGCCAGCCCTGCAGCACTTGGCTCTGGGCATGGCGTCCGGTGGCCAGGGCCTCCAGGTCACGTCGCGTGGCCAGCAACTCCGGCGCCAGCTCCAGCGTTGCCGCCCGCTCGCGCAGGCGGGCGCCCAGTTGCTTGAGGCGCTGCTCCAGCACCGGATCGGGAGGGCGGCGGCCAGGCAGAGGCGGCAGGCGTGCCGGCAACGCCAAGGACTCCACCAGCGCGAGCACGGCTTCGCCACTGTGTTCCATGAAGCCCGGCTGCAACTCCGGCAGCGAACGGAGTGCGTCCTGGTCGCGGGGTGCGCGATGGATGAGCGCCCGCAGTCCGGCATCGTCGAGGATCCAGCTGCGGGGCCGGTCTTTCTCCGCGGCCCGGCGCTCACGCCACGCCGCCAGGGCCTGGGCCAGCCGCTGGCGGTGGGTGTCGAGTTCCTGCACGCCCTTCAGTCGCAGCCAGGCGGCCTCGGGGTCGACGAACAGGTCCTCGCCGAGGTGCTCAAGATCCTCCGCCAGCCAGGCGAGGCGTCCCTGCCTTTCCAGGGTTTCAAGCAACAACTCACGCAATGGCAGCAGATGGCGCACGTCCTCGCGCGCATAGGCCAGCTGGGCGTCCGACAGTGGGCGGCGCGACCAGTCGGTCCGCGTGTGGGACTTGTCGAGCTCGACGCCCAGCAGTCGTCGCACGAGTTCGGCGTAACCGACCTGGGCCGGAAAGCCGGCCAGACCTGCCGCCAGCTGGGTATCGAAGACCGGGGCGACGCGCCCGTAGAACGGCCACAGGACCTCGAGGTCCTGGCGCGCAGCGTGCATCACCTTGGTGACGGGGCCCGGACCCAGCGCTGCCTGGAACAGCGGCAGGGCAGGGTTGTCGAGCGGGTCCACCAGATGGCACTGCATGGGCGTCGAGAACTGCAGCAGGCACAGCTGTGCGCGGTAGGTCCGTTCGCGCATGAATTCGGTGTCGAGGCCGATCACCTCGCTTGCGGCAAGTGCGGCAGCGAGCTGCTCAAGCGCCGGCTGCTGGCCGGCAGCGCCGACCGGGTGCAGAGGGGCGAGGTCGGTTGAAGGGCGGTGTAGAATCGTCATCATGAGTCAAGATACCGCCAAAGACCGGCTGCCGCTGATCCGGCTGCTGTTCGACCTGCTGCGGCTGCGGGGCGGTCCGGAGCAGGCACCTCATTCGCCCCCCATGCTGGTCGGCCTGCTGCTCGCCTATGGTGCCGTGGGCGTGCTCGTAGCCCAGCAGTTGCCGCAGCAGGGTGCCTCCCCCCTGCTCACGACCGCATTCGCAATAGCCTTTTCCTTCGCCTGGTTGTGGCTGATGCTGCAGCTGGCGGGCAAACCGTCCCGCCTGGTGCAGACGGCGATCGCCGCCTTCGGCGTGCAACTGCTGCTGACGCCGTTCATCGCCCTGCTGCAGATGCGTCTGCTGCAGTCCCTGCAGGGCGGTGAGCTGCCGGCCCTGCTGGCCTTGGCGCTGGTGGTGGCGGCCGTCTACGTCATTGCCGTGATGGCACGCATTTTACGGGCCGCGACGGAGTGGCCGATGCCCGCCTGCGTGCTCGTCCTCATCGGCCAGTCGATGGTCGAGGGCCTGCTCGCCATCGCGCTGTTCGCGCCGCAAGCGGCAACGGCCGGCGCTGCAGCGGTGGGCGGCGCCTGATGCACGTCCACATCCTCGGCATCTGCGGCACCTTCATGGGCGGCATCGCCGCGCTGGCGCGTGCGGCCGGCCACACGGTGACCGGCTCGGACCGCAACGTCTATCCGCCGATGAGCACTCAGCTGGAGCAGTTGGGTATCGGCGTGACCAGTGGCTTCGATGCCGCGCAGCTCGAGCCGCGACCGGACATCGTCGTCGTCGGCAATGTGATGAGCCGCGGCGTGCCGGTGGTCGAGGCGCTGCTCGACAGCGGCATTCCCTACGCTTCCGGCCCCGAATGGCTGGCGCGCGGCATCCTGCAGGGGCGCTGGGTGCTGGCGGTCGCCGGCACGCATGGCAAGACCACCACCACCAGCATGCTGGCGCATGTCCTTGACGACGCCGGGCTGGCACCGGGCTTTCTGGTCGGCGGTGTCCCCGGCAATTTCGACGTCAGCGCCCGCTTGGGTGAGGGCCGGCATTTCGTCATCGAGGCCGACGAATACGACACGGCCTTCTTCGACAAGCGCGCCAAGTTCGTCCACTACCGGCCGCGCACGCTGGTGCTGAACAATCTCGAGTACGACCACGCGGACATCTACCCCGACCTGCCTGCCATCCAGCGGCAGTTCCACCACCTGGTGCGCACGGTCCCGGGCTCGGGCCTGATCGTCCACAACGCCAGGGAGCCTGCGCTGCAGGAGGTGCTGGGGCAGGGATGCTGGAGCCCCCGCGAGGCGTTTTCCCGTGGTGGCGGTGTGGGTGTGCGCTGGAACGCCCGCGACCTGGGCGGCGAGGATTTCAGCCACTTCGAGGTCCTGCGCGATGGTCTGGTGCAGGGCGAGGTGCGCTGGTCTCAATACGGTGCCCACAACGTCGACAACGCGTTGGCCGCCATTGCCGCGGCCTGCCACGCCGGCGTCCCTCCCGGGCGGGCCATCGACGCGCTGTCGCGATTCAAGGGCGTCCGCCGTCGCATGGAAGTGGTGGGCGAGGTCGCTGGCGTGCGTGTCTACGACGATTTCGCACACCACCCGACGGCGGTGGCCACCACGATCGAGGGCTTGCGTCGGCGCATCGGCAGCGCACGGCTGCTTGCCGTGCTCGAGCCCCGCTCCAACACCATGCGCATGGGTGTGCACCGCGACACCCTCGGGCCCTCGCTGGCGGCGGCGGACGAAGTGTTCCTGTTCGCGCCGCCCGACCTGGGATGGGATCTGTCTGCGGTCATGGCGCCGCTGGGCGCCAAGGCGCACGCGGCCGCCGACATCAATGCCCTGCTGGCACAACTGATGGCCTGCATCCGCGCCGGCGACCATGTGCTGGTGATGAGCAACGGCGGCTTCGGCGGGCTGCACCGCAGGCTTGTCGAGACGCTGCGGGCGCGTGCGGCGCCCTCGCCATGAGTGCCGGGGCGGTGCCGGCCGGGCAGGCGGTGCGGCCCTTGTTCCCGCTGGATACGGTCCTGTTTCCCGGCGCGGCGCTGCCACTGCGGATCTTCGAGCGCCGCTATCTCGACATGGTGCGGCGCTGCGTGCAGGAAGACTCGGCGTTTGTCGTGCTGCGCCTGCAGGCCGGTGCCGAGGCGGGCGAGGCGGCCGAGGTCGCTTCCGTCGGCTGCGAGGCGCGCATCGTCGACTTCGACAGCCTGCCGGGTGGACTGCTGGGCATCACCTGCCGCGGCGGGCGCCGCGTGCGGCTGCTGGAACGCTGGCGCGATGCTGACGGCCTGAACCGCGGGGTGATCGCCGTGCTGCCCGAGGTGTCGCCCGTGCCGATGGTGGCGCGTCATGAACGGCTGGCCGTGCTGCTGCGGGCGCTGTTGCCGCAGGTTCCGGAGCATCATCCCCGCGAAGGCTGGCAGCTGGACGATGCAGGCTGGGTTGCCGCCCGCCTTGGCGAGCTGCTGCCGCTGCCGGTGACAGACCGTCAGCAACTCCTCGAACTTGACGATCCACTTGGCCAGCTCGATTTCCTCGCGGCGCGGGTACGCATCCGCGAGCGTCTACCGCGCGACTGAGAGCCAGCCCAGGCGTGTCGCGATCCGGCCATCGGGCAGCAGTTCCAGTTCGCGCCACGCCGGCGGCAGGCTGTCCAGCGCGAAGTCATCGCAGCGTGGCTTGAACTGCACGCAGGTCGAGGGGGTCCCCAGGAACCGCAGGCCGTCCACGCAGCTGTCATGCGCCTGGTGCACATGGCCGAACAGCACGCCACGCACGCGCCCGTGGCGGCGCAGCCGCTCCAGGAAGGCCGGGCTGTCCTGCAGGCCGATGCCGTCCAGCCAGGCGCTGTGCATGGGAACGGGATGGTGGTGCAGGATGACCAGGACATGCCGTTCGCCGGCATCGGCCAGTGCCCCCTCGAGTGCGTCGAGACCCCGGTCGCCCAGTTCCCCGCCGGCGCTACCCGGAACGCTGCTGTCGCACAGCACGATCCGCCAGCCACCCCTGTCGATATGCCCGGCCGTCCGGAATCCCCGCGGCGCCAGCGCGCCCGCCAGCGCCCGGGCGTCGTCATGATTGCCCGGAATGGCCAGCAGGGCTGCCTTCTGCGTCCCGAAAATGGTGGGAAAATGCCGGTAACCGTTGATATCGTCGTGCACCAAGTCACCTGAGAGCACGATCGCATCTGCCGTGGCCAGCGCCGGCGCAGCCGCGGCAACGACCGCCTCCAGCGTCGCAAGCGTGGCCACGCCGCGCATCTGCTGCTGCGGATCGCCATACAGGTGGGGGTCGGTGAACTGGACCAGCCGGACGGTCGAGGCATCTGTCATGCCCGGCACTCTAGCCGGGCCCCGGGGGCGGTGGCATGACGCAGTTCCCGGGAGCGCTGCCGGATTTGCCGTCCGCGTCGCGGCACCGGACAATGCGCGCCCCGTTGTCCCCCGCAGGCCGCCGCATGCCCACCCACGCCGAACTCGCCAATGCCATCCGGTTCCTGTCGATGGATGCCGTCCAGGCTGCCAGCTCGGGTCACCCGGGCGCGCCGATGGGCATGGCGGACATCGCCGAGGTTCTCTGGCGCAGTGTCCTGCGCCACAACCCTGCCGACCCGGCCTGGGTGAACCGCGACCGCTTCGTGCTCTCCAATGGCCATGCCTCGATGCTGCTGTACTCGGTCCTGCATCTGACGGGATATCCGCTGACGGTGGAAGACCTCAAGTCGTTCCGCCAACTGGGGTCGCACACCGCAGGCCACCCGGAACGCGACCTGCATCTGGGCATCGAGACGACCACGGGTCCCCTGGGGCAGGGACTGGCCAATGCCGTCGGCATGGCACTGGCCGAGAAGATGCTGGCCGCGCACTACAACCGGCCGGGGCTGCCGGTCGTCGACCACCGGACCTATGTGTTCCTCGGTGACGGCTGCCTGATGGAGGGCATCTCGCATGAAGCCTGCTCGCTGGCCGGCACGCTGCGCCTCGGCAAGCTCGTGGCCTTCTTCGATGACAACAGCATCTCCATCGACGGCGATGTGCACGGCTGGTGCACCGACGACACGCCACAGCGGTTCGAGGCTTATGGCTGGCAGGTCGTGCGCAATGTCGATGGCCATGATCCGGCGGCCATCGCGGCCGCCATCGAAGTGGCGCATGCGCAGGAGTCGCGGCCCACGCTGGTCTGCTGCCGCACCGTGATCGGCAAGGGCGCGCCCAACAAGGGCGGCAGCCACAAGACGCATGGCGAGCCCTTGGGGGCCGACGAGGTGGCGGCCGCGCGCGCGCATCTCGGCTGGCCACACCCGCCGTTTGAGGTGCCTGCGGACCTGCGGGCCGCCTGGGATTGCCGTGCTGCCGGCGCGCGGCTGCAGCAGGACTGGAACGAGCTGTTCGTGCGCTATGCCGCGGCCCACCCGGAACTGGCGGCGGAGTTCACCCGCCGCATGAAGGGCGAGTTGCCGCAGGATTGGCAGGCGGTCACGGCGCGCGTGGCAGCCGAGGTCGCCGCGGTTGCCGGTGGCCAGGCCACGCGCCAGTCGTCGCAACTGGTGCTGAACGCCATCGGGCCGGCCCTGCCGGAGCTGGTCGGCGGATCCGCGGATCTGACGCCCTCCAACAACACCTTCCGCAAGGATTCCCGCGCGGTGACGCCCACCGACGCCGGCGGCAATTACCTGCACTACGGCGTGCGCGAGTTCGCCATGACCGCCGTGATGAACGGCATGGCCCTGCACGGCGGATTCCGGCCTTACGGCGGCACGTTCCTGGTGTTCTCGGACTACGCGCGCAACGCCGTGCGCATGGCCGCCCTGATGCGCCAGGGAGTGGTGCTCGTCTACACCCACGATTCCATCGGCTTGGGCGAGGATGGCCCGACCCACCAGCCGGTGGAGCACATCGCCTCGCTGCGGCTGCTGCCGGGGCTGTCGGTCTGGCGGCCCTGCGACGCCGCCGAGACAGCTGCCGCCTGGGTCGACGCCGTCGAGCGCAGCCACGGGCCGACCGTGCTCGCCCTGACCCGCCAGGCCCTGCCGCAACAGGTCCGGACGCCCCAGCAGCTGGCGGACATCCGGCGCGGTGGCTACACGCTGCTGGACTGTGCCGGCATGCCCCACCTGATCGTGATGGCCACCGGTTCTGAAGTGGCGCTGGCGGTCGAAGCCGCCACAGCCCTGAACAACGCCGGCCACCGCATCCGTGTGGTCTCCATGCCCTGCGTCGAGGCCTTCGAGGCCCAGGACGCCGCCTGGCGGGAGTCCGTGCTGCCGCACACGGTGACGCGTCGCGTTGCGATCGAGGCGGGTGCCACGGGGTTGTGGTGGAAATATGTCGGCCCGCAGGGTCGGGTGCTGGGCATCGACAGCTTCGGCGCTTCCGGCAAGGCTCCGGACCTGTTCCGCCATTTCGGGCTGACAACCGCGAACCTGCAACGATCCATCGTAGAATTGCTCGGACACTGAGCAGAGGTAACCTCACATGGCAATCAAGGTTGGCATCAACGGCTACGGCCGCATCGGTCGCAACGTGCTTCGCGCCCTGTACGAATCGGGCCGCACGGGCGAGATACAGATCGTCGCCATCAACGACCTGGGCGATGCCCAGACCAACGCCCATCTGACCCAGTACGACACGGCCCATGGCCGCTTCCCGGGCACGGTGTCTGTCGACGGCGATTCCATCGTGGTCAACGGCGACCGCATCAAGGTGCTGGCCGAGCGTGATCCGGCCAAGCTGCCGTGGGGCCAGCTCGGCGTCGAGTACGTCTTCGAGTGCACCGGCCTGTTCGCCAACAAGGAAAAGGCCAGCAAGCACATCGAAGGTGGCGCGAAGAAGGTCATCATCTCGGCTCCTGCCGAAGGCGGCGTCGATGCCACGGTGGTCTATGGCGTCAACCACGACGTGCTGCGCGCCGACATGACCGTCATCTCCAACGCATCCTGCACGACCAACTGCCTGGCGCCGCTGGTCAAGCCGCTGCACGAGAAGATCGGCGTGCTCAACGGCATCATGACCACCATCCACGCCTACACCAACGACCAGGTGCTGACGGATGTCTTCCACAAGGACCTGCGCCGCGCCCGCTCGGCCACGCAGTCCATGATCCCGACCAAGACCGGCGCCGCTGCCGCCGTGGGCCTGGTGCTGCCGGAGCTCAAGGGCAAGCTCGATGGATTCGCGGTGCGCGTGCCGACCATCAACGTGTCGATGGTCGACCTCACCTTCACGGCCAGGCGCGCCACCACCGCCGACGAGATCAACGCGATCCTCAAGGAAGCCTCGCAGGGCGCGCTCAAGGGCGTGTTGGCCTACAGCGACGGCCCGCTGGTCTCCATCGACTTCAACCACGACCCGCATTCCTCCACCTACGACGCCACCTTGACCAAGGTGATCGACGGTACGACGGTGAAGGTGTGCTCCTGGTACGACAACGAGTGGGGCTTCTCCAACCGCATGCTCGACACGGCGCTGGCCTGGTCGCGCGCCAAGTAAGCTCAAGGGGGCCCGTCGATGAAGGTATTGCAGATGGCGGGCCTCGACCTCGCCGGCAAGCGCGTGATGATCCGCGAAGACCTCAACGTCCCTGTGAAGGAGGGTGAGGTCACCAGCGACGCCCGGATCCGCGCCGCGCTGCCCACGATCCGTCTCGCCCTCGAGAAGGGTGCGCGTGTCATCCTCCTGTCCCACCTCGGACGGCCCGAGGAGGGCAAGTACGATCCGGCGCAGTCGCTGGCGCCGGTTGCGGCCCGCCTTTCCGCGCTCCTGGGCCGCAGCGTTCCCTTGGTGCGGGACTGGCTGGATGGCGTCCCGGTCGAGCCCGGCCAGGTTGTGCTCTGCGAGAACGTGCGCTTCAACAAGGGCGAGAAGAAAGACAACGAGGATCTCGCGCGACGCATGGCGGCGCTGTGTGACGTGTTCGTCATGGATGCCTTCGGCACTGCCCACCGCGCCGAGGCCAGCACGCATGGTGTCGCGAGGCATGCGCCCGTGGCTTGCGCTGGCCCGCTGCTGGTGGGTGAGCTCGAGGCGCTGGAGCGTGCCCTCGAGAAGCCGCAGCGGCCGCTGGTCGCCATCGTCGCCGGTTCCAAGGTCAGCACCAAGCTCACCATCCTCGAGGCCCTGCTCGAGAAAGTCGACCAGTTGATCGTCGGCGGCGGCATCGCCAACACCTTCCTGGCAGCCATGGGGCAGCCCGTCGGCAAGTCGCTGTGCGAGATGGACATGCTCGACACTTGCCGCCGCCTGCTGGCGCGCGCCAAGGAACGTGGCGCGGAAATCCCGCTGCCGACCGATGTGGTCACCGCCAAGGAATTCGCTGCGACGGCGCACGCGGACGTGCGTCCGGTGGATGCGGTGGCGGCCGATGACCTCATCCTCGACATCGGTCCGGACACCGCCGAGCGCCTTTCCGGCCTCATCGGCAAGGCTGGCACGGTGCTGTGGAACGGGCCCGTGGGTGTGTTCGAGTTCGACCAGTTCGGCGAGGGTACGCGCGCGGTGGCCACGGCCATCGCCAGCAGCAAGGCCTTCTCCCTTGCCGGGGGTGGCGACACGCTGGCCGCCATCGAGAAATACGGCGTCGAGGAAGGCATTTCGTACATTTCGACCGGTGGTGGCGCCTTCCTCGAGTTCGTCGAGGGGAAGACGCTGCCCGCCGTGGCGGCTTTGGAAGACCGCGCTCGCGCTGCCGGCTGAACCGGCGCCGCCATACAAGGGGAAGTTGATGTTCAGGCGTACCAAGATCGTCGCCACGCTGGGACCGGCCACGGATGACCCGGCCGTGCTGCTGGGAATGGTGCGGGCGGGGCTGGACCTTGCGCGCGTCAACTTCTCCCATGGCTCGCGCGAGGACCACAAGCGCCGCATCACGCTGCTGCGCGAGGCGGCGCGTGAGGCCAACCGCCCCGTCGGCGTGCTCGCCGATCTCGCGGGTCCCAAGATCCGCATCGAGAGTTTCGTCGGTGGCAAGGTGATGCTCGTCGAGGGCCAGTCTTTCGCCCTCGACACCAGCCTCGATCCTGCCGCGGGCAACGACCGTGAAGTCGGTTGCGCCTACAAGGACTTGCCGCGCGACGTGCGCGGCGGGGATGCGCTGCTGCTTGCAGACGGGCTCATCGTGCTGGACGTCATCAACGTCCAGGGGACGCGCATCGAGTGCAGCGTGAAGGTTGGCGGCGAGCTCTCCAACCGCAAGGGCCTGAACAAGCAGGGTGGTGGACTGTCGGCGCCGGCGCTCACGGAAAAGGACATCGAGGACATCAAGCTGGCGTCCGAACTGGCCGTCGACTATGTCGCGGTGTCCTTCGCGCGCGACGCGGCCGACATCCGCCGCGCGCAGGCCGAAATCCGCAAGTGGCGCGGCACGGCCCACGTGGTCGCCAAGATCGAGCGCCATGAGGCGATCGAGAATCTCTCGCAGATCCTGGCGGTCACCGATGCCGTGATGGTCGCCCGCGGTGACCTGGGCGTCGAGGTGGGCCATGCCGAGCTCATCGGCCTGCAGAAGACCATCATCCAGCAGGCCATTGCGGCCAACCGTGTGGTGATCACGGCCACGCAGATGATGGAGTCCATGATCCTGAGCCCGGTGCCTACGCGCGCCGAGGTCAGCGATGTGGCCAATGCCGTGCTCGACGGGACGGATGCGGTGATGCTGTCTGCCGAGACCGCGGCGGGTCGCTACCCCGTCAAGGCGGTGGCGGCGATGCAGGAAGTGACCACCGGTGCCGAAAAGTACCAATTGGGCAATCCGGGCAAAGTCCGCACCGAGGGCGAGTTCGGCAATACCGAAGAGGCCATCGCGAAGGCGGTCATGTACACCGCCAACCACATGCGCTTGCGGGCCATCGTGGCCTTGACCGAATCCGGCCTTACGCCGCTGTGGATGTCGCGCCTGCGCGTCGACATCCCCATCTACGCCTTCACGCGCCAGGTCTCGACCTACGGTCGTGTCACGATGTACCGGGGCGTCACGCCGGTGCTGTTCGACGTGACCCGCACGGGCGGCAAGAGCATCCAGCTGGCGATCTTCGAGCGGCTGCTCGCAGAGGGTTTGGTGGACGTGGGTGACCAGATCATCCTGACCAAGGGTGACCTGTCGGGCGTGCAGGGTGGCACCAATGCCCTGCAGATCCTGCGCGTGGTGGCGGCCGCCGACTGACGGCCCCACCCGCGGCGCCGGCGGTCAGCCGGCGGGACGCTTTGCCTTCATGGCCTCGACCTCGGCCAGCACCAGCTTCGAGTGTCCCTCTGGCTTCACCTTCTCGAAGTGCGCGGCAATACGGCCCTGCGGATCGATGATGAACGTGTCGCGGCGCGCGATGGTCATCGGGCCGAAGCTGGTCAGCACGCCGTAGGCCTTGGCGGCTTCCTGCTTCACGTCGGCCAGCAACGGAAACGGCAGGCCGTGCTTTTCGGCAAAGGCCTTGTGCGACTCGATGTCGTCGAGGCTGACGCCGAACACCTGGATCCCGGCGCGACGGAAGGCGAAGATGTCGTCGCGAAGTTCGCAGGCCTGCGTCGTGCAGCCGGGGGTCTGGTCCTTCGGGTAGAAGTACACCACGACCCACTTGCCGCGGTGCTCCTCAAGGGTGTTCCACTTGCCGGTCTGGTCCTGCAGGCGGAACGCGGGTGCCGCACTGCCCACGGCAGGTGGGGCGATGTCGGCGGCGCCGGCACGTGGCAGGACCAGGAACGCGGCGGCAACGAAAGCCAGGGCGGCGAGCCCGGCGCGGAGGGCATGGCGTGCAATCATGGGGTATCCCCTGTGGCTGACATGGACCGGGAGCAACCCGGTGATACTAACTGCATGACTTCCGACCCGTCACGCCCGCCTCCGGTTCCCGCCTTGGTGCTCACCGGCGGCGGCGCGCGGGCGGCCTACCAGGTTGGCGTGCTCAAAGCGCTGGCGGCGGCGCTGCCGAAGGCGCGCAATCCGTTCCCGGTGATCGTCGGCACCTCGGCAGGCGCCGTCAGCGCAGCGATTCTTGCCAGCCGTGCCGCAGCATGGCAGTCCGCGGTCGCCGACATCGAGGCGGTCTGGGCCGGCTTCCGGGTTGGTCACGTCTTCCGCGTCGGCGCGCGTCCCATGTTGGGCGCCGGCCTGCGCTGGTTCGGTTCGCTGCTCACGGCGGGCCTGCTGCCTGCACCGCCGTCGCTGTTCGACAACGCCCCGCTGCGCGCGCTGCTGGCGCGAAACGTCCACTGGCAGGGGATCCCTGACAACATCGCTTCGGGCGACCTGCGCGCCGTGGCCCTGTGCGCCACCGGCTACCAGAACGCGCGCTCGGTGGCCTTCTTCGATGGGCAGACGTCCTGCCAGACCTGGATGCGGCGGCGTCACGAAGGACGTCGGACGACGCTGGGCCTGCACCACCTGATGTCCAGCCTCGCACTGCCGTTCCTGTTTCCCGCCGAACGCATCGAGGCCGAGTTCCACGGCGACGGCGCGATGCGGCAGTTCGCGCCGCTCAGCCCGGCCGCACACCTCGGTGGAAACCGCCTGCTGGTCATCGGCGTGCGGGAAACCTCAGTGCCACCAGACCGTGCAGAAGTGCCCGGCAATTCAATCCCGAGGCCGCCCGGGCCACCAGACCGTGCCGTGGTGCCGGCCAATCTGGCGCCCAGGCCGCCCGGGCCTGGCCAGATCCTGGGTCATGCGCTCGACAGCCTGTTCATGGACCAGGTCCAGGAAGACCTGGAGCAGATGCAGCGCACCAACCTCCTGCTGCGCTGTGCGCCAGAGACTGTCCCGGGTGCACATCCCGTCGACACCTTGCTGATGGCGCCGAGCGAGGATCCGGGGGAGCTCGCAGCCCGGCACCTGCGGTCCCTGCCGCGCAGCCTGGCAGCCCTGCTCCGGATCACGGGGGCTGGCGGCAAGCGGGGTGCACGGCTCGCCAGTTATCTGATGTTCGAGGGCGCCTACACGCGCGAACTGATTGCCTTGGGCGAACGCGATGCCAACCGCCGGCGTGACGAGTTGCTGGACTTCGTCGCTCCCGGGCACTGAGCGCCTGGCGCCCGTATCAGGTCAGGAAGATCGCGCCGAGGCCCAACAGGGCGGCGAAACCGATGCAGTCGGTGAAGGTCGTCAGGATGACGCCGGCCGACAATGCCGGATCGATGTCCAGCCGGCGCAGTGTCAGTGGCACCACCACGCCGGTGGCAGCCGCTGCCAGCAGGTTCAGCAGCATCGCCGCGCCGATGATGATGGCGACCTGCCAGGTCCCCATCCACCACCAGGTGGCCGCGCCCACGACAATGGCGAGGGCCGCGCCACTGAGCGCGGCCACGCCTGTTTCGCGCATCAGGAGCCAGCGCGTGTCACGCCACTGCACCTGGCCCAAGGCCAGGGCGCGGATGATCAGGGTCACGGTCTGCGTGCCGGCGATGCCGCCCATGCTGGCGACGATCGGCATCAGGGCAGCCAGGGCGGCCACGCGCGTGATCGTGTCCTCGAAGCTGCGCACGACCGCGCCGGCCAGGAAGGCCGTGAGCAGGTTGATGCCCAGCCACAGGATCCGGCGCCTTGCCGAGGGCACCACGCCGGCGAACACGTCTTCCTCGTCGCGCAGGCCCGCGCCCGCCATGACCTCGTGCGCGGCTTCCTCGCTGATCACGTCGACCACGTCGTCGATGGTGACGCGTCCCAGCAGCCGGCCCGCATCATCGACCACGGCCGTGGACACGAGGTCGCGGGCCTGGAACAGTTGCGCCACCTCGTGGGCAGGCATGTCTGGGGCGATGCGTGGGGCCTCGGTATCAAGGCTCATGCCCACCAGGCGGTCGGGGTCGTCGGTGAGCAGCCGCGCCAGGGTCAGGGTGCCGAGGAAACGGTCGGTGCGATCGACCACGAACAGCCGGTCCGTGCGTTCCGGCAGTTCGCCGCGCATGCGCAGGTAGCGCTGCACGACCTCCAGCGAGACGTCGGCGCGCACGCTGACCGTGTCGGTCTGCATGAGGCTGCCGGCGGTGTCGTCAGGCCAGGACAGCAGGCGGGTGAGGCGTTCGCGGTCCTGCTGGTCCATCCGTCGCAGCAGTTGCTGCGTCACGGTCTCAGGCAGGCTGTCGACCAGGTCTGCCAGGTCGTCGATGTCCATCGAGCCGGCTGCGGCCGCCAGTTCGTCCGCGTCCATGCCGCGGATCAGCTCATCCCGGACTTCCTCGCTGAGCTCGAGAAGGATATCGCCGTCGAGTTCAGGGTCGGCCAGCTCCCAGACGACATGCCGCCGTTGCGGCGGCAAGGACTCCAGCAGTTGTGCAACCTCGGCCGGGTGCAGCGTGGCGATCAGGCGCTCGGCCGACCGGACTGCACCCTCGTCCAGGGCGTCCCGCAGGGCTGCGAGCCGGCCGGCCTTTTCCGGTCGGGACGTGGACACTCAGAGGCCCGGATAATTGGGACCTGAACCGCCTTCGGGCGTGGTCCAGGTGATCTGCGCGTAGGGATCCTTGATGTCGCAGGCTTTGCAGTGCACGCAATTGGCGGCATTCACCTGCAGCCGCGGCGAGCCCCCGCCATCGTCAACCATCTCGTAGACGCCGGCGGGGCAGAAGCGCGTGCAGGGGTTGCCGTATTCCGTGGCGCAGCGCGTGGCGCAGATCGAGGTGTCGGCCACCTTGAGGTGGACGGGCTGCCGCTCGTCGTGGGCAGTCGACGCCAGGAACACGGAAGCCAGGCGGTCACGGGGGGGCAATTCGCGCTCCACCCAGCCCCGGTCCGGCGACGTGAACGCGTCGAGCCGCGCCAGTTCGGTGTTGCTGCGATGGCCGAGGGTCCACGGCGTGCGCCCGCCGGCCAGGGTCTCGAGTGCGCCATTGGCCATGCCCGCCCACAGGCCGCCCTTGAAGCCGGGCTTGATGTTGCGCACCTTGCGCAGCTCCTGCCCGCCGGCGCTGGCACGCCAGCGCGCATCGAAGCCCGCGGTGCCGCCGGTTTCCACCACGTGTTCCGCTGCCAGCATGCCACTGCGCAGTGCCTGGTGGATGCCTTTGATCTTGGGGAAATTGAGCGTTCCGGCAGCGTCGCCGACCAGCAGGGCCCCGGGCATGTCCATGCGCGGCAGCGACTGCCAGCCGCCCGCGGCGATGGTGCGTGCGCCGGCAGCGATGACCTCACCGCCGTCGAGCAGGGCGCGCAGCGACGGGTGATGCTTGAACTGCTGGAAGGCCTCGAAGGGGCTGAAGCGCGGGTCCAGGTAGTCCAGGCCGGCGACGAACCCGACGTAGGCACGGTCGCCGCCGAGGTGGTAGACGAAACTGCCGCCGTAGGTGCCGGTGTCCAGCGGCCAGCCCACGGTGTGCTGCACGAGGCCGGCCTCGGTGCGCCCGGCGGGCAGCTGCCACAACTCCTTCATGCCCAGCGCGTAGGTCTGCGGTGAACGGTCCTGGTCCAGCGCGTAGCGGGCAATGAGGGTCTTGGACAGCGAGCCGCGGCAGCCTTCAGCCAGCACCGTGGTGCGGGCGCGGATCTCCGGGCCGGGGGCGAAATCCGGACCTGGCGTCCCGTCGCGCTCGAGGCCCATGTCGCCGACCTGCACCCCCGCCACGGCGCCCGACGCGTCGAACAGCACGGACGCGCCGGCAAAACCTGCAATCACATCGACCCCCAGACCTTCCGCGACCGCCGCCAGTTGTGGCGTCAGTTGGCCCAGCGAGATGATGAGGTTGCCCGCATTGTGCTGCTGGGGCGGGATCGGCAGGCGTACCCGGCCACGGCGTGTCAGCAGCGCGAATTCATCGCGCAGGACAGGCACGCAGGTGGCGGGCGGCGACTCGCGCCACCCTGGCACGAGCGCGTCAAGCGGACCGGGCTCGAGCACAGCACCCGACAGCGCATGGCTGCCAATCGCCGCGGCTTTCTCCAGCAGGCAGACGCTGCGCGATGCGTCCAGCTGCTTGAGCCGGATGGCGCAGGCGAGGCCTGCCGGACCGCCACCGACGACGAGGACGTCGTACTCCATCACGTCGCGTTCGATCGAGCCCATCACGGTACCGTCCGTCCAGTTCGCAGCGGGGCGCAAGTAGACCACAGCAGGCAGGGCTGCTCCACCGGTATGAACCGCCGCTGGCGCCGGTGGGCCGGCTCAGTCTTCGGGGTGCAGATCCGGCTCGTCCAGCCTTGCCAGGATGGCGCGCCGGGCGCGCTGCCGAAGGTCGGTGACAGGGTCGTCTGCAGACGAGGTGAGGGGGGGGGTGAGTTCGACCTCGATGAGGCCCGGCCGCGGCCAGCTGCCGTCCGGCGGGAGTGCCCGCCGGGTACCGCGGATCACGCAGGGCACCACGGGGCAACCGGCCTTGACGGCAGTCACGAACGCGCCGGAGTGGAAGCGCAACAAGCCCGGCTCGGGCGCAAAAGTGCCCTCCGGGAAGAAACCCAGCGACGCGCCCTGTGCAGCCGCACGCAGGACGCGGAGCGCGTCGCGCGCACCCGCGCGGGTCTGTTTGCGCTCGACGAACTGCGAACCGATCCGGCGCAGCATCAGGCCGGCCAAGGGGACGCCGTCCATTTCGCGCTTGATCACGAAGCCGAAGCGCGGCGGCAGCGCTGCCTTCATCACCGGTCCATCAATGTAGCTCGCGTGGTTGGCCACGACGATGCAGGGACCTTCCGGCAGGTTCTCGGCATGCAGCAGGCGCAGGCGGTACCCCGCCAGCCAGAGGAACAGCCGGGACGCCTGGTGGGCGACCTGCCGCCGCATTGCCATGCCGGGCAGCAGCAGCACGGCCAGGACCAGCAGCAGCGAGATCACCGTGAACACCGCGACGGCATAGGCGGTGTAGGGCACCGCCAGGAGCAGGGGCCACGGCCGGAGATCGCCTGACTTGAGGCCTGAGCTGTCGTGGGCTGCCAACTTGTGACCCGATTCTCTGTATGTAAAAGGCCCCGTGCTTGTTGTGATGGCGGTCACGGGGGCCGTGGGAGGGCTTGACCATACTGCGGCGGAACCCGTAACGCCACCCGAGCGACACCGTGAACCGCACAGCAACCGCCCTTGCCCTGAGCAGCCCCGCCGGAGAGTCCTCCGATGACGCGGTGAGCCGGTTCCTCGACGCTGTCTGGATGGAGCGCGGCCTGTCGGCCAACACGCTGCAGGCCTATCGCGCCGACCTGCTGGCCCTGTCCCGCTGGTTGGCCGCGCGCGGCGTGGCGATCCAGGTCTGCACCCGGCAGGACGTCCTCGATTTCATCGCCTGCCGCGTGGAGGCCGGTGCACGGCCCCGGTCCACTGCGCGCCAGCTGTCCTCGTTCCGGCGCTTCTTCCGCCACCTGCTGCGCGAGGGGCTCCTGCACGAGGATCCGACGTCGCAGATCGCCATGCCCAAGATCGGCCGGTCGCTGCCGAAGTCGCTTTCCGAGGACGAGGTGGAGTCCCTGCTGCAGGCACCCGCGGTGGTGGATCCTCTGGGCTGCCGCGACCGGGCGATGCTGGAAGTGCTCTACGCCACGGGACTTCGCGTTTCGGAGTTGGTCGGCCTGCGGCACGGCCAGTTGAACCTCAACCAAGGCGTCATCCGCATCAGTGGCAAGGGCAACCGCGAGCGGCTGATTCCCTTGGGCGATGAGGCCGTGCGCTGGCTGCAGGAGTTCATCGGCGGTGCGCGCAACGAGATACTGCTCGACCGCAGCACGGATTACCTGTTCCCGACGCGGCGCGGCGACCGCATGACGCGGCAGGCGTTCTGGCACATCATCAAGCGCTACGCACGCAAGGCCGGTGTGGACAAGGAACTCTCACCGCACACGCTGCGCCACGCCTTCGCCACACACCTGCTGAACCATGGCGCGGACCTGCGGGTCGTGCAGATGCTGCTCGGCCACAGTGACCTGTCGACCACGCAGATCTACACGCATGTGGCGCGCGAGCGCATGAAGGAACTGCACGCCGGACATCATCCGCGCGGCTGATCCGCTAGACTGCCCGCTGCATTCCACCTGCAAGGCGCCACGCGCCAGGGTAGCCATGTTCCGTCCTGCGCTGCTGTTGTTGTCCGTCGTCCTGCCGCTGGCTGCCTGTGGCCAGTCTCCCGACACACAACCTCGCGCGCCCGTGGCAGCAACGCCCGGCGGACCCGCCGGAGCAGACGAGGCGGTCCCCCCGGGAGACCCGCGCATCGCCCTCGCTGCGAAGATCCCCGGCGCGCGTCCGCAGGACCTTCGGCCCAGCCCCATCGCCGGTTTGTACGAAATCACCCACGAGGCCTCCGTCTCCTACATCTCGGCCGACGGCAGGCACATTGTGGGCGGTGACATCTTCGCGGTCGGTGCCAACGGCGATTTTCCCAACCTCACGGAAAAGCGCCGCAACGAGCTGCGCCTGAAGATGTTGGGCGACGTGGCAGAGACCGAGATGGTGGTGTTTGGCGATGCCGGCCTGAAGCACACCATCACGGTGTTCACCGATGTCGATTGCCAGTGGTGCCGCAAGTTGCACTCGGAAATCGCCGACTACAACAGGCACGGCATCCGCGTGCGTTACCTGGCGTGGCCGCGCACCGGGCCGGCCACGGAATCATGGCAGAAGGCGGAAAGGGTCTGGTGCGCCGGCGACAAGGCCGATGCCTTGGCCCGGGCCAAGCGCGGCGAAGCGCTGCGCACGGCAGCCTGCGCCGGCAACCCGGTACAGAAACACTGGGACCTCGGGCGCAAGCTGGGCGTGCAGGGCACGCCCGGCCTGGTCCTCGAAACCGGCGAGTTGCTGCCGGGGTATGTTCCGGCCGCCGAACTGGCTTCGCACCTCGACGGCGCGGCCGGCGGCTGAGGCGCTCTTCAGCGCTCGAGCAGGCCCTTTTTGCCGGGCTTGCCCTTCCAGTCCTCCGCGTCGGCAGGTGCCGGCTTCTTTTCGGTGATCACCGGCCACTGCTTGGCGAGCTCGGCATTGAGCTTGAGGAAATCCTTCTGGTCGGCCGGCACCTCATCTTCCGAGAAGATGGCTTCGGCCGGGCATTCCGGCTCGCACAGGGTGCAGTCGATGCACTCATCCGGGTCGATGACCAGGAAGTTGGGGCCTTCATGGAAGCAGTCGACCGGGCAGACCTCGACGCAATCCATGAACTTGCACTTGATGCAGTTTTCCGTGACGACGAACGCCATGCGCACAACCCTCGTTTGTCAGCCCGTCATTGTGCCATGCGCCGGGTGAGTTCGGTCAGGTGGTGGCCCTCCCGGCCGGCGTCCCGGTCAGCCAGGTAACGCTCCAGGGCAAACCGGGTGGACGGGAAGGCGATGTCCTGCCACGGGATGTCGTCCGGGTGCACCAGTGCCGTGTCCAGGCTTTCCGGTCCGGCGGCGTGCGCCCCGTCGACCAGCTCGGCCCGGAAGAACACATGCACCTGATGGGCGTGGGTGATGTTGCAGACCGCCAGCAGCGAGCCGATGCGTACTGTGGCGCAGGCTTCCTCGAGGCACTCGCGTGCCGCCCCGGCTTCCAGGGTCTCGCCGTTCTCAAGAAAGCCGGCCGGGATCGTCCAGAAGCCGTGGCGCGGTTCGATGGCCCGCTTGCAGATCAGGAGCCGGTCGCCCAGCGCCGGAACGCAGCCGACCACGATGCGCGGATTCTGGTAGTGGATGGTGCCGCAGCGCTCGCACAGCACGCGCGGCAGGTGGTCCCCCTCGGGGACGCGCGTCGTGGTGCGCTCGCCACAATGGCTGCAGAACGTCATTGAACTCATGCGGCGAGTGTAACGCTGCATGGTGCCGGCGGTCGGAATCGAACCGACACAGGGTTGCCCCTGGCAGATTTTGAGTCTGCTGCGTCTACCAGTTTCGCCACGCCGGCGGCGAGGGTCGCCATGGTAAGAAAAATTCAGGATCGCGGTGCGACCTTTTCGCGGTCTCGCGCATCTTAGGGGTGTGAGCAGACTTGCAGACATCCAGCCGGACCCGGCCTTGCTGGCCGCCGCCACCGCCGGCGACACCGCCGCCCAGGCGCAGCTGTACCGGCTGCTCGCGGGCCCGGCGCATGCGCTGGCCCGGCGCATCGTCGGCGATGCAGCCGCCGCCGAAGACCTGCTCCAGGACAGCCTGCTGCGCGTGTTCCAGGGCCTTGGCCAGTACCGCGCCGAGGCGCCCTTCGGTCACTGGGTGCGCAGCATCGTCACCCGCGGCGGCCTGATGTACCTGCGCTCGCCCTGGCAGCGCGCGCGCCTGGCGTGGCGGACACGCCAGGAGGACGAGGACGGGCCTGTTGAAGACTCCGATGGCATCGCCGGTGGTGAGTTGCGGGATCCCGGGGCGGCGGACATCGACGCCCAGGTTGATCTCGCCCGCGCGCTGTCCCGCCTCGGGCCCGTGCCCCGTGCCGTGGTCTGGCTGCACGACGTCGAAGGCCTGACGCACGACGAGATCGCCGCAGGCTTCGGCCGGACGAGCAGTTTTTCGAAGTCGCAGCTGGCCCGTGCGCACGCCGCGTTGCGCGGCTGGCTCGATGGACACGAGACCCCGGCCTGCACGCAAGGCCGGTCGAACCAGCTGGAATCACCGACATGAGTGCGCCCGACATTCCCCCAATGCTCCAGAAGCGCCTGCAGGCGTTGGCCGCAGCCGAGGCACAGCTGCCGCCGCCCTACGGTTTCGACGAGTTCCTGCGGCGCGCGGGGGGGGCGATTGAACCGCAGCGTACGGTGCCTTGGCTGCGGGTCGCGGCCGGGGTCGCGGTGCTGGCGGTGGCCCTGGTCGGCTGGCGCCTGCTCCAGCCCGCCGACGCGCCGTGGTCGGGCGTCGCTTCCGGACAGGCCGGGCTTGCGGCGGAGGCTGCCGGCGAACCGGCACGCGTGAAGGCCGGCACGGCTGTTGCGCGGGCCGACCTTGAGGACCAGATCGCGCTGATCGACGCCCTGCTGAGCGAGGCGCGGGTCAGCGGTGGTGCTGATGAAAACATCCGCGCGATGCAGGAAAGCCGCAGCCTCCTGGTCGATGGCCTGCAGCGCGTGGCCTGGGCCGAAGCCCTGATCGAAGACTGAACTCCCCTGATGAGGAAACCGACCATGAAATCCGCGATGCCCCGCGTGGCTGGCCTGCTGGCCACCACCCTCCTGTCCGGCGCCGCCTTTGCGCAGTCGCCGCCGTCGCCGCCATCGCCACCACCACCGCCGGCTGCGCCCACAGCGGATCCGCAGGTGGAACGGCAGCTCGAGGCGGCCCGCGAGCGGCTTGAGGCTGCAGCCCGCGAAGTGGCCGAACTGACGGCGCGGGCCGGTGGTGCGCCGGGCCGGCGCATCATGTTCAGGCAGGGCGGTCCGGCCCCGCGTGCCATGCTGGGTGTCCAGCTCGACGGCACGGCGGCCGAGGGTGGTGCACGCGTCGCCGATGTGAGCCCCGGCGGTGCCGCGGCCCAGGCGGGCATCCAGCCGGGCGACGTGATCATCGCGCTCGACGGGCAGGACCTTGCCAAGGCCGAGGATCCGGCCAAGCTCGTCGTCGAGCGGATGCGGACCCATCAGCCAGAAACCAAGCTGAAAGTGCGTGTCCTGCGTGCCGGCAAGCCCCGGGACTTCGAGCTCATGCCGCGTCGCGGCCCGGGGGTGGAGCGCGAGATCGAGGTGAATGTGCGACCCGGCCCCGAGGGCCAGGGGGGACGCATCATCGAGCGGCGCATCGTGCGCCGCGGCCCGGGCGGCGAGCAGGTCGTCGAGCGGGAAGACACCCTGCCGGGCGGTCCCGGGATGCGCTGGCTGGAGCGGCGCGACGGCGAGGGGCCACCGCCCGTGGTCAATTTCACCTTGGCGGGTCCGGGCCGCGCGCTCGGCGACCTGGAACTGGTGACCGTCACGCCACGGCTGGGCAGCTATTTCGGCGCCAGGACCGGCGTGCTGGTCGTGCGCGCCGGTGCGCCGGCGCTCAAGCTGGAGGAGGGCGACGTGCTGCAGGCCATCGACAGCCGCGAACCCGCCACGGCTGCACACGCCACGCGCATCCTGCGTTCCTACCGTCCCGGGGAGACGCTGACCCTGAAGGTCCTGCGGGATCGCAAGTCCCAGACGCTGGCGGTCACGCTGCCCGGCGGCTGACGGCACGTCCGTCGAGGAGGGTCCCGACCGCGTCTTGCCACAGGGGCGAGTTCCACGCCCAGTCGGGACCCAGTTCGATGCCGTCCTCGCCGACGGCGATCGTGGGCGGGCGCAAGCCGGCACGGGCCAGCGCATGCAGCAGCACCGGACGGCGCGGGCGCCGGCCGGCGCGCCAGAGGGCGACGCTGGTTCTCAGCAGCGACAGGTCGATGAAGGGCAGTCGGATCTCCACGCCGTGCTCGCCGCCCGCCCAATCGGCATCGCGAAGCAGGGCGCCGGTGAGGTGGTGGCGGGATTCGAGCACGCTCACGGCCACTGCCGCTGGCCCGAGCCGGTCCAGGCTGCCATCCGGCAGCAGTTCACCGGCCAGTCGTTGCAGGCCGTGGCTGAGGAACACCGGATCCAGAACCGATCCGGCCTCAAGGTCCCAGGGCAGCCGCAGGCCACGTGTCAGCAGGTACAGGCCCTCCCAGTTGCTGCCGTAGGCAAACTGCGCGGCCCGCCTCCGGGCTCCGAAACGACGCAACATCAGGGGCGCCAGCAGGCGCAGCAGCGGTGGCACCCCGGGCAGCCGCCACCAGCCGGGCTGGCGCGCGCGCAGGGCCGGCAACTGCTGGGCCACGCTCCCGTCGTTGCACAGCCAGCGTCCCCCATGACCGCTGAGCAGCACCGTGAATTGCAGGGCCGCGGCTGCCCGTGCCGCCAGCCACAGTCCGATGGCGCCGGTCGCAGGCTGGTCCAGCGTCGCCAGCACCTCTGCGGCGGCTGCACGCAGGTCGCCTTCCTCCAGGCCATAGCGGTTGTGGGGGCTGCGACAGGCGCGTGCGATGTCCGCCGCCGCCCCGGCTTCATCCAGCCGCGTGCCCCGCAGCGCTTCGATACCCAAGGTCAGGGTGGGCAGTGGCCGTCCGGCGGCACAGGCCAGCTGCGCCAAGGTCGCGCTGTACAGGCCGCCGGAGAGCAGCAAGGCGGTTCGTGCGGCGCGCGGCCGATGGTGACTCAGGCTGCTTTCGAGGTTGTCCAGCAGGCCCGTGTCTGTCCCCGGCGGGGTGCTGGCCCAAATCTGGCGCACCGTCGGCGTCTGCCAGGCCTGGCGCCGGCCTCCTGCCACCACCTGCAGGCTGCCCCCTGGCGGCAGGCACACAATGCCTTCGTGAAGGGTGAACGGTTCGGGCACATGGCCCCACAGCCAGAAGCCGACGTGCCCGGCAGGTTCGGGCGCGGGCACCACCTCGCGCCCGGCCAGCAGTGCGCCGACCCGCGAGGCGAAGCGCAGGCGCCGGCCGTCGTCGTGGAGATAGAGCGGCTTGATCCCCAGCGCATCGCGCGCCAGCAGCAGCGACTGTTCCTGCTCGTCCCAGAGCGCCAGTGCAAAGGGCCCGGCCAGCAGACCCGGAAGCCGCGGGCCCAGCACGGCATGCAGGCGCAGGACCAGGCTCGCCGGCCCGTCGACCTCGGGCCAGAGCGGACGCGGTGAGTGCTGCCGGCACAGCAGGTCCAGATTGTACGGGTGGCCGGTCAGCAGCAGCCGGTAGCGGCCGTCGGGCGTGACGCACAGGCGACCGGGTGAGCCGCCCGCGTCGGCGATCTGGGGCGATCCTGACCAGCCCAGTCCGACGCGTCGTCCCGGGGACAGCCAGTGCCCCGAGTCGCGCCGGCTGGCGCCTGCCAGGCTCTTGCTCATGCTCAGCAGACCGGCGTCCTCGATGGGCGCCGCGGACGAGCCATACGCGTAGATGCCGGCAAGGGTGCTCAAGCGGACTGGGCCCAGACCACGGTAGACAATCGCGGCAGTCTACGCCCGCCGCCGCGGCCTGTTCCGGTCGCCGTGTGATCGACGTCCCGGTTCGTGGCCGGATACCATCGCGACCCCGTGCAACGCAGCGACTTCCACTACGAACTTCCGCCGGAACTCATCGCGCAGGAACCCCTGCCAGAGCGTTCCGCCAGCCGCCTGCTGGCGCTCGACGGCGCCACCGGCGCATTGCGTGACCTGCGGTTCACCGACCTGCCGGCGCTACTGCAGTCCGGCGACCTGCTGGTCTTCAACGATACGCGCGTGGTCAAGGCCCGGTTGCAGGGCCGCAAGCCGAGCGGCGGGCAGGTCGAGATCTTCCTCGAACGTGCCGTCGGCGAGGATCGGGCCCTGGTGCAGATGCGCGCCAGCAAGCCGATCCGCGAAGGGCTTGAGGTGCACACGCCCGGCGGCGCCGTTGTCGTGCTGGGCCGTCACGATGCGTTGTACGAGGTCCGCACACCCACGCCGGTATTGGCGTTTTTCGAGACATACGGGCAGTTGCCGCTGCCCCCCTACATCAACCGCGCGCCCGGTGCCGATGACGAGGCGCGTTACCAGAGCCTGTTCGCCCGCGAGAGCGGCGCGGTCGCCGCGCCCACGGCCTCGTTGCATTTCGATGCGCCGCTGCTCGCGCGACTGGCTGCCGCCGGCATCCAGAGCGCGCAACTCACCCTGCACGTCGGCGCTGGAACCTTCCAGCCGCTGCGGGTCGACGACCTGTCGCAGCATGTGATGCATGCGGAGCGCTACGCGGTGGGCGCGGATCTGGTCCGTGCCGTGGACGCTTGCCGGGCGCGGGGGGGGCGGGTGGTGGCCGTGGGAACCACCGTCTGCCGCGCCCTCGAGAGCGCTGCCGCCGCTTCGGGTGGAGCACTGAGGCCACAGCAGGGCGACACGCGGCTGTTCATCACCCCGGGCTACCGTTTCCGCGTGGTCGATGCCTTGGTCACCAATTTCCACCTGCCCGAGTCCACCCTGCTGATGCTGGTCTCGGCGTTTGCCGGGCCGGCAGCGGTGCGGCAGGCCTACGAACACGCCGTGCGGGAGCGCTACCGCTTCTTCAGTTACGGTGACGCGATGTTCCTGACGCCGGCGGCCGCGGCGCGGCTGCTACCATCCGCAGCACGATGATCGCCTTCGAACTGCTCCGTCGCGAGGGCGCGGCCCGCCGCGGCCGCCTGTCCCTGCCCCATGGCGTCATCGAGACGCCCGCCTTCATGCCCGTGGGCACCTATGGGACGGTCAAGGCCATGACGCCCGAGGAACTGGACGGCATCGGGGCGCGGATCATCCTCGGCAACACCTTCCACCTGATGCTGCGGCCGGGCACAGCCATCATCGACGCACATGGCGGCCTGCACCGCTTCATGCATTGGGAGCGGCCGATCCTCACGGATTCAGGTGGCTTCCAGGTCTTCAGTCTTGCCGAGTTGCGCAAGATCAGCGAAGAGGGGGTGAAATTCCGGTCCCCCATCGATGGCAGCCCGGTGCGGCTGACGCCCGAAGACTCGATGGACGTGCAGCGATCGCTGGGCTCCGACATCGCCATGGCCTTCGACGACTGCACGCCCTGGCCGGCCACGGAGCAGCAGGCGCGCGACTCGATGGAGCGTTCGATGCGCTGGGCCCAGCGTGGCCACCGCCACTACTACCGCGAGGATCCGGCGCCGCCGCGGGGGGAGCTGTTCGGCATCATCCAGGGAGGCATGTATCCGGCGCTGCGCGTGGCCTCCCTGGAGGCGCTGCTGCGCATCGGCTTCCCGGGATACGCCATCGGTGGTCTTGCGGTGGGCGAACCCGAGGAGGTGCGCCTGGGGGTGATCGAGGGCATCGAGCCGCACATCCCCGCCGATCGCCCGCGTTACCTGATGGGCGTGGGCCGTCCGGAGGACCTCATCCAGTCCGTCGCGCGCGGCGTCGACATGTTCGACTGCGTGATGCCCACGCGGCATGCCCGCAACGGCCACCTGTTCACCGCCACCGGCGTCATCAACATCCGCAATGCCGCCCACGCCGCCGACACCGGCCCCATCGATCCGGAGTGCGGCTGCTACACCTGCCGCAACTATTCGCGCTCCTACTTGCGGCACCTGGACCGCTGCAACGAGATCCTCGGGGCCCGGCTCAACACCATCCACAACCTGTATTTCTATCTCGACCTGATGCGCCGGATGCGCGAGGCGCTGGACGCCGGCGACTTCGCCGGCTGGGCGCGCCAGACGCTGGCGCGTCGCCGGGGTGGCTGACACGCCGCCTGTGGCATACTCGCCTGCCTTCCCACCCCCAGCCCCTCGCGCGAGGATTACCGCCCATGAGCCTGCTGATCTCCGATGCCCATGCCCAGGCCGCCGGTGGCGCCGCCCAGTCGCCGCTGCCGTCGCTGCTCATCATGGTCGTGTTCGTCGTCATCTTCTATTTCCTGCTCATCCGGCCGCAGCAGAAGCGGGCCAAGGAGCACCAGGCCATGCTGTCCAAGCTGGTTGCCGGCGATGAGGTGGTCACGGCCGGTGGCATCGTCGGCCGCATTGCCGAACTGGGTGACAACTTCGTTTCGCTCGAAGTGGCCGATGGGGTCTGCATCAAGGTGCAGCGCGGCCAGCTGACGGCCCTGCTGCCCAAGGGCACCTTCAAGGGCTGACCTGCCATGCTCGACTACCCGCGCTGGAAATACCTCGTCGTCCTCCTCGTCACGGTAGGCGCGCTGCTGTTCGCGGCGCCCAACTTCTTCGGCGAAGACCCCGCCCTGCAGGTGGCCCGCAAGGACCGCGCCGCCATCGACGAGGCGGGTCGCACGGCGGTGGAGGATTTCCTGCGCGAACGCCAGGTCGTGTTCAGCGGCAGCTACGTCGACGGCGGGCGTCTCGTCGTCCGCTTCGCCGACGTGCCGCAACAGCTCAAGGCCCGGGACACGGTGAACGAAGGTCTGGCGACCACTTACGTCACCGCGCTGGCCTCGGCCTCGCGGGCGCCGGAAATCTTCCGCTGGGCCGGGTTGCGGCCGATGCCGCTGGGACTCGACCTGCGCGGTGGCCTGCACCTGGCCTATCAGGTCGACGTCAACGGCGCCGTGACCCAGCTGCTCGACAGCTACGAGCAGGATTTCCGCCGGGCCCTGGGCAGCCGCGGCATCGCCTTCACCGACATCACCGCCTACGCCCAGGACGGTGATGTGGTCAATGCACTGCGTGTGACCTTCCCTGCAGGCGCCGACCTGTCCGCTGCGCGCGAGGCCTTGGTGGCCAGTGTCGCAGACCTGTCCTACAACACGGCGGGCAGCGACGACACACCGTACATCGAGGCGGCACTGTCTGCCGCGCAGTTGCGCCAGCGCCAGGACGACGCGGTACAGCAGAACATCGTCACCTTGCGCAACCGCGTCAACGAGCTGGGCGTCGCCGAGCCGGTGGTGCAGCGGCAAGGCATCGACCGTGTGGTCGTCCAACTCCCGGGCGTGCAGAACTCGGCCGAGGTCAAGGACATCCTCGGCAAGGTCGCCACCCTCGAGTTCCGCCTGACCGACACCCAGAACAACCCGCTCGAGGCAGTGCAGCGTGGCCGGGCCCCGCTGGGCTCGCGGCTCTACTACCACCGCGATGGCCGCGCGACGCTGCTCAAGCGCGAGGTGATTGCCACCGGCGACCAGCTGGTCGATGCCAGCTCCACCACCACCGACAGCGGTCCGGGCGTCTCGGTGCGCCTCGATGCCCGCGCCGGCGAGGAGATGCTGCGCACCACGCGCAGCAACATCGGCAGGCCCATGGCGGTGGTGTTCATCGAGAAACGCCGTGAATCGGTCATGGTCGATGGCCAGCGCGTCGAGCGCGACGTGACCGACCAGCAGGTGATCAGTGAGGCGACCATCCAGGGCGTCTTCAGCAACCAGTTCCAGATCACCGGCCTCACGCCCAACGAGGCGCGCGAACTCGCGCTGCTGATGCGTGCCGGCCAGCTGGCTGCGCCGCTGTTCATCGTCGAGGAGCGTGCCATTGGCCCGAGTCTCGGCCAGGCGAGCATCGAGATGGGCGTGCGCTCCCTCATCATCGGCATGCTGGCGCTGTTCGCCTTCATGATCTTCTACTACCGGGTCTTCGGCATCGTGGCTTCCGTGGTGCTGATGACCAACGTGGTGCTGCTGGCAGCGCTGTTGTCCATGCTGGGCGCCGCGCTGTCGTTGCCGGGTATTGCCGGCATCCTGCTCACGGTCGGCATGGCCGTCGACGCCAACGTCCTGATCTACGAGCGCATCCGCGAAGAGTTGCGCAACGGGGTCTCGCCGCAGGCGGCCATCCGGGTCGGCTTCGACAAGGCCTTCTCGGCCATCTGGGACTCCAACATCACCACCGCCATCGCCGGCGTGGTGCTCTGGGTGTTCGGCACCGGTGCGATCCGCGGTTTCGCCGTGGTGCTGACGCTGGGCATCGCCACCTCGATGTTCACCTCGGTGATGGGCAGCCGCGCGCTGCTGACGCTGATGTACGGCGGCAAGCGCAAGCCCGAGCGCTTGTACATCTGAGGGGAAAGGGACCATGGAATTCTTCAGCAAGGCCACCAACTTCCCGTTCATGGCGACCCGCAAGCTGTGGTACGGGTTGTCCATCGTGCTCATGGTCGTGTGTGTCGGCGCGTTCTTCAGCCGTGGGCTCAACCTGGCCATCGACTTCACCGGCGGGGTCAGCATCGAGGCCAGCTACCCGGCCGCCGCGGATGTCGAGAAGATCCGCCACGCGCTCGAGCAGGCCGGGTTCAAGGAACCCTCCGTGCAGAACTTCGGTTCCTCGCGCGACGTCGCCATCCGCCTGCCGCCGGATCCGGCCTCCACCGGCCCCGAGATCCGCGCCAAGGTCGAGGCCGCCCTCAAGTCGGTCGATGCCGGTGCGCTGCTGCAGCGCTTCGACCAGGTCGGTCCGCAGGTGGGCGACGAATTGCGCAACAGCGCCATCTGGTCGCTCGCCATCACGTTGGCGCTCGTGTTCGTCTACATCATCTTCAGCTTCCATACCTGGCGGCTGTCGCTCGGCGCCATCCTCGCCGTGATGCACGATCCGATCCTCGTGCTCGGGATCTTCGCGATCACCCAGACGCCCTTCGACCTTGCCGTCGTGGCGGCCTTGCTGGCCGTGGTCGGCTATTCGATCAACGACACCATCATCGTCTTCGACCGCATCCGCGAACGCTTCGAGGCCAACCGCAAGTTGCCGCCGGCCCTCGCGCTGGACCAGTCCATCAACCAGACGCTGTCGCGCACGATCATGACCAAGGTCACCACCTTGCTGGTCGTGCTGGCGCTGATGTTCCTGGGCGGCCCGGTGCTGCGGGGCTTCTCCGAGGCCCTCGTGATCGGCATCGTCGTCGGCACCTATTCCTCGATCTACATCTCTGCCGCTGTGGCACTCGACTGTGGCCTCAAGGCCGAGCACGTCTTCCCGGATGCCGGGAAGAAGGTCGTAGACAGCCTGCCCTGAGGTCACATGTTCGAGCTGCTCACCGACCCGTCCGCCTGGATCGCTTTCGCCACGCTCTCCGCACTGGAGATCGTGCTCGGCATCGACAACATCATCTTCATCGCCATCCTCGTCGGGCGTCTGCCTCCGGAACGCCGCGACAAGGCCCGGATCATGGGCCTTGGCCTCGCGATGTTCACCCGCATTGCCCTGCTGTTCTCCATCGTCTGGCTGATCGGCCTGGTCGAGCCCTGGTTCCACGTGTTCGGGCAGGACATTTCGGGCCGTGATCTCGTGCTGTTCCTGGGGGGGCTGTTCCTGCTCGCCAAGAGCGTGCTGGAGATACACCACACGCTGGAGGGTGCCGAGGACGTGCGCAAGACGCGCGTGTTCGCCAGCTTCGGCGTGATCATCGTGCAGATCGCCATCATCGATATCGTGTTTTCACTCGATTCGATCTTCACGGCCGTGGGCCTGGCGTCGGCGGACCAGGTGCCCGTCATGGTGGCGGCCATTATCCTCGCAGTGCTGGTCATGATGGCGGTGTCGGGGGCGATCGCAGCGTTTGTCGAGCGGCACCCGACGGTCAAGATGCTGGCGCTGTCGTTCCTGATCCTCGTCGGCTTCGCGCTGATGGCCGAGGGCCTCGAAGTGCATATCCCGAAGGGCTACCTTTACACGGCCATGGCCTTCTCGGTGGTGGTGGAGATGATCAACATCCGGTTGCGCAGCCTGTTGGCGCGCCACCGCGAACAGGCCGCGGACTAGAACGCTGCGGCGGGTGTCTCACGGGGAACAACAAGAGCAACGGAGCCTCCGCATGAACTGGCGCATCAAGCCGCTTGAACAGATCCTCGAGACTGCCGAACGCAAGTCGCTGAAGCGGCAGCTCGGTGCCTTCCAGCTCACCATGCTGGGCGTGGGCGCCATCATCGGCACCGGCATCTTCGTGCTGACCTCGGTGGCCGCCCAGAAGGCGGGCCCCGGCATGATGTGGTCCTTCGTCATCGCGGCGGTGGTCTGCCTGCTGACCGCCCTGATCTACGCCGAGATCGCCTCCATGGTTCCGGTCTCCGGTTCCGCCTACACCTATTCCTACGCCGTGTTGGGGGAGGCCATCGCCTGGATGGTCGGCTGGGCCCTCATCCTCGAGTACGCGGTGGCGGCCGGTGCCGTCGCGGTGGGTTGGTCGGGCTACATCAACGGCTTCCTTCACAGCGTCGGCCTGGGCCTGCCTGCTGCACTGACGGCGGGCCCGGCGGACACCGTCACGCTGCCTGATGGCAGCACGGCGGCAGGCGGCTTCAACCTGCTGGCCTTCCTGATCTCCGCGCTGGTCACGGCCATCCTGGTCTATGGCACGCACCACAGTGCGCGTTTCACCGCTGTCCTGGTCATCGTCAAGATCGCGGCGCTCACCGCCTTCATCGCCATCGCCCTGCCGGCCGTCGACCACGCCAACTTCGAGCCCATGCTGCCCAACGGTTGGGGAACGCCGCTGTCCGGCGTCGGCGTGCTGGGCGCTGCGGCCTCCATCTTTTTCGCTTACGTCGGTTTCGATGCGGTCTCGACTGCCGCCGAGGAAACCCGCAATCCCAACCGCAACATTCCGATCGGCCTGATCGCCTCGCTGGCGATCTGCACGGTGTTCTACCTGCTGGTGGCCTACGCCGCCACCGGTGCCGTGGGCGCGCAGCCGGGCGGTGCCTTGTCGGCCTCGAAGGAGCCGCTGGCCTTCGTGCTGCGCGAGCTGGGGTGGCCGCAGTTGGGGAACTGGGTCGCCGCCGCGGCCATCATCGCCCTGCCGTCGGTGGTGCTGATGATGATGTTCGGCCAGACCCGGATCCTGTTCACGATGTCGCGTGACGGCCTCATGCCCGAGGCGTTCTCGCGGGTGCATCCGCGTTTCCACACGCCCCATGTCATCACCGTGATCACCGGCGTGGCCGTGTCGCTGTTCGCGGCGATCTTCCCGGTGGGCAAGCTGGCCGACATCTCCAACTCCGGCACCCTGTTTGCGTTCTTCGTGGTGGCGCTGGGCGTGATGGTCCTGCGGGCACGCCAGCCGGAGCGGCCGCGCGCCTTCCGCACGCCGCTGCTGTGGCTGCTCGGGCCGCTGGCGATGGCCGGTTGTGCGCTGCTGTTCGTCAGCCTGGGAACCGAGACGCTGCGACTGTTCGTCGGCTGGTTCCTGATCGGGCTGGTGGTGTACGCGCTCTACGGTTACCGCCGCAGCCATCTGGCCAACGGCAGCAGTTCCGGCTGAACCGGCCTCAGGCCGGTGGGGGCGCCACCGCTGGCGGCGGTGCGGCGCCCTCGCGCAATTCCGCGGTGAGGTGCGGGCCGAGGGCCTGCACCAGTTCCATGTAGACGCGCGGATTGCCGGCGACGATGTTCCCGCGCTGGCGGTACTCGCTGCCGTCCATCGCACCGAACAGGCCGCCAGCCTCCTTGACGAGCAACACGCCGGCCGCCGTATCCCACGGCGCCAGCCCGATTTCAAAGAAACCGTCCGTGCGTCCGGCCGCGACGTAGGCGAGGTCGAGCGAGGCGGAGCCGGGCCGCCGCACGCCGGCGGCCGTCGTCATCACCGTGCGCAGCATCGCCAGGTAGGCATCAAGATGACGCAGGTTCTCGCGGTAGGGCAGGCCCGTGCCGATCAGGGACCCTTCCAGGGTGCGCTGGGCGCTGACGCGCAGGCGCCGGTTGTCCACGTAGGCCCCAGCCCCGCGCGAGGCGGTGAAGATCTCCTGCCGCAGGGGGTCGTAGACGACCGCGTGTTCGATCTGCCCGCGGACCTCGCAGGCGATCGACACCGCGAACTGCGGGAATCCGTGCAGGAAGTTGGTCGTGCCGTCGAGCGGGTCGATGATCCAGACCGTGTCCGAACGGCCGCGCGCGCCGCTTTCCTCGGCGAGGTAGGCGTGGTGCGGATAGGCTTGTGACAGCACGCCGATGATGTCGGCCTCGGCGGCGCGGTCGACGCTGGAGACGAAGTCGTTGCGTCCCTTGGAGGCGGTCTCGATCGCATCGAGGCGGTTGAGGCTGCGGACGATGGTCTCGCCCGCCTTGCGTGCGGCCTTCACGGCCGTGTTCAGGAATGGATGCATGGCACGGGTAGAATAGCAGACCGATCTCCCCGGCCCCGCCATGCACGCCCCCTCCATCCGATTCGTCCTCGTCGACACCAGCCATCCCGGCAACATCGGGGCAGTGGCGCGCGCCATGAAGAACATGGACCTGTGCGAACTGGTACTCGTCAACCCGCGCCAGTACCCGGACCCCGAGGCCACCGCGCGGGCTTCCGGCGCCGATGACGTGCTGGCCGCCGCACGTGTTGTCGGCAGCGTGGCCGATGCCATCGCGGATTGTGGTCTGGTCGTGGGCACCACGGCCCGCGAGCGGGACCAGTATTTCCGCGTGCTCGATGCACGGCAGGCGGCGACGCGTCTCGTCCACGAGGCCGGGCCGGCGCCGGCAGGGCCGCATGTGGCGGTGCTGTTCGGCACCGAGCGTTACGGACTGACGAACGACCAACTCCAATCGGCCCACGCGCTGCTGCACATTCCGGCCAATCCCGCCTACACGTCCTTGAACATTGCCATGGCTGCGCAGTTGATCGCCTATGAGATCTTCATGGCGCGGCGCGAGGCGGCCGCCGTTCCTGTCCGGGCACGCGAGGTGCCCCTGGCGCCCGCCGAGGGCATGGAACGCCTCTACGTCCATCTGCAGCAGGTGATGGACGAAGTCGACTTCCGTGACCGCACCCAGAGTGGCACGCACCTGATGAACCGCATCCGCCGTTTCCTCGGCCGCGCCGAACTCGACATCAACGAGCTCGCGATCCTCAGGGGACTGCTGACGGCGGTGCAGGCGCGCCGCCGCCGGGCCGGCGAGGGTTCGCGTTGAGGTGCCGCCCGTGACAGCTGCACCTGTCTACCTGGACCACGCGGCCACCACGCCGGTCGATCCGCGCGTCCTTGCGCTCCTGCACGCCATCCTGGTCGATGCCCCGGGCAACCCCGCCAGCCAGCACGAACCCGGACGACGGGCGGCAGGCCACATCGCCACCGCCCGCGAGCAGGTGGCGGCCCTGATCCAGGCGCCACCGGAGAGCATCGTCTTCACCTCCGGCGCGACCGAGGCCAACAACCTCGCCATCCTCGGTCATGTGCGCGGCCAGCCGGCCGCGCGCCGCGCGCAGGGGCATGTGGTCACGTTGGCAACCGAGCACAAATCCGTGCTGGCGCCGGTGCGCCGCCTGCAGCACGAAGGCCTGCGGACCACTTTCCTGGTGCCGGACCGCGAAGGCCTGCTGCAGCCGGAGGCGCTCGCCGCGGCGCTGCGTCCGGAAACGCTGCTGGTCAGCCTGCTGTGGGTCAACAACGAGACTGGCGTCTGCCAGGACATTCCCGCCCTGGCAGCGGTCTGCCGCGAGCGCGGCGTGGCACTGCACGTGGATGCAGTGCAGGCCGCGGGCAAGCTGCCCGTGGAGGTTGCCGGCATCGACTACCTCAGCCTGTCGGCGCACAAGCTCGGCGGTCCCCAAGGCATCGGTGCCCTGTACGTGGCGCCTCCGCAGCGCGCTGGCCTGGAGCCCCTGTTGGTGGGCGGCGGCCAGGAGCGTGGGCTGCGCGCCGGCACGCTGCCCACGCACCAGGTGGCGGCATTCGGCCTGGCCTGCGTGCTGGCCCGGGTGGAGCTGGCGACGCTGGCCCCGCTGTGGCAGGCCCTGGGGCAGCGCCTGCAGGCTGCCTTGGCCGATCTGCCCGGGGTGCTCCTCAACGGCCATCCGCACCGCCGCGCACCCCACATTGTCAACCTGAGCTTCGAGGACGTGGAGGGTGAAGCCCTGCTTGCCGGGCTGGCGGAACTGGCCGTGGCCAGCGGGTCGGCCTGTGACTCCGCCAGCGGCGAGCCGTCCTATGTCCTGCGTGCCCTGGGCCGGGACAGCGCCCTGGCGCAGGCGTCATTGCGTTTCAGTTTCGGGCGCGGCACGACGCCGGCGGACATCGACATCGCCACCGGCGCGCTGCGCCGTGAGCTGCAGCGCCTCAGGGCCCTGTCACCCAACACGCCGGCACCTGTCGACGACTGGCGTCAGGCGGGCCTGCCGCTGCGCAGCGGCGAGGCCGGCAGCCGAAGGGAGGGCGCCTGGGTCCGTTGGCATCTTGCCCTCGATGGCAGTGGGCGGATCAGCGGAGCCCGTCCGCAGGTGTTCGGCTGTCCACAGGTCATGGCGGCCGCGCAGGCACTGGCTGCCGCGCTGCCGGGCCAAGATCTGGCGGCACTCGCCGCGCCCACGCCGCAGGCGCTCTGGAACGCCTTGGGCACGCCGGACGAATGGCGCCGTTCCGTGAACGCACCGGTGGAAAAGCTCGGCCGGATGCTCATCATCGAGGATGCCCTGCGCGCCGCCCTTGCCTGCGCCGCCGCCGGGACTTGAACTTCTCCCCAGCGGAACACATCAAACCTCATATGGCCATCACCCTGACTCCTCCCGCCGCCGATCGCGTGCGCAGCTTCCTGGCCCAGCGCGGCCAGGGCATCGGGCTCAAGCTGGGCGTCCGCAAGACGGGCTGCTCCGGTTATGCCTATGTCATCAATTACGCCGACGTCCAGGATCCGGCCGACCAGGTCTTCGAGGACCAGGGCGTCAAGGTCTTCGTCGACCCGGACAGCCTGCGGTTTCTCGACGGCACCATCGTCGATTTCGTGAAGGAAGGGCTGAACGAGGCGTTCAGGTTCCGCAACCCGAACGTCAAGGGCGAGTGCGGCTGCGGGGAAAGCTTCAGCGTCTGAGCCCGAGGCGGTAGACTTCCGGGTCTTTTTCCCCACCCCCAACCCGGAGTATCCCATGGCGCTGGAGCGCACCTTTTCGATCGTCAAGCCGGATGGCGTTGCCCGCAACCTGATCGGCGAGGTTTACCGCCGCTTCGAGGCCGCCGGCCTCAAGGTCGTTGCCGCCAAGCTCACACAGTTGTCCAAGGCCGAGGCCGAGGGCTTCTATGCCGTCCACAAGGCGCGTCCCTTCTTCAACGACCTGGTGGCCTACATGACCTCCGGGCCCGTCATGCTGCAGGTGCTGGAAGGCGAGAACGCCGTCCTGAAGAACCGCGAGATCATGGGCGCCACGGATCCGAAGAAGGCTGCGCCCGGCACGATCCGCGCCGACCTCGCCGAGAGCATCGAGGCCAACACCGTGCACGGTTCGGACTCACTGGAGAACGCGGCGATCGAGATCGCCTACTTCTTCGCCCAGACCGAAATCCACTCGCGCTGAGCGCGACTGGCACGCCGTGACCACGGATCGCGTCAACCTGCTGGGCCTGACCCGCCCCGAGCTCGAGGAGTGGGTCCTCGAGCGCGGCGGCAAGGCATTCCGCGCGCGGCAGCTCTTCCAATGGCTGTACAAGCGCGGGGAGCAGGATTTCGACGCGATGACCGATCTGGCCAAGGCCTTCCGTGAACAGCTGAAGGCCGAGGCCTGCGTCACGCTGCCGGAGGTGGTCACACGGCAGGACGCGGCCGACGGCACGGTCAAATGGATGCTCCGGGCAGACAACGCCCAGGGCTTCGAGATGGTCTACATCCCCGAGGAGGGGCGCAGCACGCTGTGCATCTCCTCGCAGGTCGGCTGCGCCATGGACTGCAGCTTCTGCTCCACCGCGCAGCAGGGCTTCAACCGCAATCTCAGCGCCGCCGAGATCGTCGGCCAGGTGTTCCTCGCGCAGAAAGAGCTGGGCTTCAAGGCCGGCGACGACCGCCTGATCAGCAACATCGTGCTGATGGGCATGGGCGAGCCGCTGGCCAACTTCCGCAACGTGGTGCCGGCCACGCGCATCCTGCTCGATGACCTGGGCTTCGATTTTTCCCGCCGCCGGCTGACGCTGTCCACCAGCGGGCTGGTGCCGCAGATCTACAAGCTGGCGGAGGAGAGCAACGTGGCGCTGGCCGTGTCCCTGCACGCGCCGGATGACGAGTTGCGCAGCCAGCTGGTGCCCATCAACCGGCGCCACCCCATCGCCGAACTGCTCGAGGCCTGCTGGCACTATATCGACGAGCAGAACGGCCGCAGCGTCACCTTCGAATACGTCATGCTCGAGGGTGTCAACGATTCCCCTGCCCAGGCAAGGGCCCTCGCGCGCCTCTTGCGCGGCAGGCCCGCCAAGGTCAACCTGATCCCGTTCAATCCCTTCCCGGGGTCGCCGTACCGCCGTTCGCGGCCGGAAGTGATCCGGGCCTTCCTCGACCAGGTCCTGCAAGGGGGCGTCATGGCGACGATCCGCAAGACCCGCGGCGATGACATCGACGCCGCCTGTGGCCAATTGGTGGGCAAGGTCATCGACCGCACCGTGACGAGGCTCGGATCGCGGCGCATCGGCGTGGTCGCCGCGCCGGTGAGCGGAGAACGGCCATGAACGCGCCACGACCCTGCGTGGCCCGATGGGCTGCGGTGTTGCTGTGGGCCGCAGTGCCCGCAGTGCAGGCTGCAGGACCTGTTCCCGACCTGCGCGAGGCCGCGCGCGCCAACGCGCAGCTGGGCATCGCCTACCTGCAGCAGGGCCAACTCGCCCTCGCCAAGGAAAAGCTCGAGCGTGCCATCCAGCAGGATCCTGAGAGCGCCGAGGTGCGGACCTCGCTGGCCTTCCTCTACGAGCGCCTCGACATGATCACCGAGGCGGACACCGAGTACCGCCGGGCCATGCGGATGTCCCGCAACAAGTCCGAGGTGGTCAACACCTACGCGGTGTTCCTGTGCCGTACGGGCAAGCCGGACGCCGCGCTCAAGCATTTCGATGCCGCGGCCCGCGACAAGCTCTACACCACGCCCTGGGCAGCGCTGGCCAACGCCGGTGTCTGCCTGCGCACCGCAGGTCGTGGGCCCAAGGCCGTGCCCTACCTGCAGCGCGCCGTGCAGTTGCGCCCGGATTACGCGCCGGCCGTGTTCGAGCTGGCGGAACTCCAGCTGGAACTCGGATCGCCCGGCGTCGCGGGCCTGGTCGTCGACCGCTACCTGCAGCTGGGACTCGCCACGCCGGAGATCCTGCTGGTCGGCTTGCGCGCCGCGCTCGGCCGCGAAGAACGGGAGGCGGCGATGGTCTATGCCCGACGCCTGCAGCGCGAGTTCCCCGATGCACCCGAGACCGGCCAGCTGCCGCAGGTGCTGGACGGCGGAGCCGCGCCATGAGCCCGGTCGCCACATCGGCCAGTGCCGGCGTCGGACCGGATTTGTGCCGGGCCCGCGTGCAGGCCGGTCTGTCCGTCGCCGAGGTCGCCGCCCGTCTGGCGGTCGATGCTGTCGTCATCGTCGCCCTCGACGAGGAACGCTACGAGCAGATCGGTCCGCCGGTCTTCGTGCGCGGTCATCTGCGCGGCTATGCGCTGGCGCTGGGGCTCGATCCGGCGCCGTACCTTGAACGCTACGGCAGCCAACTCGATGCCGCAGTCGCACCCGACCTCACGCGCGCACCGCGGCCGGTGGCGCGCGGCCCGTCGCGACCCTTCCCGGTGAGCCTGCTCGCGTTCGGCGTGCTGGCACTGGCCCTGATCCTCTGGTGGGCGCTGGGCGCCCCGTCGCGGCCCTGAGGCCGGCGGCACCACAAGGCGGAACGCGTGGAAAAGAACGTGAAAGTGCAGGCCGTCCGCGGCATGAATGACGTGCTGCCGGAGCAGATGGGCCATTGGCAGCGGCTGGAGCGGACCACGCGTGAACTGTTCGCCGATTATGGTTTCGAGGAGCTGCGTGTTCCCTTGGTGGAACACACCGCGCTCTTCAAACGTGCCATCGGCGAATACACCGACATCGTCGAGAAGGAGATGTACACCTTCACCGACTCCGGTGGCGACAGCCTGACCTTGCGTCCCGAGGCCACGGCCGGCGTGGTGCGTGCGGCGATCACCAACGGCCTGCTCCGCGGTGCCCGCCTCAAGCTGTGGACCAGCGGTCCGATGTTCCGCCACGAGCGGCCACAGAAGGGCCGCTACCGGCAGTTCCACCAGATCGACGTCGAGGCACTGGGCTTCGACGGCCCCGACATCGACGCCGAACTCATCGCCATGACGGCGCGCCTGTGGCGCCAGCTGGGCATTTCGCGCATCCGGCTCAAGATCAATTCGCTGGGCACGAGCGAGTCGCGGCGCGACTACCGCGAGAAGCTGGTCGAGTACTTCCGCGGCCATGAAGGCCTGCTCGATGAGGACAGCCGCCGGCGACTCGGCGGCAATCCGCTGCGCATCCTCGACAGCAAGAATCCGGACATGCAGGCCGTGGTCGCGGGTGCGCCATTGCTCACCGACCATCTCGACGCGGAATCACGCGAGCACTTCGATGGCCTCTGCGCCATGCTCGCCTCGATGGACATCCCCTACGTCATCGACCCGCGCCTCGTGCGTGGGCTCGATTACTACTCGCGCACCGTGTTCGAGTGGGTCACCGACGCCTTGGGCGCACAGGACGCGGTCTGCTCCGGTGGCCGCTACGACGGCCTGATCCCGCAGCTCGGGGGCGAGCCCACGCCGGCCATCGGCTTTGCCATGGGCGTCGAGCGCGTGGTCGAGCTGCTGTCGCAGCAGGGGGCTTCGCCGTCCCAGGTGCAGCCACAGGTTTACATCATCACCGCCGGTCTGCGGGCCGAGCGCACCGGCGTGGCCTTGGTCGAGCACCTTCGCGATGCGCTGCCGGGCGTGCGCTTCCAGCTCAATCTGGGTGGTGGCAACTTCAAGGCGCAGTTCCGCCGCGCCGACCGCAGCGGCGCCGTGCTGGGCCTCATCCTCGGCGAGGCGGAACTGGAGCGTGGCGTGGCCGCGCTCAAGCCGCTGCGCATCGAGGCTGGCCAGGACGAGGTTGCCCTCGACCGGCTGGCCGCCGACATTCCTGCTGCGCTGGCCCGGCTGGCCGCGGCATCACCCACAGGCTGACAGTCAGGAGCAAGCGTGGACGAGCTCTCGGAAAACGAACAAGTAGAGGCCGTGAAGGCCTGGCTCCGCCGCAACGGGCCGGCCATTGTCGGTGGCCTCGCGCTGGGTGCGCTGCTGGTCTTCGGCTGGCGCTGGTGGCAGGCCCGCCAGGCCGCCGATGCCCTGCAGGCCAACACCGCCTACGAGCAGCTGGTGCAGTCCCTCGCCGGCGACGTGCCGGTGGCGGACGTCGAGAAGCGGCTGGCGGAATTCAACAAGGCCTGGGGCCGCTCGGCTTATGCCTCCACCGCCGATCTGGCCGTCGCGTCGCTGCTGGTCGAACGCGATGCGCTGCCGCAGGCCACCGTGCCGCTGCGGCGCGTGCTGGAAACCTCGCGCGACGACACCTTGCGCGAGGTGGCGCGCGCGCGGTTGGCGCGCGTGCTGTTGGCGCAGGACAAGGCCGACGAAGCCCTCGCGGTGCTGGACGCTGCCCCCGAGGACAGCCGCCTGGAGGCCGCCTACGCGGAAGCCCGCGGTGATGTGTTGCTGGCAAAGGGTGATCGTGCCGCGGCACTGAAGGCCTACCAGGACGCGCGCGCTGCCTCCGCCAGCCTGCCGTCCTCCGAGTTGGGGCGTCGCACGCTCGACCTGAAGATCAACGACCTCGAAGCCGAGGCCACGCCATGAGCCTGCCCACGCGGCTGCTGCCGGGCCTGGCTGCTGCGCTGCTGGGTCTGGCCGCCTGTTCCGACAACAACAAGGCGGATCCACCGGCAGAACTGGCTGACTTCGAGGCCACGGTCCGCGCGGAGCGTGCCTGGTCCGCCTCTGTCGGCGGCGGCGAGCCGGATCTGCGCCTGGGGCTGGGTGTGGTCGTCGACGGCGATCTCGCCTATGCGGCCGGCCACGATGGCGACGTCACGGCCTACGCCGTGTCCGGTGGCAGGAAACGCTGGAGTACGGACACCAAGGCCAGCCTTTCAGGCGGTCCCGGCGTGGGCGATGGACTGGTGATCGTCGGTGCCACCCACGGCGACCTGATCGCGCTGGATGCCGCCACCGGCGCCCAGCGTTGGCGCACGCGCGTCAACAGCGAGATCCTCTCGCGTGCGGTCGTGGCCGATGGCCGGGTGTTCCTGCGCAGCGCCGATGGGCGCCTGCATGCGTTGTCGGCTGCCGATGGCAAGCCGCTGTGGTCCGCCGAGCAGACCGTGCCGCGGCTCAGCCTGCGCGGTGTGGCGCCGCCGGTGCTGGCAGGCGATGCCGTCATCAGCGGATTCGACAACGGGCGCGTGCTCGCGCTGGCCCAGCGCGATGGCAGCACGCTGTGGGAAGCCACGGTGGCACCGCCCAGCGGGCGCACCGAACTGGAGCGCCTGAACGACATCGATTCCGCGGTCGTGGTCTCCGGCGACGATGTCTTCGCAGTGACCTTCCAGGGGCGCATGGTGCGCGTGGCCCGCGACTCGGGCCAGCAATGGTGGGCCCGTGACCTGTCCAGCTACCGGGGTCTTGTGGTCGACGACAACAGCCTGTTCGTCTCGACCTCGGACGGGCAGGTGGTGAAGATGACGCGTGCCACCGGCGTGGAGGAATGGCGCCAGGACGTGCTGAAGAACCGGCGCCTGTCGGCACCCGCGCTGCTGGACGGCCATGTGGTCGTGGCCGATCTCGAGGGCTATGTGCACGTGCTTGATGCCGCCACCGGTGCCCTCGCGGCGCGCGTGAAGGGCGGCGGCGAGCGCGTCTCGGCGCCGCCGGTCACGGCCGGCGGCCAGGTCCTGCTGGTCGACGACGACGGCAAGCTCGTGGCTTTGCGGCTGCTTCCCCTGCGCAAGAAAGGCTGACGCCACCCCCATGCTGCCGATCATCGCCATCGTCGGCCGACCCAACGTCGGCAAGTCGACGCTCTTCAACGCGCTGACCGGCACTCGCGACGCGATCGTCGCCGACATGCCCGGCGTCACGCGCGACCGGCAGTATGGCTACGGCCGACTGGGCCCCGTGCCCTACATCATCGTCGACACCGGCGGCGTGGTCGAAACCCCCGGCAGCGGAGTCGAAGCGCTGATGCGCCAGCAGACCGAGCGCGCCGTGGCTGAGGCCGACCGCCTGCTGCTGGTCGTCGACGGTCGTGCCGGCCTGACCCACGACGACCTGTACATCGCACGTACGCTGCTTCGCGCCGGCAAGCCGGTGTACCTTGCGGTGAACAAGGCCGAGGGCCTCGACGAAGGGGTCGTCGGTGCGGACTTCCACCGCCTGGGCTGCGGCCAGCCCCATGCCATCGCCGCCGCGCACGGACGCGGATGCGACGACCTCATGGAGGTCGTGCTTGAGGGCATCGAGCCGGATGCCGACGCAGCACCACCGGACGACGATTCCATCCGCATCGCCATCATCGGCCGGCCGAACGTCGGCAAGTCCACGCTGGTCAACCGGCTGATCGGCGAGGAACGCGTCATCGCCACGGACCTGCCGGGCACCACGCGCGACAGCATCTTCGTTCCCTTCGAGCGCGAAGGCCGCCGCTTCACGCTCATCGATACCGCCGGCGTGCGCCGTCGCGCCAAGGTCGAGGACGAGGTCGAGAAGGCCAGCGTCGCCAAGACGCTGCAGGCGATTGCTGCCGCACATGTGGTGGTCATGGTGCTGGACGCGCACGGCGAGGTCGCCGAACAGGATGCCTCGGTGCTCGGCATCGCCTACGAGCGCGGTCGCGCGCTGCTGGTCGCCGTCAACAAGTGGGACGGCATTCCCGCGAGCCAGCGCGAGACCATCCAGAACGACCTGGCGCTGCGGCTCAACTTCGTGCCGTTCGCGCCGGTGCATTTCATCTCGGCGCGGCATGGCACGGGCGTTGGCGAACTGTCGCGCGCCGCGGTCCGGGCTTACGACGCCGCGATGCGCGCCATGCCCACACCACAACTGTCCCGCGTCATGGAAAAGGCCATCGAGGCCCACCAGCCACCGCTCGTGCAGGGGCGCCGCATCAAGCTGCGCTATGCCCATCAGGGCGGCAAGAACCCGCCCCGTATCATCGTGCACGGCAACCAGACCTTCGCCGTGCCCGACGCCTACCGACGCTACCTTTCCAACGTGTTCCGCGAGGCCTTCGACCTGTTCGCCAATCCGGTCGTGCTGGAGTTCCGCACCGACGAGAACCCCTTCGACAAGCGCCGCGACATGCGCCGCAAGATCGCGCGGCCGGACGCCGTGGATCGCAGGACCACGAAGGGCCAGACCGGTGGCAAGGCGGCGGCCCGTGCCAAGACGGCGCGCGTCGCCAAGGTCAAAGCCAGCGGCAGCTCACGGCCGGGCAGCAGCCGCAACGGCAAGGACAGCACGCGCGGGCCGCGCGTCACGCCGGCCAGCGGCCGCAGCACCGCCAAGCCGCGCCGCGGCTGAGTCAGTCCTGCGGCGGCAGGAACAGTTCGGGGTCGACGGAGGCCCCGTTGAGCAGCACGTTCCAGTGCAGGTGCGGGCCGGTCACGCGACCGGTGGCACCGACCGCGCCGATGCGCTCGCCAGCCGCCACGAGCTGGCCTTCCTTCACGTCGATCGCCGACAGGTGGCAGTAGAGCGTCACGAAGCCCTGGCCATGATCGACGATGACGCTGTTGCCGTTGAAGAAGAAGTCCCCCGTCAGCGTCACCCGGCCCGCGCCGGCAGCCCGGATCGGCGTGCCGGTCGGCGCGGCGATGTCCATGCCGGAGTGCGGTGAGCGCGGCTGGTTGTTGAACACACGGCGCGCGCCAAACGAGCTGGAGCGCCGACCCTGCACCGGCTGCTGCAACTGCAGCGTTGGGGGGAGCGCGGGCGAGAAGGCATCCAGTGCACCGCGCAATACGGGGGTCTCGCGTGCCACCCGTGCGGCGTCTTCGGCCGCCAGGTCCACATGCTTCGGCGCCACTTTCAGGCGTTGCTCGTTGTAGCGCTTGTCGAGCACCGGCACGGTGAGCCGTTCGCTGGCACCGTCCGGGCGTGCGACGACCAGCGTCACGTTGCCCGGCAGTGTGGCCAGCGCGAGGCCGGCCACTGCAACATGCCGGTTCCCCTCGGGCCGCACCATCACCCGGCGCCCATCGAGCGTGACGACGGGGGCGGGTGCCGCGGTGCTGCCGACATCCACGATGAGCACGCCTCCCGGCACGGCGCTGGCACGCGGCAGCGCAGAGGCTGCAGCGCTTGAACCCGCGGCGGCGCAAGCCATGCCGCAGACCATGCCAACGATCGATGCAAGTCTCATGGTGCCCCCTGCTCCTCGAGCCGCAACGCGGTGATGGCGGCGGTCGCCCGGCCACGCGACAACCGCAGGTCCACTGTCTGCCCGGGCTGCAGCGACCGGGCGTCGGTGATGACGCGCCCGTCTGCGGTCGTGACGATCGCATAGCCGCGCATCAGCGTCGCCAGCGGACTGACGGCGTCCAGCGCCCGTGCCGCGAGGGCCAGCCGTTGACCCGGCTGCTCCAGATGTCCGCGCGCCGCCACGACCAATCGCCGCTGCAGTTCCGTCAACGCCCGACGGCGCTGCTCGACATGACGCCCGGCGTGGCCTTGCTGGAGCCGCTCCCGGGCGGCGCCGAGGCGCTGCCTGCCTGCCGCGAGGATCTGACGCAGCGCACGCGTCAAACGGCCCTCGAGTTCGTCAAGCCGTTGCGCCTGCTGGCGCAGCCGCGCACCGGGATGCGCACGTTGCAGACGCCCGGCAAGCGCCGCATGGGCCTGTGCGCGATGCTGCCACTGGCGCAGTACCGCATGCGCCAGCCGTTGGCCCTGCACGCGCAGTTGCTGCAGCAGTTCCCGCCGGTCCGGCGTGACACGCTGGGCGGCACCGGAAGGCGTGGGTGCACGCTCGTCGGCGGCGAAGTCCGCGATGGTGAAGTCCGTCTCGTGACCGATGCCGCTGACCACCGGGATGGGGCAATCGACGATGGCGCGCGCGACCTGCTCGTCATTGAAGCACCACAGGTCCTCGAGCGAGCCACCGCCGCGCGCGAGGATGAGCACGTCGCAGTCGGCCAGCAGGGTCGGGTGGCGCAGGGCGCGCACGATGGCCGGTGCGGCAGCCGTGCCCTGCACCGGCACGGGCAGCAGGCGAACCGCCGCAGGCGGAAAACGCGCGGCGAGGATGTGCAGGATGTCGCGCAGGGCCGCGCCGGTGGCCGAGGTGACCACGGCAATGCGCCGTGGCATGGACGGCAGCGCACGCTTGCGCGTGGCCGCGAACAACCCCTCGGCAGCGAGCCTCTGCTTCAGTGCCTCGAACTGCCGCTTGAGCGCGCCTTCGCCGGCATCCTCCAGCTGGTCGATGATCAGCTGGTAGTCGCCACGCGGCTCGTAGAGGCCCACGCGGCCACGGGCCTGGAGAAGCTGTCCCTCCCGGGGCCTGAACCCCACGCCGCCGTTGCGCGCACGGAACATCGCGCAGCGGATCTGTGCGTCCCGGTCCTTCAGGGTGAAGTACCAGTGGCCCGAGGCCGGGGCACTGAAATTGGAGATCTCGCCTTCCACCCAGAGCGGCGGCAGGCCGGCTTCCAGCAGCAGCCGGACTTCCCGGTTCAGGCGGCTGACGCTGTAGACGTCACGTTGGGGCATGCGGTCATTCACGCAACGATGGTAGTGCACTGCGCGACGTACCGCCCAGTACACTACCGGGATGGCGTTTCCATCGACCGCGTTCCGATTCCGCCCCCTTACGTTGCTGGCATCCGCCATGGCCGCGGCCGCCGCGCTCGCGGGAGCCGGCAGCCTGCACGCGGCCGAGCCCGCGGCGCGCAAGGCGATCACTGCCGTGCGCGTGGCGACGCCGGCCGTGATCGACGGCCGGCTTGACGAGGCTTGGTGGGCCGACGCCGCGCTCATCGACGACATGGCGCAGATACGGCCCGGCGATGGCGCACCGGGCAGTGAGCGCACCGAAGTGCTGGTGGCCTATGACGCCGACAACCTCTACATCGGCGCGCGCATGTACGACAGCGGTGGCAAGGCAGCGATCGCCGCGAACATCCTGCGCCAGAACGAGCGCCTGATGGCAGACGACCGGATCGCGGTGATCCTCGATCCCTTCAATTCCGGACGGGCCGGCTACCGTTTCGAGACCAATCTCAATGGCGTGCGCAACGACCAGCTCTACACGGGCATCAGCAGCTTCAATTCCGACTGGTCGGTGATCTGGGACACCAAGGCTGTGTTGACGGATTACGGATGGAGCCTGGAGATGGCCATCCCGTTCAAGTCGCTGCCCATCGACCCGGACGCCGAGACCTGGGGGTTCAACGTGTCGCGGGCCATCCGCCGGCGCGGTGAGGAAATCACCTGGGTGTCCCGCAACCGCTCGTGGAACCCCAGCATCGTTGGCGAACTGCGTGGCATCGACGATGTCGACCAGGGCAAGGGGCTCGACGTCGTGCCCTCGCTGCTGGTGGGCCACGGCAAGCTCGCGGGAGGGAAAGGGGAGTTCCGCCTCGAGCCTTCGCTGGACGTGTATTACCGCTTGACGCCGTCGCTCAACGCGTCCCTGACGCTCAACACGGACTTCTCGGCGGCCGAGGTCGATGACCGCCAGGTCAACCTCACGCGCTTCGGGCTTTTCTTTCCCGAGAAGCGCGATTTCTTCCTCAATGATGCGGACCTCTTCGAGTTCGGCCGCATCGGCTTCGGCAGTTACCTGCAGGACACGCAGTCCGCCACGCGCGCCAGTTTCGAAAGCGGACGGCCGTTCTTCTCGCGGCGCATCGGGCTTTCCGGCAGCGGCGCCCCTGTCGACCTGCTCGCCGGCGGCAAGCTGAGTGGGCGTGTCGGCCGCTGGCGCGTCGGGGCCCTGGCAGTGCACCAAGATGGCTATGTCACGCCGGAAGGCCTGCAGATCGACCCTGCGACCCTGGGCGTGGTGCGCGCCGCTGCGGATGTGTTCGGCGAGTCCAGCGTGGGTGTCGTGGCCACCACGGGCAATCCCGGCAGCAATCTCGGGGCGTCGCTCGTGGGCTTCGACTTCCTCTACCTCGACACACAACTGGCCGGCGGCCGCACGCTCGAGGGCGAGGCCTGGTTCCAGCAGTCGCAGCGGGCGGCGGCGGAGGGCGGCACGGATCAGGCCTGGGGCGTGGGCCTGCGCCTGCCCAACGCCGACGGCCTGCGGTTCGGTGTGGGCGTCAAGCAGATCGGCGAGGACTTCCAGCCCGCACTGGGTTTCGTGAGCCGCCGTGGCGTCCGCGAATACACGGCCAACGTCGGCGCCACCTGGAACCGCAGCGGCAGCCTGCTGCGGTCGATCTACACCGGCATCGACGGCTGGCGCGCGCAAGGGTTGAACGGCGGCGGCCTGCAAAGCCAGGCGGTCACCTGGAAGCCGCTGTGGATCGAGACCCACCAGCGCGACAAGCTGCTGGTGTATGCCTCGCACAACGAGGAAATGCTGGCGCAGCCCTTCACCCTCTACCAGGACACGCGCCAGTCGGTGGTGCTGCACGCCGGGCGCTACGATTTCCGCGACGTCGGCCTCGAACTCGAGACCGGGCCCCAGCGCAGCGTTTCAGGCATCCTCACCTACCGGCAGGGCAGTTTCTACGACGGTCGCCGCCGCTCCCTTGGCGGCAGCGTCACCTGGCGGCCGAGCCGCCACTTCGGCGGCACGTTCGGCTACGACCAGAACCACATCAACTTGCCCGCCGGCGGGTTCCGCACCCACATCGCCCGGTTGCTGGCGGAAGTGGCCTTCAACAGCCAGTGGAGCTGGGTGTCGCTGGTGCAGTACGACACCGTCTCGGAGGTGCTGGGAATGCAGACCCGCCTCCTGTGGATCCCGCGTGCCGGGCAGGAGTTCTTCATGGTCGCCAACCATAGCCTGCAGGACATCGACAAGGACGGGCGTTTCGTTGCGGCGTCGACCGACGTCAGCGCAAAAGTGGGTTACACCCTGCGCTTCTGACGCCATGACGTTGCCATCGCCGGGCCCGGATGCCGACTGCCGCACGCTGCACCTGCGCTGCGGCAGCGACCTGCTGCCGGCGCTGCGCGCTGCGGGCTTTCTGGGTGATTTCCTCGAACACGCTTTTCCATATGCGACCGGCATCCCCGCGGCCGACGACAGTGATCCTGCAGCGACGCAGCGGGCCCTTGAGGCCACGGCAGGCTATGACCGTGTGGTGATCTGGTCCGAGCACGACGTGCACGACCAGTTGGTGCTGGTGCGGCTGCTGGCCCACTACGCCGCGGCGCCGCGTCCGCCGCAACTGGAGATGATCACGATCAGCGACTGGCCGGCAGGCGAGGGCACGGGCCGCGGGCGGTTCCTTGGACTCGGGCAGCTCTCTGCCGCGGCGCTGGCCGGGCTGTGGCCCGGACGCGTGAGCGTCGAGGCGCCGCAACTGGCCTGTGCTGCCGCAGTGTGGGCCGCCCTGGCGGCCAGCGACCCCACCGACCTCATCCGGCAAGTCCGCGCCGGGTTGCCAGCGCTGCCCCTGCTGGTGCCCGCCCTGTGGCGCCACTTGCAGGAGTTGCCGGACGGGCGGACCGGCCTGTCGCTCTCCCAGCGCCTGGCATTGCAGGCCTTGGACGATAGGGGTCCCCAGAGCCTGCAGGCGCTGTTCCGCGAACTCACGGACCGGCGCGACCCTCTGCCGGGCCAGGGCGACCTGCAGTTCCGCGACCGGCTGCTGGTCCTGGAGGCTTGTCGCCAGCCCCTGTTCCTGCGCGAACCGGCGGCGGAGGGCAGTGACACGCGACGGCCCTGGACGGACCGTCTGACGCTCACACCCCTGGGGAGGGCGGTACTCAAGGGCGCACTGAACGCCTGGACGTTGGGGCCCGCCCCGTGGCGCGTCGGCGGGGTGCAGGTGGCCGCCGTGCCGGGCGGCCGTGGACCGCGGTTTACCGCCCCCCTGCCTCCCGCGTAAAATGCGCCATGCGCATACTCGAAGAAGCCCTCACATTCGACGACGTCCTCCTGGTCCCCGCGCACTCCACGGTGCTGCCCCGCGAGGTCGACCTTTCCACCCAGCTGACCCGCACCATCCGCCTCGGCCTGCCGATCATCTCGGCCGCCATGGACACCGTCACCGAAGCCCGCCTCGCCATCACCATGGCGCAGGAAGGCGGCATGGGCATCATCCACAAGAACATGACGGTCGAAGCCCAGGCCCGCGAGGTCGGACGCGTCAAGAAATACGAATCCGGCGTGATCCGCGACCCCATCACCGTGCCGCCGGACATGACCATCCGCGAAGTGCTCGAACTCACCCGCTCCCGCGGCATTTCGGGCGTGCCTGTGGTCAACGGCGAACAGGTGGTGGGCATCGTCACCAACCGCGACCTGCGGTTCGAGACGCAGCTGGGCGCGCCGGTCGCATCGGTCATGACGCCGCGCGAACGCCTGGTCACCGTCGGCGAAAATGCCCCCAAGGATGAAGTGCTGGCGCTGCTGCACCGGCACCGCATCGAGAAAGTGCTGGTGGTCGGCGCAGACTCCGAGCTGCGCGGCATGATCACGGTGAAGGACTTCCAGAAAGCGAAGGACTACCCACGCGCCGCCAAGGATGAAAACGGACGCCTGCGTGTGGGCGCGGCCGTCGGCACCTCCGCCGACACGCTGGACCGCGTGGCGGCGCTGCGCGAGGCCGGCGTCGACGTGGTGGTGGTCGACACCGCGCACGGCCACTCGGCCGGCGTCATCAACATGGTGCGCGCCATCAAGGCACGCTGGCCCGAGCAGCAGGTCATCGCCGGCAACATCGCCACTGCTGAAGCGGCACGCGACCTGGCCGAGGCCGGTGCGGACGCCGTCAAGGTCGGCATCGGCCCCGGCTCCATCTGCACCACGCGCATCGTCGCGGGCGTCGGCGTGCCGCAGATCAGCGCCGTGTCGAACGTGGCGCGCGGTCTGGAGGGCACGGGCATTCCGCTCATTGCCGACGGCGGCATCCGCTTCTCGGGTGACATCGCCAAGGCCATTGCGGCCGGCGCCCACTGCGTGATGATCGGCGGCATGTTCGCCGGCACCGAAGAGTCCCCTGGCGAGGTCGAGCTTTACCAGGGCGCCTCGTACAAGGCCTACCGCGGCATGGGTTCGCTGGGCGCCATGTCCGGCAAGACCGGCTCCGCCGACCGCTATTTCCAGGACGCCTCGGCCGAAATGGAAAAGCTGGTGCCGGAGGGCATCGAAGGGCGCGTGGCCTACAAGGGCAGCCTGGTGAACATCCTGCACCAGCTGTCGGGCGGCCTGCGTGCCTCGATGGGTTACACCGGCAGCGCCGACATCGCCACCATGCGCAC
>JBJOHO010000070.1:0-8549 GCA_046047615.1 Pseudomonadota bacterium
CCCTGATCGCAGGCTGCGGCGGTGGCGATGATGCCGCCGCGCCGCAACCGGTCACGCCCAGCCCGCCTGCCGCACTGACCCTGGCCTCCAGTTCACCGGTCGACAATGCCGCAACACCCTCTCCGGTTTCCGTCGCACCGTCGCTGGTGTTCAGCCGGGCTGTCGATACCGCAACAGTGACGGCGTCGACCGTCACCCTTGACGGCCCGGCGGGCCGGGTGGCGACGGCGCTGTCGGTCAGCGGCGCATCCGTGACGGTGACGCCGTCCGCGGCCCTGGCGTATTCAGGCAGCTACACACTCACTGCAACCACCGGCGTCAAGGCCACCGACGGCGGCAGTCTGGCCAGCAACGTTGTCGTGCGCTTCCAGACGCAGGCAGCGCCATCCGCGCTGGTACTCACGGCCAGCCAACCGGCAGACCAGTCCAGCGTGCCCGCCGCCATCACGGTGCGTCCTGTGCTCAGCTTCAACAAGGCGCTTGATCCTGCGACAGCGACGACAGCCAACATCAGCCTGTCCGGTCCCGCCGGCAGCGTCGCGCTCGCGGTCTCGGCGGATGGCAACACGCTCACGGCCGTGCCCCAAAGCACCTTGGCCTATGCCAGCAACTACACGCTCAGCGTGGGTACCGGCCTGCGGTCGGCAGACGGCAGTGCCCTCTCAGCCGCGCTCAGCATCCGCTTCACCACGGAGGCGCAGGTTGTGGCCAGTGGGTGCAGCGGCATCACGAGTGGCCCGGTGACCTTGGTTGCCGGCAAGGACAACTCACCGCTGGTCACCAGCCCCACGCCCCAGAAAGGCGCCAGCTTCCAGGACCCGACCTACGGGACCTGCCTGATGCGCGTTACCGACAGCGCGAACGAAGCCGGTGGCCCGGCCTTCATCCGCAACGACTACTCCCGCCGCCAGGCCTACAACGCAGACCGGAGCCTCATCCTCGGGTATTCGTACAACGGCGGCTGGCACGTCTACAGCGGCGCTGCCGGCGCGGCCTTCGTGAAGACACTGCCGGGTCCGGGCGGTGACGCCGAGCCGCAGTGGGATCCGGTCAATCCGGACCTCCTCCACTACATTCCCAACAACGGCGGCTTGGTGCTTTACCAACTCAACGTACGCACCGGTGAGCGCCGTACCGTGGCCGACTTCACCGGACGCCTGCCGTGGAGCACGACGGCGCGTGTCTGGACGAAGTCGGAGGGTTCGCCCTCGGCCGATGGCCGCTACTGGTGCTTCATGGCCGAGACCAGTGGCTTCGAGAGCCTTGGCGTGTTCACCTGGGACAAGCTTACGGACACCATCCTTGGCACCTACGCCACCAACGGCGACCGGCCGGATCACCTGTCGATGAGCCCTTCGGGTCGCTACTGCGTGGTCTCAGGCGTCGGCACGGATGGCGTGGTGGCCTTCAGCCGCGACATGTCGAGCCGGTTCACTGTCAGCACCCGCGGTGAACACTCGGACATTGCCATCGGACCCACGGGCAACGATGTCTATGTCAGCGTCGATTACGCCTCCAGCGGCGGCGACGTGTACATGCTGGACCTCGACACGCGCGTGCGCACCAACCTGTTCCCCACCTATCTCAGTCGCACGGCCACTGCCCTCCATTTCTCCGGCAAGGCCTTCGCCAAGCCCGGCTGGGTCGTCGTCTCCAGTTACGCCGCCTACAACGCCGATGACGCGCCACTGGTGCTCCAGTGGCTGCATGAGAAGGTGTTCCTGGTGGAGCTGAAGGCCGACCCGCGACTGCTGATGCTCGCCCACACACGGCGCGTCAGCCCGAACGGCTGGAACGTCGGCGACGCCAGCTATTGGGCGGAACCCCATGCCACGGCAAGCCGGGACCTCACGCGGGTACTGTTCAACTCCAACTGGAGCCAGCCGGCCAACCGCATCGAGGCCTACCAGATCATCCTGCCGTCAACGGCCATTCCCTGACGCAGGCGGCTGCGACCCGGCCGCTAACGCCAGTTCGCGTTCGCGCTCCAGAACGCAACGCTGCGCCGGTAGGCCGCAGCGTCCAGGGCAACGCCTGACCCCCCCTCGGCGACGCCGAGGGCGTTGCGCATCATCGTCACCGGCGCCATCGGTATTTCCTCAGGCAGTGCCGTGTAAAGGCAGCCGACGATTCCCCAGTCCGCATCGACAGGGGAACCCTCTCGGGCCAGTTGTTCGGCGCTGTAGAGGATCGGCAGCAGGTAGCCGGCGACCGGGGCTTCGACACCCTCGAACCAGCGCACCAGCACCGGCAACTCCCGGTCGTTGCGGGCCTCATAGCCGGAGCGGAGCAGGTGCCGGTTGGCCTCCGTGACCGGCACCGTCAGACAGCGGGTCGAGGTCCAGTTGCGATGGACGTGCAGCACGCAGAATGGCGCATAGCCGTCCAGGACCTGCAGTGGCGTGCGCTCGTTGAGCGCCCGTTCGAACTGCTCCGCGGTGAGGTCACGGACGGTGTTGGGACGCGGGACACGTGGAAACAGCCGTCGCCGGGCGAAGTCGGTCAGGACGATGCGCATGAGGGGTCCTGCCCGTGGTCAGCGCCCCAACTCCCGCGCCACATAGGCACTCACTGCCTCGATCTGCGCGGGCGTCAGTGCGGCGGCGAAGGCCGGCATGCTGTTCTTGCCTTCACGGACCGTGCGCGCCACCAGCGCGGCATCGGTGACCTTGTCCAACGGGGCGCCACCGCCATGGCCGCCCTTGCCATCAGCACCGTGGCAAGGCAGGCAGGCCTGCTGGAACAACTGGGCGCCGGACACAACACCCACCTGCGCGGCAGACGGCGGCGGCGCTGCAGCGGGCGCAGGCGGCGCGACGGGGCGCTGCTCCGTGTCGCGTTCCTTGGCAGGCGGCAGGGTGCCCTCCAGGCCGAACAGCCAGACGCTGTCGCCCTTTGCGGTGCCCCCCAGCACGCTGCCCGCGGAATACGCCACGAGGTACTGCTTGCCGCGATGCTCGAACACGCTGGGGACGGCATTCATGCCGGCGCCGGTCTGGAACTGCCACAGCAGCCGGCCCGTGTCGGAATCCAGCGCCGTCAGCCGCCCATCGTTGCGGCCGACGAACACCAGGCCACCGGCAGTCACCACGGAGCCGCTGTAGCACTGGTCCAGCCAACGCTGCCGCCAGACCAGCGTGTTGGTCCGCACATCCAGCGCCGCAAAGATGCCGCTGCGCGGCAAGGCGGCAAAGCCGACGGCCCCGCCGAGATACTGCTTGCCCGCCGGCGGCGGCGTGTTGTCGGTGTGGCCACCGGTGAAGAGTCCCGGTACGTCCGAAGCGCAGACGAACAGCCGGTTGCGCGCCGGATCGTAGGAACTTGGCGGCCAGTTCGCGCCACCGAACAGGCTCGGGCTGGCGATGACGCCCTTGTCGCCGAAGAAAGGCGTGAAGATCCGCCCGCCGTTCACAAGTTCATAACCCTCGGGCGCGATATCCACATGCTGCGGCACGATGGCATCGCCACGCGGATACGGCTGCGTTGCCGCCGTCGCCTGCCGCGGCTCCTGCGGCACAGGCCGCTCGTCGATGCCGATCAGCGGTTTGCCGGTGACGCGGTCCAGGATGTAGGCCCAGCCGGTCTTGCCCACCTGCACCAGGCCCTTGCGCATGACGCCATCGACGACGGCGTCGAACAGCACGACCGGGTTGGGCGCGTCGTAGTCCCAGAGGTCGTGGTGCACCTGCTGGAAGTGCCAACGGTATTTGCCAGTGCGCGCCTCCACGGCCACGATCGAGGCCGTGAACAGGTTGTCACCGGGACGCACGGCACCATTGAAATCCGGGCTCGGATTGCCCGTGGAGAAATAGATCAGGCCCAGCCCGGGATCCAGCGCCGGCGTCTGCCATACCGTGCCGCCGCCGCGCTTCCAGGCATCGTTGTCCGCGGGCCAGGTGTCGTGGCCCACTTCGCCGGGTCCGGGGATCGTATGGAAGGTCCACAGGTGCTTGCCAGTACGCGCGTCGAAGGCCTTGACCTTGCCGCGGACGCCGAACTCCGCGCCCGCGAAGCCGGTGATCACCATGCCGTCGTGGTACAGCGGCGCACTGGTGATCGAGTAGCCGTCCTGCCAGCGCTCGGCCTGCACGGACCAGAGCTCCTTGCCTGTGCGCAGATCGAGGGCCACCAGGCGACCGTCGAGCGCGCCGAAGAACAGCTTGCCGTCACCCATGCCCGCGCCGCGGTTGGTCCAGCCGCAGCAGATGCTGGAGAGCGTGGGATCCAGGCGTGCGGCGTATTCCCAGACGATCCGGCCGGTCTCCACGTCGAGCGCGAAAACGTCGTTGGCGCCAGTGACCAGATAGACCCTGCCGTCATGGACAATCGGCTGCGCGGAACCGGAATACTGCGGACCCAAACCGGAGCCCTTGAGGTGCGTCCGCCAGACACCCTTGAGCTGGGAAACGTTGCTGCGGTCGATGCCGGTCAGCGGCGAGTAACGCTGGTTGTAGACGTTGCCGCCGTTGGTGGGCCAGCCATCACGGGGCGGAGCGACAGGTCCCTCGCCCGCCGGCAGCCGGGACGCGCCCAGCAGTGACAGCACGATGCCAAGACCCACGGACAGCAGCCCTGCCCTGCCGACGCGCGGCTGTCCGGGCTGCGGTCGATGACGATGCCTGTCAGTGCTGTTCATGGCTCCCCCGGTTCATGTCTGCGCTGCAGTGTCGCATGAGTGCCCCGCAGCCGGCAGGTCCAGGACTTGCCAGCCAGTGACCGCGGCGCGACGATGCCAGGCGTTGCGTCATTCGCGCCGGAGCAGGGGGCACAGCGATGGAACAGGCAATACGTCGCACCGGGATCAGCAGGATGCACTGGCCAGCCCTGTTCACCCTTGCAGCCTGGGTCACAACGGGGACAGGACTGGCGCAGCATGCGCCGGCCATGGATGCCGACGACATCGCCGGGGTTGTCCGCTCGGCCAAGGGTCCCGAGGCCGGCGTGTGGGTGATCGCCGAAACCATGGACCTGCCGACGCGCTTCGCGAAGATCGTCGTCACCGATGACGCCGGTCGCTATCTGGTCCCGGACCTGCCTGCCGCGAAGTACGAAGTCTGGGTGCGCGGCTACGGCCTGGCGGATTCGGCAAGGCAGGCTGCAGTGCCAGGCCAGAGGCTGGATCTGGTGGCCGTGGTGGCGCCCGACGCCGCCTCCGCGGCGAAGGTCTATCCGGCGGCCTATTGGTACGCGATGATGACGTTGCCCACGGAGCAGCAAGCCGCAGTGCTGCCGCATGGCCGCAACGAATATCTCATGTGGGTGAAGAACATGGGCTGCGTCGGCTGCCACCAGCTGGGCCAGCTGTCCACCCGCAGCTTGCCGCAGAACCTGGGAACCTTCGCCACCTCGCATGATGCATGGCTGCGGCGCATTTCATCGGGACAAGCCGGCAGCAACATGCTGCAGACCGCCATGGGCGCGCTGCGCGGCCTGCCGCTGCAGCACCTGGCGGACTGGACGGATCGCGTGGCCCGCGGTGAGCTGCCTGCGCAGCAGCCTCGGCGTCCCGAGGGCGTGGAGCGCAATGTCGTGGCCACCGTGCGCGACTGGCTCAACGACCGCCATTACCTGCACGACCTGTCGGGGACCGACCGGCGCAATCCCACGGTGAACGGCTACGGCCCACTGTATGGGGCACCGGAACTCAGCACCGACGACTTCCCGGTCCTCGACCCGCGCAGCAACAGCGCCACCACGTTCCGTGCACCGGTACGCGATGCGGACACGCCGTCGACACGCGAGGATCCGGTCACCGCGCCCTCCCCCTACTGGGGCGAGGAGCGTCTGTGGGACAGCAGGGCCAATGCCCACAATCCGATGCTCGATGCCCAGGGCCGGGTCTGGTACACGGCGCGGATCCGCGCCGCCGCCAACCCCGGCTTCTGCAGGCAGGGCTCTGCGCATCCCTCGGCACAGGCGTTCCCGCTGGAGCGCTCGGGCCGCCAACTGGCCCTGTATGAGCCGGACACGAAGCAGTACCGCTTCGTTGATACCTGCTTCGGCACCCACCACCTGCAGTTTGCCTACAACGACGCCAACGACACGCTGTGGACCAGCGGTGGCGGACAGGTGGTTGGCTGGCTGGACACCCGCAAATTCCTTGCCACGGGGGACGCCGCCGCCTCGCAAGGCTGGTCACCCCATGTGCTCGACACCAACGGCAACGGCCGGCGTGACGACGGCTGGGTGGAACCTGGCCAGATGGCAGACCCACGGCGCGACACCCGACTAGGCACCGGCTTCTATGCCGTGATGCCGAACCCCGCCGACGGCTCCGTATGGGGCTCGGCAGCGTTCCAGTTCCCCGGGGCGTTGCTGCGCTTTGATCCCAAAACGCAGCTCACGGAAGTCTATCGACCGCCACTGCCCGGCTTTGGCATCCGCGGTGCCGACATCGACACCCACGGTGTGGTGTGGGCCTCCCTGGGCAGCGGCCATCTTGGCGAATTCGACCGCCGCAAGTGCAAGGCGCCACTGAACGGCCCTGCAGCCACAGGTGACCATTGCCCGGAGGGCTGGACGCTGCACGCCCTGCCCGGTCCGGGCTTTGCCGACCTGCCGCAGTTCAGCGTGGAATCCAGCTACTACACCTGGGTCGACCAGCACGACACCTTGGGCTTGGGCAAGGACGTGCCGATCGCCACGGGCAACCTCTTCGACGGCGTGCACGCACGCGTCGCGGGGCGCATGGTCACCCTGCGCATTCCCTATCCGCTGGGTTTCTACACGAAGGGCATGGAAGGACGCATCGACGATGCCAAGGCCGGATGGAAGGGGCGCGGTCTGTGGGTGACGAGCGGCGACCGCACGCCATGGCTCATGGAAACCGGCAAGGGCACGCGACCGCTGGTGGTGCATTTCCAGATGCGTCCGGATCCGCTGGCCCGGTAGCGGCCGCCACGCCTGAGGCGTAGCGCCGTGCCCAAGCCGGCGGCTAACATCGGACAACGACAACAAGAGGCCCACCGCACATGAGACGGCCCGACTCTCCATGGCAGATGATTCCGCTGGCGCTGCTGCTCGCCGGCTGCGCCGCGGCGCCGCCGCCGGCACAAACCAATGACTACAAGCCCGTGCAACGCGGCGATGTCACGGTTTATTGCCGCCGGGAGATCCTCACCGGTTCGCGCACGCAGACGATCGAGACCTGCCTGACGGCCAAGCAGCTTGAGGCGGAGCAGAACCGGACGCGCTCGCTGCTGCGGGACCTCCAGGACATGTCCAATGGCAAGCGCCAGGCCGATGGCACCGGCGCAGTGCCCAACAATGTCATGACGCCCTGATCGGAAGGCAGGGGACCAGGACGCGCCTCACCACGGTGCGGGCTTGTAATCCTTGAGGAACTGGCCCCAGACGTGGGTGCCGGTGTTCACGCCGCTGAAGATCGGATCCACGATACGCGCTGCGCCATCGATGATGTCCAGCGGCGGCGCGAAGCCTTCCTCGGCCTTGCGCGCCGCATGCACGGCCGGGTCCTCGTCAGTGACCCAGCCCGTATCCACGGCATTCATGTGGATGCCATCGCGCACGTAATCCGGCGCGCTGGTGCGCGTCATCATGTTGAGCGCCGCCTTGGCCATGTTGGTGTGCGGGTGCTTGTCGGTCTTGGTGGTGCGGTAGAACTGGCCCTCCATCGCACTCACGTTGACGATGTGCAGGTCGCGCGCGCCACTCTTCATCATCAGCGGCTTGAGGCGCGCATTGAGGATGTAGGGCGCTATGGCGTTCACCAGTTGCACCTCCAGCAGCTCCGGCGTCTGCACCTCATGCAGGCGCAAGCGCCAGCTGTTCACCGTGCGCTGGTCCACCTGCTGGCCGTCCTCGTCGTAGCGGTCCGTCGGGAACAAGGCCTCGCCCTCAAGATAGTCTTCGTCGAGGTAGCGGCGCTGCGACAGTTCGGCGCTGTGCAGCAGACCCTCGACGGGGCTCCGGGTCGCCAGGGCCACGAGCTGCCCGCCCGCGTGGGCTTCCGGCACCGACTCCAGCAAGTTGTGGCACAGGGACGTATGGCGTGCCAGCGGGCCGCGCAAGGCCGGTGGCAGTGACGTGGCACCTGCGGCCTCACGCTCCAGCAGATGCCGGAAGAAGCCCGCCGGACGGCGCACCGTCTGACAGGCGTTGTTCAGCACATAGTCGAGGCGCGGCAGCTCGTTGGCCAACCAGCGCGCGAACAGCTCGACACTGGGCGTATGGCGCAGGTCCAGGCCGTGGACCTGCAGCCGGTCGCACCACAGGGCGTAATCGGCCTCCTGCGCATAGCGCTCCGCAGCGTCGACCGGAAAGCGCGTCAGCGCCACCACGCGCGCCCCGGCGCGCAGCAGCTTCAACGCCGCCTGGTGGCCGATCTTCACGCGTGCGCCGGTCACCAGCGCCACGCGCCCCGACAGATCTGCCGTCTGACTGCGCCGCGCGTAGTTGAAGTCCCCGCAACTGCGGCACATCGAGTCGTAGTAGCGGTGGACGTCGACGAAGGGCTGCTTGCAGACATAGCAGGCCCGCGCGGTGTTCAACGCCGGTTGCGGCGGCGCTTGCGCGTCGATGGATGCCGG
>JBJOHO010000071.1:0-28463 GCA_046047615.1 Pseudomonadota bacterium
CAGGCCCGCCAGTGCCGGGGGGCTGACGTCGAGGATGATTTCCTTGCCACGCTCGATGGTGACCTTGTCACCGGCCGCGGGCAGCTTGCGGCCCGGCCAGCTCGCCCGGTCCGACCAGCGCGTGGCCTTGGCCTGCGCCGCCTCAACCACCGCCGGAGCGCCGCACAGCGCCAAGGCCGGAACCAGCAGCGCCCACAAGACGTGGCGATACGGTGTTCTCATGGCAACAATCCCCCGATCCGATGTTTGCCGCATCCCTGTCGCCAAAAGATAGCGCACTTGGGTGCAGCTGACTGCTCCGCTCAGGACCAGCCCCCGCCCGGATCACGGTGGGCTGTGTTCGGCTTTCCACTCCATGGCGTTGCGCACACGGCGTTCCACCGTGGGATGCGTGTAGAACAGGAACTCCTCGACGGCGCCGGCCCGCGGGTTGCGGTATTCGGCGGTCTTCACGAGGGCACTGGCCAGTGCATCCGGCAATCCCGCGTGCTGCAGTGAATAGCGGTCGGCCTCCGACTCGCCCACCCGCGTGAGCGTGTTGGTGAAGGGTTCGGACAGCACGCCCAAGAGCGAGACGATGAACAGCAGCACCGGCAGGTTCGCCGGTTGGTCGATCGTGCCGGTCGCGCCGAAGGGCCGTGCCACGGCGCCGAACAACCGGTCGGCGAGGAAAAAGAACAGCAGCGCCAGCACAGCCAAAACGCCGACCGACCGCCAAGTGTGTCCCAACACGTAGTGACCAATCTCGTGGCCCGTCACTGCCTTCACTTCATCGAGCGAGGCGCCCTTCAAGGCGACGTCGGAGATGGCGATGCGCGCGGTGGACCCAATGCCGCCGGCATTGGCGGTGAAGTTGTTGGATTGCCTCGAGCCGTCGTAGACGAAGATGCGCTCCGGCGGAATGCCGGCGTCCTGCGCCATGGCGACCAGCGCCTCGCGTACTTCACCCGGCGGCAGTGGCTTGTACTGGTTGAACAGCGGCTCGATGAACACGGGCGCGAACAGCATCAGCACCGCGACGCAGAGGGTCGCGAAGCCGGCCGACCACATCCACCAGCGCCGGCCGGTGCGGCGCATCAGCGCGTAGACGCCGCCGAAGAAGAGGGCGCCCAACACGGTACTGAGAGCCGTTGAAATGGCGCCTTGGGCCAGGAAGTCGGCGAGCGGCTGGCCATCAGCACCGAACGCAGGAAAGGACCCCGCGACGCCCAACGTTGCTCGAGCCGTCCGAGCAGGCCTGAACGCACGAAGCCCCAGGTCAGCAGGGCCGAGACCAGCAGGCCCCAGAGCAGCAGCCAGTGGCCGCCGGTGGTGTAGGCCTCGGCCTTGGCAAGCGCTGCCGGGCCCAGCGAGTCGATGTACTGCGCCGTGGCGAGGGCTGGATCGAAGGCCATGTCGGGAACCTCTGTGTCGGGCATCCACCCCACTTTGAGTCGCGCGGCCGCCGCGATCAACCGGCAGGACTGCCCTCGCCAATCACCAGAGGGTCGGCCAGTGCCTGCTGGTACTCCTCCTCGCTCAGCGCATCGACCGAGCGCAGTTTCGCCAGCAAGGTATTCACCATGGCGCGCAGGCCCCGCCCCGGCGTGCCGTCCGCAAAAGAACGCTGATACAGGATCGGGCCCGGGATGATCGAGACCAGGAAGGCCATCTCCGCCGCGGTGAGCGCCGCGGGTTCCCGGCCGAAGTAGTGGCGGGCGGCAGGTCGCAGGCCGCGCACATCCGGCCCCCACTCGATGATGTTCAGGTAGATCTCGAGGATGCGCTGCTTGCCGAGCGTCGACTCGAGCAGGAAGGTGATGGGCAATTCCTGCAGCTTGCGGCCAACCCGCTTGTCGCGTGACAGGAAGAGGTTCTTGGCCAACTGCTGGCTGATCGTCGACCCTCCCCGGGCGGCAGTGCCGCGTGACCAGTTGGTGGCCAAGGCGGCAGGCATTTCTCGCAGGTCGATGCCACGGTGTCCGTAGAAGTCCGTGTCCTCGGCCAGCGTCAGTGCGCGCAGGAACAACGGCGGGACCTCGCCGATGGCGATGAAGTCGGGCGACTCCGGGGAGACGTGGATGCTGCGGTTCTGGCCGCTGCCATCGGAGGGGCGGAAATGGAAATCGCCGCGCAAGGCGGTGAGCGCTGGCGGCAGCTCGCGCGGAGGTTTGAACAGGATTTTCTGGGTCACGACCAGCGATGTCGGTTCTGCCAGCCTGCCGTCGACATCGACCCTGATGGTGGCGATGCCGAGGTCCGGCGCGCGGCCGGCCGCAGGCTGCAGGCGCTCTGGCAACGCGAGCCCGGCGACCTCCAGCACCTGCGCGAAATCCAGATCCGTGACGCCGAGTGTGAGATCCAGCTGCGGATCGGTGTCGAGGTCCGACACGCTGAGCGAGCCCGACAGGGCGGCGCCCGCCGCGGTGGCGCGGATGCCCGGGATCTCGAGGCTGCCGGTTGCCTTCCGGCGCCTGCCCTCGAATTGCAGCGCCAGATCGGTGGGTTGCCCCGTCTCTGACACCAGCCGTGTGCCGCGCAGTCCGAGGTCAACGCGCAGCAGGTCAAGCTCCGGGCCTGTCTCCAGCGCCAGTTCTCCGGCGGCCCGGCCACCGGTGAGCAGGGGCAGGCCCTCGCGGCGCAGTTCGAGCAGGCTCCCGAGCTCGAGATCCCGCGCGTTCAGCGTCCAGGTGTCGCCCGTGACTGCCGACTGCCGCAGCAGCGTCAGGCCCCCTCCAGCGTCCAGCAAGGTCAGCTTGAGATCACCGCCCAGCAGGCCCTCGACCTTCCAACGGGAAGCCGCCGACAGCAGTTCGAGATCCTCCGGGCCACTGAGCCGGGCGCCTTGAACGGCGACGCGCCACCCGACCGGCCAAGTCACCGAGACGCTGTCGGCGTGAAACCGCAGGCCGGGGCGGATATTGAGATCCAAATGCTTGAGCCGCAGCAGCGGCCAAAGTCCGGTCTGAACGGTCGTGACCTGCGCCTGAAGTCCTCGATGCTGCGCTGCCGACTCGATGCGGCTGCGGATGAGGTGCCCGGGCAGTGGGCTCAGCCAGAGAGAGAGGGCGCCGGCAACCAGCGCAAGCGCGAGACCGGGAATCCACCACCGGCGGCCACGCGTCAGGAGTCTGTACATCGGCGGAAGGATGCCACAGCGCCTTCCGCCGATGCTTCAGTCGGCCCCCCACCGGGGGCCTGGGTCAGCGGACAAAACTGGCGGGTCGTGTGCCTGGCGCGCGGCTCGCAGCGCGGAATGCCTGCACTTCCGCCTTGAAGTGGCTGATGACGGCGTGCTGTTGCGCGCTGACTTCCTGCAGCTTCAGGGCATCACCCTCGCAGTTGAAGTAGGCGTTCACCTGCTCCATGTACTGCTCCACCTCCGCCTTCGCGCCCAACATCGTCTGCAGATCCGCGCTGCGGCCTTCAGGGACGGACCGCGGGGCGGCCGGGGCCTTGCAGGCCAGCGCCGACTGGGCGGCCAAGGAGCCCATCAGCCCCAGGGCGAGGAGGGCGCTCTTCTTGATCATCGTGCTCATGTCGTTCCCCCATCTGCGGCGCCTGCCGGTCGGCGTCGCCCAGATAAATGAACCCGGCCCGACTGACCCTACATCATATTTCTGTCACAAACATCTGCTAGGCGACCTGCGTCAACTGGTCCCTGGTCAGGCGCGCCAAGCCGGCATCCATGGCGCCCGGCAGGTGCCTGGCAGCCAGCCGCACCTGCTGTGCAGCCTCGGCGTTCCTGCCTTCGAGCCGCGCGAGGGCTGCCTCCGCAAGGTGGCGCCGGGACTTCTCCACCACGCCGCCTTGGGCGCGGGCGAGGTGGACGCGGGCCGTCGCGGCATCACCGGCCAGCGACGCCAACAAGGCCAATTCAACGTGGATGGCTTGCCGGAAGCCGTCCGGGAACGCCTCGACATGCTCTTTCAGCAGTCCGCGGAAATGCTCCACTTGTGTCGGGTCGCGGCAGTCCATGGCGCGGTACAGCAGCAACTGCCAGCTGGCGATCCGGCGCAATGGCTCGCTGGACCCGAGTGCGGCCACGTTGTCCACGGAGTGCTGCGTCCAGTCTCGCGGACGGACGCCGGCCAGACTCTGGGCCGACAGGTGCAGCAGTTGCGTCCGCTCGATCACGGAACGGTGCCCCCGCAGCAGGTCCACCAGTTGCATCCCGTCGCTCATGAAGCCACCGGTCCGCAAGGGGATGCCGGTGACAAGGAAAATGCCCGTGGAGGCCACAACGACAAACAACCCGTAAGCGGCGAGCCGGCCTTCGCCGGAAGTGACAAGTGCGGCGGCGGCCACGGCCAGCAACAGGCTTGCCAACGGACCGCCGGCGATCATGGTGGCCATCTGGGCGCCGAGACCGGGTCCGAGCCGCGTTGGCAGGGTGGCGGCGAGCCCCCCCATGAGACCCAGGTTGCGCACCCACTGGAACTGCACGCCCGTGGCCGAGGCATGCCACTGGAAGGGGCCGATGATCAGCAGGAGGAAGCGCATGCCCCGTGACAAGCCTCCCAGCAGGTGGCCGATTTCGTGTACCGCCAACACGAGCAGGACGAGCACCGGCAGGGCCAGGACATCCCAGACGGTCAGGGCGGCGCCGATCCCCTTGCTCCAGGCGTGGAGCGCCGGATCCGCACGCCAGTACTGGCCCAGCAGGTAACCGGCGCCAGCGACGCTGGCGCCGACCAGGGCACTGGCTGTGAGGGTGAGCAGGGAAGGGGGCTTGCGTGTGGTCATCACGCGATTCTAGACGCCGCGCCTCACATCCGGACCCTTGGTAGCCGCTGCAACTCTGGGCGGCGGGCCCGTTTCTCAGTAGGCTTGGACCAAAATCGGGGGTTGCCGTTGAGCGCTATGTCATGTCTTGCGTCGCGGGGTGTCGCCATGGTCATGGTGGCCGCATTGCTTTCGACCGCCGTCGCCGCCCAACACGGCCACGTGGACAGTGGCGCGCTGATCGAGAAGTACTGCACGACCTGCCACAACAGCCAGGACTTCGCGGGGGGGCTCGACCTGCTGGGCACCAGTGCCGAAAACATCAGTGAGCGGCCAGAGGTCGGCGAAAGCCTGATCAAGCGGCTGCGGGTCGGCATGATGCCCCCGGTCGGCAAGGAGCGGCCGCCCTATGACATGGTGCAGGCCCTTGCGCAGGCCCTGGAGCAGGGCATCGACAAGCACGCCGCAACCCAGCCGCCGCACCTGCCGGCGCCAGGGCTGCACCGCCTGAACCGCACGGAATACAGCAACGCGATCCGCGACCTGCTCGGGCTCAACATCGACGCCGCCCGCTTCCTGCCCTCCGACGATTCCAGCCATGGCTTCGACAACATGGCCGGCACGCTGACGACCTCGCCGGCGCTCATGGAGGCCTATCTGTCGGCGGCGGGCAACATCAGCCGCCTGGCCATCGGCAGCGAGACGGCACCGACGCTCGCCGTGTTCGACGCGCCGCGCGACACCAGCCAGAACGAGCACGTCGAAGGCCTGCCCTTCGGCACCCGCGGCGGGCTGCTCATCGAGCACGAGTTCCCGGCCGACGGCGAATACACGCTCACCGTGAAGGGCATGACGGGCTACTTCACGGCCGTGCTCGGCAACGTGAAGGGCGAGAAGCTGGAAGTCACGGTCGACGGCCAGCGCGTGTACCTCTACGACTGGGACACGGAGATCGCCACCAAGCGCGGCGACGGCGGCAAGACGCCCCCCCTGCCGATCAAGGCGGGTTTCCATCGCATCGGCGTGGCGTTCCTCGCCACCAGCGACCTGCCGGACACCGGGCTGAACCGCTCTTTCCAGCGCACCATGAACTCGCCCGGATCCATCTCCGGCTACACGTTCTACCCGCACGTCGGCCAGGTGTTCATCGAAGGACCTTTCAAGGGTGCGGCAGCGACCGACACCCCCAGCCGTCGCCGCATCTTCGAGTGCTATCCGCGCAAGGCCGGCGAAGAAGAATCCTGTGCGCGGCGCATCATCTCCACGCTGACGACGAAGGCCTTCCGTCGTCCGGCCAGTGACGACGACATCGCCGTGCTGACCCGCTTCTACCGGGATGGCCGCACGCAGGGCGGGCACTTCGACAGCGGCATCGAGGCCGTGATCCAGCGCCTGCTGACGGACCCGGAGTTCATCTACCGGGCCGAGATCGAGCCCGCCCAGGCAGCCCCCGGAACGGCCTACCGGATCAGCGACCTGGAGTTGGCCTCGCGCCTGTCGTTCTTCCTGTGGAGCAGCATCCCGGACCTCGAACTGATCAAGCTCGCTGCCGCCAACACCTTGCACGATCCACAGGTGCTGCGGCAGCAGGTGGAACGCATGATCGCGGATCCCCGCTCGCAGGCGCTGGTGCGCAACTTCACCGGCCAATGGCTCAACGTGCGCGGCATTGCCGCCAGCGAGCCTGTGGTGAACCTGTTCCCGGATTTCGACAGCACGCTGCGCGAGGCCTTCCGTCGCGAGGTCGAGCTGTTCTTCGCCAGCGTCATCCAGGAAGACCGCGGCGTCCATGAACTGCTGACCGCCGACTACACTTTCCTCAACGAGCGGCTGGCACGGCATTACGGCATTCCCGGTGTCTATGGTCCGCAGTTCCGGCGCGTCCAGCTCGGCCCGGATCACGACATGCGCAAGGGTCTGCTGGGCAAGGGTGCACTGCTGACGGTGACTTCCGATGCCGCGCGCACCTCGCCGGTCAAGCGGGGCAAGTGGTTCCTCGAGACGTTCTTCGGTGTCAGTCCGCCAGACCCGCCGCCTGGCGTGGAGACCAACCTGGCCGACATGCCCGGACAGACGCCCAAGACCATGCGCGAGCGCCTGGTCCTGCACAGCACCAGCCCGAGCTGTGCCAGCTGCCACAAGCAATTCGAACCCATGGGCCTGGCAATGGAGAATTTCGACGCCGTCGGGCAGTGGCGCACGACGGAGGTCGGCAACCCGGTCGATCCCGTGGCGTCGATCTCTGACGGCACGCGCATCGAGGGCATCAGGGGCCTGCGCGATCTGTCGATGCGCAACCGCGACATGTTCGCGGAGGTGGTGGTCGAGAACCTGCTGACCTACGCCATCGGCCGCGGCCTGGAGCATGATGACCGGCCCTTGGTGCGCTCGCTGACGCGGGATGCCTCCAGGGACGGTTACCGGTTTTCATCGTTGATCATGGGCGTGGTGCAGAGTCCGGTGTTCACGATGAACGTGAAGTCGGCGCAGGTCGCGGACAGGAGGGATTGAGGCCGTGTTCATCACCCGAAAGCACATTGACCGCCGTACCGTGTTGCGGGGTGCAGGCGCTGCGCTGGCCCTGCCGCTGCTGGATGCGATGGTTCCCGCCCTCACGGCGGAAGCGAAGACGGCGGCGCGCACGCCGTCGCGGTTCTTTGGCGGCTTCGTGCCGCATGGCGCGGCTCCGGGCTACTGGATCCCCGATAAGGTCGGCCCGCTGGAGGCCGAACTGCCGTTCATCTGGAAACCGCTGGAGCCGTTCCGCAGCCACCTCAACATCCTGACCGGCCTGCACTCCCGTTCCGCCGAACCGCCGCCGGGCGAAACCGGTGCCGACCACTGGGTGGCGGCCGCCTTCCTGTGCGCGCAGAAGCCGCGCAAGACCGCCGGCGCTGATGTGTACGCAGGCCAGACGATCGACCAGATCATCGCTGCGCGGCACGGCCAGGAGACGCTGCTGCCGTCGGTGGAGATCTCGGTGGAGGACCCAGGGTCCGGGTCCAGCAACTGTGGCGAGGGCTACAGCTGCGTCTATACCAACACGATCGCCTGGAGTTCGCCGACCACGCCGCTGCCGATGGAGCTGAACCCGCAGGTGGTGTTCGAACGCATGTTCGGCAGCGGCAGCACGGCGGCACAACGTGCACTGCGCCGCGAGCGCAACCAGAGCATCCTCGATTCGGTGAATGAAAAGATCAAGGGCGTGCGCAACGTGGTCAGTGCGCCGGACCGAAGCCGTCTGGATGCCTTCACGGACAACGTGCGCGAGATCGAACGCCGGTTGCAGATCGCCGCCAACGCGACCACCGCAGCTCCGGACGGGTTTGCCGTGCCCCCGGGCATTCCGCAGTCCTTCGACCAGCACATCAAGATCATGTTCGACCTGCTGGTGCTGGCGTTCCAGGCCGACATCACACGTGTCGGCACCATGCTCTTCGCACGCGACCTCACCGGCCGCGTCTACCCCGAAAGCGAGGCGCCGACGCTGGGGTTCCACGGCGGTTCGCACCATGGCGAAGACCCGAACCTGATCAACCAACTGTCCAAGATCAACCAGTACCACGTGAAGATGCTGGCCTATTTCGTCGACAGGCTGGCCAACACCAACGACGGCAACGGCTCACTGCTCGACCATTCGCTGCTGCTCTACGGCAGCAACATGGGCAACCCGAACCAGCATGTGCACTACGATGTGCCGCACATCCTCGTGGGCGGCAACAACGGCCGTCTCAAGGGTGGACGCCATCTGGCCTACCCGACCAAGCAGGTGCCCACCGGCAACCTGCTGGTGAGCCTGCTCGACCAGTTCGACATTCCCCGCGAAAGCTTCGGCGACAGCACCGGACATCTCCCCGGCCTGGTGTGACGACTGCAAGGATGAACGCCATGCGTAGCGTTGGGCTGACAGGGTTGGTTGTCGTGCTGCTCTCGGTCATGGCGGATCCTGCCTGCGCGCAGTCGGCAGTCGCTGATGCCGCCAGCCAAGGGGACCATGCGGGCGTGGAGCGCCTGCTCAAGGGCGGCGCCGATGTCAATGCACGACAGGCGGACGGCGCAACCGCGCTGCAGTGGGCCGCCTACCGGGGTGACGCAGCGCTCAGTGAGCGCCTGCTGAGGGCCGGTGCAAACCCCGGCCTCGCCAACCGCAACGGAGCCACACCGCTGTGGCTGGCCGCGTCACGCGGCGACGCCGGTGTGATCCGCGTCCTGCTCAAGGGTGGGGCGGATGCCAACGAGCCGCTGCCCCTGGGCCGCCGTCCCCTGATGCTGGCTGCCCGTGCCGGCCAGGTCGATGCGGTCAAGGCCTTGCTGGACCATGGTGCGGACGTGAACGCGGCAGAGACGGAACGTGGCACCACGGCGTTGATGCAGGCCGCCGACCAGGGTCATGGCGCAGTGCTGCGCGAACTGATCCGGCGCGGCGCCAAGGTCGCCGCGGTCTCCCGGCCCGTGATGCGCGACGGCCGTACGGCCGCCCTGGGCAACGCAAATGACCCGCGGCGTGCCGTGCGCCAGCAGAACATTGCGGCGCTCTGCGAGGCGCGCAAGCCAGGCTACCTCGAGCAGGTGCGCGCGCAGCGTGTGGTCCTGCTGGGAGACAGCCAGAAGGCGCTGCCCGACGCCGACCTGTGCAAGGGCATCCAGCGTACCGGTCTCGGCTTCGTCACGATCATCGGCGCCGGTGGCAACGCAGGCGCCGGAGTCGGCGGTGAAGTGGCCTTCCAGGTGGATGAGGATGGCAATCTCGTCCTCGACGCCAATGGCGACCCGGTGCCGGTGAGGACCAACCGGCGCGCCCCGCGCGAGCCCGATGGCGGGGAACTGACGGCGCTGGTCTATGCCGCGCGCAACGGCAGCATCGATGCGGCGCGTGCGCTGCTGGAGGGCGGCGCCGACGTGAACCAGACGACGCGCTATGGCTGGAGTCCCTTGCTCGCGGCGACGCAGAACCAGAACTACCAGATGGCGAGGTTCCTCATCGAACAGGGCGCCGATGTGAACCTCGCCAACAAAGGCGGGTGGACGCCGCTGTACCTGGCCACGGACAACCGCAACATCGAAGGCGGGGACTATCCGACGCGCACCGCCGACATGGACAGCCTCGAGTTCATCACCTTCCTGCTGGACCAGGGGGCCGACGTCAACGCGCGGATCAACGAGAGCACCGAGACGCGCACGGTGTTCACCAACCAGTGGTTGAACGAGGAGGGCGCCACGGCCTTCCTGCGCGCCTCGCAGTCCGGCGATCTGGCGCTGATGAAACTGCTGGTCGACCGTGGGGCGGATCCGAAGATCAACACGCGGCTGGGTGTCACGCCGCTGGCCGTGGCCGCTGGCATCGGCTGGGTGGAGGGTGTCACCCGGGAGCGCTCGCCAGCCGAGACGGTGGAGGCGGTGAAATACCTGCTCTCGCTGGGCATCGACCCGGATTTCCAGGCCGACACCGGCCGGGTTGCCCTGCATGGCGCCGCACACAAGGGCGCGACCGAAGTGGCAAAGGTGCTGATTGCGGCAGGTGCCCGGCTGGACGTGCGCGACTTCGGCAACACGGACAACCGCGGCAGCCCGGAGCTCACGGCGCACACCTGGTTGCCGATCGACTACGCGGATGGTCTGGTGCGCGTCGGTGTGCAGTCCGCGATCCCGCACCCCGAAACCGCCAAGGTGCTGCGCGAGGCCATGCTGAAGGCCGGCATGAAAGCGCCGCCGGAAGGACGCACGCTCGAGTCCTTGTGCATCGTCGAGGTGTGCAGGCCGGGTTACGACCCGGTGGGCATCAACTGAGCACCCAGGCTCCCGGTCAATCGTCGGTGTCGCGGACGCTGACGGGGCCGGGCACATACGAGGAAATCGTCGTCGGCACGAGGTCGAACTGGTAGGGCACGAAGATGACGACATCCAGCGTGCCGTCGCGCACCCACTGGATGGGCTGGTCGAGGCCGCGGGCGACGATCCGGTAGTCGCCGCCCAGCGACTGGGTGATGCGCTTCACGTCGTCGGCGAACAGTTTGATGACGGGTTCCCGGTACTGCGCCACGTTGACCACGCTGACTTGGGTCTCCTCGTCGTCGATGACCTGCGTGCGCCCCACGGGCTCGATGTCGTCGACGAACTGCTTGAGCTTGGCGACCAGCGCCGCGCCGTTCGTGGCGTCGGCCGGGATCGGGATCTTGACGCTGAGCACGGTTTCCAGCGTGCCATTGGCGTCGCGGGCGTCGTCGCTGCTGCTGAAGTCCAACGTGGCGTCATCCAGCTTCAGCGGCAGCACGACGTTGTCGTCGCGGACCACGGAGAGTTCGATCGACCGGTCCTTGCCGGCCGCGGCCAGCATGGCGCGGAGCGTGCCCAGGATCTCTTCGTGCCGCGTGCGGTAGCCCCGCGAATCGTTGCTCACCTCCACCCGCAGCAGCAGGAAGTCCGCATGGCGTTTGAGGCTTGTGGCAGGGATGCGCCTGACCTGGATGCGTGATCCGGTCACGACGATTTCTTCGGCGCCTTGCGCATGGGCCTCCAGTGCGCACGCCGTCGCGACCAGCGCCAGTAGTACGGCGAGGCGCTTCATGGCGAACGTCCGCCGCCGTAGGCGCTGACATTGGCCGGGATGACATCGAACTCGTAGGGAATGAAGAACACCAGGTTCGCCCCTCCGTCGCGGAGCCATTGCAGCTGCCGGTCGATGCCACGCGTCACCACGCGGTAGTCCGGGCCCAGCGCTGCGGTCACGGTCTTGGCCTCTGCGGCGTACAACTCGACCACCCGGGACCGGTATTGCAAGGGATCTTCAACCGTGACTTCGGTGCCGCCGACCATGTCGATGGCGGCCCGGCCGGCCGGCCGGACCGTTGCTGGGAAATCCCTCAGCCGGGCAAACAACCTGGCGTTTCCCGCGGCGCCGGACACCGTCCTGGCCTTGATGGCGAGCGCCAATTCGGAAGTCTGGGGCCGGGCGCCTGCCGCGACACGCAGGTGAGGGTCCTCGGCCTGCAACGGCACGACCACGCCACCGTCCAGCAGGACGCAGAGCTCCAGGCCCTGGCCTTTGGCGGCTGCGGCCTGCAGCAGTCGCAGCGTGCCCAGGATGTCGTCCTTGCGGGCCGCCAGTTCGGGGGCATCGCTGCTGATCTTGATGCGCTGCAGCGCGAAGTCTGCTGGACGCCGCAGGCTGGCTCCGGGGATGACGGTCTTCTCGGTCCGGTGGGCCGTCACCAGCAGCTCCTCGCTGCCCGCAATGGCCAGCGCCGCGGCCAGAGTTCCGCCAGCGAACAGCAGGCACTGCACCCAGCGGTTCATGGGGTGGACTCCCGGACGGTGTTTTCAACCTGCGCGATGACCGGCAGGTGCTGCAGCCGGGGGCGGACCCCGTAGACCCGGGTGACGCCGGCAAGAACCTCTTCGCTGAAGAACGCACGGGCCGTCGCCTCGGACTCCCAGAGATAGACGTTGACGGCCTGGCGGGCGACGGGGTCGAGCATGAAGGTCTTGGACCGCAAGCCCGGGAGCGAGCGGAACTTGGGCAGCGCGCCTTCCGCAAGCGAGCTGAGGCGCCCGGCGTCGAAGGCTTCGCCCATCTCGAAGGTCAGAATCACGCCGTGCATGGGGGGCCTCCGAGGGGGAACCTTTGTCGACCCTCCGGATCATATATTCTCGACCGTGGAACGGTTGGATGAGCGATGGTCCGGGCAATCGGCCCGCGGGGGACAAGTGATGAGTGCAAGGCGATGGTGGGCAGTGGCGGCGGTCGTGGGCACGGTATTGGGTGCCTCCGGCACGGTGTCGGCGGCGAACGACGACGCGCACCCTGTCCACTGGCAGACCATCGAGGGTTACTGCGTCAGTTGCCATAACGTCACCGACTGGGCGGGCAGCGTCGCCTTCGACACCCTGTCCCCCGGCGACGTGCCGAAGGACGCCAAGGTCTGGGAAGCCACGATCAAGAAGTTGCGCAGTGGCCTGATGCCGCCGCCGACCGAAAAAAAGCAGCCGGACCGGGCGGCGCTTCAAGGCATGATCAACTGGCTCGAGACCACGCTGGACAAGGCACAGGAGGCAGACCCCTACACGGGCCATGTGCCGCTGCGCCGCCTCAACCGCCGGGAATACGCCAATGCGGTCCGGGACCTGCTGGGCCTGGAGATCGACCCGGCGACCTGGCTGCCCCAGGATCCGCTGAAGGACGACTTCGACACCAACGCCGAACTGCTGCAGATGAACGCGACCTTCATGGACCAGGCGGTCACGGCCTCGCGTTCGCTGGCACTGCTGGCAGTCGGTGATCCCAAATCCGTGCCACTCGAGACCACCTACGGTCTTGTCCCCAACATGATCCTGTCGCTGGCTGCCGCGCCGGCCGTGGGCTCCGGCAACCAGCGCCGCTACAGGGACGGCATGCCCTTCGGCACGCGCGGTGGCATGAGTGCACTGCACCACTTCCCGGCCGACGGCGAATACGTGCTCACCATCGGCGACATGGCGCTCGCCCGCACCGTGCCGAACATGGAGTTCGAGAACACGGTGATCGCGCTGCTCGACGGCAAGGAGATCTGGCGCACGACGATCGGCGGCGAGCAGGACCATCTGGCGATCGACCAGCGGCTCGATGACGCCGTGGCCCAGATCAACGGCCGGCTGAAGGACATCCGCTTCCATGCCACCGCGGGCCAGCACACGCTGGCCGTGACCTTCCTGCGCCGCAGCTACGCGGAGAACGACTCGCGTACGCTGCAGTACCAGGCCGGTGATGACCGTCGGCCAGCCAATGCGCTGGAGGGCGGGCAGCACCGCGTGCCCGCGGTCCATGCCTTCCAGGTGAAGGGACCGGTGAAGATCACCGGCATGAGCGACTCGGCCAGCCGCAGGAAGATCTTCACCTGCCGGCCTGCGGCTGCCATTGAAGAGCGCAGCTGCGCAGAACGGATCATCAGCCGTCTGGCGCGGCAGGCCTTCCGCCGTCCGGTGACGGACGAGGATCTCGCGCCGCTGCTGGCCTTCTATGAGCGGGGACAGCGGGTGGACGGCTTCGAGGGCGGTGTGCGCGAAGCGGTCGCTGCCATTCTCGTCAGCCCCCACTTCCTCTACCGCGCAGAGACGCCGGTGGATCAGGGCACCGCCGAACTGTCGCAGCTGGAACTGGCGTCGCGGCTGGCGTTTTTCCTGTGGAGCAGCCTGCCGGACGAGGAGCTGCTGGGATTGGCGGAAAAGGGTGAACTGGCCCGGCCAGCCGTGCTGCAGGCCCAGGTGCGCCGCATGATCGCCGACCCGCGTGGCATCTCGCTGACGCGGGATTTCGCCTTCCAGTGGCTCAACGTCGCGAAGATGGATGCCATCGTCCCCGCTGCAGCGCTGTTCCAGCATGCCAGCGGCGTGTATGACCCGCGCCCCGCCTTCCGCAAGGAGCTGGAGCTGTTCATGGACAGCATCCTGCGCGCCAACCGCCCGGTCACCGACCTGCTGACCGCAGACCACACCTTCCTCAACGAGCAGGTTGCGCTGGTTTACGGCTACACCGACATCCGTGGCAACGGCTTCCACAAGGTGAAGCTCGCCGATCCAAACCGCCACGGGCTGCTGGGCAAGGGCGCCGTGCTCATGCTGACGGCGAACCCTAACCGTACGGCACCCGTCCTGCGCGGGGCGTGGATCATGGAGCGCATCCTGGGAACGCCGCCCGCGGCGCCGCCGGCGAACGTCCCGGATCTCAACGAGGCCGTGAAGGGCAAGCCCGCGACCGTGCGCGAGCAGACCGAGATCCACCGGCAGAATCCGGCCTGCGCGAGTTGCCATGCCGTCATGGATCCGCTGGGCTTCGCGTTGGAGAATTTCGATACGGTCGGCGCCTACCGCAAGATCGATCCGCAGTCCCGCCAGCTGATCGACTCTGCAGCCACGATGCCGGACGGACAGACACTTGCCGGGCCGGCGGACCTGCACAAGGCGCTGGCCGCCCGCAGCGACCAGTTCGCCATGATCATCACGGAAAAGCTGCTGACCTACGCCGTCGGCCGGCACATCGACCACAACGACATGCCGGCGGTACGCGCCATCGTCCGCAAGGCCAAGGGCGAGGGGCTGACCTTCGAGTCCCTGGTCATGGGTGTCATCAACAGCGACGCTTTCCGTCGCCGCGCACCGGCTTCACCGCTGCCCACGACAACCACCGCGCAGGTCCTCCCGGGCGGCGCGTCGAAGCACTGAGGTACAGAACCATGTTCCTGACCAAGAAGCATCTTCCCCGCCGCACCGTGCTGAAGGGTGCCGGTGCCGCGATCGCCCTGCCGCTGCTCGACGCGATGATTCCGGCCGGGACGGCACTGGCCAACACGGCAGCGGCAGTGAAGCCGCGGGTCGGCTTCGTGTATGTGCCACATGGTGCCGTCGAGAAGTTCTGGGTACCCAAGACGGCCGGCAAGGGCTTCGAGTTCTCGCCCATCCTCAAGCCGATGGAAACGGTGCGTGATTACGTCACGGTCATCACGAACATCCGCAACAAGGCCGGTGAGCGGCAGAATCCGCCGCACGGCATCACTGAGCAGACCTGGCTCACCGTCCAGGATCCACAACTGAACACGTGGGGCCCGGAAGCCGGCATTTCCGTGGACCAGGTGATCGCCAAGGCGATCGGCAAGGACACGCCGCTGGCCTCGCTGGAGTTGTGTGCCGAGCCCGGCGGTGCAACGTCCTATACCGCCTTGAACCGCAGCCTGCCGCTGGAGGGCAACCCGCGCAAGGTGTTCTACACCATGTTCGGTCCCGGCGATTCGAACGCCGACCGTGTCGCCCGCCTGCAGGCCACCGACAGCCTGCTCGACTATGTGCTGGAGGCCAGCAAGAGCCTGAACCGTCGCTTGGGTGCCTCCGACCGCGTGCTGGTCGGCGAGTACCTGGACTCGGTTCGCGAGGTGGAGAACCGCGTCTCGAAGCTGGTGGCCAAGGCCGACAGTCTCGGCCAGTTGCCCGATGCGCCCCGCGGCACGCCGGATGACTTCACCGAGCTGGTCGACGTGCAGTTCGAGATGGTGGCGCTGGCCTACCAGACCGGCCAGACGCGCGTGGCCTCGGTGCGGATGATCAAGGAAGCTTCGATGCGGACTTTCCCGTCCATCAATGTCGACGAGGCCTATCATCCGCTCTCGCACCACGGCGAGGACCCGGACAAGCAGGAGAAGCTGCGCCGCGTCCAGACCTGGCAGATCGAGCGTTTCGCGAAGTTTGCCAAGAAGCTCGAGAGCATCAAGGAAGGCGACCGCAACCTGCTGCAGACCACGATGATCCTGTACGGGTCGAACCTGGGCAACTCGGACCTTCACAACTGCAGCCAGCTGCCGGTATTGCTGTTGGGCAAGGGTGGTGGCCTCAGGGGCGACCAGCACATCTCCGCACCCATGGACACGCCCTTGGCCAATGTGCTGCTGACGATGTCGCAGCGGGCGGGCGTGAAACTCGAGCGCTTCGGCGACGCCACCGGCGTCTTCAGCGAGGCCTGACACCATGCGAAGGGGGGGAATCAGGCTGGCCACGGTGGTGGCCTCGCTGCTGGCTGCGGCTGGCGCGGGGGCAGCGGGTGTGGACGCGCCCATCAGGGCCGATGGCAGCACGCCGCTGCAGTGGGCCGTCTTTGAAGGCAACGTGGCCGAGACCCAGCGCCTGCTCAAGGCCGGGGCGGACGTGCGTGCCGTCAATGCCTATGGCGTCAATGCCATGCAACTGGCCGCCGACAGTGCCAACACCGGACTCATCGCCCTCCTGCTGAAGGCCGGCGCCGACCCGCAGTCTCCCAACGCCGATGGCGAGACGGCCCTGCACCTGGTGGCGCGCGCGGGCAATCTCGAGGCGGCCAAAGTGCTGCTCAAGGCAGGGGCGAAAGTCGATCCCCGCGAGAACTTCGGCGGACAGACGCCGCTCATGTGGGCCGTTGCCCGGCGGCACCCGGCCATGGTGGAACTGCTGGCCTCGAAGGGTGCTGACGTCAACGCGCGTGGCGCGATCCGCGATTACCAGCGCGTGGCGACGGCCGAAAGCCGTGCCAAGTCCCTCGACCGCGGTGGCTTCACGCCCCTGCTTTATGCGACACGCGAGAACTGCCGGGAATGCGTCGAGGTCCTGCTGAAGCACGGCGTTGACGTCGACCTCCCGGATCCGTCGGGCGTCGCTCCCGTTTCGGTGGCCATGCTCAATGCCAACTGGGACATCGCCAAGCGGCTCATCGAAGCCGGCGCGGACGTCAATGCCTGGGACTGGTATGGGCGCGCTCCGCTGCATGTGGCCATCGGCAACATGCAGACCGCCAACAACCGCAACCCGCTCGACAACGACCAGCCGAACAAGGCCACCGGGCTTGAAGTCGTGAAGTTGCTGGTCGAGCGCGGCGCCAACCCGAACCAGCAGCAGCACTTCGGCGCCACGGGCCTGGGTGGCGCGGCAGACCGCGGGATCACGCCGTTCCTTGTGGCCTGTGGCACGGGCAACCTCGAGGTCGTGAAACTGCTGCTGGCAAAGGGCGCCGATCCGCATCTGGCCACAGCCGATGGCCGTGGCCCCGTGATCATGGCCGTGAGTGGTCGGGGTGGGCGCTCGCCCTTCGCGGCGCCGGAGGCGGCGGGCTCCGAGGAAGGCGGTGGCGGCCGCGCGTCGCGCAGCAACCCACGCGTTGAACTGCTGAAGCTGCTCGTTGGCGCCGGCGCCGATGTCAACCTCATGGCCAAGCGGCATTTCCTCGCGCGTACGCGCGGTGGTTCAGCCTTGCACTACGTGGTTCGCAGCGGCGGCAATCCACAGCTGATCCAGACGCTGCTCGAACTCGGGTTGGACATCAACGCCAAGGACGAGGACGGGCTGACCGCGCTCGACTATGCGATGGGCCGTGGCTATGTCCCCTTCCTGGCGATGGCGCAGCCGCCCAACAACGCCCTGGCAGGGAACTTGCGCAAGCTCGGCGCCAACGTCGAACTGTCTGCCACGCCGGATTGGCCACCTCAGGGGCCGCCCATCGCCACCGCCGTGTATGACGCGGTGCTGTGGCCCGTCGAAGCCGTCGTTACGCGTGGGTCACGCGCCAGCAAGGGAACGCCATGAGTCTCTCCCGTCGACAGTTCCTGCGTGGCAGTGCGCAACTCACGATGGCCGCGCCGCTTCTGGGCAGCGCACTTCCCCTGTGGGCTGCACCGCCGGCCGGTATCGACTACTCGTTGATGAAGAAGCCCTTCGTCGGCCGCAAGGTGTCCGCCAGGGACATCAAGACCACGGATGTGGCCGGACTTGCGCTGTTCTCAGGTGCCGGCGGCAACGTCGTCGCCGTGGCCGGACCGGAGGGCGCAGTGCTCGTCGACGGCGGCAACGCCGTCAATTCGGCGTTGCTGCTCAAGGCCGTGCATGGGCAGCTGGGGACGCGCCGGATCCATACGCTCGTCAACACGCATTGGCACCCGGACCAGACCGGCCTCAATGTTGCCGCCGGCAACGATGCGGCAACCCTCATCAGCCACGAGGTCACGCGGCTGTGCGCCGCGCGCCTGCAGCGCTCGCCGCTGTTCGACGGCACGATCGCGCCTCTGCCGGCAGCAGCGCGGCCGACGAAGACCGTGTACGACCACGGGAGCATGGAGATCGGTGGCGAAGAAGTCCGTTATGGCCACCTGCCCGGGGCCCACACCGGTGGCGATCTCTACGTGCACTTCCCCAGGCGCAACGTCATCGTCGCGGGTGGGCCGGTCACCTCGGACCGCTGGCCCGTGATGGACTACCTCAACGGCGGCTTCATGCACGGCTTCGTGCGCTCCTACGAGATCCTGTGTGAGATCGCCAAGCCGGACACCCTGATCGTGCCGGCGAACGGCCCCGTGATGACCGGCGCCGAACTGGTGAAGATGAAGGACCTCTACTGGGCGTTGTTCAGGCAGTTCTTCATCCTGTTCAACAAGGGCCTCGGACCGATGGATGTCGTCGAGTTCAACGGCGGCAAGGAGATCCGCGGCGTCGTGCCTGTCGTGGCAGACCGCCCGTTGCTGGGCAACCCGGTTGTGCAGCAGCTGGGCGATCCGCGCCAGTTCCTCGAATTCGCCTATCGCAGCACGCAGCTGGCGACGCTGCCGTTCTAGCGGCAGCGGCAGCCAGGCAACCGCTGCCGCTCAGTGCTGCCCTGTCGGCAGGTTCTTCCAGCCACCCGGGCCGGGACCAAACCACGGCGTGTCCCAGCCGGTGGGTTCGGCGTCCTTGCGGTTGACGAGCACGGCCTGGATTTCCTGGAGCTTTCCCGCCTTCACGGTGAAGAACTCGCCGACGATGCGGTCGAACGCCGTCACGGACGACGCGTTCTGCGCCCCGTCGATCTTGCCGAAGCGCAGGATGGTGAGCACGATGCCGCGCTCCTCGTCGACCACCGGATAGCGCCGGTCCCAGAGGTTGCGGCCGATGAAGCGGCCCTTCTCGAAACCGTCCGCTGCCGTCGTGTACACGCCGTTGCGTACGGTACCCGTGAAGTGCGCGCCGTTCTCGAAACGGCGGGTGTCCGGCATGAGGTCGGCAGGGTGGTAATCCGCCGAACCGTTGGTCTGGAAGGCCCTGAAGTAGCCGTCAGCCACGGCGACCAGCCCGTAATACGAGTCCCGTTCCGCCGGCGGGATCGGCAGTTTGAGGAAAGCTGACGGTTGCGGGTCGAGTTGTTCGGGCCCCCACCAGGCGTCGCCTGCGCAACCCTTGAAGCAGCGCAGGATCTCCATCTCGGTGATCGCACCGCGCGCGACCTTCAGCCGCACGATCTCCATGGTGACCGAGCCGTCCTCGTTCGTCACGACGACCTGCGTTCCTGTGTCACCCAGCCGCTCGTTGACGGCATCGAAACGCCAGCTCACGGCCTTCGCTTCAGGCCAGAACGCGCTGTCGAGCCGCGTGACGTCGCCATTCACGGTAACGCGCGCACCTGCAGCCTGTGGCAGCAGTGTTGCATCGTTCGCGAGCAGTGCCGTGTAGTACGCATCGATGTGGCTGGTGAGGCAGGCGCGGTTGCAGGTGACAGGCGCCCAGCCGCCACGCTCCGGGCCGTAGTCGGCGGGCCACGCGGGGGGCAGCGCCTCACTGCGGTTCACCATCACGGCCTGGATGTCGTGGATGATGCCCCTGCGTACCGCGAAGAACTCCACCACCAGACGCTCGGCCGCCTGCGCGGGGCGTTGCGGCTTGACGCCGGCCTTCATGCCGAAGCGCGCGACGCTCATCACCACGCCGCGCTCCTCGTCGACCACCGGGTAGCGGATGCCCCAGATGTTGCGTCCGGCATGAACACCACGATCGAACTGCTCAGCGGCACCCATCGGCGCACTGCCGGCCATCGCCACATCCGTGGTGCGGAAGCCGTTCTCGAGGCGGACCACGCCGGGCCAGAACTCGGCGCGCCGGTAGTCCTCAGTGCCTGTGGTGTTGAAGGCACGCCAGTACCCCTCGGCGGCGGCCACGAGGTCGTACCAGGAGTCCTGTTCGGCGGGCCGGATGCGCGTCGTGAAATGCGGATTCGCACGCTGCAAGGTCGAGACGTCGTAAAGCCCCCCTTCCTGTGCGTTGCGCACGAGGAGCGCCTCGACTTCGGTGATGCGCCCGGACTTCACCTTCAGGCGGAACACGTGGATGAACTGGGAGCCGTCCGCATTCGTGATCACCGCCTGCGTCGCCGTATCGCCCCAGCGTGGATTGGCAATGTCGATGCGCGCCTGCACCGAGGCGGCTGTATCCCAGAACAGGCGGTCCGCGCCGACCACGTCATCGTTCAGCGTGAGTCTTGCGCCCGGCGCGAGCGGCAGGCGTCCAGGCTCGTTCGCCACCAGCGCTGCAAGGTAGGCATCGGTGAAGCGCATCAGGCAGGCGCGGTCACAGGGGAAGGTGATGTCGCCCTGGGTCTGCGCCGACGCGCCGCCCGGCGCCCAAAGTCCCAGAATCGCCAAGGCTGTCGCCGCGAGTCCTGTCCGCCTGCCGATCATGTGCTGTCCCCCGCTGGTTGCAGACGCCTCGCCACGCGGCTGCGTCTGTCTGGTTTCCACTTTGATACCATGAAAACCACCAAACACGACAACAACGCTTTCCGGGGGGATTGCGATGGCAACGCATCGTTACATGGCGAAGATCCTTGCCAGTCTGCTGGTGTCCGGCACCCTGTCCGGCGCGGTGGCGCCGGCACTGGCCGCCGGGGCCGCGCAAGTGACGCACCAACGGCTGCTCAAGGCCGAGAGCGAGCCCGGGCAGTGGATGGCCTATGGCGGCACGTTCTCGGAGCAGCGGTTCAGTCCGCTGAAGCAGCTGGACTCCGGAAACGTCGGGCGCCTGGGTCTGGCGTGGTACGCCGACTATGAGACCAACCAGAACCAGCACGGCTCACCGATCTTCGTCGACGGTGTGCTGTATGTGTCCACGGCCCGCAACGTGGTGCATGCCTACGACGGCAGGACCGGCAAGCAGCTGTGGCGCTACAACGCGATGATTTCCGGTCCGCGCCTGCGCAGCAACCTGGGACTGGTGAACCGCGGCATCGCCGCCTGGAACGGCAAGATCATCATGGGCACGCTGGATGCCCGGCTGGTCGCAATTGATGCGAAGACCGGCAAGCCGGTGTGGGATGTTGATACGGTGCCGGCCAGCCTCGGCCTCGGTGACTGGACCGACAAATACTCCATCACCATGGCGCCGCGCATCGCCAAGGGCAAGGTCTTCATCGGCGGTTCGGGTGGCGAGTTCGGTGTGCGTGGCTGGATTGCAGCCTTCGACGCCGAGACCGGCAAAGAAGCGTGGCGCTTCTGGACGGTGCCAGGTGACCCGGCCAAGGGTTTCGAGAGCGAAGCGTTGGCACGGGCTGCAAAAACCTGGGATGGTGAGTGGTGGAAGATCGCCGGGGGTGGCGGCACCGTGTGGGACGGCGCACTGTACGACCCGGTCACTGACCTGCTGTTCTTTGGGACGGGCAATCCGACACCGTGGAATGCGCGCGCGCGCACCAAGAGTGTCGGCGACAACCTCTACGCCGCTTCGGTCGTGGCGGTGCGACCGGACACCGGCGAGTACGTCTGGCACTACCAGGAAACGCCGGGCGATTCCTGGGACTACGATGCGACGAGTCCGATGCTCACCGCAGACCTCGTGATCGACGGGAAGATGCGGCATGTGCTGCTGCATCCCTCGAAGAACGGCTTCATGTACGTACTCGATGCCGCCACCGGCAAGCTGCTGAGCGCGGATCCCTTCACCGAAGTGAACTGGGCCACGGGCGTTGACCTGAAGACGGGCCGGCCCATCGAAGTGCCTGGCTCCCGCTATGAGAACGAGCCCTGGAACGTTTCGCCGGGCGCGCCCGGCGGGCACACCTGGCACCCTAACGCCTACAGCCCGCTGACCGGGCTGGTCTACATCCCGACCTGGGAGAACTACGGTGCAATGGCGGACATGCCACCGGAGCGCGCGCCGGCGCCCGGCCGCTTCAACATTGGCGTGAACTTCGGCGTCCGTGTCGATCCGGCCACGCTCAAGCCGCACGGCAAGCGCGCCGACGTGGGCTGGCTGCGCGCCTGGGATCCCGTCAAACGCGAGGTGGCGTGGCAGACGCCGCAAGGGCCACGCGCGACCAGCGGCGTGCTGGCCACGGCGGGCAACCTGGTCTTCATGGGCAATGGCCCAGGCAAGGCGCTGAAGGCCTACGACGCGACGACCGGCAAGGAGTTGTGGAGCTTCGACGCCAAGACGGCCGTGCTGGCGGCACCCATCAGCTTCCAGGCCGGTGGTCGGCAGTACATCGCAGCGAGTGTCGGCGGCACGGCCCAAGGGGGCTACTTTGCCCCGACGTACGCGCGCATGCTGGTGTTCGCGCTCGATGGCACGCAGGCGCTGCCGGAACCGACGCCTTACGAGCCGCCGGCGCTGGACCCGCCGCCTTCACAGGCAGCGCCTGAGGTGATCGCGCGCGGTGAGCAGTCCTATGGCGCCCACTGCGCCGTCTGCCATGGGGCCGGTGGCGTGCAGCAGCGCACCAGTTTCCCCAATCTCACGGTCAGTGGCCTGCTGCATTCGCAGCCCGCCTTTGACAATGTGGTGTTGCAGGGCGCGCGCGCCGACAAGGGCATGGGTTCTTTTGCGAAGGAACTGGGCGCCGAGGACTCGGCAGCGATCCGCGAGTACCTGATCTCCCGCGCCAACGCCGTGAAGAACGCGGCGGCCGCTCCGCGCCCGGCGCAGCCGGGTGCCCAGACGGGACACGCGAACTGACCCTTGGCATCGCAAGCACCGAGAGTCGACGAATGAGCCTGTCCAGACCTGTCTGCGGGGCACTCGTGGCACTTGTTGGTGGCCTGTATCTGCCGGTGGGGACCGCCCAGGTCCAGACCGGCAGGGGTGCGCCAGATCCCCTTCCTGCCGCTGCGATCGTGGGCTCCGAAGGCAAAGGCATGCATGCCGGTTCCGGTGTGCCGGCATGGGCAAAGCCCATTGCAGCCGCTGTCGACGGTGCCGTGCCGGCGGACGTGGTCCCACTTGCGGTCGACATCTTCAATACGCGCGATTTCTACCAGGATGGCGACCGCTGGTTCGATCCCCGCTACTACCGCTGCAATTCGCCGGTCGGACTGGAACAGATCTGGGGTGCTTACGAAGTGCCCTTGATCGGTGCTGATCCGCCACGTACGGCAGCGTGGGGCTATTGCGACCGGGATTATCCGCGGTCGGAGATCGTCAGCCCCTATCCGTTCCGGACTGCGAACTCGCACTACGATGCGTTGCTGGCCGATGCGCAACGGCGTGGTGGCCCGGTGCGGCACACCGCGGCAACGCTGCCGGACTGGAACGGCCAATATACCCGCGACAAGACCAAGACTTCGAACTGGTACTACGGGGCAGTTCTGCAGGTGCCGACCTATCTTTCGCTGCTGACCCCTGAGTACCAGAAGCGGTTCGTGCAGCAGATGTACCACTACTCGGGCAACAGTTCGCCGCAGTGGCCAGGCCAGTACTGCTGGCCCGAGGGTTTCATGCGCCGCTTCGCACAGTATGGCGGCTGGCGCATCAACTTGGTGGTCACGCCGGATCTGGTGCTGGACATGCGCAACGCCGCGCAGACGTTGGTGACGCAGATCCACGTTGGCAGCCGTTTCCGCGACGAAGGCGGGGTGCCCCGACTGGGTGCCGATGTCCCCCAATGGTTCGGCGAAACGATCGGTTTCTGGGATGGCGAGGTTCTGGTCACCTGGACCTCCAACATCCAGGGCTGGATATCCCACGGTGGAGCGGAATACAGCAACCGGTTGCAGACCATCGAGTTCTACAGCGCCATCAGGGATGCCGAGGGCGCGGTCACTGGCATCCGCCACGAAGCGGTGCTGTACGACGAGGAATCGCTGGTGGATCCGGTACGCATCGTCCAGACCTGGAAGCGCCTGGGGCGTCTCAACGAGAATGAGCCGTTTCCGCTGCTCGAGTGCGTGCCGCACATCTTCCCCATCAATGGGACCGCCACCCCCGTGACCCCGGGATCACGCTTCACCTACGAACTGCCTGACATCTACGGGCGACCGTGGGCACAAATCTGGGAACGGCACCACGAGCAAGGCATGCAGCGGCCGCCGGAGGCCGATATCTTCACTTTCCCGAATTCCCGTTGATACCAGCGATCTGGGCGTGCGGCGTGCAGCAGAGGCACGCGGCCCGCCCAGACGGGCAAAGCGGACTGAGGAGGACACGTGCTCGACGGCAACAAGGTCATCATCACCTGCGCCCTGAACGGGGGCATGCAGCAGGACCGCGACGGTGCGGTCATCCCCAAGCAGCCCGAGGAGATCGGCGAGGCCGCAGCGCGGTGCCACGCCGCAGGCGCCTCGATGGTGCACGTGCATGCCCGCGGGCCGGATGGCAGGAACACCGGTGACCGTGAGGTGTATGCCGCGATCATCCGCGAGATCCGCCAGCGCTCGCCGATCCTGATCCAGACGACGAACGGCATCGGTGTCAGGCGCGATCCGGCGACGGGCCAGTTCCACTGGCCGTCGGACGCTGAACGGCTGGGCCTGCTGACGCTCGATCCGCCCCAGGATCTCTACGGCATTGCCGCGGGCTCCGCCGACTTCTACAACCCAGAGGGCGGCTATCCGGAAGAGACGCCCTACGTCAATTCGCCACAGCTGCTGCGCAAGACCATCGAGGCGGTCTACGCGCGCGGCTCTGCGCTGGAATATGAGGTTGTCGAAGCCAGTTCGCTGCACCGCCTGCTGCGCTACGCGAACGAGGGCCTGTTCGATCGCGATCGCGACAATGTCTGGCTGCTGCATGGCGGCGGCTTTGGCGCGACGCCGGCCGTCGCCCGCAACGTCCTGTTCGCCATCGATGAGGGGCTGCGCCTGTTCCCCAAGGCGATCTGGGGTGTCACGGCCACAGGTCGCGACATGTTCCGCATCGTGACTTTGGGGTTGTCGCTGGGCTGCGATCTGGTCCGCGTCGGCTTCGAGGACGGGATCCACCTGCCGGATGGCAGCGTAGCGCGCGACAACAGCGACATGGTGCAGGCCGCGGCGAAGATCGCCGCGATCTACGGCCTGCAGCCCGCCACGGTGGAGGAGGCGCGCCGGCGCTTCCGCCTTTGATGGGCGGCCCTGCCGCGAGCCTGCCTGACGCCAGCGCGCCTTCCGCGCCAGGCCTTGATGGCAAGGCCCTGCGCCTGATTGCCTGCTGTTCGCTGGCGTATTTCCTGGACGGGCTGATTCCCGTGCTCATGGGTCCGCTCGCGGCACCGATCGGCGCGGCGCTGCAACTGGACCGCACGGAAATGGGTGCGGTGTTCTCCGCAAACCTGCTTGGGCAGTGCTTGGGTCTGTTTGCCGTTCCGTTGCTGGCCCGCGGCAAGCACCATCGCGCGGTGATCCTCTGGATGACGCTGGGTTTCGGGCTGTCGCAGCTGCTGTCGACGTTTGCCCAGGACCGGGAAACGCTGCTGCTGTCACGGTTCATCACGGGCATCTTCCTCGGAGGCGCACTGCCCAGCGGATTGGCGGCAGTCACGCAGGGCTCGCCTCCGGCCCGACGCGGCCTGGCGACGATGTTGCTGTTCACGGCCTACGGCCTGGGCAGCGCCGTGGCGGGCTTCCTCGGCGGGCTCTTCGTGGCAGGGGACGGCTGGCGCAGCGCGTTCATCGTGACCGGCGGCGCATGCCTGCTTGCCGCCGCAGTGATCTGGCGCTGGCTTGAAGAGCCGCCCGTTGACGAGGACGCCGCAGTTCCTGTCGGCGCTGCGCCGCTGGCCAGCAGCAATACGGCGATCCTCAAGCCACCCTTGCTGGCGGGTACGCTGCTGCTGTGGCTGCTGTTCTTCTGCGCACTCACGATCTACTACTGCCTGAGCTCCTGGCTGCCGACCTTGCTGGTCGATACCGGACGCTCGCCGCAGCTTGCCGCCAACGCCCTCGGCAGCTACGCCAGCGGCGGTGTGATTTCCGGCCTGCTGATCGGACCGCTGATCGATCGCTACGGGGCGCGCCGGGTACTGGGCCTGTTCATTGGCCTGTCAGCGCTGTTGCTGCCCGCCATCGGCTTGTCGATCCACCGCGTCCCGGACGCGCTGCTGCTGGCGATGCTCGCCAGCTGCGGATTCTTCATGCTGGGTGCCTACGGTGGCAGCAATGTGCTGTTGGCGGGCTTCTATCCCGCGGCATTGCGGGCGGTCGGTGTGGGCTGGACCAAGAGCGTCAGCCGGTTGGGCACGGTCCTGCCACCTTTCGCCATCGGCTACGGTCTGTCGCACGGCATCGACGCAGGCACCGTGGTGACCTTGTTTGCCGTGCCGGCACTGCTGATGCTGGCTGCCGTGCTGCTGGTCCGGATGCGGGGGGATCAACCAGAGGCGTCTTGACCATGACGCTGCCGCGGTTGAGTTGCGGCGCCTGCACCGGCACGATGCACGCCTTGCCCAGAACCACAGGAAACCGAACATGCCTACGACCGAATCAGGCCTGCAGTACGAAGACACCGTCACCGGTACCGGCGAGGCCGCCCGTGCCGGCCAGCACGTGACCGTCCACTACACGGGCTGGCTGTTCGATGCTGCGGCGCCCGCGAACCGCGGTCGCAAGTTCGATTCGAGCAAGGACCGCAACGACCCCTTCGACTTCCCGCTGGGCGGGGGCATGGTCATCCGCGGCTGGGATGAAGGCGTGCAGGGCATGCAGGTCGGGGGCACGCGTGTGCTCACCATCCCGCCGGCGCTGGGCTACGGAGCCCGCGGCGCCGGCGGCGTGATTCCGCCGAATGCGACCCTCGTGTTCGAGGTGGAACTGCTGGCGGTCTGACCGTACAGCAGCGGCTGGCCGCTATTTGCGGGCCAGCAGGTCGCGGATCTCCTCGAGCAGCGCTTCCTGCCGGGGAGGTGCGGCCGGCGCCGGCGCGGGCGCGGCCTCGGGCGTCTTCAGCCGGTTGATGGCGCGGATCGCGATGAACAGCACGAAGGCGATGATCGCGAAGTCGAGGATGCTCTGCAGGAACATGCCGTACTTCAGCAGTACCGGCTCCCCGGCAGGATTGGTGCCGATGCGCAGGGCGGCATCCTTGAAGTCCGCGCCGGCCAGCAACAGGCCCAGTGGGGGCATGACCACGTGTTCCACCAGCGAGGACACGATCTTCCCGAAGGCCGCGCCGACCACGACGCCGACCGCCAGGTCGACCACGTTGCCTTTGACGGCAAATTGCTTGAACTCTGCAACCAGACCCATGGCGTAGTTCTCCTGTTGTTCGCGCACCCGACATAATACGCACAAGGCTGTGCTTGACCGTAGCCCTGCGGGATGCCGAACATGCCGGCTTAAGGTGGCAATCGCCGCCGCAACAGGAACAGCAGGCCAGCGGATGTCCGGATCAACGCGCGCCACCAAGGCGCTGGAACAGGCCGCCGTCGCCTTTACCCTCCACCGTTACGACTATGACCCGGACGCCGAGCGTGTGGGCTTGCAGGCGGCCGAGGCCCTGGGGGAACTGCCTGCGCGCGTCCTCAAGACGCTCATGATCCGCGTCGATGGCAAGCCCGCCTGCGTGGTGTTGCCGTCCGACCTCGAGGTCTCGATGAAGAAGGTGGCCGCTGCCCTGGGGGGCAAGTCGGCGGAGATGATGCCGCCGCCCGAGGCCGAACGCCTGACCGGCTACAAGGTGGGAGGCATCAGTCCCTTCGGGCAGATGAAGCGCGTGCCGGTGGCTCTCGATGCGGCAGCGCTTGAGCATGAGCGCGTCTACCTCAACGCCGGACAGCGGGGCCTGCAAGTGCACATGGTGCCGCAGGACATCGTGCGGCTGCTGCAGGCCACCGTGGCAGCGGTGGCGGTCTGAACCTGCACGGAACCTGGCGCGCATGAGCCACGACACGGACCAGGACCTACGGGCCTGCCTGCGCGCGCTGCGCGCATTGCATGAAGACCGCGGCTTGCTGACACGCCTCGACCAGGCTGAGCGGCGCGAGCTGCTGCAGTTGGCCGGCCAGGTGGCAAGGCCCGACAAGGGCGCCCTGCGGCAAATGGCCAAGGCCTTCCGGCGCCAGGAGCGCGTGCAGGCGCAGGAGGCGGATCGCGCCGCGATCGAGCAGGCGGGTCTGCGTGTGCAGCGGCGCAGCGAACGCTACGCGCCCCTGTGGCTGCCGCCGCCGGACCCGGCATCCATCGACGCGCAAGCGCCGCCGCAACCGGCGTTGAACACCGCGCGGGCCTGCTATGTCTGCAAGCAGCCCTTCGTCGACGTCCACCGCTACTACGACTCGATGTGCCGCAGTT
>JBJOHO010000072.1:0-19081 GCA_046047615.1 Pseudomonadota bacterium
CGGCTGCGCTGGCCACGATGCAGACGCTGGGTGTCTGCACGGCCCCCACAGGCGTTTTCGCCGTCTCGCGCTTCAACGTCGACTTCGGTGGCCGCGGCGAAGATCACGACCGCGAGACCTACCGCGTGGTTGCGGGCCTCGAGGGCAAGTTCAATGATGACTGGCGCTACGAGTTGGCCGTCAACTACGGCCGTCTCGAGACCAGCATGACCTCGCTGAACAACCTGCGGCTGTTCGACCTGCAGGGCAACGACGACGGCTTCCTGCTGGCGATCGACGCGGTCCGCAACGCCGCCGGCCAGATCGTCTGCGGTGTCAACGCCGACGCCGATGCCAGCAACGACAAGCCGAGCTGCGTGCCCATCAACGTCTTCGGCAGCGGCGCACCGTCGAAGGAAGCCCTGGCCTTCGTCAACACCACGGCGCAGCGTGAGGAGTGGGCCAAGCAGTTCGTGGTCTCCGGTTTCGTCAGTGGCGACAGCTCGGACTGGTTCAACCTGCCGGGCGGTGCCGTGGGCTTTGCGGCCGGTGCGGAGTACCGCACGGAAGATTCTTACTCGGCCTATGACGAGCTGACGGCGTCTGGTGGCACCTTCCTCAACGCCATCCAGCCCTTTGATCCGCCCAAGTACACCGTCAAGGAATACTTCGGCGAATTGCGCCTGCCGCTGCTGGCCGACAAGCCGCTGGTGCGTGAGCTGACGGCCGAATTGGCCGCCCGCTCCTCGGACTACAACAGCGCCACGGGCACGGTCTCGGCCTACAACCTCGGCCTGGTGTGGGCGCCGGTGCAGGGCCTGCGCCTGCGCGGCAACTACTCCACGTCGGTGCGTGCGCCGACGCCCAGCGACCTGTACTCGCCGCTGTCGGAGAACTTCGCCCAGATCTCCGACCCCTGCGACGTGCTCTACATCGGCACCAACCCCAACCGCGCTGCCAACTGCGCCGCGGCGGGCGTCCCGGTGGGCTTCGAGAACACCCCGGCGCGGTCGGCATCGACCGGATTCGTGTCCGGCGGCAACCCGACGCTGGTCGAGGAAGAGGGCCGCTCCATCACCTTGGGCGCGGTCATCACCCCGACCTTCCTGCCCGGGTTCGCGTTCTCGTTCGACTACTACGACATCACGGTCAACAACCTGATCGCTTCGCTGGGTGCGCAGACCATCATCAGCGAGTGCTACAACTCGCCGGCAGGCATCAACAACCCCTACTGCGCGACCGTCAACCGCAATGCCGACTTCACCTTCGCCGAGCCTGCGGTGATCTCGGGCGGCATCAACTTTGCCAAGCAGAAGACCACCGGCATCGACTTCGACGTGTCGTACGTGCACTCGTTCGACAACGGCCACAAGCTGCAGACGCGCCTGATCGCCACCAAGCTGATGAGCCTGATCAACTACACCAACCCGTCGCTCCCGGACTACCCGAACCGGCAGATGAACGAGCTGGGCGATCCGGACATGGCCTTCAATGTGAATGTGGGCTACACGGCCGGGAAGCTGGACCTGGACTACAACCTGCGCTACATCGGCAAGCAGACGATCGGCGCCTGGGAAACCCAGAACAGCTATGCGGGCCGTCCGCCGGAGAACCTCGACGCCTACGATCGCGTCTACTACCCGACCGCCGTCTACCATGCCGTGCGCGCCGCGTACGACGTGAACGACAACCTGCAGGGCTATGTCGGCGTCGACAACCTGACGGACAAGCAGCCGCCCCTGGGCCTGCTCGGTACGGCGGGTGGTGATCCGTTCGACAGCATCGGCCGCTACTTCTACGCGGGCTTCAACTACAAGCTCTGATCCTGCGCAGACATGATGGGCTGAAACGGCAAGGCCACCCGCGAGGGTGGCCTTGTCGTTTGGGACCTTGCCGTACGGCGGCCTGTTGTCAGAGGCCCGGTTTCAGGCCATGGTGCTGACGAAGCGCCCGGCCTTCAGTGGAGCGGTGCTGTCGTAACCGGCGGGTCCGTAGGTGCGCGAACGGTTGCCACCGTCGCCACCGACGATCCCCAGCATCTGCGAGATGCGTTGCAGGCGCGCATTGACCAGCATGCCGTTGCGCAGGTTCTGCTCGCGGCAGCGTCCGGAACGTGCGGCGCATTCCTGCACCCGCGCGGCCAGCAGACCTTGCGGGTCACACCACTCGAGCATTCGCCGCACACCCGGCGCATCGGCATCGTGGCCCAGCATGCGGCACAGCGCGCCGCGTTCTTCCTCCAGACGCAGCAACTGCACGACGCTGGCTTGACGTGCACCACCCGCGGCGTCGAGGCCGTCGATGTCGTCGGCGACCAGCAGCGCATGTTCCGCGAGCAGTTGGGTCTCCAGCCGCGTCAGCCAGTGTATTTCCTCGTCCAGCAGGCGCTGCACCTGGGCGTGGCAGGTGGCGGCGTCCAGGCTGCCGAGCACAGGCGTGATCATCGGCGGCCCTGCACGGGCAGGCTGGTCTGCAGGTCACGCTCCATGCGCAGCAGGCTGTCGGCGATGCGTCCGGCGTCAACCGTGTAGCTGCCTTCCTCGACCGCCTTGCGGACGCTGGCGACCCGGCGCTCGTCCACCGACGGCTGCTCCTTCAGCGACTGCTCGAGGGCGGCCATCGTACGGGCCGCCCCGGTGATCTGGACCTCAGGCGTGGCGGCGGGCTGGCGAGCCTGCTGCGCCGCCTGCCGGGTGGCCGCGTCCGTGGCGCTGGCACTCTTGCCGACAGCGCCACCGGGCGCCACGCGCACCGGACGACTCTCGATTCCGTCGATCTTGCCAGCCATGAAACGCTCTCCTGCCCCTGCGGGACGTCCTGTCGTTGGGGTTAACGGCCCCGCGACGCCAGACTTTAGGGGCTCCGGCAAAATTCCCTACATCCCGACGGCGACCTGACCGGCGGCCTCGACCCGGCCCTCCAGGATTCTGGAGGAGTCGAGGTTCCTGACGCGCACGCGGCCGTCGGGCCGCGCGTCCGCGAGGGCCTCGCCAGCGGCCCGGACTTCGATGCTGCCCACCCGGGCGACCAGTGCGACCGGCTGGCCGCGCTTCACCAAGGCCTCGCCGACCAGCAGGGCGGTGTGGAGGGCGGTCCCCGCGGGCAAGGCTTGCCGCAGCAACTGCCCCTGCAGCGCGTCGAGGCTGAGCAGGTACTGGCTGGCGGCGCCCGGCACCCGGCGGGTCTCAAGGGCCACGTCCGTGGCAGCCACTCGAGAGCCCTGCGGCAGGCCGCGACGGGTGACCAGCACCGGCACCTCAGTGTGGACGCTGACCGGCACGAAGATGCGCCAGGACGGCATCGTGCAGCGGATGCCCACGGTCTGCCGGGCGGCGCTGTGCTGGCCCTGCGGGATGAACGCCTGCGCAGCAGGGCAGGCCGGCAGACGCAGCCTGCCATCCACCGGGCCGGCCACGACCTCGATCTTCACCCCAGGATGTTCGCGCATGAGCACGTCGCGGACGTGCTGCTCGGCGAGATCGCGCAGTGCCTGCGGCGCGTGCGTCTCGGCGGCGGGCAGATCCAGGGCGACGACGCAGAGTGCGATCGCACCCAGAAACCACTGCCAATGGCGCCGGCGGCGGTGCAGTCGCGCAGGCGCGACGAATTCAATGCGCTCCATGGGCTCCTCCTCGTTGCAGGACTGCAATGACGGAAATCCGCCGCTGCATTCCTGTCGCTGATCGATGACAGGGTAGGAGCAAGCCGCATGCCATTCTGTTAACCCGCTCAAGTTCTGCTGCTGACGGCCGACAACGCGGCAGACGCCCGCCGTCCGCCCGGCATGGCTTTGCCGCGGCCTTTGGCCCCGACTGTGACCGCCGTCACGGTTCTGCAGCCGCACGGGGCCGTCCGCCCCATCCATCGTCCCCGTGGCGCCCGCTGGCATGTGCCTTGCTCTGTCCGTCCCCGTGACACCTTCTTGACGGAGCGTGACGTGGCACTGGACATCAACAAGCACCTCGGCGTGCATGCGACCGCGCTGCAGCTGCGCCAGAAGCGCGGCGAGCTGCTGGCCGCCAACCTGGCCAATGCCGACACGCCCGGTTACCTCGCCCGTGACCTGGACTTCGGCCAGGCCCTCGCGGCCGCCGGGCGCGGTGGCGCCACCGCGGGCGGCGACGCGGCCTTCCTGCGCTATCGCGTGCCGCTGGCGCCGGCCCTGGACGGCAACACCGTCGATCCGCAGCTGGAGCAGGCGGCCTTCGCCGAGAACGCCGTCCGCTACCAAGCCACCTTGTCCTTCCTCAATTCCAAGTTCCGGTCGCTGATGACAGCGATCACCGGTCAATAAGGGAGCGGCCCATGTCCAGCTTCAGCCTGTTCGACATCGCAGGGTCAGGCATGGCGGCGCAGTCCGTGCGCCTCAATACCGTGGCCAGCAACCTGGCCAATGCCGAGAGCGTCAGCGGCAGCCCGGAGACGGCCTACAAGGCGCGGCACCCTGTGTTCCAGGCGGTGATGACGGCCAGCGGCGGCAGCGCCGTGCGCGTCAACGGCATCGTCGAGGACAGTGCGCCGCCCGTTGCGCGCTACCAGCCCGGCAATCCCCTTGCCGATGCGCAGGGCTATGTCTACGGCCCCAACGTCAATACGGTCGAGGAGATGGTCGACATGATCAGCGCCTCGCGGGCCTACCAGAACAACGTCGAGGTGATGAACACCTCGCGCGACCTGTTGCTGGCCACCCTTCGGCTGGGCCAGTAAAGGAGCCGCGCCATGAGCATCGCAACGGCAGCAGTCACTCCATACGGCGGCACCACGGCGACGGCCGCGTCATCGAAGTCGGGCAGCAGTGAGCTGGGCCAGGACACCTTCCTGAAGCTGATGCTGACGCAGATGAAGAACCAGGATCCCTTCAAGCCTCAGGATCCGACGGCCTTCGTCAGCCAGCTGGCGCAGTTCAGCACGGTGAATGGCGTGCAGGGCATGCAGCGCGACATTGCGAGCCTCGTGGACGCACTGCGCACCAGCCAGTTGATGGACGGCACGGCCCTGGTGGGACGCGACGTGCTCACCGCCAGCGACAGCGCCGTGTTGCAGGAGACGGGAGCCGTCAAAGGCGCCGTCGACGTGCCGGAGGGTGCCACCGAAGTGGTGCTCGCCGTCACTGATGCCAGCGGCCAACTGGTGCGGCGCATGCCGCTGTCGAGCCAGGCCGGCACCGTGGGCTTCTCCTGGGACGGCACCACCGATCTCGGCCAGCGTGCGCCCCCGGGCCTCTATCAGATCAATGCCATCGCCAACCGGGGTGGCAACGCCGAGCAATTGCAGACGCAGCTCGCCGCCCGCGTGGGCAGCGTGACGCTCGATCCCTCCACCCAGGCGTTGACCCTCAACACCGACCTCGGACCCGTCGCGTTCGCCGCCGTGCGGCGCGTCATGTAAGGAGCCCAAGACATGTCTTTCCGTACTGCACTGAGCGGCCTGAACGTCGCGACCACCGACCTCTCGGTGACCGCCAACAACGTCGCCAACGTGGCCACGACGGGCTTCAAAAGCTCGCGCGCCGAGTTCGCGGAACTCTTTGCCGTCTCCACCGGCTCGCTGTCGGAAGTGGCGGTGGGCAGCGGCGTGCGGATCGCCGCCGTCGCGCAGGATTTCGAGCAGGGCAACCTCAACTTCACGGGCAGCACACTTGATCTGGGCATCAGCGGTGGCGGCTTCTTCACCGTGGCCGGGCCGGACGGCACGCTGGCCTACACGCGCGCAGGGGCCTTCCGCACCGATCAGGACGGCTACGTGACGAACGCGCAGGGGCAGCGACTGCAGGTCTTCCCGCCGCTGGCGACCGGTGGCTTCAACCAGAGTGCTCTCGAAAGCCTGCGCATGGTGGCCGCTGACGCGGCCCCCAATGCCACGACCGAAGCGGAACTGGTGCTGAACCTGCCCTCCGACGCCACGCCGCCGGCCAACGCCGTGTTCGATCCGGCCGATCCGGCGAGCTACACACGCTCGACCGCGCTGACCGTCTACGACTCACTGGGTGCGGCGCACACCGCAACCACCTATTTCTCGCGTACGGCCACGGCGGGAACCTGGGATGTGCGCCTGTACGTCGACGGCCAGGCCGTGGGCACGCCGCAGCAGCTCGCGTTCACCGATGCCGGCGTGTTGGGAACGCCTGCGGGTGGCACGCTGGCCTTCGGCGCCTACACGCCCGCCACGGGCGCGGCGCCACTGGACGTCAGCTTCGATTTCTCGCAGGCCACGCAATACGGCAGCAGCTTCGGCGTGAATTCCGTGACGCAGGACGGCTACACCACGGGCCGCCTGATCGGCATGGAGATCGACCGCAACGGCATCGTCTCCGCGCGCTACACCAATGGCCGCGCGCTGCAGCTGGGGCAGGTCGCGCTGTCGACCTTCGCCAACCCGAACGGGCTGCAGCAACTGGCAGACACCACCTGGGCGGAGACCTACAAGTCGGGTCAGGTCGTCCGCGGCCAGGCCGGCAGCTCGGGCTTCGGCCTCGTGCAGTCCGGCGCCTTGGAAGCCTCGAACGTGGACATCACCGAACAACTGGTGAACATGATCACCGCGCAGCGCAACTTCCAGGCCAACGCGCAGATGATCTCCACGTCCGACCAGATCACGCAGACCATCATCAACCTGCGCTGACGGACGCTGAACCGCCATGGACCGCCTGCTCTATGTCGCCATGTCCGGAGCCCGCGAGACGCTGCGGGCCCAGGCTGCGAACAACCACAACCTGGCCAACGCCAGCACCACCGGCTTCAAGGCGGAGATGGCGGCTTTCAAGTCGCAGCCCGTCCATGGCGATGGCCATGCGTCGCGCGTCTACGCCACGCACACGGTCACGGGCTTCGATGCCTCCGGGGGCGTGATGCAGGCCACCGGGCGCGAGCTCGACGTCGCGGTCATGGGCGAAGGCTTCCTCGCCGTGCAGGGCCGCGATGGCCGCGAAGCCTACACGCGTGCCGGCAATCTGCGTGTCGATCCCTCGGGACAGTTGATGACCGCCACTGGACTGCCTGTGCTCGGGGATGCAGGCCCGGTGCTGGTGCCGCCCAACACCTCCGTGTTCATTGGTGGCGACGGCTCGGTGACGGTCGTGCCGCAGGGATCAGGACCGGAGACCCGCGCCACCGTCGGCAGGATCAAGCTGGCCGATCCGGCGCTGGCGGACCTGGAGCGCACGGCGGACGGACTGTTCCGGCTGCGCGACGGTACCGACGCCCCGGCCAATGCTTCGGTACGGCTCGCTTCCGGGATGCTGGAAGGCAGCAACGTGAACGTTGCCGACGCGATGGTCCACATGATCGAACTGGCCCGCCGCTTCGACCTGCAGGTCAAGGCGATGAAGGCGGCCGATGACAACGGGGCGGCGTCCGCGCGACTGCTGCGTACCGGCTGATGATCCTGATACAGGAGTGACGACCCCATGAATCCCGCACTCTGGGCTGCCAAGACCGGTCTCGACGCGCAACAGACGCGCATGTCGGTGATCTCGCACAACCTGGCCAACGTCAATACCAACGGCTTCAAGAAGGACCGCGCGGTCTTCGAGGACCTGCTCTACCAGAACCAGCGTCAGGTGGGTGGCGCCAGCTCGCAGGACACGCAGCTGCCCACGGGCCTGAACGTGGGTACAGGCGTGCGCGTGGTCTCGACCGAGAAGAACTACAGCCAGGGCAATCTGACCCAGACGGGCAACGCGCTCGATGTCGCGGTGAACGGCCGCGGCTTCTTCCAGGTGCTGATGCCGGACGGCAGCTTCGCCTACACGCGCGATGGCTCCTTCAAGATGAGCTTCACCGGCGAGCTGGTGACCGCCAGCGGCTACCGGGTGCAGCCGGGCATCAACATCCCGGATGGCGCGCAGAGCATCACCGTGGGCGCCGATGGCGTCGTCAGTGCGCTGTTGCCGGGACAGACGGCGCCGACGCAGATCGGCACGCTGCAGGTGACGGACTTCGTCAACCCGGCCGGCCTGCAGCCCAAGGGCGAGAACCTGCTGGCGGAGACCGCGGCCAGCGGTCCGGCGCAGACCGGCAATCCGGGCATCAGCGGCCTGGGGACCTTGCTGCAAGGCTCGCTGGAGAGCTCCAACGTCAACGTGGTCGAGGAGCTGGTCAACATGATCGAGACCCAGCGCGCCTACGAGATGAACTCCAAGGCCATCTCCACGACCGACCAGATGCTGCAATACGTGAGCAACAACCTGTGATGACGCGCAACGCCAGCCCTCTGCTCCCTGTCCTCTGTGTTGTCCCGCTGGCCTTCCTCATGGTCGGCTGTGCCGGCCAGGCCAGGCAGGAGGCCGCCTTCGCCGCGACGCTGCCTGAGGACGTGCCGGTGGACCGGCCCGGCAATGGCGCCATCTTCCAGGCCGGCCGCGACTTGCCGCTGTTCGAGAATGCGGTGGCACGTCGCGTCGGGGACACGATCACCGTGAACCTCATGGAGACCACCTCTGCCACCAAGAGCGCAAGCACCACGACCGAGAAGTCGACCACGGTCGACATCCGCCCACCGGTCTTCGGTGGACGCAGCGTCGATGCCTTGTCGGCGGGCCTGGAGAGCGGTCGCAGCTTCGATGGCTCCGGCGACAGCAGCCTGAGCAACCAGCTGCGCGGCCAGCTCACGGTGACGGTCGCCCAGCGGCTGTCCAACGGCAATCTTGTGGTGCGTGGCCAGAAGTGGATCAGCATCAACCAGGGGCGCGAGTTCGTGCGCCTGCAGGGCATCGTGCGTCCGGTGGACATCCAGCCCGACAACAGCATCCCCTCGTACAAGGTCGCCGACGCCAGCATCGCTTACGGCGGCCAGGGCGCCCTGGCCGACGCGAGCGCGCCCGGGCTGCTGTCCCGGTTTTTCAATTCGCGCTTCAACCCGCTCTGAGCCATGACCAAGCACATCGCCACCTGGATCGCCGCCGGACTGCTGATCCTGAGCCTGCCGCTGGCACGTGCCGAGCGCGTCAAGGACCTGGCTACCGTTGCCGGAGTCCGCGGCAACCAGCTGGTGGGCTACGGGCTGGTCGTGGGCCTTGATGGGACGGGTGACCAGACCAGCCAGGCACCCTTCACCATCCAGAGCATCAAGAACATGCTGGCGCGCTTCGGCGTGACCATTCCCGCCAACGCCAATCCGCAGCTGAAGAATGTCGCGGCCGTGACGGTGACGGCAGACCTGCCGCCCTTCGCCAAGCCGGGCCAGACCATCGACGTCACGGTCTCATCCATCGGCAATGCCGCCAGCCTGCGCGGCGGCGTGCTGCTGATGACGCCGCTGCGCGGCGTCGACGGCGAGGTCTATGGCATGGCACAGGGCAGTGTCGTCGTCACCGGCTTTGGCGCGCAGGGGCGCGATGGCTCGCGCATTTCCGTGAACGTGCCCTCCAGCGGCCGGGTGCCCAATGGAGCCAGCGTCGAGCGTGCAGTGCCGAACGGCTTTGCGGATTCGCCGCACGTGGTGCTCAATCTCAACACGCCCGATTTCACCACCGTCACGCGGGTGGCGACCGCCATCAACCAGATGCTGGGGGAGGGCACGGCGCGCGCGCAGGATGCCGTCTCGCTGCAGGTCGAGGCGCCGCGCGATCCGGACCAGCGCACCGCATTCCTGTCGGTGCTCGAGGGCATCGAGGTGCAGCCCGGCGAGGCGCCGGCGCGCGTCATCGTCAACTCGCGCACCGGCACCGTGGTGATCGGCAGTCAGGTGCGGGTGATGCCGGCCGCGGTGGCCCATGGCTCACTGTCGGTGACGATCACCGAGCGCCAGGACGTGAGCCAGCCCGACGCGCTGGCCGCCGGCCAGACCGTGGTGTCGCCGCGCAGCGAACTCGACGTGACGCAGGACGGCGCACGCATGTTCCTGTTCCCGGAGGGCGTGAACCTCGATGACATCGTGCGGGCGGTGAACCAGGTGGGTGCCGCACCGGGCGACCTGGTCGCGATCCTCGAAGCCCTGAAGCAGGCGGGGGCGCTGCGCGCCCAGCTGATCGTGATCTGAGGTATCCCGATGGACCTGCCTGCCCTCAAGCCTTCGGTGCTGCCGGCGAACGCCCCCAGCACTGCGCCCACAGAGATGCGCGAGGCGGCGCGGCAGTTCGAGGGACTGTTCACCTCGATGCTGCTCAAGAGCATGCGCGACGCCACGCCGAAGAGCGATCTGTTCGGCAGTGACCAGCAGGCGTTCTACCAGGACATGTTCGACCAGCAACTGGCCATGCATCTGGCGGCTGGGCAGGGCATTGGCTTGGCGGAGCAATTGGTGCAGCAATTGATGCGCGCGCCGGGGTCAGCGTCTGCCGGAGCCCCCGCACCGGGCAGCCGCGAAGCCTTCATCGCCGCCGTGCGTCCCGCCGCGGAGAAAGCTGCCGCGCGGCTTGGCGTCGACGCCGATGCCATCGTTGCGCAGGCTGCGCTGGAGACCGGGTGGGGACGTGCCGTGCCGCGCAACGCGGATGGCAGCTCGAGCCACAACCTGTTTGGCATCAAGGCCTCGGGAAGCTGGAACGGCGCCAGTGCCGAAGCCGGTACACGCGAATATGTGGAGGGCGTGGCGCGCAACGGGCGGGCCCGCTTCCGCAGCTATGACTCACTTGAAGCCAGCGTGCAGGACTACGCGCAACTGCTGGCCGGCCGCGACCGCTATGCCGCCGTGCGCAACACGGGTGCCGACATCCGGGCCTTCGCCGAGGGGCTGCAGGCCGGGGGTTATGCCACCGACCCCGCCTATGCCGACAAGCTGGTCGCCGTGGCCCAGCGGCTCAAGTCCGGCGCAATGCCGCCGCTAACACCCCAGGGCGCGGTGTGAACAGAGGATTGACCCATGCCTGACATGCTCGCCACCGGTGTCTCCGGCCTGCTCGCGATGCAGCGGGCGCTGGACGTCACCAGCCACAACATCGCCAACGCGTCGACGCCGGGTTACAGCCGGCAGCGCGTGGACCTTGCGGCCATGGAGCCGCAGGGCGCGGCCAGCGGTTTCGTCGGTCGTGGCGTGGAGATCAAGTCCGTGCAGCGCGCCTGGGACGCGATGCTGGTCAGCCAGGCGCGGACCGCCTCCAGCAGCTACACGAGGCTGGAGACCTTCGCCAGCAAGGCGGAGGCGCTGGACCGGCTGTTCGCGGATGCCGGTACAGGCCTGGACGCCACCCTGCAGCGCTTCATGGATTCCGTGCAGGGGGTGGCGAACCAGCCCACCTCCACGGCGGCGCGCCAGGTGATGCTGGGCGAGGCCGAGGGCTTGCAGCAGCGGCTGGCGAGCTATGACCGGCGCTTGCGGGAAATCAATGCCGAAGTCGACGCGCAGCTCAAGGACGAAGCGCTCGCGGTCAGTGGCCTCGCCGCCGACATCGCGGCATTGAACCGCCAGATCGTGACCGCGCAGAACACCACCGGCCAGCCGCCCAACGATCTGCTCGACGCCCGCGACCGCAAGATCGACGATCTCGCGCAGCGGGTCGGCGTCAGCACCGTGCGCAACGCCGACGGCAGCACCGACGTCTTCATCGGTACCGGCCAGCCGCTGGTGCTCGGTGCCGAAGCCAGCCAGCTGGTCGCCCAACGCGATCCGTTTGATCCGACGCGCAGCGAGCTGGTGTTCCAGCGCGGCAGCGTCACCAGCGATCTGGGTGGCGCCTTGACCGGTGGCAGCATTGGCGGGCTGCTGGATTTCCGCCGCGAGCTGCTGGAGCCCGTGCGCAACCAGCTTGGGCAGATGGCGGTCGTCACGGGTGATCTCGTCAACGGACAACTGCAGCGCGGTGTGGACCTGCGCGGCCAGCCGGGCGGGGCGCTGTTCTCCTTGGGCGCAGTGGCCGTGCTGCCGGCCGTGAGCAATGGCGGGTCCGCACAGCTTGCCGTCACCCGCACGGACAGCAGTGCCCTGACCGCAGACGACTACATCCTGCAGAACGACGGCACGGGCTGGTCGCTGCGACGCGCTGCCACCGGTGAACCCGTGGCGATGAGCGGCAGTGGCACTGCCGCGGATCCCTTCCAGGTCGAGGGGCTCTCGATCGCGGTGTCTGGCGCGGCCAGCGCCGGCGACCGCTTCAAGCTGCAGCCCACGGCTGCGGCAGTGCAGGACATGGCGGTGCTGCTGCGTGACCCGGCGACGATCGCCGCAGCTGCGCCGCTGCGCAGCGCCAGCGCCGCCGGGAACACGGGCACCGCGAGCGTGACCTTGGGCGAGGTGCTCGACGCCGGCACACCGCAGCTGACGGCGCCGGCAACCATTGCCTTCACCAGTGCGACCACTTACACGATCAATGGCAGCGGCAGCTACACCCTTGGCAGTGATGGCCGCATCGAGGCCAATGGTTGGCGGCTCGAGGTCAGCGGCACGCCAGCAGCGGGGGACCAGTTCACGGTCGGCCCCAACACTGGCGGCGTGGGCGACAACCGCAACATGCTGCAGCTGGCGCAGGTGCTGGACCGCGGCGCGCTCACCGGCGGCACGGAATCGGTGAACCAGGCAGTCACCCGCTTCATGGGCGCCATCGGCGTGGCCACCCGCCAGGCGCGGGCCGGCGTCGAGGCGCAGCTCATCATGCGTGATGACACCGCCGCCGCCGTGGACAGCGTCTCCGGCGTCAACCTTGACGAAGAGGCCGCCAACCTGTTGCGCTTCCAGCAGGCCTATCAGGCGGCTGCACAGGTGATCAAGGCCACGCAGGCCATGTTCGACAGCCTGATGCAGGCGACCGGTCGATGAGTTTCCGCATCTCCACTGCCGGCCTGAACCAGGCTGCCGTCAACCAGATGCTCGCGCGCCAGCGCGATCTCTCCTTCACGCAGGCCCAGGTCGCTTCAGGCAAGCGCCTGCTGACGCCGGCGGACGACCCCGTCGCTGCCACGCGCATCGGCGCGCTGGAGCGCCAGCGCGGCCAGCTCGCCCAGTACGAACGCAACGCCGAGGCAGCGACCAGCCGTCTGCAGGCCAGCGAGCAGGCCTTTGCGGATGCCACGGACGTGCTGCGCCGGGTCCGCGACCTCACCGTGCAGGCCCGCAGTGGCGTCATGGACGCTGGGGCGCGCAACGCACTGGTGGCAGAACTGCGCCAGCGGGTGCAGGGATTGGTGGACATTGCCAACCGCCGCGATGCCGGCGGCGAGCATCTGTTTTCCGGGCTGTCGACGCAGACCCAGCCGTTCACCCGTCTGCCGGCCGGCGTTGCCTATGCCGGTGACCAGGGCACGCGTGCCCTGCAACTGAGTGCCGACCAGCGCGTGGTCGACGGCTTTGCCGGGTACCAGGTGTTCATGAACGTGCCGGAGGGCAACGGCAGCTTTGTCACCGGTACAGGTGTCCATGCCGGGGACAGCCGCATCGACACTGGCCAGCTCGTCGATGCCGCGGCGTGGATTCCCGACGACTACACGCTGCGCTTCACGGCAGCCGACGCCTGGGAAGTCCAGGATGGCGCCGGGGCCGTCGTGGCGACCGGTGCCTATGCCAGCGGCGCCGCCGTTGCCTTCCGTGGCGTCACTGTCACCGTGAGCGGTACGCCCGCCGTGGGGGACACCTACACGATCGTGGCGGCAGGTACACAAGACATCTTCGCCACAGTGGATGCCCTGGTGGCGGCACTCGGGAGCGATGCCAGCACGCCAGCCGGCCGCTCGGCACTCGACTCGCGCCTGGCCGCGCTCGTGGTGCAGCTGGACCAGGGGCTCGACCATCTGGTGGACCTGCGCGCCGAGGCGGGCGCGAGGCTGCAGATCATCGAGTCCACGGTGTCGGCGCAGCAGGCGCTGGATGATGAGCTGGTCGGCTCGCTGGGCGCGCTGCGCGACCTCGACTATGCCGAGGCGATCGGCCGCATGAACCAGCAACTGGTGGGGCTGCAGGCGGCGCAGGAAGCCTATGGCCGCATCGCGCAACTGTCGCTGTTCGACCACCTGTGACGCAGATCACGGCGCCAGCCCTCAAGGGTTCTGCCGCTGTGCCGCTAAAGGCACTGAACGCAGCACTGGCGACGAGGGGTTTGCCAGGGCAGACCCCGGTCCTCGGGCCGGCAGCAGAGTCCGTCCATCACAGGAGCTAAATCATGGCAATGGTCATCAACACGAACACGTTGTCGCTGAACGCACAGCGCAACCTGTCCACTTCCGGATCGATGCTGTCCCAGTCGCTGCAGCGCCTGTCCTCGGGCCTGCGCATCAACAGCTCCAAGGACGATGCGGCCGGCATGGCCATCGCCGAGCGCTTCACCACGCAGATCCGCGGCCTGACCCAGGCCGCCCGCAATGCCAATGACGGCATCTCGCTGGCCCAGACGGCGGAAGGCGCACTCGCGGAAGTCACCAGCAACCTGCAGCGCATCCGCGAGCTGGCGGTGCAGTCGGCCAACGCCTCGAACTCGGTCAGCGACCGCGCAGCCTTGGATCGCGAGGTGCAGCAGCGGCTCTCCGAAATCAACCGCATCGCAAGCCAGACCTCCTTCAACGGCCAGAAGATCCTCGACGGCAGCTTCGGCTCTGCCGCGTTCCAGGTCGGCGCCAATGTCGGTGAGACCATCGAGATCGGCCTGAGCACCAGCATGAAGACCAGCGCCATCGGTGCGAAGGCGTCGAGCACGGGTACGGTTGACCTGGGCACGCTGTTCACCAGTGGAGCGACGGCTGCGACGGCGGCCACGTACAAGACGGCCGGCTATGCCGGCGGCTTTGATTTCAGCACCACCAGCGCAACATTCACCGTTACCGGACTCTCCGGAACCGACACGGTCACGCTGACCACCGACACCACGGATCTCAGCGGTCTGGCAACGGCCATCAACAGCCAGTTGACCACCTCCGGCGTGACCGTGGCGGCCAACGGCGCCGACCTCGACTTCACGGACGGCACGGCGGGTGCTGGCAGCATTGCATTCGGCGGCGCCGACGCGACGCTCATGACCACCGGTGGCACCAGCACAGCAGGTGCGGATGCGGTCGCGGGTACGGCGGCCGCCTATACGGTCGGCGCCTTTACCTTGGCGGTGGGCAGCGGCACCGCGGTCGACTTGTCCGGAAGCTATGACACGGCGGATGACCTGGTGGCGGCGATCAACAGCCAGGTGGGCGGCGTCTACGCCGAGGTCGACTCCAGCGGCTTCCTGGCCCTGTCCTCTGCGGAAGACATCGTGGTGGGCGCGGGGGCGGGCACCACTGCGCTGGGGCTGACCGCGGGAACGGTGGCGGCCAGCGGTGACCTGGCTGCTGCGAACGTCCTCACGGTGACGGGCGCCAACGACATCATGCAGCGCATCGACTCGGCACTGACGTCGGTGCAGACCCTGCGCAGCACGCTCGGCGCCATCCAGGGCCGCTTCGAGTCCACGATCACCAACCTGCAGACGGCGACCGAGAACCTCTCGGCCTCGCGCAGCCGCATCATGGATGCGGACTTCGCGGCCGAGACGGCGAACCTGACCAAGGCGCAGATCCTGCAGCAGGCAGGCACGGCGATCCTGGCCCAGGCAAACTCGGTGCCGCAGAACGTCCTGTCGCTGCTCAAGTAAGCGCCAGGTCCAAGGCGGTGGTGGGCCGGGCCTGCCACCGCCGCAAGCCTTGAAGAGGCGTTATGGACATCCAAGGAGCACGGGCCCCGACTCCGGTGTCGTGGGCCCTGAATGGAAGAAGCGATACGGCTGCACCGGCAGCCACAAAAGCCGCGCCTGTCGCGGCTGCTGGCGTTGCGGGTCCGTTGCAGGGTGCGCCGCAGATCCCGGCACCCGCAGGGCGGGCTGCTGCTGGAACGTCGGCCGAGCAGGCGCGGCGCCAGGCCGAGGCCATCGCGAAGCAGTTGCAGGAGTTCGTCCGCTCGACGGCGCGGGACCTGGAGTTCCGGGTCGACGAGGCCACCGGTCGCGCCGTGGTGGCCGTGCGCAACAGCAGCACGGGCGAGTTGATCCGGCAGATGCCGAGCGAGGAAGCGCTGCGCATCCTGCAGCACCTGAATGTGGGCCAGCCCACGGTCCTGGACCGCACGGTCTGACAGGATAGCGGGCATGGCAAGCTTGGTCTCCAACGGCGTCGGCTCGGGTCTTGATGTCAACGGCCTGGTCACCCAGCTGGTGGCTGCCGAGCGGGCGCCGATCGAGGCGCGCCTGACCCGGCTGGATGCGAAACTCACCACGGAGTTCACGGCGCTCAGCCAGTTCAAGGGGGCTCTGTCGAGCTTCCGTTCGGTGGTACAGGGCTTGGAGGAGTCGACGGCCTTTGCGCTGCGCAAGACCTCGACCAGCGACGAGACGGTGCTGTCGGGCACGGCGACGGGCGCTGCGGCACCCGGCGTCTATGCCGTCGAGGTGCTCCAGCTGGCGCAGGCCTCGCAGCTGTCGTCAGCCGCCTTCGCCGGCGGCGGCAGCAGTACGGTCGGTACCGGCACGCTGGTGCTGGCACAGGGCAGCAGCTCGATCGAACTCACGATCGACAGCAGCAACAACACACTCGAAGGCATCCGTGATGCCATCAACAGCGCGACCGGCAACCCCGGGATCCGTGCCACGCTGATCAATGCCGCCGATGGTGCACGGTTGGTGCTGGGCGGCGGTGCCACCGGTGCCGCCAATGCGCTGCGGATCACCACCCGTGGGGGTGATGGCGGCCTCGCGCAATTGGTCTACGACCCGCCGACGACCGCAAACCTGTCGGTCCTCGCCGCCGCGCAGGATGCGCAGCTCAAGGTCGCCGGCTTCACCATCAACAGTGCCACCAACACTGTCGACGGTGCCGTCGACGGCATCACGCTCAACCTCGCCAAGGCGGCGCCGGGTACCCACGTCAGCTTCTCGGTGCTCGACGACAGCGCCGGCCGCAAGGCCAAGCTCGACGGCTTCGTGAAGGCCTGGAACACGCTGGCAGGCAGCCTGGGAAAGCTGCGCAGCTACGACGCCCAGACGCAGGCTGCCGGGCCGATGATCGGCGACTCCTTGCTGATGGGTACGGAGAGCGCGCTGCGCCGTCTGCTGGGCAGCAGCACAGAGGGCGCAGGTGCCTACGGCAGCCTGTCGTCGTTGGGCATCAGCGTGAAGCTGGACGGCACGCTGGCGCTGGACGCCACGAAGCTTGCATCGGCCGAGGCTGCACAGCCGGGAGCAGTGGCGGCGGTGTTCGCAGGTGAGAACGGCCTGGCCGCGCGGCTCGAAGCGCAACTGGCACGCGTGCTGGCGGCCGACGGCGACATCGCCCTGCGTGACAAGGGGATCAGCACCCGGCGCAAGGATCTCGAATCGCGCCAGGAGGCGCTGGAGCTGCGCATGGTCAGCATCCAGACGCGGTACCTGAAGCAGTTCAGTGCGCTGGACACCCTGCTGGCACGCATGCAGACCACGGCGAGCTACCTGACGCAGCAGCTGGCGACGTCCACGCAACTGGCCAAGGACTCCGGTAACTAGTTCACAGTGCCGGCCTCAAGGCGGGCTCCTCCGCGCCGTTACAGGGACTGGTCCCGAGGAGTTCCGGTCATGACGACGTACGCCAGCCACACCAGACTCAACGCCTACCGCGCTGTCGCCGCCCACGGTGGCGTCGCTGCCGCTGATCCGCATCGCCTAGTGCTCATGCTGCTGGATGGCGCGCTGGAGCGCGTTGCCGCCGCCAAGGGGGCGCTGCAGAACGGTGCCCAGGTGCAGAAGAGCGCACTGGTTCACCGCGTGGTGGAGATCCTGGATGAGCTGCGTGGCAGCCTGGACATGAAGGCCGGTGGCGACATCGCCCGCAACCTGGCCGACTTGTACGACTACTGCTCACGCCAGCTGTTCAAGGCAAGCCTTGAGGGGCGTGCGGACCTGCTGGATGAAGTGGCCGGCCTGCTGCGGGAGATCCGCAGTGCCTGGGTCGCCATCCCGGGCCAGTCCGCCAGCCGGCACGCGGGTGCCTGATGACCGTGCTGCACCTGCAGAAGTCGCCGACGCAGCGCATGCTGGCGCAAGGCGTGCTGGCGATCACTTCCCGTCTGGTGCGCGCCGTGGCCACGCGCCAGGAATCGCGGGTGCTGCGTTCCCTCATGGAAGAGCGGCACCGCCTGTTGCGTGAACTGGGCAGCAGTGTCCAGGACGACAAGGCCCTAGACTGCCTCGCTGCAATGACCGCCGCGGTCATCGAATCGGACCTCGCACTCGAGAAGCTGCTCGCGCACTGAGGGCCAGGCAAGGGCAGGAGGAAGGGATGTCGCTGTTTGAAGGAGTCGATACCGTCGTCCTGTACGACGAACTCGCCTACGAGGACGCCCTGCCCGTGGCTTGGTCCCCCCTGGAACGGCCCCCTGACGCTGCGGCCTCAGCGGCGCTGACCGAACGCAACCTCAAGGCGCTCCACGCATTCACCGCATTGGAGGAGTTGGGCGCCGCGGACAAGCATGAGGACAAGGCGGGCTGCGCCGGCGACATCATTCGCCTCGAGATGAAGATCAACATCGCGCTGGAACTGCTCGGGCAGTTGCTGGTGGCGAGCAAGCCGCGGCCGACACTGACTGCCGTGCGTTTCAATGCGCTGGGCATGGTGTGGCGCTCCAGCGTTCCTCATCCGGTGCCGAACACGCACGGCCTGGTCGAGATATACCTCAAGGACAGCATCGCCCAGCCGCTGGGATTCATCGCCTACATCCGCTCCGTGTCGGCGGATGGTGTGGTGAAGGCGCGCTTTGCGCCGCCCGGTGAACCGGTGTCCGACCTGATCGAAAAACTGGCGTTCCGCCGTCACCGGCGGCAGGTCGCCGGCGCCCGCCAGCCGCGCCGCGGCTGAAAACCTCGACGGCGTCACACGCGCCGACGGCATTCCGGCGCAATGCGTCACTTTCCCAGCAGCCTCGCGACATGACAATAACCGTCCGCAGGTTGCACGGTTCCCATCACCATGTCCGTCGTCGAGTTTCCCGCTCCGCAGGTGACGGCCCCGCGGCCGACGGGTGAGTCACCGGCCATCCGCCAGGTACGCCAGCTTGTCGACCAGGTGGCGCTGCACGAATCCAGCGTCCTGATCCTCGGCGAGTCCGGCACCGGCAAGGAAGTGGTGGCCCGCGCGATCCATGAATCCAGCCCGCGCCGGCACCGGCCCTTCGTGGCGGTCAATTGCGGCGCGATCCCCGCGGACCTGCTCGAGAGCGAGCTGTTCGGCCATGAGAAGGGCGCGTTCACCGG
>JBJOHO010000073.1:0-7313 GCA_046047615.1 Pseudomonadota bacterium
CCGGCACCGTGGCCGGGCGCAGCAGCGTGGCGGCCAAGCGGGCATGTTCGCGCTCCACGGCCTCCTGCTTGGCGCAGAAGAACTGCCACTGCGCATCGCCCACCAGGCCCAGGTCCCGTGCCACGGCGGTCAGGCGCGCATCGGCATTGTCCTCGCGCAGCTGCAGCCGGTATTCGGCGCGGCTGGTGAACATGCGATAGGGCTCCTGCGTGCCGCGCGTGGCGAGGTCGTCGATCATCACGCCGAGGTAGGACGCACTGCGCTCCGGCACGAAGTGCGCCAGCCCGCAGGCCAGCGCCGCGGCATTGATGCCGGCCACCAGGCCCTGCGCCGCGGCCTCCTCATATCCGGTCGTGCCGTTGATCTGGCCGGCGAAGAACAGCCCTTGCAGCGGCTTCACGGCCAATTGCGGCGTGAGGTCGCGCGGATCGAAGTAGTCGTATTCGATCGCGTAGCCGGGGCGCGTCAGGTGGGCCTGCTCGAGGCCGGCAATGCTGCGGACCAGCTCCCACTGCACGTCGAAGGGCAGACTGGTGGAGATGCCGTTGGGGTAGACCTCGTGGGTGTCGAGGCCCTCGGGTTCGAGGAAGATCTGGTGCGACTCGCGACCGGCGAAGCGCGCCACCTTGTCTTCCACGCTGGGGCAATAGCGCGGGCCGACGCCCTCGATCACGCCGGTGAACATCGGCGAGCGGTCGCTGGCCGCACGGATGATCTCGTGCGTCCGCGCATTGGTGGCGGTGATGTGGCAGGGGCGCTGCGGCGGGTGGTCCGTGGCGCGGCCCATGACGGAAAACACCGGCCGCGGTGTGTCGCTGTGCTGCTCCGGCAGGCGCGCGAAGTCGATGCTGCGGCCATCGATGCGCGGTGGCGTGCCGGTCTTGAGGCGTCCCACGCGCAACGGCAGCTCGCGCAGCCGCGCCGCGAGCCGCAAGGACGGCGGATCGCCAGCCCGGCCACCGGAAAGCTGCTGCAGCCCGACATGCATGCGGCCGCCGAGGAAGGTGCCGGCCGTGAGCACCACGGCCCGCGCCCCGAGGCGGATGCCCGTGGCCGTGACCACGGCCGTCACCCGGTCGCCGCTGAATTCGAGATCCGCCGCCTCCTGCTGGAACAGCTGCAGGCCGGGCTGCGACTCGACCGCAGTGCGGATGGCGCGGCGGTAAAGTTGCCGGTCTGCCTGGGCGCGCGTGGCCCGCACCGCCGGCCCCTTGCTCGCGTTGAGGGTGCGCATCTGCAGCGCGGCGCGGTCCGCCGCCCGCGCCATGATGCCGCCCATGGCATCGATCTCACGCACGAGGTGGCCCTTGCCGATGCCGCCGATGGCCGGGTTGCAGCTCATGGCGCCCACGGTCTCGATGCTCTGCGTCAGCAGCAGCGTGCGTGCGCCGCGCCGCGCGGCGGCCAGTGCAGCCTCGACGCCGGCATGGCCGCCGCCGATCACGATCACGTCAAATGACAAGGACTCAGGCATGCGGCGTATTCTAGCGGCCCATGACCGTTTGCCGACTTTTCCGACGCCTGGGGTTTGCGCTCCTGCCAGCCCTCGCCGCGACCTTGCCGGCCGGCGCGGCCACGCCTGCGCCGGGCCTGTCGTTCTCACCCTGCCAGCTTGAGCATCCGCAGCAGCTGCTGTCCCTCAGCGCCCAATGCGCGACGCTGGACGTGCCTGAAGACCGCAGCCAACCGGAGGGTCGGCGGTTGCAGCTCGCCGTCTTCCGCATGCCGGCGGTCACCCGCAAACCGGCGGCTGACCCGCTGTTCGTCCTGGCGGGCGGGCCGGGCATGGGGGCCAGCGAGTTCTACGCCAACCTGTCCGTCGCCTTCCGCGCCGCCCGGCGCGAGCGCGACATCATCCTGATGGACCAGCGGGGCACCGGACGATCCGGCCGTCTGGGGTGCGGCCTGGACGATGACGCCAGGATGGCGGTCGAGGCCGACGCGGCAACGCTCGCCGCATTGCTGCAGGAATGCCGGACCACGCTCGCCAAGGACCACGACCTGCGGCAATACACCACCAGCGTGGCCGTGGCCGATCTGGAGGCGCTGCGGCAGGCCCTGGGCGCCGAGCGCATCAGCCTGTACGGCGTGTCCTACGGCACGCGGGTGGCGCAACACTACGCGCGCCGCTTCCCGGCACGGGTGCGCGGCATGGTGCTGGATGGTGTCGTACCGGCCGATGAGGTTCTGGGCCCGGGCATCGCCCTCGACGCGCAGCGTGCGCTCGACCGTGTGCTGGCGCGTTGCGCTGCGGACAGCGCCTGCAGTGGCCGTTTCGGCGACCTCCCGGCGCAGCTGCAGCGGCTGCGCGAGCGGCTGCAGCAGTCGCCGGTGCAACTGCAGCTGACCCACCCGCGCAGCGGCGCCCCCATCACCGTGGACTTCACGGCGGACGCGCTGGCCGTGGCGCTGCGGCTGGGCACCTACGCCAGCAGCAGTGCCGCGCTGCTGCCGGTGGCACTCCACGAAGCCGGCACCGCCGGCAACTTCCGGCCGCTGGCGTCGCTGTACCTGCTCGCGGGCAGCAGCGTGGGCGAGGCCATCGCGTATGGCATGCACAACAGCGTCGTCTGCGCGGAGGACGCCCCACGCTTCGAGGGGCGCATCGACCGCGCAGCCCTGCAGGCGACGTTCATGGGGACGAGCCAGATCGACCTGCTGCAGTCGATGTGCGCCGACTGGCCGCGCGGCCCGGTGGATGCCGATTTCCACCAACCACTGCGCAGCAGCGTGCCGACACTGCTGCTGTCCGGCTCGGCGGACCCGGTGACGCCGGCAAGCCACGCGGCGCGCGTGGCACGTGGCCTGCGCCACGCCCTGCACATCGAACTGCCGGACCAGGGACACGGGCAGATCGGCCAGCCCTGCATGGACCGGATCCTCGCGGATTTCCTGCAGCGTGCCGACCAGGCCACTGCACTGGCCTCGCTGGACCAGCGCTGCCTGGCCCGCCTGCGGCCGGCGCCTTTCTTCCTCTCGATGTCAGGACCGGCACCATGATCGAGGCCCGCGGCCTGGCCAAGCGTTACGGCACGGTGGTGGCACTCCACGACGTGGGTTTCATCGCGCAGGACCGGCGGATCACCGGCCTGTTGGGCCCCAACGGTGCCGGCAAGAGCACCACCTTGCGCATCCTGCAGACGATCCTGCGGCCGGATGGCGGGGAGGCCTGGCTCGACGGTGAGTCCGTGGCCACGGCGCCCCTGTCGGCGCGCAGCCGCATCGGCGTGCTGCCGCACAATGCCGGCCTTTATTCCCAGCTCACCGCCCGCGAGAACATCGAATACTTCGGCCGCCTCTCGGGCCTGTCGCGCCAGGCCGCGCGGGAACGCTGCAACGTCCTGGTCCGCCAGCTGGATCTGGCAGAGTTCGCCGACCGGCGGACGAAGGGCTTCTCGCAGGGTCAGCGGGTCAAGACCGCCCTGGCCCGTGCGCTGGTGCACGAGCCCCGCAACCTCATGCTCGACGAGCCTACCAACGGACTCGACGTGCCAGCGGTCCGGGCGCTGCGCGAAGTGCTCAGGAGCCTGCGCGATGCCGGGCACTGCATCCTGTTCTCCAGCCACGTCATGCATGAGGTGGCCGGGCTCTGCGATGAGGTGGTGGTGATCGCCGGTGGCCGGGTGGTGGCGCAGGGAACCCCCGAGGGGGTCCGCGCCCGTACCGGCGCCGCCGACCTGGAACAGGCCTTCCTGGCGCTGACCGGGGAGGAAGGCCGATGATTCTGCGCGGCGCCGGCATCGTTTTCCTGAAAGAGTTCGTCGAGAACCTGCGCGACCGGCGAACGGTGTTCGCCGCGCTGGTGTTCGGCCCACTGCTGGCCCCCCTGTTGTTCGGCCTGACGCTGCAGTACAGCATCCGCGAGAATGTCGCCGACCCGGCGGAGGCGCTGGTGGTGGCCCAGGGCGGGCCGGGCGAAGCCGGCAACCTGCGTGACTTCCTTGAGGGACGCGGCATCCAGACGACGCCCTTCCCGGGCGACGAGGCCGCGGCCCGCGACGCCGTGCTGGAGCGTCGCCAGCCGCTGGTGCTGTGGATTCCCGCGGACCACGGCCTGCGCCTGGGCCAGGGTCGACCGGCGCCCGTGCAGCTGTTCTTCGATGCCAGCGACCGGGAGCAGCAGCGCAAGGTGGATCGTCTGCAGGGCGCGCTGGGGGATTACGCACGCCAGCTGGCGTCGCAACGGCTGAGCCTGCGCGGCATCGACCCGGCCCTCCTGGCACCGGTTCCCGTGCAGGAGGTGGATGTGTCCACCCCGGCGTCCCGCGCCGCCCTGGCCCTGGCCATGCTGGATTTCTTCCTGATCCTGGCCTTGATGAGCGGTGGCCTGTACCTGGCGATCGACACCACCGCCGGCGAGCGCGAGCGCGGCACGCTGGAAGCCCTGCTGACCCTGCCGGTCAGCCGCGACGCCCTGCTGGTCGGCAAGCTCTGCGCCACCGCCGCCTACATGATGATGTCATTGGTGCTGACGGCCACGGCCTTCGTGCTGGTGATGAGCCAGGTGGAACTGGAGCGGCTGGGGATGAGCGCGGCGCTCGGCCCGGGCACCGTGCTGGCCGTGGTCGGCGTGACGGCGCCGCTGGTGCCGGCAGGAGCGGCGCTGATGACGCTGGTGGCGTCGTTTGCCCGCAGTGTCCGCGAGGCCCAGGCCTGGCTGGGCGCACTCCAGTTGCTGCCCAGCCTGCCCCTGGTGTTGGCGACCCTGTCGAACCTCGCCCCGACCCCCTGGCTGCTGCTGGTGCCCAGCCTGTCCCAGCATTTCCTGGTCACGCGCATCCTGCGGGCGGAACCGGTGGCGGGTCTCGACCTGGCCCTGTCCGCCGGCGGCAGTCTCGCCTTGGGCGGGCTGCTGGCCTGGGCCTGCCTGCGGGTCTACCGGCGTGAGGCGCTTCTCGCCTGAGTCAGGCGCGATTGCAGGCCGGCCGGGGAAGGCTGGTATAGTGTCGCGCCTTCAAAAAGGTCACAAATCCGCAACAAGAGGTCCCACTCTGATGAGCAATCTGGAAACCGTGCTGAAAAATGCCGGCAACACCGTCGAGCACCTGCGCAATTCGCAGATCGGCGCCTACGTCTATCCCGTCGTCGCCCCCGAGTTCTCCAACTGGCGCACCGAGCAGGCGGCCTGGCGCAACAACGCCGTGCTGTTCGACCAGACGCACCACATGGTCGACCTCTTCATCGACGGCCCGGACGCCCTGGCGTTCATCGAGAGCCTCGCGATCAACAGCATGAAGGGCTTCGTGCCGAACAAGGCGAAGCAGTTCGTCGCCTGCTCGTACTCGGGCCACGTCATCGGCGACAACATCCTCTTCTACCTCGCCGAGAACAGCTTCGTCATGGTCGGCCGCGCGCCGTCCTGCAACTGGGTGAAGTTCCAGGCCGAGACCAGCGGCTTCCGCGTGTCGGTCCGCTATGACGACCGCTCGCCGTCGCGCCCGAACGGCCATGCCGTGCGCCGCAACTACTACCGCTTCCAGATCCAGGGCCCCAAGGCCAAGCACGTCATCGACAAGCTCAATGGCGCGCCGCTGCCGGAACTGAAGTTCTTCAACATGAGCGTGATGAAGATCAAGGGCCGCCTGGTCCGCACGCTGCGCCACGGCATGGCCGGTGAGCCGGGCGTCGAGATCTGGGGCCCCTACGAGGAGCGCGAGGAGATCGCCGCCGCCATCCTCGAGGCGGGCAAGGAATTCGGCCTGCTGCCGGTCGGTTCGCGCGCCTACGCGACGAACACGCTGGAGTCGGGCTGGGTGCCGTCGCCGCTGCCGGCCGTGTACACGGACGAGCGCATGAAGAAGTACCGCGAGTGGCTGCCGGCCAACTCGTACGAGTCGGCGGGCGCCATCGGCGGTTCGTTCGTCTCGGCGAACATCGAAGACTACTACCTGACCCCGTACGAGATCGGCTACGGCCCGTTCGTGAAGTTCGACCATGACTTCATCGGCCGCGAGGCGCTCGAGAAGATGAACGGTGGCAAGGGTGGCCGTCGCAAGGTCACGCTGGCCTGGAACGGCGAGGACGTCGCCAAGATCCAGCGTTCGATCCTCGAGAAGGGCGAGCACTACAAGTACATCGAAATGCCGCTGTCGAACTACGCGAACAGCAACTACGACCAGCTGACCGCCGGTGGCAAGACGGTGGGCCTGTCGCTGTTCTCGGGCTACAGCTACAACGAGCGTTCGTTCCTGTCGCTGGCCGTTGTCGACGAAGACATCGCGCTGGGCAACGAAGTCGTCCTGCACTGGGGCGAGCCGAACGGCGGTTCGAAGAAGACCACCGTCGAGCCGCACAAGATGGCCGAGATCCGCGCCATCGTGTCGCCGGTGCCGTACGCGGTCACCGCCCGCACGCAGTACGCCGACGGCTGGCGCACGGGCAAGTAAGACTGGTGCAATGCACCGGTCACGCTTGCTGAACAGCGTGTGATCAAGGGGCAGGTGGGCAACCACCTGCCCTTTTCATTTTGAGGACCGATTGCATGAGCCAGGACGACATCCAGACCGTCTCGCCCTTCGAGCTGCTCGGCGGCCAACCGGTCATCGACAGGCTGGTCGACGATTTCTATGACCGCATGGACAGCCTGCCGGAGGCGCGCGGGCTGCGCGCCATGCACGCGCCAGACCTCACCGACATCCGCCGCGTGCTGAAGATGTACCTGGGCGAATGGCTCGGCGGCCCCAAGCGCTTCAGCGCCGAGCGCGGCCACCCGATGCTGCGGGCCCGCCACCTGCCCTTCTCCATCGGCCTCGCCGAGCGCGACCAATGGATGTTGTGCATGAACGGCGCGCTCGATGCGATGCCCTGCGAGCCCGAGGTGCGCGAGCACATCCGCGAAGCGATGGCACGCCTGGCGGACTGGATGCGCAACAAGGCCGGCGAGCCGCCGCCGGGGCAGGGCAGCTAGGTGCTCAGCGCAGGCGGCGCAGTTTCCCGGCCAACCCGGCCAGGAGCACGCGCGCCTCGGGGATGACGGCCCAGCAGACAGCCACATAGACAATGCCGGCGATGGCGCCGCGCAGCGGGACCGTCAGCCAAGGCGAGAGGGCAGTGAACTGGATGGCCACCAGCCACGCCGCCCCACCCGCAACAGCGAAACCCGGCAGCGCCGGGAAGAAACCCGTCTGTACGCCTTCGCGGCGACCCACGAGCGTGAGCACCAGGATCATCAGCGTGATGCCGCCGGCATGCACGGCCGCAGCCCCCTGGATGCCAAAGCGCGGGATCACCAGCAGGTTCAGGCCCAGGTTCAAGGCCGCCCCACCCAGCAGGATGAACATGGTCAGCAGGGATCGCCGGGCGAGGTAGAGCCC
>JBJOHO010000074.1:0-6085 GCA_046047615.1 Pseudomonadota bacterium
TCCCAGGCGATGTGCTGGCTCAAGGCGTCGTCGCTGAGGCCCAGAGTGCCGAGTGCACGCGGGATGCGGCTGCTGGCGTGGTCGCAGGCCAGGAAGAAATGCCCGGCGCCGTCGGCGTTCAGCAGCGTGCAGGCGTGGCCTTCGTCAGCGGCGAGCAGGGGAGGGAATGTGTTCATGGGGAAACATGGCCACGCTACCAGAGGACGACGCAGTCGCCATGTAAACATTACACCCACGATCCCGAGCAAACATGGCACCTGCGCGAGGGCTAGCAAGCCGATAATGCGAAAAAAGGGGCGAAACCTGTGGGCAAAATAATCATTTGGGTCTTCCGGCAGGCCTCCGTTTACGTTGGAATACTGCTGATATTGGCCGTGGCTCATTACTTCAACGCCCATGAAGGCCTCGTCATTCGTCAGAACTACTGTGGCTTGGCAAACTCCCTAAAGCAGGAGCGAAGCTTCTACGACGACCGCTGGGGAGGCGCAGACGGGTGGCTGCGAAGGATGTGGTACAAGCAGGAATGGTTGAAAGCCAAAACGAGCGTTGAAGAAAAACAAATTCGCGCAGATGGGCTGTGGGAGGCAGTGGCTCAACTTGAGCCCAATGCCCAACGTGATGGCTATTGCATTCGCTTCAGGGACAGCCCCACCGCCGAGCAACAGGTCAGTTTCCCGCTAAGCGTCGCCGAGCAGAAAGGATCTGCACTGATGTGGTGGGCGACCCTGCTAGCACTCCCCTATCTTTTGAGGTCTTTCATCTACTACGTTCTCGCTCCACGAGCGAACGCCGGTGCGCCAGTTGCTGCCGGGCTGAAACAGGACGAACGCGCAGTTAGCGAAGCAGATGCTGCAACGAAAGCTCCAGGAAAAATATCTTCAGCCACGCTCGCTATCCAGTTGTTGCAAGGTGAATCAGCGCTGGTGAAGGCCAACTACGTCCGGTCTGCAGGTTCAGCGCTGCTGAAAGGCACGATGTGGCAACTCGATTGGCGGCGACCCCTGATGGGGCTGGCCGCGGGTCTGAATGCCTTGTCGAAATATCAGACCACCAACGACACGACGGCTGAACTGACATTGATTCCAGCCGAGAATGAGCACGACGAAATGGCGATCGCGGAGATCCCGCCGGGCAGGTCCATGGTCGTTTACCCGCGCGCCCTGGTCGGAGTCATCGTGCCGCGCAACGGCAAAGTAAAAATCACAAGCGATTGGCGGCTCGGTTCCATCCAGGCTTGGCTGACCCTGAGCCTGCGATTACTGAGTTTCCACGGTCCGCTGAAAATCATCGTCCGGGGCTCAAAGGGCATCACGCTGCACCGTGCTGGGCTCGGACTCGACATTCATCGATCAGCAACCCTGGCCTACTCCGCGAACCTCGGCCTCTCTTGCCGGCGCACGGAACCTTTTGGTGCGTACCTGCTAAACAAGCAACCTCTGTTTGAAGACCACTTCCAGACAGCCATTGGCACAGAAGGATACGTGGTTGCTGAAGTCGTTCCGAGAGGTACTGCAGCAACTGATGCGCCAAAGAAAGGACTTGAGGCGCTCGTCGATGTATTCCTCAAGGCGCTCGGCATCTGATTCCAACGAAGGAATCCTTCGGCAGCCTAATCCCTGAAATTCTCGAACTGCAGCGGCACGCCGACCTCGCTCTTGCGCAGCAGGGCGATGGTCGACTGCAGGTCGTCGCGGCTCTTGCCGGTGATGCGCACCTTCTCGCCCTGGATCTGCGCCTGCACCTTCAGCCCGCTCTCCTTCACGGACTTGGTGATCTTGCGTGCGGTGTCCTGGTCGATGCCATGCTTCAGCACCACGCGCTGGCGCGCCTCGGCCACGTTCGATTCCACGTCCTGCGCGTCGATGCAGGTGGCGTCGATGCCGCGCTTCGACAATCTCATGCGCAGGATCTCCAGCATCTGCTTCAGCTGGAACTCGACCTGCGCCTTCATCAGCACGACGAAGGGTTCCTTGTCGGTGCGGCTGTAGTCGCAGGGGGTGCCCTTGAAGTCGAAACGCTGGCCGAGCTCGCGGTTGGCCTGGTCGATGGCATTGGTCACTTCGTGGCCGTAGATCTCGGAAACCACATCGAAGGAGGGCATGGGGAACCTCAGTACGCAGGATGGGGGAAGCCGTCGTTGCCGCGCCGCCAGGGCAGCCAGGCGAGCCGCAGCGAGCCGATGAGGATATCGGCCTTGCGAGGTGCGAGCGATTGTTCACGCAACTCAAGGCGCGATGGGTCGAGGGACTGCTGCAGGTCGCGCACAGCGGATTCCGCCTCGGCCTCAAGGTCCGCGAGGCGTTGCCGCGCCAGCTCGACGGCCTCGCCGGCGCGGGCCACGTCGGCGGCCTCCGCCGCGGCACGGCTGGCGGCGCGGGCCGCGGTGCTGGCCCGTCCGATGGTGCCCGCACCCAGCCTCCGGCCACCGCCGAACAGCGCGCCGAGCACGGTGGCACCGATCGACACCGCCGTCTGCAGCTTCTGCTGCGAGGCCTGCTGTTGCTCACGCTCGACCCGCTCTTCGGCGCGGCGCAGCGCGTCCTGCGCGCTGGCCATCTTCGGTGCGAACCTGGCGCGCAACGCCTCGACCGCGGCATCGCGCTGCTCGCGCAGGGCGAGGTCGCAGCGGGTCCTGAAGTCTCCCGCGGATTCGCCGGGCAGCGAGGTCAGCTTGAGCGCGTCGCAGGCCTGCAGCGTGAGCCGGCTGTGCTGGTACAGCCACTGCGCCAGCGACTTGCCCCAGGCCGGGTAGTTCGCCGCACGCGTCGCGGCGGCGGCGAGTTCCGCGTAAGACGCGGCCTCCTCGGGAGCGCCTGCCAGCGCCGCCACATCGACCGGCAGTTCGCCGCTGCTGGCCCAGTCGATGCTGGTGCCGCTGTCCGGGAAGCTGGCGAGCAGCACCCGGTCCTGCCACTGGTCGATGCGCGACTTCGCGTCCACGTAGTGGAGTCGCGCCTGCGCAAGCAGGGCAGGGCGATAGACCAGTCCATCGCCTGCAGCGCGGGCCGGCACGAACACCTCGTCGATGCCGGCCGGCACGGCAGGGCGGGTCGATGCGACTTCGGCAGGCACCGATGACGCCGCGGCCACTACTGCGGCGGACGCGGCCTGCTGCTTGCGCGGCGCCATCAGGCGTTCGATTTCGGGCGGCGCCAGCGGGCCGCGCAGGTAGGACAGCGCCCAGCGGCTCTGCAGCAGCACGGGCGCGTCGTCGTGCACGTTGCGCATCAGGAAACTGCGCTGCGGCAGGCCCGCCAGCAGTGTGGCCAGGGCCGCGCGGTCCAGCGCGCCGCCGTTGCCGCCGGCGCTGGTCAGGCCGTCGATCAGGCGCTCGCGGTCGCGCTCGGTCTGCAGCCGCCCGACGAGCCAGGTGCCGGTGTTGCCCAGGCCCTTGTAGTCCAGGTCCACCGGGTTCTGCGTCGCCAGCACGCAGCCCAGCCCGAAGGCGCGTGCCTGCTTGAGCAGCGTGAGCATCGGCGGCTTCGAGGGCGGATTCGCGCTGGGCGGGAAGAAGCCGAAGATCTCGTCCACGTAGAGCAGGGCGCGCAGCGAGGAGGTGCCGGTCTGGCGCCGCATCCACGCCAGCATCTCGTTGAGCACCAGCGTGACGATGAACATGCGCTCGGTGTCGGAGAGGTGCGCGATGGACAGGATGGCCAGACGCGGCTTGCCCTCCGGCGTGAACAGCAGGCGCTGCACGTCCAGCGGCTCGCCCTGTGTCCAGGCGGCAAAACCGGGCGACGCCAGCAGGTTGTTCAGCGCCATCGCCAGCGCCATGCGATCGCGGGCCGGGTAGAAGCTCTCGAGGTCCAGCGCGCCGAGCTTCTCAAAGGGCGGCTTCTGCACCAGGCCGATGAGCGCCGCCACGTCCAGTGCACGGCCGGCGGCCCAGGCCTGCACCACGAGCTGCGCCAGCAGGATGTGCTCGCGGCTCTGCAGCGCATCGGCCTCCCGGCCCATCAGCGTGAGCAGGCTGGCCACCACGCCGTTGGCGCGCTCGGCCAGGCCGGCAGCATCGCGGCGCAGGGCCTCCGGCGGCGCTTCGAAGGAGCCCAGCACCGAGAGGGGCAGCCCGCTGTCGCTGCCGGGCGTATAGATGGCCATGTCCACGGCATCGCGCAGGCGGGCGAGGCGCTCCGGGGGCTGCTGCCAGTCCGCCAACCCTTCCCGCCATTGCGTGGCCACCGCTGCGGCGTGCTCGTCCACCGACCGCCCGCGGCGCGCGGCTTCGCCGGCGTCGATCCAGGGCGCGAAGTCTTCCGGCCGCAACGCCGGGAAGTTCAGCAGCAGGTTGCCCAGGTCACCCTTGGGGTCGATGCACAGCGCGGGCACGCCATCGATGGCGGCCTCCTCCAGCAGCGCCAGGCACAGCCCGGTCTTGCCGCTGCCGGTCATGCCGACGCAGACCGCGTGGGTGGTCAGGTCGCGCGAGTCGTAGAGCAGCGGTTCGGGCGACACCGCGCCCGTGGCCGGATCCACCTGACGTCCGAGGTAGAACGCGCCGAGTTTTTCGTAATCCGTGTTCATGCCGCCGAGTCTACTGCGCTGCACGCCGGCCGCGCTTGACGCCCCCGGCCGGCCTTCCCATACTCCCCTGCATGTGCGCCAAAATCCTGCTGCAACGCTGGTGGTGGCCCCGCTTCTGAAGGAGACGGGCTACTGGCACGCCGCGAAAATTTTCGCCCAGGGAATCGAGATCACCAGAACCCATCTCCGGCCACCACCGGGATGGGTTTTTTCATGTCCGAGGTAAAGCGTCTGAAGCCGCCATTCGACATCGCCGGCGACCTGGATACGCCCGTATCCGCCTACGCCAAGCTGGGCGCCTTCCAGCCGCGCTTCCTCCTCGAAAGCGTCGAGGGTGGCGAGCGGCTGGCGCGCTATTCGTTCATCGGCTTCGGCGACGGGCTGGAGGTCAAGCTGACCACAGACGGCCTGTTCGTCGGCGGCGAGCGCCATCCGGTCCCCACGGACCAGCCGGCCTTGCTGGCTGCGCTGCGCAGCGCGCTCGCGCAGGCACCGCGGCCGCAGCCCGAGCTGCCGGGCGTGCCCTTGGCTGGTGGCCTCGTGGGCTATACGGCCTACGAGATCATGCGCTACTTCGAGCCGCAGGCCCTGCGCGGCGCGGCCACCCACACCACGCCCGTGCTGCATTACGTGGCACCGCGCTCGCTGCTGGTGTTCGACCACCTGACGCGTGGCATCGCGCTGCTGCACGCCGGCACCGAGAACGAGCGCCAGGCGCTGCGCAGCGAGGTCATCCAGGCGCTGCGGGGGCCGTTGCCGCCGCCTGCGCCACCCGGGCGTTTCAGCGAGCCGCAGTCCTCGCTGACCCGCGAGGCCTACATGGCCGGCGTGCGCAAGGCGCAGGACTACATCGCCAGCGGCGACGTCTACCAACTGGTGCTCTCCAACCGTTTCAGCGGCACGCACAGCCTCGACCCCTTCCAGGTCTACCGCGCGCTGCGCCTCATCAACCCGTCCCCCTACATGTACTTCGTGCAACTGGGCGACATCCAGGTGGTCGGTTCCTCGCCCGAGGCGCTGGTGAAGCTGCACCGCGGCCAGGCCGAGCTGCGGCCCATCGCCGGCACGCTGCCGCGCCGCGACAACCCGGTGGAAGATGTTGCCAACGAACAGCGCCTGCTGGCCGATCCGAAGGAGAACGCCGAGCACGTGATGCTGGTCGACCTCGCCCGCAACGATCTGGGCCGCGTCGCCCACGCGGGGAGCGTGCACGTGAACCCCTACCGGGCCATCGAGCGCTACAGCCACGTCATGCACATCGTCAGCGGTGTCCGCGGCCAGCTGGCGGCGGGCCGCGACGCCTTCGACCTGTTCGCGGCCACCTTCCCCGCCGGTACGCTGGTGGGCGCGCCGAAAGTGCGCGCCATGCAGATCATCGAGGAACTCGAGCCCGTCCCGCGCGGCCTCTATGGCGGCACCATCGGCTACTTCGGCGCGCAGGGCGACATGGACCAGGCCATCACCATCCGCACCCTGGTGTTCCAGGGTGACCGCTACAGCTACCAGGCCGGCGCAGGCGTCGTGTCCGAAAGCCGCCCCGAGAACGAACATGACGAGG
>JBJOHO010000075.1:0-4856 GCA_046047615.1 Pseudomonadota bacterium
GCGTTGCTGACAGAAGCCACGTTCGTGCCATTGGATTCCACGACTCGCCGGGTTATGCAAAATCCGGCGAATGGCTTGAGGCCAGGTCCGGTGTTTTTACTTATTGCTGGACCGTTCATTCGAGTGCTCCATTCAGAATGAAATCCGGTGTCGGTCAGTCCCAAGCACCCTGCGGAGCGACAAATGACAAACAAAGACCCAAGTTCTGCTGGCAAATGCCCCGTCATGCACGGTGGCCTCACCTCCGCCAGCATGGCGAACATGGAGTGGTGGCCCAAGGCGCTGAACCTCGACATCCTCCACCAGCACGACAGCAAGACCAACCCCTTGGGGGCGGGCTTCAACTATCGCGAAGAGGTCCGGAAGCTTGATGTGGACGCGCTCAAGCGCGACCTCAAGGCGCTGATGACCGACAGCCAGGACTGGTGGCCCGCGGACTGGGGCCACTACGGTGGCTTGATGATCCGGATGGCGTGGCACTCGGCCGGCACCTACCGCATTGCGGATGGACGTGGCGGCGCCGGCACCGGCAACCAGCGTTTCGCCCCCATCAATTCCTGGCCCGACAACACCAATCTCGACAAGGCCCGCCGTTTGTTGTGGCCGATCAAGAAGAAATACGGCAACGCGCTGAGTTGGGCCGATCTGATCATCCTCGCGGGCAACATGGCCTACGAATCCATGGGCCTCAAAACCTTCGGCTTTGCTTTTGGCCGTGAAGACATCTGGCACCCCGAGAAAGACACCTACTGGGGTTCGGAAAAAGAATGGTTGGCGCCCAGCGGCAGCCAGGGCAGCCGCTACTCCGGCGAGCGCGATCTCGAAAATCCGTTGGCCGCCGTGATGATGGGCCTGATATACGTGAATCCGGAAGGCGTCGACGGAAAACCCGACCCGCTCAAGACTGCCCATGACGTGCGCATCACCTTCGAGCGCATGGCGATGAACGACGAGGAGACCGTCGCGCTGACCGCCGGCGGCCACACCGTGGGCAAGTGTCACGGCAACGGCAGCGCGGCCAACCTGGGCCCGGCCCCGGAAGGCGCGGAGCTCGAGGAACAGGGCTTGGGCTGGCAGAACCACACCACCCGAGGCATTGGCCGCAACACCGTCACCAGCGGCATCGAGGGTGCCTGGACCACGCACCCGACGAAGTGGGACAACGGTTACTTCGACCTGCTGCTGGGCTATGACTGGGAACTCAGGAAGAGCCCGGCCGGCGCCTGGCAGTGGGAGCCGATCAACATCAGGGAAGAAGACAAGCCGGTCGATGTGGAAGACCCCTCCATACGCTACAACCCGGTCATGACCGACGCCGACATGGCCATGAAGATGGACCCCGAGTACCGCAAGATCTCGGAGCGCTTCCACAAGGACCCTGCTTACTTCTCGGAAGTATTCTCCCGCGCCTGGTTCAAGCTGACCCACCGCGACCTGGGGCCGAAGTCCCGCTACCTTGGCCCGGACGTGCCGCAGGAAGACCTGATCTGGCAAGACCCGGTGCCCGCCGGTCGCAAGAACTACGATGTGCAGGCCGTCAAGGCCAGGATTGCCGCTGCCGGTGTGTCCATCAGCGACATGGTCAGCACGGCCTGGGACAGCGCCCGCACCTTCCGCGGATCGGACAAGCGCGGTGGTGCCAACGGGGCACGCATCCGTCTGGCCCCACAGAAAGACTGGGAGGGCAATGAACCGACCCGCTTGGCCAAAGTGCTGGCCGTGTACGAAAAGATCGCCGCCGGGACGGGAGCGAGCGTGGCGGATGTCATCGTGCTCGCCGGCAACGTCGGCGTGGAGCAGGCCGCCAAGGCCGCCGGTGTGGATGTGACGGTGCCCTTTGCACCAGGCCGTGGTGACGCGACCCCCGCACAGACCGATGCCGGATCGTTCGACGTGCTGGAGCCCCTGGCCGACGGTTTCCGCAACTGGCTGAAGAAAGACTACGTGGTGAGTGCGGAAGAGCTGCTGCTCGACCGCGCCCAGTTGATGCGTCTGACCGCCTGCGAAATGACCGCGCTGGTGGGTGGCATGCGCGTGCTGGGCACCAATCACGGCGGCAGCCTGCACGGCGTGTTCACCGACCGCGTCGGCGCCCTGACGAACGACTTCTTCGTCAACCTGACCGACATGGCCTACCGTTGGCAGCCCACCGGCCGCAACAGCTACGCCATCGTGGACCGCAAAACCGGTGCCACCAAGTGGACAGCCACCCGCGTCGACCTGGTTTTCGGTTCCAACTCCATCCTGCGTGCCTACGCCGAGGTTTACGCGCAGGACGACAACCGCGGGAAGTTCGTCAACGACTTCGTGGCCGCCTGGAGCAAAGTCATGAACGCCGACCGGTTCGATCTGGCCTGATCGACTCCCCGGCGGGCTCGCGAGGCAAGGCCCGGTTCAACGGCGCGTCAGCGTCACCGTTCCTGAGCCGGGCAGGCGGGTGACCAGGTCGGCCCCGGCCAGTTGCGAGGGCGTGCAGGCGCCCGCATCCAGCGGTGCAGCAGGCTCGAGCACCTGCGCCACGACTGCCAGCGCGCCGCTGACTGTCAGGCTGTAACCGTTGGCCGTGCGCAGCCGCGCGGTGACCACCTCACCGCGCGCGTTGCGTGCCTCGCCCCAAACGAAGCTGGGGCTGGCCTCGCGTTGCGCCGCATCGGGGCCGCGCACGCTGCGGCCGATGCGGTCCGCGAGCCAGCGTTGCAGCCAGCCTGCGGACAGCCCACGCCGCAACCGGTACAGCACGCGCAGCAGTGCGACACGCCCGCGCGTGGTGGGCACGTAGACCTCGATGTCCGGGATGCCGGTCGTATGGAAAGCCGTGGAGACATCGCCCCAGGGAATCGTCATGGCCAGCTTTTCGCCATCACCAAAGTCGATGCGTCGCAGCCGGTGGGCGAAAGGCACGCTGATGATCTTGCCGCCGCGACGCGCCTTGCCGCCTTGGCCCAGTCCCTGCAGTGATGTCTTGGCGGTGCCCGCGGACAGGCCAGAACGGGTGTCGAAGCCCAATGCCAGTACCGTGGCATCCGGCAGCGCGGCCTTCAGCAGGGCCGCCAGGCAGTCGGTCGGGATGACATCGAAGCCCACGCCCGGACACAGCACCACCCCGGCCGCCTTGGCGCGTGCCGAGAGCGATTGCGCCAGTTCAAAGACGGCGATTTCACCGGTGATGTCCAGGTAGTGCACGCCTGCCCGCAGGCAGGCCTCCATCATCGGGCCCGCCGTGGCGGAGAACGGGCCGGCGCAGTTGAGCACCAGCGTGAAGCCCTGCAGCTGCTGCGCGATGTGCTCTCCGTCGTCCAGCGTGAACACCCGGACCTCAAGCCCCAGATCGTCGGCCAGCGGGCGCAGGGAAGCCTCGCTGCGCCCGGCCAGCACCGGCCGCAGGCCGCGCTGCAGCGCCTCGCGGGCAATGAGGGCGCCTGTGTAGCCGTTGGCGCCGTAGAGCAGCCAGCGGGAATCCATGAGGGGATCCCGCGGGGCAGCTCGTGGACCACTGACGGGCGCTTGCTTCCCGGGGGCCGTGCAGTGGACGATCGATGGCGGACTGCGAGTCATTCTGCGGCTCCCGGGGTTTCTGATGCGCGCTCTTGCCCTGCTGTTGGTCTGGCTGGACGACCCGGGCAATGAATTGTCGGCGCGGCAAGTGCTCGCCAAGCCGTGGACACCGTACCACGCCGCCTTGGCACGCGGCTTCCCGTCCGGCACCACCTGGGTACGCCTGAAGGTGGATCCTGGCGCGGCCGTCGCGATGCCTGGAACAGGCATTGCTGACCGGCGGCTGATGGAGTTGACCCGTCTCCGTGGCCACCTCCCCGTTGTAGCAGGAGGAGTTCACGATGGCAGACACGACGGTCCGGTACACGCCGGAGTTCAGGCGGCAGAGGGTGGCGTTGGTGCGCACTGGGCGCACACCGGCCTCTTTGTCCAAGGAATTTGCCCTTCGGCCATGACGATTGGCACGTGGGTCAAACGGGCAGAACGTGACGAGAGCAAGGGCGACGGCGGCCTGACAAGCGCCGAGCGCGAGGAGATGACGAGGCTTCGGCGCGAGAATCGCAAGCTGCGTGAGGCGCGTGAAATCCTCTCAAAAGCCGCGGCCTGGTTCGCCACGGAGAGCGGCCCCTCGAAGCGCTCTTCGGGTTCGTGAAGGCCAACCAGGCCACCCATGCCGTGGGCTCGATGTGCAGGCTGCTGGGCATTTCCCGAAGTGGTTTCCACGCCTGGGCCAACCGGCCGACGTGCAGCAGACGGCGCATGGATTTGATGCTGACCGGCAGGATTTGTGCGATCCACCGCCGCTCGAGGGAGACCTACGGAGCACCTGATATTCATGCCGGGTTGGCTGACGACCACGGCATCCGCGTGGGGCGTAAGCGCGTGGCGCGGCTGATGCGCCAGAGCCGCCTGCGGGGCGCCACGCTGCGCAAATTCGTGTTCACCACTCAGAGCGATCCGCAAGCTGCAAAGCCCATCGATCTGGTGGAGCGCAGGTTCTTTGCCGACGCTCCGGATCTGCTGTGGGTGGCGGACATGATCTATATCCCGACGTGGTCGGGTTGGCTCTATCTGGCGTTGGTTCTGGACGTGTATTCGCGCAAGGTCGTTGGTTGGGCAATGGACATGAACATGCGTACTGAACTGATTCTGGATGCTCTGCAAATGGCCGTGACCCAGGGACAGCCGCGAGGGGTCATCCACCATTCGGACAGGGGCTCCTCGGACAGGGGCTCCCAATACACGAGCTAAGCGTTCGGCAAACGCTGCCCGGAGACCGGTATCATGCCGTCGATGGGTTCGGTGGGCGACGCATACGACAATGCGATGGCCGAGAGCTTCTTTGCCACGCTGGAGCGCGA
>JBJOHO010000076.1:0-59568 GCA_046047615.1 Pseudomonadota bacterium
CCAGCCGCGGGTACAGGTCTGCGCTGCCGTCGGCCACCACGCACAGCTTGATCGAGCTGCCGACGGCACGCAGTTCATGCGGGCCCAGCGCAGCCAGTGCCTGTTCGAGCGCGGGGTTGCCATGCGAACGGCTGCCCAGCACGCGCAAGGGCGTGGGGGCGATGGCCTTCACGCCAATGCGCAAGCGTGCGCGCTGGTGCGCTTCACGCCAGGCGCCGGTGCCGGGCAGGCCGAGGTAGCTGGTGTCCGACACGGGGATGTGCACCACGCCGAGCCGGGGCCGGCCGCCGTCGATGAGGGCGATGTTCACGGTGAACTCGCCGTTGCGCTTGACGAACTCCTTGGTGCCGTCAAGCGGATCCACCAGCCAGTAGCGCGACCACTGTTGCCGCTCGGCCCAGGGAATGTCCGCCGACTCTTCGGACAGGATCGGTATACCGGGCGTCAGCAGGGCGAGGCCATCCACGATGACGCGATGGGCGCGCAGGTCTGCTTCGGTCAGCGGGGAATCATCGGCCTTGGCGCGGGCTTCGAAGTCCGTGCCATAGACGGCCAGGATCTCCTCGCCCGCGGCACGGGCGATGGCCAGCACCGGGTCGAGCCATTCCTGCGGGGGCAGGTCAGAGACCGGAGAGTTCATCACGGTCCGCCCAGCCCAGGATGCCGTCGGTCATGAGCCGTCGGATGACCTCATCCGCCACGTCCTCGGGTTGGCGGCCTACGGTCTGCAGCCGCAGCTCCGGTGCCTCCGGGGGTTCGTACGGAGAGTCGATGCCGGTGAACTGCTTCAGCTGGCCGCTGCGGGCCTTCTTGTACAGGCCCTTGGGATCGCGGCGTTCGGCCTCGTCCAAGGGCGTGTCGACGTAGACCTCGAAGAACTCGCCCGGGTCGAGCAGGTCGCGCGCCATGCGCCGCTCGGCACGGAACGGCGAGATGAACGACACCAGCACGATGAGCCCGGCGTCGACCATCAGGCGTGCCACTTCACCGACGCGGCGGATGTTCTCCACGCGGTCTGCATCGCTGAAGCCGAGGTCCTTGTTCAGGCCATGGCGCACGTTGTCGCCATCGAGGATGTAGGTGTGGCGCCCGAGCGCGTGCAGGCGCTTCTCGACGAGATTGGCGATGGTCGACTTGCCGGAGCCGGAGAGGCCGGTGAACCACAGCACACAGGCCTTCTGCCCCTTCTGCGCTGAACGTGACTGGCGGTTCACATCCAGCGCCTGCCAGTGGATGTTCTCTGCGCGTCGCACGGCAGCCTGCAGCAGGCCGGCCGCGACGGTATCGTTGGTCAGGCGGTCGATGAGGATGAAGCCGCCGGTCTCGCGGTTCTCTGCATAGGGGTCGAAAGCGATGGGCCGGTCGAGGTTCACCTGGCAGAGGCCGATTTCGTTGAGCTCGAGCTGGCGTGCCGGCTGCCGCTCCATCGTGTTGACGTTCACCTTGTGCCGCGGCACGGCCAAGCTGGCCGACACGGTGCGCGTGCCGATCTTCAGCAGGTAAGGCCGCCCGGGGAGCATGGGCTCCTCGTGCATCCAGATGACCGTGGCCTCGAACTGGTCGGCAATGCCGGCCGGCTGTTCGGCCGCCACGAGCATGTCGCCACGGCTGACGTCGATCTCGCGGTCCAGCGTCAGCGTGACTGACTGGCCGGCGCCGCCGGAGGGCAGGTCACCGTCCTGCGTGATGATGCGTGCCACCACAGCCTCCTTGCCGGAGGGCAGGGCACGCACCCGGTCGCCCGGGGCGATGCGGCCGCTGGCGATGGTGCCGGCGAAGCCGCGGAAATCCTGGTTCGGGCGGTTGACCCACTGCACCGGCAGACGGAACGGCAGCCCGGCGCGGTCCTCCTCGACCACCACCGACTCGAGGTGTTCCATCAGCGCGGGCCCGGTGTACCAGGGCATGGCGGCTGAGCGCTCGGTGATGTTCTCGCCGGCCAGCGCCGACATCGGGATGCTGACGATGTCGTTGAGGCCCAGCGGCGCGGCGAAGGCGTGGTATTCAGCGACGATGCGGTCGAAGACCTCGGCGTCGTAGTCCACGAGGTCCATCTTGTTGATGGCCAGCACGACGTGGCGGATGCCCAGCAGCGACACGATGAAGCTGTGCCGCCGCGTCTGCGTCAGCACGCCCTTGCGGGCATCGATGAGGATGATCGCCAGGTCCGCCGTCGAGGCGCCGGTGACCATGTTGCGCGTGTACTGCTCGTGGCCCGGCGTGTCGGCGACGATGAACTTGCGGCGCTCGGTGGAGAAGAAGCGGTAGGCGACGTCGATGGTGATGCCCTGTTCGCGCTCGGCAGCCAGGCCATCGACCAGCAGGGCGAAGTCGATGCTGTCGCCCTGCGTGCCGACCTTCTTCGAGTCGGCCTCGAGCGCCGCGAGCTGGTCTTCGTACACCAGCTTGGATTCCCACAACAGGCGGCCGATGAGCGTGCTCTTGCCGTCGTCGACACTGCCGCAGGTGATGAAGCGCAGCAGGCTCTTGTGCTCGTGGGCCTTCAGGTAGCCGAGGATGTCCTGGCCGATGAGCGCGTCGCTGTGGGCCATCAGAAATACCCTTCCTGCTTCTTCTTTTCCATGGAGGCGGCGGAGTCGTGGTCGATGACCCGGCCCTCGCGCTCGGAATTGCGCGCCAGCAGCATCTCCTGGATCACCTGGGGCAGGGTCGTGGCATTGCTCTCGATGGCCCCGGTCAGCGGGTAGCAGCCCAGCGTGCGGAAACGCACGTTCAGGATCTCGGGCTTCTCGCCCGGCTCGAGCGGCATGCGCTCGTCATCCACCATGATGAGCGTGCCGTTGCGGCGCACCACCGGCCGCGGCGCCGCCAGATAAAGGGGCACGATGGGGATCTGCTGCTGGTAGATGTACTGCCAGATGTCCAGTTCGGTCCAGTTGGACAGCGGGAACACGCGCAGGCTCTCGCCCTTGTGCTTGCGGCTGTTGTAGAGGCGCCAGAGTTCGGGGCGCTGCCGTTTCGGGTCCCAGCGGTGCTGCGCCGACCGGAACGAGAAGATGCGCTCCTTGGCCCGCGACTTTTCCTCGTCGCGGCGGGCGCCGCCGAAGGCCGCATCGAACTGGTACTGGTCCAGCGCCTGCTTGAGGCCCTGGGTCTTCATGACATCGGTGTGGACCGCCGAACCGTGGGTGAAGGGGCCGATGCCCGCCTTGATGCCCTCCGGGTTGATGTGCACCAGCAGGTCCAGGCCCAACTCCCGCGCCATGCGGTCGCGGAAGGCGATCATCTCCCGGAACTTCCAGGTGGTGTCGACGTGCAGCAGCTTGAAGGGCGGCTTGGCCGGGTAGAAGGCCTTCATCGCCAGGTGCAGCATCACGGAGCTGTCCTTGCCGATCGAATACAGCATCACCGGGTTTTCGCACTCGGCGACAACCTCCCGGAAGATGTGGATGCTCTCGGCCTCGAGCCGCTGCAGGTGGGTCAGGGGGTGCATCGTCAGCCAATCTGCCTGAGGGGGAATCCGGGACAGGGATTCTGGGCGGGCCGACCGGCCAGCGGGGTATTAAGTTCATGCCCGCTGGTTATGCTGGAGGCCGCCCCGGCGCCGGTCCGGGTATGTGAAGCGGGACCGGTTTTGTGTCTCCCGTGCGTTTAACTGAACGCGATGTTCCATTAGACTCGCGCGACTTCGGGCCCCCCGGGGGGGTCCGGTCACCTCTGTTCCGGCAGAACTTGCGAGCAACATGAGCAATCGCACGGGCTCCCCTGATTCCCCCAGCCTGATGGCCCAGCAGGCAGCTTCCACCGCCTTGTTCGGCGGCAACGCCACCTACGTCGAGGACCTGTACGAGCGCTACCTCGCCGGGGAAGACATCCCCGCCGACTGGCGCAGCTACTTCGACGGCATCCGGCCGGCGGCCGCCGAGCGCGTGCACGGCCCGCTGCTGCGCCAGCTGGAGCAGCGTGCCTCCTCCCCGCGCCCGGTGATGGTGGCCAGCGACACGGCCAGCGAAAAGCAGGCGGCAGTGGCCCGCCTGATCCAGATCTACACCAACCGCGGCCACCTCATGGCCCGGCTGGACCCGCTCGGCCTGCAGACGCGGCCGCGTCCGCGGGTGCTGGAACTGGACTACATGGGCCTGTCCCAGGCGGACATGGACACGGAGTTCTTCACCGGCAGCCGCACCGACGCGATCCCGCGGCGCGCAACCTTGCGCGAGATTGTCCGCCTGATGGAGCAGCTCTACACCGGCACGATCGGTGCGGAGTTCGCGCATGTGTCGGACACCGACGAGCGGCTGTGGCTGCAGGATGAGTACGTGCGCGGCCGCCTCGGCCAGGCGCTGACGGCCGCCGAGCAGCGCAACATCCTGTGGCAGCTGACGGCCGCCGAGGGCCTCGAGCGCTACCTGCACACCAAGTACGTCGGCCAGAAGCGCTTCTCGCTGGAGGGCGGCGAGTCCCTGATCCCGATGCTCGATGACCTCGTGCAGCGCGGTGGGGCGGCGCAGGTGGACGAGTTCGTCATTGGCATGGCGCACCGCGGCCGCCTCAATGTGCTGGTCAATGTGCTGGGCAAGGCGCCTTCGGACCTGTTCTCCGAGTTCGAGGGCAAGTACGACCTGTCCAAGCTCAAGGGCTCCGGCGACGTCAAATACCACAAGGGTTTCTCGTCGGACCTGAAGACGCCGGGCGGCAACGTCCACGTGGCGCTGGCCTTCAACCCCTCGCACCTCGAGGTGGTGAACCCGGTCGTGGAGGGCTCTGTCCGGGCCCGCCAGGACCGTCGGGATGACCGCGACGGCCAGCGCGTGGTGCCGGTGCTCATCCATGGCGACGCGGCCTTCGCCGGCCAGGGCGTGGTCATGGAGACCTTGCAGTTGTCGCAGGCGCGCGGCTTCTACACTGGCGGCACGGTCCACATCATCATCAACAACCAGGTCGGCTTCACCACCCACGAGCCCGCGGATGCGCGCTCGACGATGTACTGCAGCGATGTGGCGAAGATGCTGGAAGCGCCCATCCTGCACGTCAACGGTGACGACCCGGAGGCGGTGCTGTTCGTCACGCGCCTGGCACTGGCCTACCGCCTGCGCTTCCGCAAGGACGTGGTCATCGACCTGGTCTGCTACCGACGCCTCGGCCACAACGAGTCTGACGAGCCGTCGGCGACGCAGCCGGTCATGTACCGCACGATCCGCCAGATGCCCACCACGCGGCAGCGTTACGCCGAGCAGCTGGCCGCCGCCGGCGTGCTGTCGGCAGCCGACGCCGCCGCGATGGTCGAGGAGTACCGCCAGCGCCTGGACGAGGGCCGCCCGACGGTCGCGCACTCGCTGGGCATGATCGGCAACAAGTACACCGTCGACTGGACGCGCTACCAGACGGCCGACTGGGCCGAGCAGGTCGCCACCGCCGTCCCGGCAGAGCGCCTGCAGCGCCTGGGCGAGCGCATTGTCGACGTGCCCGCCGGCTTCCCCTTGCAGGCCCGCGTCGAGCAGGTCTACGCCAACCGCCGCAAGATGCTGGCCGGCCAGCAGCCGCTGGACTGGGGCTGCGCCGAGACGCTGGCCTATGCCTCGCTGCTGGAAGAGGGCTACCCGATCCGCCTGACCGGCCAGGACTGCGGGCGCGGCACCTTCTTCCACCGCCACGCGGTCCTGCACCACCAGGAGTCCGGCGAACGGCACATTCCGCTGGCCCGGCTCACCAAGGACCAGCCCCGCCTGACCATCACGGACTCGGTGCTCTCCGAGGAAGCCGTGCTGGGCTATGAGTACGGCTATTCCACGACCGACCCTTCGGTGCTGGTCATCTGGGAAGGCCAGTTCGGTGATTTCGTCAACGGTGCCCAGGTCATCATCGACCAGTTCATCTGCTCGGGCGAGTCCAAGTGGGGCCGCCTGAGCGGATTGGTGCTGTTCCTGCCGCATGGCTATGAAGGGCAGGGGCCGGAGCATTCCTCCGCGCGCCCGGAGCGCTTCCTCCAGCTGTGCGCCGAGAACAACATGCAGGTCTGCGTCCCCTCGACGCCGGCGCAGATGTTCCACATGCTGCGGCGGCAGATGCTGCGCAACCTGCGCAAGCCGCTGGTCGTCATGACGCCCAAGAGCCTGCTGCGCCACGAACTGTCCGTGGCCTCGCTCGACGACCTGACGAAGGGCAGCTTCCAGCTGCTCATCGACGAGGTCGACGGGCTGGATCCGGCCGCTGTGTCCCGCGTGGTGCTATGCAGTGGCAAGGTCTACTTCGACCTGCTGAAGGCACGCCGCCAGCAGGACCTGAAGAATGTGGCGCTGGTCCGCCTGGAGCAGTTGTACCCGTTTCCGACCCAGGCGTATGAGGCGCTGCTCAAGCGTTACCCGGCCGCGCGGGAAGTGGTGTGGTGCCAGGAAGAGCCACAGAACCAGGGCGCCTGGTACCAGATCCGCCATCGCCTGGAGCGTGGCCTGAGCCTGGACCGCCAGGTCCTGCTGTATGCCGGCCGCGGCCACGCCGCCGCACCGGCCACGGGCCTGGGCAAGATCCACGACAGCGAGCAGACCGCCCTGATCGACGCGGCGCTCAATGCCGCTCCCGCAGCGACACCCCCGGCCACCAAGCCGGCGGCACGCAAGCGTTCCTGAACTCCGACATCGACAAGGTCGCCATGAGCATCGAAATCACCTGCCCGAAATTGCCTGAATCGGTGGCGGACGCCACGCTGGTCAACTGGAAGAAGAAGCCCGGCGAAGCGGTGGCCCGCGACGAGAATCTCGCGGACCTCGAGACCGACAAGGTGGTTCTTGAAGTGCCGTCGCCGGTGGCGGGCGTGCTGAAGGAAATCCGCGTGCAGGCCGGTACCACCGTGACCGGCGGCCAGGTGCTCGCGATTGTCGAGGCCGGCGCCGTCGCGGCGGCCCCCGCGCCCATCGCTGCCGCTCCGGCGCCTGCGGCCGCCCCGGCCGCCGCTGCAGCACCGGTGCTCAGTCCTGCTGCGCAGCGCGTGGTGAGCGAGGCCGGCATGGATCCCGCCGGCGTGAGCGGCACCGGCAAGGGGGGGCGCGTGACCAAGGAAGACGCCGTGGCGGCGGTTGCGCGGCCTGCGCCTGCCGCAGCCGTGGTGGCAGCGGCTCCGACCGGTCCGCGTGCCGAGCACCGCGTGCCCATGACCCGCCTGCGCGCGCGCATCGCGGAGCGGCTCGTCACTGCGCAACACACCCAGGCGCTGCTGACCACCTTCAACGAGGTGGACCTGCAGGCCGTGCAGGACCTGCGGGCCCGCTACAAGGACAAGTTCGAGAAGCAGCACGGCGTGAAGCTGGGCTTCAGCTCCTTCTTCGTGAAGGCGGCCGTCGAGGCCCTGAAGAAGTATCCGGTGATCAACGCCTCTGTTGATGGCAACGACATCGTCTACCACGAGTTCTACGACGTGGGCGTGGCGGTCTCCACCGATCGCGGACTGGTCGTGCCGGTGCTGCGCGATGCGGACCAGCTGTCGTTCGCCGACATCGAGAAGGGCGTGGGTGATTTCGCCGTGCGCGCCCGCAAGGGCACGCTGACGCTGGAAGACATGACCGGCGGCACCTTCAGCATCACCAACGGCGGTGTGTTCGGCTCGCTGCTGTCGACACCCATCGTCAATGCGCCGCAGAGCGCCATCCTGGGCATGCACAAGATCCAGGAGAGGCCGGTGGTCGTGGATGGGCAGATCGTGGTGCGGCCGATGATGTACCTGGCGCTGTCCTACGACCATCGCATCATCGACGGCAAGGAAGCCGTGCAGTTCCTCGTGTCCATCAAGGACAGCCTCGAGGATCCGGCCCGCCTGCTGATGGGCGTCTGACCATGACCGACACCTTCGATGTCGTCGTGATCGGCGGCGGCCCGGCCGGCTATCCGGCCGCCATCCGCGCCGGCCAGAACAAGCTGTCGGTCGCCTGCATCGACGGCTGGCAGAACCGCGACGGCAGCTACGCCTTCGGCGGCACCTGCCTCAACGCCGGCTGCATCCCGTCCAAGGCGCTGCTCGAATCCTCGGAACTGTTCCACCGCGCGGCACACGAATTCAAGGCGCATGGTATCCAGGTCGGGACACCGCAGATCGACGTCGCCGCGATGCAGAAGCGCAAGAATGGCATCGTCAAGGGCATGACCGGGGGTATCGCCGGGCTGCTCAAGGCGGCTGGCGTCACGGCCCTGCAAGGCCGCGGGCGCCTGCTGGCCAACCGGCAGGTCGAATTCACAGCCGCCGATGGTTCGGTGCGCGTGCTGACCGCAAAGGCTGTGGTGCTGGCCACCGGTTCGACGCCGGCGTCGCTGCGTACCGTGGCTTTCGATGGCAAGGACATCGTCGACTCCTGGGGCGCCCTCGATTTCGATGCGGTGCCGGCGCGTCTGGGCGTGATTGGCGCGGGCGTCATCGGCCTGGAACTGGGCAGCGTGTGGGCGCGTCTCGGTGCACAGGTCACCGTGCTCGAGGCCAGCGAGCAGTTCCTCGCCATGGCGGACCGGCAACTGGCCAACGAGGCCCTGAAGCAGTTCACCAAGCAGGGCCTGCAGATCAAGCTGGGCGCCAAGGTGTCGGCGGCCCAGGCGGGTGCCAAGGGCGTCGATGTCGCCTACACCGATGCGGCGGGCGAGCAGACGGCACAGTTCGACAAGCTGGTGGTGGCCATTGGCCGGCGGCCCTGCACGGACGGTCTGTTCGGCGAAGGCTGCGGCCTCGCGGCCGACGAGCGTGGCTTCATCCCGGTGGACGACCATTGCCGCACGGCCGTCGAGGGCGTCTATGCCGTGGGCGACTGCGTGCGCGGCCCGATGCTGGCGCACAAGGCGAAGGAAGAGGGCGTGATGGTCGCCGACCTGATCGCCGGCCTTTACGGCCACTGCAATTACGCGACCATCCCATCGGTCATCTACACCGCACCGGAAATGGCCTGGGTGGGCCAGACCGAGGACCAGGCCAAGGCAGCGGGAATCACGGTGAAGACCGGCGTCTTCCCGTTCCTGGCCAGTGGCCGCGCCCGTGCCATGGAGGCCTCGACAGGCTTCGCCAAGATCGTCGCGGATGCTGGCACCGACCGCGTGCTGGGTGTGCACATCATCGGGCCGATGGCCGGCGAACTGATCGCCGAGGGCGTGTTGGCGCTGGAATACTCGGCCAGCTGCGAGGATCTGCAGCGCACGATCCATGCGCATCCGACGCTGTCGGAGGCGGTGCACGAGGCTGCCCTGGCGGCCGACAAGCGCGCCATCGACATGCCCAACCGCTGAGACCACCGACCCGGAACGGCAGTTGCCGCTCCGGGTCGTTTCACCGCGTCAGGCGGCGGAAGCCTTCGGGTCGTCGCCGTAGGCATTGCCGCCCGAGGTGCCGGGCTGGCAGGCGAAGACGATCAGGATGATCCACCCGACGATGGGGATCAGTGCCAGCAGCAGCCACCAGCCGCTTTTGCCGATGTCGTGCAACCGGCGCATGCTGACGGCGATCCCCGGCAGCAGCAGGGCCAGGCCCGTCAGCCCTCCCACGATGCCGATGTCGAGGCCCAGAATGCCGTCGATGAACCCGGCAATCATGCTGACAACGAAGTTGAACAGCGTGAAGTACCAGTATTCCGAGCGGCGTGCCCGACCATTGAACTCCACGTATTTGGACAGGCAAACCTTGATTGCGTCCTGGAATCCCATCGCAGCGCTCCTTTGATTGTGGTTCTTGAGCGTGGCCGGCACGGTTGCCGGCCGGCCTCCCACCCGATACTAGACCGGAATCAGGCCGAACGGCGCACCTGGAACACGTTGGGGATCTGGCGGAGCTTGGCGATCAGGCGCTCAAGCGTGGTGCTGTCGGGAATGCCCACACGGACCAGGAAGCGCGCGATGCGGTCCCGTGGATCGGTGTCGCTGTTGACGCCCTCGATCCCCAGACGCTGTTCCGCGATGACATCGGAGATGTCCCGCAGCAGGCCGCGCCGGTCGTAGGCCTGGATGTCGAGGACCACCTGCAGCGTCGGGGCCTCGCCGCTGGCCCATTCCACCTGCAGCTGCCGCTCGGGGTGGCTGCGCAGCATGCGTGCCAGGCTGGCACAGCTGCTGCGGTGGATGGTCACGCCGCGGCCCAGCGTCAGGTAGCCCTGGATGGGCTGGGGCCGGACCGGTCCACAGCAGCTGGCCAACGTGATCGGCAGGTCCCCGACGCCTTCGATTTCCACCGGCGAGCGCGAGGGACCGCTGCGGCGCCGTGGCCGCGGGGGTAGCAGCTCAGGGACCTGCGCTGGGCCGCCCGGCGGATTCGCGGCCTCGACGGGAGGCACTGGTGCGGCCGCCGCCGACGGGCCCGCCGCGGCCTCGTCCTGCCGCCGGAACCAGGCCCGAAGCTTGGAGCGGCTGCGTGGCGAGGCGAGGTAGCCCAACGACGGCAGCAGCCAATCGCGGCTGGGGGCAGGGTGGCGACCGGTGATGATCTCGACAACGTCACCATTGGCCAGCACATGGTCCAGCGTGACGATGCGGCCATCCACCTTGGCGCCTTTGCACCGCGTGCCGAGGTCGCTGTGCACATGGAAGGCGAAGTCCAGCGGCGTTGAGCCACCGGGCAGGTCGACCACCTCGCCCTTCGGCGTCATGGCGTAGACGCGGTCGCTGAACAAGCCGCGGCCCAGCCGGTCGATCGCGTCGACGGCAATATCCTGCCCGAGTGTGTCCGGCAGCGGAGGTGGCGCCTCGGGCTTGAGCAGCTCGCGCAGTGCGGAGATCTTGCGCTCGTAGCGCTGGTCACCACCGCCACCTTCCTTGTAGCGCCAGTGCGCGGCCACGCCGAGTTCGGCCTGGTCCTGCATCTCCCGCGTGCGGATCTGCACCTCGAGTGGCCGCCCATCCGGCCCGCTGACTGCGGTGTGGATGGAGCGGTAATTGTTGCCCTTGGGTGTCGCGATGTAGTCGTCGAATTCGGACTCGATCATCGGCCACAGGCCATGCACGATGCCCAGTGCCGCGTAGCATTCCGGTACGCTGGCGACGATGATCCGCACGGCACGCACGTCGAACAGCTGGCTGAAGTCCAGCCGCTTGCGCTGCATTTTCCGGTAGATGCTGTAGATGTGCTTGGGCCGACCCTGGACCTCGGCATCGATGCCGGCCCGCGCCAGTGCCGTCCTCAACGCGGCACGCACCTGCTCGATGTAGGCCTCGCGGTCTCGCCGCTTCTCGCTCAGGGCGGCCGCGATGTGGCGGTATTCCTCGGGCTCCAGCTCGCGCAGCGCCAGGTCCTCAAGCTCCCACTTCACGCCCCAGATGCCCAGGCGGTTGGCCAGCGGGGCATAGAGGTCGCGTGTCTCAAGGGCCACGCGCCGGCGGGCCTCCTGGGGGAGTTCGCGGGCGTGGCGCATGCGCACCAGCTGCTGTGCCAGGCGGGCCACCACCAGGCGCGGATCGCCGACGATGGCCAGCAGCATCTTGCGCAAGGTCTCCGCCTGCTGGCTGCCCAGCGCCTGGGCCTGCGCCCAGCTCTCGTCCAGCCCGAACTCACCGAGGCGGCGCAGGGCGGCAGCCAGCCGCAGCATCTCTGGGCCGGCGAGCGAGCGGACCGGACCCGGCAACTCGGCAGTGTCGCGCTCGCCCCAAGCGCCATGAAGGAGTGCCGCACCGGCCAGTCGCACGTCGCCCGCGAGGGCCATGACCTGTTGGGCCGTTTCCTGCGCCGCAGGGAGATCCGTGACTTCCGGCACCGCCTGCAGCAGCGTGCACAGCGCCTGCAGTACCGGCTCGGTGGCAAGTGGATCGGTGGCGGGGGAGGCGGGAGCTGGCATGTGGGGTCTGGCCGGTCGGGTTATCATAATCCCGGTCATGGCACGTTACCGGAACAGTTCCTGGCGGCAGTTCGATCCTGACGCACCCCGCGGCAACGATGCGACGGTGTTCACAGGCGCGACCTCCTGCCGCATCCTCGGGCTCGACCCGGGCTCACTGCGGACCGGCTGGGGCGTGGTGGATGTCGAAGGCCCGCTGCTGCGTTTCGTGGCGGCCGGCTGCATCCGTACCCCCAGCGGCCCCCTCGCGCCGCGCCTGCTGAAAATCCACGCCGGCATCACGACACTGCTGGGCGAGCATGCGCCGGGCGAGATCGCCATCGAACGGGTGTTCCTCAGCCGCAATCCGGACAGCGCCCTGAAGCTGGGGCAGGCCCGTGGCGTAGCCATGTGTGCTGCTGCCGCTGGCGGTGCTCCTGTGTTCGAGTACGCGCCCAGCGTCATCAAGCAGGCGCTGGTCGGTACGGGCAGCGCCGAGAAACTGCAGGTGGCGCACATGGTGCGCGCCCTGCTGCAGGTGCAGGACCCCCTGGGCCTGGACGCCACGGATGCACTGGCGGCAGCGCTCTGCCATGGCCTGAGCCGGCGGCTCAATGCGCTGGTCGCCGGGGCACGCGCATGATCGCCACCCTCGACGGCATCCTGCTCGACAAATCCCCGCCGAGGCTGGTGCTGGATGTCGCCGGCGTCGGTTACGACATCGAGGCACCGATGTCGACGTTCTATCCGCTGCCTGCCACAGGCGCCCGGGTGCGGCTCTTCATACACCAGGTGATCCGCGAGGACGCCTGGCTGCTGTTCGGCTTCCTGACCGCGCGTGAGCGCGAGCTGTTCCGCAACGTGCTGAAGGTCACCGGCGTGGGTCCACGTATTGCCTTGGCGATCCTGTCCTCGGCCAGCGAGGACAGCTTCGCCCAGTGGGTGCATGCGCAGGACGTGGCCGCGCTGACGCGCATTCCGGGTGTCGGTCGCAAGATCGCCGAGCGCCTGGTGATCGAAATGAAAGACCGGCTGTCTGCGCCGGGGCAGTCGCCCGTGGCAGGCCTCGTGCCGGTCGACACTCCCGTGGGTGAGGCCGCGGCGGCGCTGGTCGCCCTGGGCTTCAAGCCGCCGGAGGCCAGCCGCATGGTCAAGGCCGTCGAGGAGGACGGGATGTCCACCGAAGACCTGATCCGTCGCGCGCTGCAGGGCGCGGCGCGGGACTGACGGCATGGAACAACGCATCATCGCCGGCGGCGCGCAGCGCGACGAAGACGTTCAGGACCGGGCCATCCGGCCGCGCAAGCTTGCCGACTACGTGGGCCAGGAGCCGGTCAAGGCACAGCTGGACCTGTTCGTGTCCGCTGCGCGGGCGCGTGCCGAGGCGCTCGACCATGTGCTCATCTTCGGGCCACCGGGCCTGGGCAAGACGACGCTCGCGCACATCCTCGCCGCCGAGCTGGGGGTGAACCTGCGCCAGACCTCCGGGCCGGTGCTGGAGCGCCCGGGGGATCTCGCGGCCATCCTCACCAACCTGCAGCCGCGCGACCTGCTGTTCATCGACGAGATCCACCGCCTGAGCCCGGTTGTCGAAGAAGTGCTCTACCCGGCGATGGAGGACTACCAACTCGACATCCTCATCGGCGAGGGGCCGGCGGCGCGTTCGATCAAGCTCAATTTGCCGCCGTTCACGCTGGTGGGAGCGACCACGCGCGCCGGCCTGCTGACCTCGCCGCTGCGCGACCGCTTCGGCATCGTGCAGCGCCTGGACTTCTACACCTTGCCGGAACTTGCGCACATCGTGACGCGCTCGGCAGGCATCCTCGGCATGCCCATCGAGCCCGCGGGCGCGCAGGGCATCGCGCAGCGCGCGCGGGGGACGCCCCGTATCGCCAACCGGCTGTTGCGACGGGTGCGCGATTTCGCGCAGGTCCGGGCCGGCGGCGTGATCAGCGAGCCTGTTGCCACCGCGGCACTCGACATGCTCGAGGTCGATCGCAAGGGGCTGGACCAGCTGGACCGGCGTTTCCTGGCGACCGTCCTCGAGAAGTTCGACGGGGGTCCGGTCGGCATCGAGAGCATCGCGGCCGCCGTGGGCGAGGAGCGCGGCACGCTCGAGGATGTCGTCGAGCCCTTCCTGATCCAGCAAGGCCTGCTGATGCGCACCGCACGCGGCCGCGTCGCCACGCGGCTGGCCTACCTGCACAGTGGCCTCACGCCGCCCGAGCGCCCGGCTGCGGGTCTGTTCGGTGAGACCGCCCCATGATCGCCTTCGACTGGCCGGTGCGCGTGTACTACGAAGACACGGACGCCGGCGGCGTGGCCTACCACGCGACCTACCTGCGCTGGTGCGAGCGGGCGCGGACGGAGTGGCTGCGGAGCCTGGGCCATGGCCAGCGCGAGCTGGTGGATCGCGAGCGCCTGTTGTTCACCGTAGCGTCACTGCAGATCGACTACCGTCTGCCAGCGCGTCTCGACGATGCCTTGTGCATACGCACCGAGGCCACGGGTCGCGGCGCCTCGGTGCAGTTCACGCAGCAGGTGCTGCATGACAACGACTGCCTGGCGCTGCTGCAGACCCGCGTGGCCTGCGTGGATGCCCTGACGATGCGCCCGCGGCGCCTGCCGGATTTCCTGCGCAAGCAGCTGGAGCCTTGATGAACGGAATGTCGGTCGTGGACCTGGTGCTGGGCGCGAGCCCGGTGGTGCAGGCGGTGATGCTGCTGCTGGTGGGCGCCTCACTGCTGTCGTGGACGATCATCTTCCAGAAGCACCATGACATCGGGCGATGCGCCCGCGAGTCCGGCGAGTTCGAAGAATCATTCTGGTCCGGCGGCGATCTCGCGGCCCTGTATCGCAACATCCAGGCGGAGGGCCAGTCCACGGGCATGGCCAGCATCTTCGAGTTCGGTTTCCGCGAGTTCGCGCGGCTGCGGCAGGCGGGCTGCACCGTGGACCAGACCCTCGACGGCGCCCGCCGCGCGATGAAAGTCGCGCAGCTCAAGGAAATGGAGCAGCTGGAGCGCAACCTCGCGACGCTGGCAACCGTCGGGTCCATCAGTCCCTACGTGGGCTTGCTGGGTACGGTGTGGGGCATCATGAGCTCCTTCATCGCCCTCGGCGGCGTGCAGCAGGCCACGCTGGCCATGGTGGCGCCGGGCATCGCCGAGGCGCTGATCGCGACGGCGATCGGCCTCTTTGCCGCCATCCCGGCGGTGGTCGGCTACAACCGCTACGCGGACCGTGTCAGCCGACTCGAGCTGCGCTTCGATGCCTTCACCGAGGAGTTTTCCACGATCCTGCAGCGGCATGCCGGTCGCAGCGGCGCAACTGCCGGAGGCCAGTGAGCATGGCCAGTCGCGGTCGCCGGCGGCTGATGGGGGAGATCAACGTCGTCCCCTACATCGACGTGATGCTGGTGCTGCTGATCATCTTCATGGTGACCGCGCCCCTGCTCACCCAGGGCGTGAAGGTCGACCTGCCCGAGGCGGGTGCAAAGCCCTTGCCGGCTCGCCAGGACCAGGAAAAGCCGTTGGTGCTGTCCATTGATGCCCAGGGGCAGCTCTACCTCAACGTGGGTGACGCACCGGAGCTGCCGCTGGCGGAGGCTGCGGTGGAAGAGCGCGCAGCGGCGATGCTGCGGCGGGCGCCGGACATCGACGTCTTGCTCAAGGCCGACCAAGCCGTGCCTTATGGTCGTGTCGTCACGGCGATGGTGATGCTGCAGCGTGCCGGAGCGCGCAAGCTGGGCTTCCTGACCGATCCCCTGCCGCCGGAGCCACGCCGCCCATGACCGCAGGGCGTGAGGGATGGAGCCTGCCGTTCCTCGGGGCACTGCTGGTTCACGCTGGCTTGATCGGCGTGGCGGTACTGCTGTGGTGGCGCTGGCCACATGCGCCGCCCGAGCCGCAACAGTTGTTGATCGAGGCAACGGTGGTGGCTTCGGCCGCCGTCGAGGCCGCGACGCCCACGTCTCCTGCGCCACCAGCGCCCGTGGCGACACCTGAGCCCGCTCCGTCACCGGCGCCCGAGCCTGAACCCGAGCGCCAGGCGCCACCACCGCCGCCGCCGGTGGACAAGGCAGCCGAGGCACGCAAGGCCGAGGAGCAGCGCAGGGCAAACCTTGCCCATGAGGCTGAGCAGGCGCGGCAGCGCGAGGCCGCCCGGCGGCGCGCCGATGAGCAGGCACTGCGGGAGAAGGCTGAAGCCGAGGCGCGCGCGGCGCAGCTGCAGCGGCAGCAGGAAGCGGAACTGCGCGATCGCCTGGCAGCCGAGGAACGCTTGCGCGCCGCACAGGCCAACGGCCTGCTGGCCCAATACCAGGCGCGCATCCGTGACCGCATCGAGCGCGCCTGGATCCGGCCGGCCAGCGCCAGGGCGGGACTCTCGTGCGAACTGCGCATACGCCAGATCCCAGGCGGCGAAGTGGTGGGCGTCAGCCTGGGCGCCTGCAATGGCGATGAAGCCGTGCGGCAGTCGATCGAGGCCGCGGCCTACCGGGCCTCGCCCTTGCCCTTGCCGGCGGATCCGGCCTTGTTCGAGCGGAACCTCGTCGTAACATTCCGGCCTGAGCAATAAGTGCCACAGCAAGAGGACACTCCCGAATGAACCTGTGCCGCCTTGCGGGCCTGTTTCTGGCGCTGTCGCTGGCTGCGCCTGCGGCGCTGGCCCAGCTGTCCATCGACATCACGCGCGGCGTGAGCGAGCCAGTGCCAATGGCCGTCGTGCCCTTCGCGCGGGCGGTGCCCCAGGACGGGGGCGTCGACGTGGCCGCCATCGTCCAGCGCGACCTGCAGGCCAGCGGCCGCTTCCGCCTCATGGAGCGCCGCGACATGCTGTCGCTGCCAACGCGGGCCCGTGACGTGCAGGTGGCGGACTGGAAAGCGGCACGCAACGACTTCGTGCTGGTCGGGCGGGTTGTTCCCGGGGCCGGCGACGCGTTGCAGGTCGAGTTCGAACTGGTGAACGTCCTGACCGGCCAGATCGCCCTCGAGGAACGCGTGGTCGCGACGGCCGCCAGCCTGCGCCACGGTGCGCATCGCGTGGCAGACCGCGTCTTCGAGCGCGTCACCGGCATCCGCGGCGCGTTCGCCACGCGCATCGCCTATGTCTCGGTCGATGGCCAGCCGCCGCAGCAGCGATACCAGTTGCTGGTGGCCGATGCCGACGGCGAGAACGTGCGGGTGATCCTCGAGTCACGCCAACCGATCATGTCGCCCGCTTGGTCGGCGGACGGCGAGTGGATCGCTTACGTATCGTTCGAGAACCGCAGTTCGGCGGTCTATGTGCAACGCCTGCGGACGGGGGAGCGCCGCGTGGTGTCGGCGCGGGCCGGCATCAACGGCGCGCCGGCGTTCTCGCCGGATGGCCGGCAGCTGGCACTGACGTTGGGCGGAAGCTCAGGCAACCTCGAGATCTATGTGCTCGACCTGGCCACGCAGGGCCTGACGCGGATCACCAACGACCCTGCCATCGACACGGAGCCGGTCTGGTCTCCGGACGGCCGCAGCCTGTACTTCACGTCGGACCGGGCCGGCAATCCGCAGGTCTATGTGGTCGACGTGGCGGCGTCGGCACGCCCGCGCCGCGTCAGTTTCGGCATGCCCTACGCCGCACGGCCGCGGGTGTCGCCGGACGGGCGGCAACTGGCCATGGTGGTGCGCGACGGTGGCCAATTCCGGATCGCGGTGATGGACGTTGCCGGCGGCAGCCTTCAGGTGCTGACCCGCGGTGCCCTTGACGAATCACCAGCCTATGCCCCGAACGGTGCGCAGTTGATCTATGCAGGTCGCGAGCGGGGGCAGGGCGTTCTGGCTTCGGTTTCGGTCGATGGCGTCGTCACGCAGCGGCTGCAGTCGGACCGTGGCGAGGTGCGCGATCCGGTGTGGGGTCCATTCAGCGAGGCCGTGCGATAATCGGGTCCATGGGAGTGCAACAGATGACCAGCGTGCGTAGTGTGTGGGTTCTTGCGGCGGCGTTGGCCCTGGCGGCATGCACGGGCCAGAAAACCCGTCCTTCCTCGGTGCCGCAGGCCGCGGGCTCCACGACTGGCCAGGAGGGCGCGGACAGCCGCGGCATGGACGTCGTCTCCGCCGGTGTGGTCGGCACCGAATCCGGCGGCGCCGGGGCCTTGGCCTCGGCCGGCGACCTGGGTTCCCAGCGCGTCATCTACTTCGATTACGACAGCGCCGAAATCCGGCCCGAATACATCGACGTGGTGGCCGCCCATGGCCGTTTCCTCGCCGGCAATGCCAGCGTCCGGGTCCGCCTCGAGGGCAACACCGACGAACGCGGTTCGAGGGAGTACAACATCGGCCTTGGCGAGCGGCGCGCACAGACGTTGCGCCGGGCGCTGGCGCTGCAAGGCGTCCGTGACTCGCAGCTCTCCACGGTGAGCTATGGCGAGGAGCGTCCGGCCGTGGCTGGCAGCGATGAATCGGCCTACGCCCGCAACCGTCGGGTCGAGATCGTCTACATCAACTGAGGCTGCCCCGTGAACAAGCGCCTGCTGCTGCCGCTGCTGTCTGTGCTGCTGGGCGCCTGCGCAACCGTGCCCGAAGGGCCGGATCCTGTGCAACTGAAGCTCGACGAACTCGACGCCCGCGTTGCCCGCATCGATCGCGTGCTCGACAACCAGAGCCTCATGCAGCTGGCGCAGCAGGTCGAGGCCCTGCAGGCGCAGTTGCGGCTGCTGAACGGCCGCATCGAGGAACTGCAGAACGACAACGCCGCGCTGCGCAAGCAGCAGCGTGACCTGTACGCCGACCTGGAAGGCCGGCTCGCAGAGCTCAAATCCGCCGTTCCACGCGAAGCCCCGGCAATGCAGGCGCCGGTTGCCGGAGCGCCGACGGGCAGCGACGAGGAGGCCCTCTACGCCAGCGCCTTCGACCTGCTCAAGCGGGGCGATTACGCCGGTGCCGTCGTCGCCTTCCGCGTTCTGGCTCAGGCCCACCCGCAAGGCAAGCTGGCAGACAACACGCAGTACTGGCTGGGCGAGGCCCACTACGTGATGCGCGACTATGTGCAGGCCGCCGCGGCCTTCGAGCGTGTGGTGGCGCAGTGGCCCGAGTCCCGCAAGGCGCCGGACGCCCTGCTCAAGCTCGGCTACAGCCAACTGGAACAGCGCCAGATGGCCGCCGGCCGGGCCACGCTGCAGCAGGTCGTCGCCCGCCATCCGGGCAGCGACGCTGCGCGCCTGGCAGCGGAACGGCTGCAGAAGTTGCCGGCCAATGGCCGCTGATCACCCGCGCCTGCGCATCACCGAAATCTTTTTCTCGCTGCAGGGAGAGGCTGCCGCGGCAGGATTCCCGACGGTCTTTGTCCGCCTCACGGGCTGCCCGCTGCGTTGTGGCTACTGCGATACCGCGTATGCCTTCAGCGGTGGCCAATGGCTCGGTCTCGATGACATCCTGGCCCGGGTGCGCGGGTTGGCACTGTCCCATGTCTGCGTCACGGGCGGCGAACCGCTGGCGCAGAAGAACTGCCTCCCGCTGCTTCAAGCACTGTGCGATGCCGGCTACGACGTGTCCCTTGAGACCAGCGGTGCGGTGTCATGGGCTGGCGTCGATCCGCGCGTCACCAAGGTGGTCGATGTCAAGACACCGGCATCCGGCGAGGTTGCCCGCAACCTCTGGGACGGATTTGCGAGCCTTCGTGCGCCCGACCAAGTGAAGTTCGTGATCTGCTCCCGCGAGGACTACGAGTGGGCGGTCCAGACGCTCCCGCGGCTCGGTCTCGCGCCCGGGGTCACCGTGCTTTTTTCCCCGGCCCAAGGTCTGCTGGCGGCGCAGGATCTTGCCGACTGGATCCTTGCTGACCGCCTGCCGGTCCGCTTCCAGGTGCAGTTGCACAAGTTCCTGTGGGGCGATGCTCCGGGGAAATGACCATGGAAAAGCACGCCATCATCCTGTTGTCCGGTGGACTCGACTCCGCCACGGTGCTCGCCATCGCCCGCGAGCAGGGCTATCGCTGCCACACCTTGGCCGTGAGCTATGGCCAGCGCCACGCGGTCGAACTTCGTGCCGCCGCGCAGCAGTCGGTGCTGCTTGGCGCGGTGGAGCACCGCGAGATGCATGTCGACCTGGCGCAGGTGGGTGGCTCATCGCTGACAGACCCCGCATTGGCGGTTCCCGTCTCGCCGTCAACCGGCATTCCCAGCACCTATGTGCCGGCGCGGAACACGCTTCTGCTCGCCCTTGCACTCGGCTGGGCTGAAGTGGTGGAGGCGGATGATCTGTTCATCGGCGTCAATGCCGTGGACTACTCCGGTTACCCGGACTGCCGTCCCGCCTTCATCGAGGCTTTCCAGTCCCTGGCGCGGGTCGCCACCAAGGCCGGCGTCGACGGACGCCCGCTGTCGGTCCAGGCACCGCTGCTGCACTGGAGCAAGGCCCGGATCATCCTGGAAGGCCAGCGCCTGGGCGTGGATTATTCGGCCACGGTCTCCTGCTACCAGGCCAACGTGCAGGGCGAGGCCTGTGGTCGCTGCGACTCCTGCCGTCTGCGGCGCGAGGGATTCGCGGCAGCGGGCGTCGTGGATCCAACCCGTTACGCCGCAGCGTCCTGAATCCGCTATCATCCGCGCCCACGGGCCGTTAGCTCAGTCGGTAGAGCAGCTGGCTTTTAACCAGTTGGTCGACAGTTCGAGTCTGTCACGGCCCACCATTACTCCCCGCGGTGTGCCACACTCCGCGCCCCCACAGGAGGCCCAGCGATGAACGACATGCCCGAAGAGATGGACGACGAGCTGGACGACTACGAAGCCGGCTTCCTGGATGGCTACTTTGCGGCGCGCGGCATCGACGACCCCACCGAGGCGCAACTGGTCGAGGCCTTTGATGCGCTCGAAGAGTTCATCGAGCGCCACCAGCCTTCCGAAGATTGACGCTGGCGCAAGGGCTGCGCTTCAGCCCTTGAGCACGCTGACGACGCGCGGCTCCATGTAACCGAGCAGGCCGATCCTCGAATAGGTGCGGCCCAGCCCGGATTCCTTGGCGCCACCGAAGGGCACGTTGGCCATTGTCACCCGGTGCTGGTTGACCCAGGCCGTGCCGACCTGCAAGCGCGACGCGAGCGCCGTGGCGCGCGCAAGATCGCGGCTCCACACCGACCCGCAGAGGCCGTAGCGTGTGTCGTTGGCGCGGCGCAGGGCGTCTTCCGGGTCGCTGAACTTCATTACCGGGATCACCGGGCCGAACTGCTCTTCCTCAACGATGCGGCTGTGCTCGCCGGGCTCCGCCACGACCAGCGGGTTCACGAAATAGCCGGGCCCGGAGGGCTGTTCATCGCCCGCGATGATGCGACCCGGGCCCTTGCGCACATCTTCGATGAAGCCGCAGACGCGCTCGTACTGCCTGCGGTTCTGGATCGGGCCGAGCACCGTGCCCTCCGCCATTCCGTCGCCGACCGCTGCCTTGCGTGCTTCGGCCGCCAGCGCCTCGCAGAGCGCGTCGTAGATGGCCTCATGCGCATAGATGCGCTTGACGGCCATGCACACCTGGCCACTGTTCACCGTCGCGGCAAAGAAGAGTTTTTTCGCCACATCGGCCACATCCGCATCTTCGAGCACGATGGCGGCATCGTTGCCGCCCAGTTCAAGGGTCACGCGCTTGATCGTACCGGCCGCGCTGGCCAGCACCTTCTTGCCGGTCGCCACCGAACCCGTGAAGGAAATCTTGTCGATGCCCGGATGCGCCGTCATCAGCGCGCCCAGTTCGTCGCCGCCAGCAAGTACGTTCACTACGCCTGGCGGGAAAATCGACCGGGCCAGCTCGCCGATGCGCAACGTGCACAGCGGCGTGAACGGGGAGGGCTTCAGCACCACACAATTGCCGGTGTAGAGCGCCGACGTCAGCGGGCCGATCGCCAGGTTGATGGGGGCGTTCCAGGGCGTGATGATCCCGGCCACGCCCAGCGGCACATGGCGCAGTTCGATGTAACGCTGCGCGTCGTCGACGAGCACTTCCGGGTCGATGGGGATGCGCGTCATGCCCATGGAAAGCGCGCCGGCGCGGCCCACCTCGTCGCGGGCCTGGCCCAGCGGTTTGCCCTGCTCCTGCACCAGCAGGCGGGCCAAGGGCTCCACCTCAGCGGTCAAGGCTTCGGCCAGCCGTGCCAGGCAGGCGGTCCGGGCCTCGAAACCCAGCGCCGCCCAGGCCGGTTGTGCAGCGCGCGCCGCAGCGACGGCCGCATCCAGCTCAGCGGCACCGGCCGACGGGCAGTGCGCGAAGACAACGCCCGAGGCGGGGTTGACCACCTCAAGCGCCGCACTGCTGGCCACGCCTTGGCCGCCGATGGTGAGGGTGTAAGGGGCGCTGTAATCGATCATGGGCAGGCTCGCGCATGGCCACCGGCCGGGCCGGCCGCTAAGATAACAGGTTCAGGAATTACCTCGAAAACCTCGCGAAGGAGCTGTCATGAAAGTGGGTCTCGCCGGCCAAGGTGCGTTCGGCATCAAGCACCTGGAAGCCATCCAGAACATCCCCGGCATCGAGGTCATCACGCTGACCGGCGGCAACCAGCAGACCACCCGCGAGGTGGCAGAACGTTTCAAGATTCCGCATTACACGGGCGACCTCGCCGAGAGCCTGAAACAGCCTGGCCTTGAGGCGATGATCCTCGCCACCCCGACGCAGATGCATGCATCCCAGTCCATCCAGTGCCTGCGCGCCGGCAAGCACGTGCAGGTCGAGATCCCGATGGCGGACAGCCTGAAAGATGCGGAGGAAGTGGCGAAGGTGCAGGCCGAGACCGGTCTCATCGCCATGGCGGGCCATACGCGCCGCTTCAACCCCAGCCACCAGTGGGTGCACAACCGCATCAAGGCCGGTGAATTGAAGGTGCTGCAGATGGACGTGCAGACCTACTTCTTCCGCCGCACCAACATGAACGCGCTGGGCAAGCCGCGCAGCTGGACCGACCACCTGCTGTGGCACCATGCCTGCCACACCGTCGACCTGTTCGCCTACCAGACGGGCGAGGAAATTTCGGTGGCGCGCGGCGTCCAAGGTCCGTTCCATCCGGAGCTGGGCATCGCCATGGACATGAGCATCCAGATGAAGGTGCCGGGCGGTGCGGTCTGCACGCTGTCGCTGTCGTTCAACAACGACGGACCGCTGGGCACGTTCTTCCGCTACATCTGCGACAACGGCACCTACATCTGCCGCTACGACGATCTGTTCGACGGCAAGGGCAACCAGATCGACGTCTCGAAGGTCGACGTGTCGATGAACGGCATCGAGTTGCAGGACCGCGAGTTCTTCGCGGCGATCCGCGAGGGACGGGAGCCCAATGCCAGTGTGCGGCAGGTGCTGCCGTCGATGCGCGCGCTCGACGCCATCGAGCGGTCGCTGGCCTGAACGCCAGCGCCCTGCCGCGGCGCAGGCCGACCCGCCAGCCTCAGGGCTGGCGGGGACGCTGGTCTTCCGGGGTGTAGTCGAACATCAGGAAGCTGCCACCCTGGTAGCGCGCGGCCACCGGGTCTGCAGCCGCGGGTCTCGACAGCACCTCGAACGCCCAGAGCTCGGCATCCTGCACCGGTGCGTAGCCGATGGCATTGCCCTCGGTCAGGTCGTAGTAGTTGCGTGTGTTGGCCGACACGCCCCAGACCGGCGCAAAACCCACGCCCGGTGGCGCCTCGATGGCGCGCGTCACCAGTTGCAGCAGGTCTTCGCGGCCCAGCCAGGTGGCCAGCTCACGTTCGTTGCGGGGCGGCCCATCCATGAAGGTGCCGATCCGCAACGCCACGGTCTCGATGCCGTGCTTCTCCCAGTACATCCGGCCGAGTTGCTCGCCCCAGATCTTCGACAGCCCATAGAAGCAGTCGCCGCCGTAGGGGGCATCAAGGCGCAGCTTTTCACCGACGGGATGCAGGCCGAAGGCATGGTTGGAACTGGCAAACACCACGCGGCCCACACGCTGCCGGCGCGCGCCCTCGTAGAGCTGGTACAGGGCATGGTGGTTGTTGTCGATGACCTCCGCAAACGAAGGGTCACGCACGGTCGCCGCCAGGTGCACGACCGCGCGGGCGCCCTGGAGCAGCTCATCCACCACGGCGGGGTCCTTGAGGTCGCCCCGGCGGAAGCTGTCGCGCTCATGCGGCGCCGGCGGCTCACCCTTGATGTCGTTGCTGGCCAGCACGTAGCCCGCGGACAGCAGACCCTCGCGGACAACCCGACCCAGACGCCCCGTCGCGCCCGTCAAAGCGATACGCATGTGTCAGTCCTCGCGGTCGATGATCTTCATCATGGCAGGGGGGTGACGCTCGCCGGCGACCTCGTTGGCCAGACCGTCGAGGGCAGCGACTGTGCCAGCGTCCAGCCTGAGCCGGCCGGCAGCGATGTTGTCCTGCAAGTGGGCGCGCGTCTTCATGCCCGGGATGGTGACCACATGGGAGCCCCGCGACAGCACCCAGGCGATGGCGACCTGCGCGGGCGTGGCCCCAAGGTGGGTGGCGACCTGCTGCAGTCGCCCCACGAGGGCATCGTTGCGATCCACGTTGCCCGGCTGCAGCCGGGGCTGGCTGCGGCGGTGGTCAGTCGCGGGCAGGTCCTCGAGGCGGCGGAAATTGCCGGCGAGGAAACCGCGTCCGAGAGGGCTGTAAGCCACGAAAGTCGTTCCCAGCTCACGGCAGGCCTGCAGCATGCCGCCCTCCGGGTCGCGGGACCACAGCGAATATTCACTCTGCACGGCCGCGACCGGGTACACGGCCGCGGCCCGCCGCAGCGTGGCGACGCTGCACTCCGACAGGCCGATGGCGCCGATCTTGCCGGCCTTGACGAGTTCCGCCATCGCGCCGACCGACTCCTCGATGGGCACGCGTCGGTCGATGCGATGCAGGTAGAGCAGGTCGACATGGTCCACCCCGAGACGCTGCAGGCTGGCCTCGAGTGACTGGCGGATGCTGTCCGGATGGTTGTCGGCGATGGCGCTGCCGTCCGGACCGCGCGCCAGGCCGCACTTGGTCGCCAGCACGAGACGGTCGCGCCAGGGTTTGAGCAGCGGGCCGATGAACTTCTCGTTCTCTCCCAGCTGGTAGCTCGCCGCCGTGTCGAAATGGGTGATTCCGGCTTCCACGGCCGCGCCAAGGGTGGCCGCCGACTCGACGTCGTCGCGCGTCCCGTACCAGCCGACCAGGCCCATGCACCCGAAACCGATGGCCGTGACGGTGGCCGGACCGCGCCCCAGCGGGCGGCTTTCCAAGGGCTTGTCCATGGGCGGGAAGGTTACACCGGGTCCTGCTCGGTTATCATTCCGTACCTGCTGGGCACGCCCGCCCGTCTTCCGGAACCTCGTCCCATGATCATCGACTGCCACGGCCACTACACCACTGCCCCCCAGTCCCTCACGGACTTCCGCGATGCGCAGATCGCCGCCCTCAAGGATCCGGTGCAGACGCCCTCGCGGGAGTCGCTGAAGATCAGCGATGACCAGATCCGCGACAGCCTGGAGAAGGCCCAGCTGAAGCTGCAGCGTGAGCGCGGCTCGGATCTCACCGTATTCTCGCCCCGCGCGTCGACGATGGCGCACCACATCGGCGTGGAGGCCACCAGCCTCGAGTGGTCGCAGATCAACAACGACCTGATCGAGCGTGTCGTCGGCCTATACCCGAGGAACTTCGTGGGCGTCTGCATGCTGCCGCAGTCACCGGGTGCCGCGCTGGCCGGCAGCGTCCGGGAACTCGAGCGCTGCGCGCAGATGGGTTTCATTGGCGCGAACCTGAACCCTGACCCGTCGGGCGGCCACTGGACGGCACCGCCGCTGACAGACCGCTACTGGTACCCGATCTACGAGAAGCTCTGCGAACTCGACATGCCGGCGATGGTGCATGTGAGTTCGTCCTGCAACCACAATTTCCATGCCACTGGCGCGCACTACATCAACGCCGACACCACGGCCTTCATGCAGTTCATCCAGGGCGACCTCTTCAAGGACTTCCCGTCGCTGCGGCTGATCATCCCGCACGGCGGCGGTGCCGTGCCTTACCACTGGGGGCGCTACCGTGGCCTGGCGCAGGACATGAAGCGCCCGCCACTGGACACGCACGTGATGAACAACGTGTTCTTCGACACCTGCGTCTACCACCAGCCGGGCATCGACCTGCTGCTCAAGGTGATCCCGGTCGAAAATATCCTGTTTGGATCAGAGATGGTCGGCGCCGTGCGCGGCATCGATCCGACGACGGGCTTCAACTACGACGACACCAAGCGTTACATCGAGGCTTCCGCGTTGCCGGACGCCGACAAGCAGCGGATCTTCGAGGGCAACGCATATCGCGTCTATCCGCGCCTGAAGGCGCACCTGGAACGCCACGCCTGACCAGAGCGCGGCAGGGCCGCGGGACAATACACGGGGGGAACAGATGGAACTTGCGAACAGTGGCCGCAGGCGCTGCCTGCAAGGCATGGGTGTTCTGGCACTGCTGGCCGCAGCAGAGCGGCTGCCGGTGGCCGCCGCAGCCGCCAACCTGCCCGGCGCGCTCTGCCTGTCGATGGTCTACCTCAAGAACGTGCGCTTCGACGTGGAGCATTTCCAGACAGCCCACCTCCCGTTGCTGCGCCGCCTCTATGGCAGCGCGGTCGGCCGCATCGACCTGCGCATGGCGCCGCGGTCCCGCGACCGCAAGATGGTGCCACCGGTCTCCGGGATCATCAGCCTGTACATCAACGACATCCAGGCGTTTGGCACCGTCACCGGCGAGCATGGGAAGTCGATCGCCGACGATCTGGCGAAGGTCACGCGTGGCGAACCGTTCGTGCAGTACGACCAGGTCGTCGCGGCGCAGGGAGAAGACACCAGCGCGATCGCGCCGGGCGCTGATTGCACGACCTTCCTCTACGCCGCGGCGGAGGGCAAGCGCTTTGACACACAGTACTACGCCGCCCATGTCCTGCCGCTGATGGCAGAAGCCTATGGCGACAGCGTCCGCCGCATGGAGGTCCTCAAGGGCGTGGCGGCGCAGGGCGGCGGAGCCTTGCCCTTCGCAGCCACCATCAACCTGTACCCGCGTGATGCGGCTGCGATGATGGCGGCCGGGCGCGCAGTCGGCATGAAGCTCATGGCCGAAACGCCGCGTTACACGGACATCCTGCCCCTGGTGGCCAGTACGCACCTGCGTGCCGCAGGCTGAGGTCTGCCGACCGGCTCAGCCGCCACGTTGTTGCCTGTAACTGGCGATCGCGAGACCGGCGGCCACCGAGGTGAACGGGTCGTGGGCAACCACCCTGCCGGGGAACAGGTCCTCGAGCAGCTGCCGAACGGCGACGATCTGCGAGGTGCCGCCTGTGCGGATCACGGTGTCGATGGCCGTCGCGGGCAACTGCAGGCGGTCGAGCAGGCCCGTCACCAACTCGCGTGTCTGCAGCAACGGCCCGGCCAGCAAGGCGTCGAACCGGGCGCGCGTGAAGGGCACCCGCAGGTTCAGTTCGGGAATGTCGATGTCCGTGGCCTCGAGCGAGGACAGTGCCACCTTGGCACGACGGATCGCGCGGAAGCAGGTGTAACCCTCGTTGAAGCAGACCAGATCGTGCAGCCGGCGGAACTTCTCCGCGGCAAGGTCCGGCTGCGCCATGCGGTCCACCAGCATCGACTTGGTGCGGTTCTGGTTGAGCGTATGTGTGATCGGCCAGTGCAACAGCGCGGTCTCGTATTCCTCGAACGGGAACACCGTGTCTATCACGCTGCCATCCACCACACGGCGCCACCGCTCGCCCTTGCCCAGTTCCGGAAACAGGAGCCGGGCAAAAATCAATTGATCGATCTTGTCGCCGCCCAACGCCAGGCCAGCGGTGCCCAGCACCTCGAACCGGTCTCCGTCATGGTGCACCACGGCCAGATCGAGCGTGCCGCCGCCGAAGTCCACCGTGAGTGCAAGCCCCGGCCGCTGTGGCCGTGCCTGATGCAGGTAGCTGAGCGTGGCGCCAATGGGTTCCTCGCGGAAGGCAAGCCCCTGCAGGCCTGCATGCCCGAAGGCCTCGGCAAGGCGCCCCTGGGCAAGCGCATCGTTGTGTTGGCCACTGCCCTCGAAATGCACTGGACGCCCGGCCATCACGGGCAGGGCAGGGTGCCCGGCATCTGCCTCGATGGCCTGACGCATGCGCAACAGGATCGGCGTGATGAGGGCCACCAGACGGAACTGGCGGCCAAACACCGGAACGCGCTCCAGCGCCGGATCGCCCAGGAGGCGTTTGAGACCGTGGAACAGACGACCCGGCTGGCCGCGATCGGTCAGTGGCCCGAACACCAGGTTGCGCTGCGTCTGCAGGCGGCTGGTGATGTCCTCGCCAGATTCGCTGCCCGTGATGCCGCTGGCCGCTTCGCCGATCACCTCGGCCACCATCTCGACGCGGCGGCCGCGGTTCTCGTCGATATAGCGGTCGATCGCGTCCTGGCCTGTCAGCGCATGGAATTCCCGGTCCAGGTGCAGCGCCGTGGGAAGGACCGGCCCGTCACGCTCGAGCCGGACCAGATGCACCTGCCGCCCGTCGAACCAGGCGGCAGTGGAATTGGAGGTCCCGAAGTCCAGCCCGATGCCGATCATCTGCCGCCGGACTCCGGAACGGTCTCAGATGTACTTCAGGCCGAGCTCGGCCAGCTTCTCGCGGAAGCCGTAGATGTCCATGCCCAGCTCGCCGGCGGCGAGCCGCTTGCGCTTGCTCTCCTCGTTGGCGACGCGCTTGGCAGCCGCATCGGCCACGGTCGACGCTTCGGCGCAGCGCACGACGCAGACACCGTCGTCGTCGGCCACGATGACATCGCCCGGGTTGATGGCCTGGGCCGCGCAGATCACGGGAATGTTGACCGAACCCAGGCTGGCCTTGATCGTGCCCTGCGCGTAGATGGCCTTGCTCCACACGGGGAAGTCCATCTCCTTGAGCGTGGCCACGTCACGGACGCCGGCATCGATGATGAGGGCTTGCACGCCACGCGCCTGCAGTGAGGTGGCCAGCAGGTCGCCGAAGTAGCCATCCACGCAGGGCGAGGTCGGCGCGACGACCAGGATGTCGCCCGGCTTGCAGACCTCGACGGCGACGTGGAGCATCCAGTTGTCTCCCGGCGGGGAAGACACCGTGACCGCCGGGCCGGCAATGGACTTGCCGCTGTAGATGGGCCGCATGTACGAGGCCAGCAGGCCCGTGCGACCCTGTGCCTCGTGGACAGTGGCGACACCATGGCTCGCCAGGGCTGTGCAGACTTCCGGGGCAGGACGTGGGATCTCGCGGACGCAGACGTGCTTGCTCATGCTGGGGGCTCCGTGGGCTTGGGGTGGTTCAGTCGACGAGGCGGAACACGCGCTCGGCGTTGGACTGGAAGAATCGCTTCTTGTCCGCGTCCGGAATCGTCATCGCATCGCAGAATCCGACTTCATCCGGCACGTACTGGTAGGGATAGTCCATCGCGTACATCACGCGGTCCGCGCCAATGATGCGCTGGCAGAACTCGATCGCCGGTTGCCAGGCCACGCCGCTGTTGGTGATGTGGACGTTGTGCCGCAGGTAGTGGCTGATGGGATGGTCCAGCGCCTTCATCTGCGGATAGCGCCTCGAGCGGATCGTGGCGCCGTGCATGTAATCCAGCCGGTAAAGCCAGAAGGGCAGCGCCTCGCCCGCATGACCGATGATGAACTGCAGTTTCGGGAAGCGGTCGAAGACGCCGGCGCAGATGATGCGCAGCATGTGCAGGCCGGTGTCCACGCCGAAGCCATACACGGCCCCGTCAAGACCGGCTTCGAGGAAGGGCTCGATCATCTGTTTGGGCGGCGAGTTCGGATGCAGGTAGATCGGCACGCCCAAGGCTTCAGCGGCCTCGAACAGCGGCCAGAACTTCGGCATGTCGTGGTATTCGCCACGGGTATGGCCGTTGAGGATGACGGCCCGCATGTCGAGCGTGCGGACCGCCCGCTCCATTTCCTTCACGGCGCCTGCAACGTCCTGCGGCGCAACGGCGGCCATGCCGGTGAACCGGTCCGGATGACGCCGGCAGGCGTCGGCAAGGATGTCGTTGGTCTCGGTGGCCAGACGCGTACCCGTGGCGGCATCGAAGCACTGCACGCCCGGCGATGTCAGGGCGATGATCTGCCGGTCGATGCCCGCCGCGTCCATGTGCGCCAGACGCAGGTCCCCCAGGTCGGCGAGGCCCTCCATGATGAAGCGCGCCCGCTCGCTGGGGCTGTTGGCATAGAAACCCCAGAGGCTCTTGTAGCCCGGGTCATCGTAGGCCGCATCGGCAGCGAGTTCCTGGTACATCTTCAGGACGTAGGCGGGCGCGAAGGCCTCCTCGGTCGCGATGCGCAGGTATTCGGGCTTGGTTACCATGCAATCCCCGTCTTGAATCCGCCAGAGGAGCCGAATGATGCCCTACCCGACGCCCGCGATGTTGATCGACGGCGAATGGATCTGCGGTGGCGGCCGGGCCGTCCAGGACGTGGTCAACCCCGCCACCGGGGATGTCATCGGGCAGGTGCCGCTCGCCACGCCGGAGGATCTGGACCGCGCCCTTGCGGCAGCCGAACGGGCCTGGCCGGTCTGGCGGGCGCTGCAACCGGCGCAACGCGGACGGATCCTGCACAGGGCCGCCGAACTCATCCGCGAGCGCAGCGAAGAGATTGCGCGGATCGCCACCCAGGAGATGGGCAAGACGCTTCACGAAACACGGATCGAAGCGGCCATCGCCGCAGAGATCTTCACGTGGTACGCGGAGGAAGGCCGCCGTGCCTACGGACGGGTGCTGCCCCAACGCACGCCGGGTGTCCGCATGACGGTGGTCAAGGAGCCGGTCGGACCGGTGGCCGGCTTTGCACCGTGGAACTTCCCCATCGGCAATCCGTCCCGCAAGCTGGGCGCTGCGCTTGGCGCCGGGTGCAGCTGCATCGTCAAGCCCGCCGAGGAGTCGCCGGGTTCTGCCATGCTGGTGGCGCAGGCGCTGCTGGACGCCGGTGTGCCGGCCGGCGCCATGAACATCGTCTTTGGCGTACCCGCACAGGTGTCGGCGCAGCTGCTGCGTTCGCCAGTGATCCGCGCGATGTCCTTCACGGGGTCGACAGTGGTCGGCAAGCAGTTGGCTGCACTCTGCGCGCAGGGCATGAAGCGCAGCACCATGGAACTGGGCGGCCATGCGCCGGTCCTGGTGTTCGACGACGTCGATCTTGACGCCGTGCTCGATCTTGCGGTGGCCGCCAAATACCGCAATGCCGGCCAGGTCTGTGTCTCGCCCACACGTTTCTACGTGCAGGCCTCGATCCACGAACGCTTCGTCGCGGGGTTCGCAGAACGTGCCGCGCGGATCCCCGTCGGCAACGGGCTGGATGAGGCCCACCGGATGGGGCCGTTGGCCCACGCGCGGCGCTTGCCCGCCGTCGAGGCACTCGTGGCCGATGCCTTGAAGCAGGGTGCGCACTTGCAGACCGGGGGCGAGCGCATCGCGGGACCGGGGCTTTTCTATGCGCCCACCGTGTTGTCCGATGTACCGGAAACGGCCCGCATCATGAACGAGGAACCCTTCGGGCCCATTGCGCTCATCAACAAGTTCCGCGATCTCGATGACGCCATCACCGCTGCCAACCGCCTGCCTTACGGACTGGCGGCCTATGCCTTCACGCGCGATTCGCGCCGCGTGAACCTGCTGGGTGAGCGGATCGAGGCCGGCATGGTCGGGATCAACAGTTTCACCATCGCGGTTCCCGAGGCGCCGTTTGGCGGCGTCAAGGAAAGCGGCCATGGATCGGAAGAGGGCATCGAAGGCCTGGAGGCCTGCCTGGTGACGAAGTTCATCACCGAATCCTGAGGCCTTGCGCCTTACCCTGCCGGGTGGCCGCGATGGCCGCTCACGCTGCTGCCGGCATCCGCCGGCAGTTGCCTGAACCAGTAGAGCGACGCGAGGGACAGCAGTCCCACCAATACCCACGCGGCACGGAATTCCCCGACTCCGGGAGTCTGCAAGCCGCGCGCGACCACCAGCATCTGCAACACCACCGACGCCAGCGCGATGCCGAGCATCGTGGCGACCTGCTGTACCGTGGCCGCCAGGCTGGTGGCACCGCTCATGTCGCGCTCGGACACGTCGGCATAACCCATGGTGTTCACGCTCGTGAACAGTATCGAGCGCGTCACACCCACGGCGAAGAACAGGGCGAACAGCAGCACGCGTGGCGTCTGCGGTCCGCTCAGGGCCATGCTGCACAACAGCGCTGCGGAGGCAACCGCGTCGATGCACAGCACTTGCCGGAAACCGAACCGGCGCACGATCGTTGCGGCCTGGGTGCGCATCGCCAGCGCCCCCATGGCGCCGCCGCAGGTCAGCAGTCCCGACTCGGCAGCAGTCATTCCGAAGCCCGTCTGCAACATGAGCGGCAACAGCAGGCTCGAAGCGCCGACTGCGGCCCTGAACACATTGCCTCCCGCCAATGACGCGCGGAAGGTCGGCAGGTGCCACAACTGCAGTGGCAGCAAGGCACGGTGACCTGGACGCCGCGAGCGCTGCAGGAAGCCCATGAACGCAGCAGCAGCGCCCGCGAACAGCGCGATGACTGCCCAACCGGGCAGCATGCCTTTCCCCAGCGTCTCGACGCCCAGCAGCAGGAGTGTCAGCCCCAGGCCCAGCTGCAACACCGCCTGCCAATCCAGCGTGGGACCCGGCTGCGGTGCTTCAGGGGGAATGTGGCGGCCTGCAAGCCACCAGGCGAGGACGCCGAGCGGCAGGTTCAGCCAGAAGATCCAGCGCCAGGAGCCATAAGTGGCGATGAGTCCCCCCAATGGTGGCGCGATCATGGGTGCAACAAGCGCCGGCACGGTGATCCAGGCCATGGCGGAGACCAACTCGTGCTTGGGAATGCGCCGCAACAGGATCAGCCGGCCCACGGGCACCATCATGGCACCGCCGACACCCTGCAACAGGCGGCCCAGCACCAGTTGCCACACCTCTGTCGCAAAACCACAGGCGGCGGAAGCGACCGTGAACACCACGATGGCCAGACGGAACAACCGCCGCGCACCGTACCGGTCCGCGAGCCAGCCACTGGCGGGTACGAGGGCCGCCAGCCCAAGCAGGTAGGCAGACAGGGCGAGGCTCAGGTGCAACGGCGAGACGGCCAGCGACCGTGCCACTTCCGGCAATGCCGTGGCAAGGATGCTGCTGTCAAGGTTCTCCATGAACAACGCGCTGGCCACGACCAGCGGCAGCGTGCGCGAGACGGCCGTGGCGGAGCCCTCAGCCCGCGGGGAGCAGCAACAGGGCCGCACCGGCCGCGGCAACACGCCAGCCGGCAAACAGCAGCAGGCCGTGCGTATTGAGCCAGCCCACCATCCACTTCACGGCCAGGGCTGCGGACAGCCACGCCGCAAAGAAGCCGGCCAGCAACACCGGCCAGCCGTAGGCAGCGATCATGGCATCGCCGCCCTGCAGGGCCGTGTAGACCGTCGCTGCCGTCAGCGTCAGCAGGCCGAGCAGAAAGGCAAATTCAACCGCAGCGGCCAGTGACAGTCCGACCAGCAAGCCGGCGAGGATGGTCACCAGGCTGCGACTGGTGCCCGGCCACATGGCCACGCACTGCAACAGTCCGATCAACAGTGCCGCACGATAGCTCAGGTGCAGGACGTCCAGGCCCTCACGGCGCCGCTCCACCCAGTTGCCCAACAGGACGATGGCCAGCGCGCCGGCCAACCACGCCGCAATGATGGGAGTGCGACCAAACAGGTGGGATTCGATCCAGGCCTCGAACACCACGCCGACTGCAGCCGCCGGCAGGAAGGCCAGCAGCACGCACAGCGCCAGACGCAGTGCACTGCCATCGCCGCGGAGGACACCGGCCGTCACGAAGCCGATGCGCTGGTGGTAGACGCCCAACACCGCGAGTATGGCGCCCGACTGGATCGCAATGGCGTAACCGTTGGACGCCGCATCCACCGGGATACCCAACAGGCGCTGCGCCATCAGCAGGTGCCCGGTGGAACTCACCGGCAGATATTCCGTGATGCCTTCGACCAGCCCGAGGATCAGGGCCTGCAGCAGATCCATGGGAGGAGCGGGTCCTTGAAGCCAGGTCAGACAGGATTATGCCTTGATTCGAAGTCGGCCATGTGACACCCAGCGCAGGACGGCAAGCAGGGCAAGCCCCCACGCCAGCAACGGCGTCGTGCTTCCACCACCGCCGCCGGAGGCGGCCGGCGGAGAGGCAGTGGATCCACCGCCACTGCCGCTGTTGGCGGCACGGATGGTGATGTCCGTGGTGTCCGTGGCACCCGTGTCATCCGTGACGGTGAGTCGCAGCAGATAGCTGCCCAGCGAAGGGGAAAGCACCGTCGTGATGGCGGCTCCGGGATCCGCGAAGGCAGGCTGGCCTGCCCCCCCGGAGACCTCGACGACACTCCAGGCATAGTTGACCAAGCGTCGGCCGTTGGAGGCAGCACTGGCGCTCCCGTCCAAGGTGAGGCTGCGTCCAGGGCTTGGCAGCCCGGTGAACACGGCCAACGCTGCGGGTCGCAGGGCATCGCGGACGGCCGCCTCGGCATCCAGCAGGCCCGCACCACAGACCAGCGTCGTGCAAAGACATTCGCTGACCTGTGGCTCGGTCACGACGAGCGGTGACTGGCATTGGGGCGGTGCCGGGACGGTCGTGCTGGTTGTCGGAAAAGGCATCGCGCCGACCTTGATGCGCTGCACCAGTTGGACTGGCGCAAGCGCCGGATTGACGGCGCGCATCAGTGCCGCCGTCGCCGCGACCAGGGGCGCCGCAAAACTCGTGCCGACGTTGATGTCGAACTGGTCGGTATACCCCGCAGCGACGGGGCCCTGGCTCCCTGCGTCGGTGGTCGTGTCGAGGGAAAACAGGCAGGGGTCGCCGGCACCGATCAACACGCAATTGCCGCCGGGCGCGCTGATCGCCACCTCGGCGCCGAGGTTGCTGAAGCCGACCTTGGTGCCGATATGACGCACGCCGGCCACTGCCATGGCGCCGGTACAGTTGGCAGGCGAATCAACCGACGTGCCATCGTTTCCTGCCGACGCAACGACCAGTACCCCTGCAGCCGTGATTTCGCGGACTGCCTCTGCATAAGCAGCGGAACAGGCGCCTTCGCCGCCCAGGCTCATGTTGATGATCCGCGCCGGCGTGGGATTGGCCGGCGGCGTGCCCTCAAGCAGGGCGGTCGGGATCGACAGACCGGCCGCCCAATACATGCCTGCCAGCACGTCGGAATCGAATCCGCCACATTTTCCCAAGACGCGCACCGGCAGCACGCGTGCCTGGAAGCCGGCACCACTGATGCCCACGCCATTGTCGGTGGCTGCACCCACCATGCCCGCGACCCGTGTTCCATGCCAGCTGCTGAGCGTCGGCTGGTCCTCGTCGTCCCCACCGCCACACTTCTTGTTGCGGAAGATGTCGCTGTCGAGGTCAGCAGCACTCAGGAAATCACCCGGATCGCTCGCATCGGCATCCCAGCCGTTGCCGTCATTGGCGGTGGCAAACACGCCTGCCCGGTCCGACGAGACGAAGTCATAGCCGGGCAACAACTTTCCACCCGCTGCCGCAGCGGCGAGATCCGGATGATCGAAGCGGACGCCGGTGTCGAGTACCGCCACCACGACGCCAGCACCCGGGATGCCGCCGCGCGACAGGTCCCAGGCACGGTTTGCCCGGATGCCGGCCAGCTGCTGGTCCTGCAGGTACCACTGGCCCGCGTAGCGCGGATCGTCCGGCGTGTAGGCGTGGGCGCGCACTCTACGGTCCGGCGCGACCCACAGCACCTGCGGATCCGACTCAAGTCGCGCCATCACGCGATTGAGTTCGGCGGCGGACACCTGCTGGTCCATCTCGTACACCTGCAGCGTCGGCGTCACGCGACGCCCACTGCGCAGGAGCTGTTGTATCTCCCGGCCGGCGTCCTCCAGCACTTGTGCTTGCGCCTGCCGGGCTGCAGCCGTCGTGGCCTCGGCCCGCCAGCGGACCAGCAACCGCCCGCCGGCCTGCGTTGCCAGATCAGCGGTCGCAGCGGGCAAGGAAAACGCGACGATCAGGATGTTCAGCAGGGCCTTGAGGCGCACGAGGGCTCTCCGTCACGCGAGAACCTGATTATGCCCCGAAGACACCCGTTTAGGCGCGTCCGCCCTTCAGTGGCATGGGGTGCAATGGAACCGTACCCAACCACAGGAGGCTGAGCAGATGTCCACTCCCACAAGACAGCGCGGTCAGGGCATGACCGAATACATCATCATCGTCGCCTTGGTCGCCATCGCGGCCATCGGTGTCTACACGGCCTTCGGCAAGACCCTGCGTGGCCAGATGGCTGTGACGGCGCAGTCCCTGGCCGGCAAGAGCACCAGCACGGCCCGCGCCGAGGCCACCGATGGTGGCAGCGAGGCCGAGAGCCAGGCGGGTCGCAGCGTGCAGCTCGACAACTTCGACCAGGTCCAGTGATGGACCGGCGCGCGCAGACCGGGCAGGCATTGCTGGCGGCGATGGCGTTCATGGCTCCGCTGCTGCTTGCGGCATTGTGGGTCCTCAACGCAGGCACCGTCATCAACGACAAGCGGCGCTTGCAGGATGCCGCGGACGCGGCTGCCTTCAGCGCCGCCGTCTGGGAGGCGCGCGCCCTCAATTACCAGAGCTACCTGAACCGCGGCATCGTAGCCAACGAGGTCGCCATCGCGCAGCTCGTCAGCCTGCGTTCCTGGTCAAGCTACCTGGGCAAGACCTTGGACAACAACGCCCTGGTCACCGGCTGGGTGCCCTATCTGGGTGAGGCGATGCTCCGATTGGCCGAAACCTGGCGCCACGTCGACCAGGGTCTGCAGGTGACCTTGCCGCCGATGGAAGTCGCACTGAGCCAATGGAACACGCAAGTGCTGGCGAATGCGCAGGCGCTCGCGAACCAGCAGGCCCTGGTAGGCGCTGCGGAACTGGTGCTGCCGGTAGCCCGGCAGACCGAGCCCAGGGCGGAACTGCAAGCCGGTACGCGTGTCATGCAGGCGCGCAATGCGCTGACATGGCAGCGATCAATGACCGACCGCTACCGGCGCGGCACCGAACTCAACCGCTTCAAGTCCCTGGTTGAAGACTCGCGCGACGGCTTTTCAGCCAACCGACGCGCAGACCTGTTGACGGGCGTACCCTTGGTTGACATCACCAAGCGTGGTGGCACCGACATGATCGGCCAGTACGCATGGCGTGGGATGGATACGCTGTCCATCCACTTCGACCTCTTGTTCGGCTCTCGCGAGGTTCCTGTCGGCTGGGGTGCCGCGGAACAGCAAAGCCGTGCGCAGGCAACCCGGGGGCTGCACGGCGGCAGTTGGCGCGACAACCCGCGCGCCTCGCGACTCGCCCAGGGCATGTTGCGGCCACGACAGGGCTATGCCGGTCTGCCGGAAATCCGCGATGTCGTCAGACCCGCGAGGCGGGAGGACCTGCGAGCGATCTACAGCGTGGCGCTCAAGCTCCCGGCCTCGAAACTCGAGACCGTCGACAGTCTCCTCGCGGTGCGCTCGATCGAGGATCCACTGGGCACAGGCCACGGCACCTCGCTCGACACCACAGATGAGGCCCTGCACGCCGTCGCCGCGGCCGACGTCCATTTCCGGCGGCCCGTGCAGCGCGCCGACGGTCGACGGGAGTGGCCCAGCCTCTTCAACCCTTACTGGCAGGCGCGGCTCGTGCCCACCGACGCAACAACACGCGCGACCGCGGCAGCCGGCATGGGCATCCTTTCGGACCCGTACCTGGTGCTGCCATGAGCACGCGCGCAGGCATTGGCGGGCAGCGGGGGCAGGCCATGACGGAAATGGCCATCGCGCTGCTGGCGCTTGCACCCTTGCTCTTCGCCATGCCGTGGCTCTACCGCTTCCAGGCGGTGCAGCGCCAAACCATTTCCGCTGCACGCGAGGTCGCCTATTCCTCTGCCTTTGGCGGTTTTCCGCAAGCCGAGGTGGCGCGCAAGGCCCATCTGCGGCGTTGGCATTTCGACGACCCGGGTGCAGTAGACCCTCACACCGGCCGTTCGCTCGTTGCAGACGAGGATGCGATCAACGCCGTCGTGCTCGCAGGTCCGCCACCAGGCCGGGCGGCAGAGCTGCAGACGGCGCTGGTCGAGCCACTGAGAGTCGTCGGTGGTTTCCTCGGCGCCGACTTCACCCTCAATCCAGCAGCTCATCACTCGGTCGTGCTCAACGTCTCTCTCTCCACGGCTGCAGGTGCCCCGCAACCGTTCGACTCGATCGATCTCGAGCTGAAGTCACAATCCGCTGTGCTGGGTGACCCCTGGGGTGGCGGTGATCCGCAGCGCGTCGCCGCCCGCGTGCGCGGACTCACACCGACCGGCTTTCTAGCCGAGCACCAGCAACTGCTCAGGACGGCGCTGTGGCCGGCAAGGCTCGTGGAGCCTGCTCTGGACCATCTGTGTCTGGGTCTGGTCGAGCCCGATCGCGTTCCGCTGGACCGTCTCGATCCGCTGCCTGGAAACCGCCCCCAGCCGGGGCAGGCGGGCTGCCGGTGAAATCACTCACGATACTGCTGGTGGGTCTGTCGTGTTCCGCATTCCCCGGGCTCGCGGCCGCGGCAACGGTGCAGCTCAACGGCCTCGAAACACAGATCGAGCAGTGGTCTGGTCTGCAGGCGCAAAGGCAGGTGGACAACGCCTTGGCCGCCTCTGCCGTCCAGCCTCGGCAACTGGGCAAGTGGAAGGTGCTCTACCGGCATGATGGCAGCGTCTCGGAAGTCCTGCAGTGGCATCACGGGGCCAATGGCCTGTTTGCCTTGCGTTCAAGGCTTGACGTTTCCAAATCTCCGGAACGATTGGCCGGGCCACCGTTGCCTTGGCCACAGGATTGCCACAGTGGCTTGACGCTGCAGAGCCGTGCGGCGCAGGCACGCGTCACCCAGTGGACCTTGCAGTGCCGGGCCACGCCCTCTGACCTGGCATCACGCCTGGAAGCCGCAGCGACTCACAGCGGTTGGCGGGTGCTGGCCCGTAGCTCCGGGAGCTTCGAGGCCAGCAAGGCGACGCGACACCTGCGGCTCCTGTTGCTTGAGGGGCCCCAGCCCGGCACGACCACCGCGGTGGTGCTCGCCTCTGACATGGCGCCCAGGCCATGACCTCTCCGCGGCAGTCAGGGCAGGTGATGACGGAGTACGCCCTCGCCTGTGCGGCCCTGTGTGCCGCGCTGCTCTGGCCTGTGGAGGAGGGCAGACCGCTGCTCCTGGTCCTCGCGGAATACCTCACCCAGTTCTTCCGCAACGCGCTTTGGCTCGTCTCGATCGACTGAAGGAGAATCCATGCAGATCCAGCGCTTCAGGCAATTGGCTTCAACGACCACATTCTGGTTGGTGCTGACTTCGGTCATCGCCGGTACCACCGCCTTCTGGCTGGCGCAACGCCACCTGCAACGCCAGGAAAGCCGCTCCCTGCAGGCGCTGCAGGCGCGGTTCACGCTCCGTCAGATCATCGTTGCGGCCCGCGACCTGCCCACAGGACGTCGGCTCGGCACCGCGGATCTGGCAACGCGGGACGTGCCAGCCAGATTCTCCCACTCCGCCAGCCTGCGGCCCGACGACGCACCCCTGTTGATCGGCCGAGCGCTCAGGTACCCCATCGGCGCCGGCGATGCTGTGCTCGAAAGGGACCTCGAACACCGCGGCGGCGGCAGCCTGGCCACCGATCTCGAAGCGGGTACGCGCGCCGTCACACTTGCTGTGGACGATGTGAATGCCGTAGCGGGCCACCTGCGACCGGGTGATCACATCGACCTCTTCCATGTCCAACCCTCGCGCACGGCCGGAGCGGAACTGCTGCTTCTGCTGCAGTCCGTGCGCGTGCTCGCCGCGGGCCCGTCGAGGATCGGCGCGGAACTGGAGCCGCAGTCGGGCGAAGGCTTTGCCACCCTCGTACTGCAACTGGCGCCGGACGATGCCGCCAGGCTGCTGATCGCACTGCGTACAGGGCAGGTCTTCACGGCATTGCGCCACCCACAGGACCGCGGCACGGCGCTGCTGAAAGTGCGCAGCGGCCGCGACCTGGCTGGCCCGCTGCCGCTCCGTGAACCCAGGAGATCCGCCGCTGTGCAGGTGATCAGCGGGGGGAATCGCCAGCCGACTGCCGGCATCACGGAATTGGCTTCAGGCCGAAATCAGTAAGCAAGGGAGAACCATCATGAAGCGGATCGTTTTGGCGCTGGGCACATGCGCCCTGCCGTTGATCACCTCGGCACAAGACCCGGTGCCCGACACGCTGCGCCTCGCCGTGGGCGAGACCCAGGTGCTGGAAGTGGCGGCAGAGCGTGTCGCCGTGGGCAACGGCAGACTGCTGTCGGTCAACACCCCGCGCAAGGGCCAGTTGCTGCTGCTCGCAGAAGCTGCAGGAACCACGACGGTCAACGTCTGGACTGCGGACGGCCTCGTCCATCCGATGCAGGTCGAAGTCACCGCCTTGCCAGCAGGTCGGCGACTGGAGCAGGTGCGTGCGCTGCTGGGCCCGGCCAGCGCCGTCTCGGCACGTGAAAGCGCAGGTCGCGTTGTGCTGGAGGGCGTTGGTCTGTCGAGCCGGGAGCAGGCCAAGGCGGCTCGCGTGGCGGCCCTGTTTCCCGGCGAAGTGATCGATCTGGTCGATGCGCAAGGGCGCGAGCCGATGGTGCAAATGGATGTCAGGATCATGGAGATCCGGCGCGACCGCCTCGGTGAACTGGGATTGCGCTGGGATGATGCGGCCTCGGGCCCCCGGCTCCGCATCGACGGCAGCAGCACCGGAGGCGGCGTCAGGGGCAGCCTGGCCATCGCCACCGAACTGGGTTCGCGTCTGGCCTTGCTGGAACGTCAGGGCGAGGCGGAAGTGATAGCCCGGCCGATGCTCGCCTGCCGCAGCGGTGGCTCGGCGCGGTTCGTTTCCGGCGGCGAAGTACCACTTCCCGTCACCGACGCGCTGGGCAACACGGATGTCCAGTACAAGGAATACGGCATCATCCTTGACCTCAAGCCACAGGCAACTGATGACGGCACGATCTTGGCCGCCATCGACGCAGAGCTGAGCCAGATCGACTCAGCGGTACGTGTGCAAGGCTATCCAGGCTTCGTCAAGCGCCGATCCAGCACCCATGTTTCCCTCAAGGCTGGTGAAACCTTGGTGATCGCCGGCCTGCTGGCACGGGAGCGCGGTCGGGCGCTCGAGGCCGTGCCGGGACTTGGCCGCTTGCCCGGCCTTGGTCGATTGTTTGGCTCGCGGCACCGCCAGGACCGGCAAACCGAGTTGCTGGTGCTGGTGACGCCTTCAGTCCTCGACGCCGGCGATGCCACGGAAGCGGAACCGTCATCGGCGCAAGCCCCGTGGCAGCGTCGTGCAGAGGCGTTGACGCCGCCAGGGGAGGGTTGAACGTGCTGCCTGACGACCATTACCTGGAACAACTGGGTCATGACCTGCTGGCTCGCCTCGACTTGCGTCGCAGCAGTGTGGACGTGATGGATGACAGGGCGCTGCAGGACTGGCTGGAGAGCGTTGCCGACGACGTTGTCAGCGCTCGGCCGCCACCGGACGGCCTTGATGCCGCAGAAGCGCGGCGTCGCCTGCTGCAGGAGGCGCTGGGACTGGGACGCCTCGACGAATTGCTCGCGGATGACTCCGTCACCGAAATCATGGTGAACGCCCCGGACTGCGTTTTCGTGGAGCGCCATGGCCGGCTGTGCCGATACCGGCAGGCGTTCCGTGATGAGCGTGACTTGCGGCGGGTCGTGGAGCGCTTGCTGGCAAGCAGCGGGCGGCGCGTGGATGAAGCCTCCCCGATGGTCGATGCGCGCTTGACGGACGGATCGCGGCTGAACGTGGTGCTGCCACCGCTCGCGCTGGCCGGGGCGGCTATCACCATCCGCAAGTTTGCGCGCCAGCGCCTCGGCATGGACGAACTGATCGAGCGTGGCGCCCTCTCCATCGACATGGCGGCCTTCCTGGCGATGGCGATCGAAAACCGCTGCAATCTCGTCGTTTCCGGTGGCACCGGCTCAGGCAAAACAACGCTGCTCAACATCCTTTCCGGATACATACCGGAAGGCGAGCGGATCATCACCATAGAGGATGCTGCGGAGTTGCGGCTGCAGCATGCGAACCTGGTTGCGCTGCAGGCCCGGCCGCACAACGTGGAGGGCCGGGGTGCCATCAGCATCCGCGACCTGTTGCGCAATGCGTTGCGGATGCGGCCGGACCGGCTGGTCATCGGCGAGTGCCGGGGCGGCGAGGCATTGGACATGCTTCAAGCCATGAATACCGGTCATGACGGTTCGCTCACCACAGCGCATGCAAACTCGCCGCGAGACCTGCTGGCGCGCCTTGAGGTCATGGCCTTGATGTCAGGCGTCGAGTTGCCACTGGCCGCAGTGCGCGAGCAGGTCGCGGCGGGCATCGACATCATCGTCCAGCAATCACGCTTTTCCTGCGGTACCCGCCGCATCACCCAGATCACGGAAATCACGGGCCTTGAGGGCGGGCGCATCCAGATGCAGGACCTGTTCCGCTTCGTCCCCCGGGGCCGGGATGACTCAGGGCGCAGTGCGGGTCATTTCACGCACTGCGACAACGTCCCGCAATTCGCCGAGCGCATGGAGCCTGCCATGCGCTCGCGGATGCTGGCCCTTTTCCAGGAGCCCTCGCCATGAACTGGATTGTCGCGCTCCTCCTCGCCGTCGCAGTCGCCCTGGCGCCGTGGTTCCTGATCCGGCCGCTGAGGCGCGTATCACAGGCCTGGATGGCTTATCAGCAGCGTCAGGCCGTGGAGCGTTTCGCGGATGCTTTCATTTTCCTCTCCACAAGCCGGCTGCACCAACTGGCGGTCCTCGCATGCCTGGTGCTGCTGGCCACCGGGCTCGCGCTCGGCGTGCCGCCAGCAGTGGCGATGGTGCTGGGCTTGCCGGGTCTGGCCGCTCCAGCCTGGTTCGCGGGATATTGGCGGCGGAAGCGCCAGCGGCGGCTGCTCGAGCAGCTGCCCGATGCCCTGTCGCTGCTCGCAGGCCTGTTGCGGGCCGGTCAGGGCCTGGTGCCGGCCTTGGCGCAGCTGGCACGGCGCCAGCAGGGACCACTCGGTCAGGAGTGGCAACTCTTGCTGCGGAAGCACCGTCTGGGCATTCCCTTGGACGTGGCGCTGTCCGAGTGGCATCGGCGGGTTCCGGAGCCGGAGGTCGCGCTGGTGGCACTGACGGTAAGAGTTTCCCGTGAGCTGGGTGGCAATCTTGCGGAGGCCCTGCAGCGTCTGGCGGACGCGCACCGCGCACGACTGGTGATGCGGGGGAAAATCGAGGCGCTGACCTCCCAGGGTCGCCTGCAGGGCGTGATCGTGGGCCTGATGCCGATCGGACTGCTGCTGGTGCTGCTGTGGATGGACCCCTCAGCGATGCGCCTTCTGTTCACGACGACAGCAGGTTGGCTGGCGCTGGTGCTGATCATGGTCCTGGAAACCTGTGGCTTCCTGCTGATCCGCCGGATCGTGAGGATCGATGTATGAGCCAGCTCGCAGCCTTGCTGTTCGCTCTTTGCATCAGCGTTTCGTGGGCTTTGGCCATGCGGTCGCTGCTCGGCATGTACCGCACCCCACGCCTGCAGCGTACCCCACCATGGCTCGACCTGCTCACGCGCATCGGCACGCCACTGCTGCCCTTGGTCGATGCCCTGGCATCACGCCGGCAACTCGATGCGGCGGCACAGGCCAACCTGCAGGCGGGTCTGTCGGCAGATCTGTCGCCGCGGCGTTGGCTGGCCGCGCATTGGGGATGCGCCCTGTGGCCAGCGGCCACGACTGCCATCCTCGGCGTCATCACGGGTTCGGGCGGGGTGGTGCTGCCGATCTTCGCTTTGTTGGCCGGAGCAACGTTCCTTCCCGCCTGGCGCCGCGGTGTCCGCCAGCAGCGCGAACTCCAGGTCCTCAAGGAATTGCCTGCTTACCTCGACATCCTCACGCTCTGTGTCGAGGCCGGAGCCGCCTTGCCCTCGGCCCTGCGTATTGCCGTGGAGAAGTCACCGGAGTCGGCGCTGCGCGGCCTGTTCCAGCAGGTGCTGGACGAGATACGGGCCGGCCGGACGCGGGTCGAGGCTCTGGAATCAGTGGCGCGTTCCCAGGCGATCGAGGGCTTCACCACGCTGGTGGCCGCGCTCGTGCAGGCCGAGGGGCAGGGTGTCAGTCTTGGCCGCCTGCTTCGCCTGCAGGCCGAGCAGCGCACCGCGGAGCGGCATGCCCGCGCCGAAAAGCTGGCGATGCAGGCGCCCGTGAAGATGCTCGGACCGCTGATCCTCTGCATCTTTCCATGCACGTTTGTCGTCATCGCCGTACCAGTGGCTGCCCGGATGGTGGAGGTCATGCCATGATCGTGCAGAGGATCGAGCACAACCGGCGCCGTCTGCGCGCACAGGTCAATGTCTGCCAGACATTCTGGGAACGCGGTCGCGGCCTGCTGGGTCGCCGCCTTGCTGATGACGGCCAGGCCCTGTTGATCCGGCGCTGCAACGCAGTACACACGATCGGCATGCGGCAGCGCATCGATGTGGTGTTCTGCGCGGCCGACGGCAGGATCCTGCGGATCGTGCCGTCGTTGCAGCCCTTCAGAGTGGCGCTGTGTGCCGAGGCCACCGACACCTGGGAATGGCGGGCCGGTGCGGCGGAGCGCCTCTGCCTTCAGCCCGGCGACCGGCTCAACACATGCTGCTGAACCACGTCAGACGGCTGAGGCGTGCCGAAGGGCAGTCCGGGACCGCGCTCATCGAGTTCCAGTTGGTGCTGCTGGCCTGCCTGTTGCCCTTGTTGCTAGGCGGCCTGCAGCTGCTGCTCCTGGAGTTCGGCGGCCGGGTCCTCGACCATGCCACTTACCGGGCAGCGCGACAGGGCGCGATGACCGGCGCGGACCCACAGGCGATGGCGTCGGCGCTGGCTGTCGGACTGATGCCTCTGCACCTGGACGCGACCGTGCAGGCGGCGGCAGGCAGTGCCGGTACCGCCTTGGTCGCAGCCCGTGCCCGCGCGGTTGCTGATGCTGCGCTGTTCGCCGAGATCCGGATCCTGGCCCCCAGCCAGGCCGCATTCGACGACCATGCCACCTGGGTCGACGGCAAACGCGTCATCCGCAACGACTCTCTGGAGACAAGGCCAACGACGCCGGGGCCACGCAGCGGACTGTCGTTGCAGCTGGCCAACCTGCTGCAGATCGAAGCCCGTTACTGCCACCGCCTCATCGTGCCGTTCGCGGATGCCTGGCTGCTCGGACTTCTGCGCTGGACCGACACCGACCTCGACTCACAACTCTGCTATGCCGCCGGCAGGGTGCCCCTGCGCTCCCGTGTCACCGTCAACGCCCAAGCCGATCTCGCGTTCCACGGCGATTAGGTCTTCCGGACGGTCGACATCCAGCGCAGCGCGCTGCAGTGGAACGTGAATCACCTTGTCGGGATACGCCCTCAGCACCCTCTGGGCACCTGACTCGCCGCGGCAGGACGCAAGGGCAGGGAGGCACCAGGCGGGAAAAAGCACTGGAGCGCCGCTGGTACCGCCGTAGCGGGCGGCCACGATATGCTGCCCATCGGCACGCCAGGCGGCGACCAGGCGCTGCAGGTCCTCGACCCGCAACGCCGCCTGATCCGCGAGCGTCAACAGGACGCCGTCACAGTGCCCGTCAACGGCCAGTGCCGCGGCCCGAATCGAGCTGCCGATGCCCTCGTCCCACTGGCGATTGAGCAGGATGCGGGCCGTCGTCGGTCCCAGGGAAGGCACCACCTGCGCGGCATGGGCACCCACGACCACCGTGACGGCAGGGCCTGCGACGGCCTGGGCCCGTTCAACGGCCGCCTGCAGCAGGCTGCGCCCACCATGCCGGGCCAGCTGCTTTGGACTGCCAAAGCGCCGCGCGGCTCCGGCGGCCAGAACAACACAGTGCAATGTCAATGACTCGCCACTCATCGTTCCGCGATGTTAGTCGCAGCAAACCCGGTTGTCCCTTGCCTGAGGCGGGGGGGCTCTTTAACATTCAACGGTTTTTCCCACGCAAACCGCCACTCCGGTCTTCACCGACATGTCATCGAAAAATCCTGCTGCCTGGGTCGTCCACAAATTCGGCGGCTCCAGCGTTGCCGACGCCGACTGTTTCAGGCGCGTTGCCGACATCATCGAAGCCCGGACCGGCGAACAGAGCGCTGTCGTGCTGTCCGCCTGCAAGGGTGTCACGGATGCCCTGCTGGAGCTGGTGTGCACCGCCGAACGCGGCGATCCGGCCTATGGGGCCCAACTGCAGGCGCTCCGAGCCCGGCACGAGGCCATCGCATCAACGCTTCTGGACGAGCCCGCCACGGCCCGTTACCTCGAGATGCTGGACCGGGACCTCACCGACCTCACCGGCATCCTGCATGCCACGCGGATCATGCGCACGGCGGCCCAGAACGTCCGCGACCTGGTCGCCGGCTATGGTGAGATCTGGTCAACGTCGTTGTTTGCACCTTTCCTGGAACGTCGCCGGCGGGAGGCGGGGCGCAGCGCACCCGTCCGCTGGATAGACGCCCGTGAATGCGTGGTCGTCGAGTGGGGCCCCCTCGGCCCGGGCGTCCAATGGGAAGCCTCCGGCAAGAAACTCCAGGCACTGCTTGCGGACGGGTTCGCCGGCACGCTGGTGATCACCGGCTTCATCGCCCGCACCCAGCACGGCATCCAGACAACGCTGGGGCGCAACGGCAGCGATTTCTCCGCGTCCGTGTTCGGCGCGCTGCTTGACGCCGCGGAGATCCATATCTGGACGGACGTTGACGGAGTGCTGTCGGCGGATCCCCGGCGGGTTCCCAACGCCCAGGTCATCGACTCCCTGTCCTACAACGAGGCAATGGAGTTGGCCTACTTTGGTGCCAAGGTCATCCATCCGCAGACCATGGCGCCTGCGGTAGGGCGCGGCATTCCCATCTACATCCGCAACACTTTCAATGCGTCGGGACCGGGCACGCTGATCTGTGCGAAGCCGTCCTCGGACCTGCTGGTCAAGGGCATCACCACGATCGAGCACATCGCGCTGCTCAACATCGAGGGCGCCGGCATGATCGGCGTTCCCGGCACTGCGCACCGGCTGTTCGGCGCGCTGCGCGAGGAAGGGATCTCGGTGATCCTGATCTCGCAGGGCAGCTCCGAGCATTCGATCTGCTGCGCCATCCCCCAGGACCAGGCCGACCGGGCTTCCCGCGTGGTGCGCTCCGCATTCGCCCGCGAGCTGGACGAAGGGCAGATCCAGTCCGTCGAGGTCTCCCCGGACCTGGCCATCCTGGCTGTCGTGGGCGATGGCATGGCCGGCACCCCGGGTGTGTCAGCCAAGGTCTTCAACGCGCTCGGGTCGGCGGCCGTCAACGTACGGGCCATCGCGCAAGGTGCGTCGGAGCGCAACATCTCGGTGGTCGTCGAAGGTCGTCACGCCACCCGTGCCCTGCGGGCCACCCATGCCAGCTTCTACCTGTCGCCCAACACGCTGTCGATCGGCGTGATCGGACCGGGCACGGTGGGACGTGTGCTCCTTGACCAGTTGGCCTCGCAGCGGGTCCGCCTGGCCCGCGAGTTCAAACTGGACCTGCGGGTGCGCGGCATCATGGGCAGCAGCCGGATGCTCCTGTCGGAACAGGGCGCCGACCTGGACGCCTGGCGCGAGGAATATGCCGGGGCCACACAGGCTGCCGACCTGCAGCGTTTCGTGGACCATGTGCGCGTGGATTACCTGCCCCACACCGTGATCATCGACTGCACCGCCGATGGCGACGTCGCCGCCCATTACCGGCAGTGGCTGGAGCAGGGCATCCATGTGGTCACGCCGAACAAGAAAGCCAACAGCGCGGCGATGGAATACTACGATTCCCTGAAGGCCGCGCGCCGCGTGGCGGGCTCCCACTACTTGTACGAGGGCACGGTCGGTGCCGGTCTTCCCGTGATCCAGACACTGCGGGACCTGCGCGAGACCGGCGACGAGATCGACAGCATCGAGGGCATCTTCTCGGGCACCCTTGCGTACCTGTTCAATGTCTACGATGGCAGCGTGCCGTTCTCCTCCATCGTGCGTGAAGCCAAGCAACTCGGGTACACGGAGCCCGACCCGCGCGACGATCTCTCCGGCACGGATGTCGCCCGCAAACTCATCATTCTTGCCCGCGAGATGGGCCTGCGGCTTGAAATGTCCGACGTCAAGGTCGAGAGCCTGGTCCCGGTGGACCTCTCGCGGGGCAGCATTGATGAGTTCCTCTCGGGTCTGCCAGCTTACGACGCGGCGATGCAGAACCGTTTCGCCGCCGCACAGGCGGCGGGCAAGGTCCTCCGATACGTCGGACGCATCACGGCCGCCGGCGAGGCGACCGTGGGGGTCGTCGAACTCGACCGCCGGCATGCTTTCGCCAACATCGCGCTGACCGACAACGTCGTGCGTTTCTCGACGGCCCGCTACAACAAGAACGCCTTGATCGTGCAAGGCCCTGGCGCCGGACCGGAAGTCACGGCCGGCGGTGTGTTCGCTGATCTCTTGCGCCTGTCGGCGTACCTCGGAGCCCGTCTATGAGCCGCCGCAGTGCCACCGCCTTTGCTCCCGCTTCAGTCGCCAACGTCGCGATCGGCTTTGACATCCTCGGTTTTTCCGTAGACGCCTTGGGGGACAAGGTCACGGCCACGCGTTCGGAACGACCGGGCGTCCGGGTCACGGCGATCCGTGGTGCCGAAGTCGAGTTGCCGCTGGAGGCCGAGCGCAACACCGCCGGCAAGGCGGTGATGGTACTGGCCGAGGCCCAGCGGCTGGACTTCGGGATCGACCTTGAAATCGACAAGGGCATTCCGTTGAGCTCCGGGTTGGGGGGGTCCGCCGCGTCGGCGGTTGCCGCCGTGGTCGCCGCCAATGCCCTGCTCGACAAGCCGCTCGACAAGCTCGAATTGCTCCGCTACGCCATGCAGGGAGAAGCCGTTGCCAGCGGCTCGATCCACGCGGACAACATTTCGCCCTCGCTGTTTGGCGGCTTGGTGCTGACGGTCGGCATCGACCACCCGCGGATCAAGCAGATTCCGGTCCCGTCCAACGTGCGCGCCGTGATCGCCCACCCGCACATGTACGTCTCCACCAAGCAGGCACGGGCCATCCTGTCGCGGACTGTCAACCTGTCCGACTTCGTCTGGCAGACGGCCAATCTCGCCGGCTTCATTTCCGGCTGCTACACCAACGACATCGACATGATCCGCGCCTCGTTCCAGGACGTCGTCATCGAGCCGCAGCGCCAGCTCCTCATTCCCGGTTTTGCCGACATCCGCGACGCAGCGATGGCAGCGGGTGCACTGGGATGTTCGATTTCCGGCGCAGGCCCGACGTTGTTCGCCTTGTGCGTGGAGGGCGACGAGAATGCCGTCCGGGATGCCATGGTGGCGCGTTTCCGGCAGCAGGACATGGGGGTCGACGAATGGATCGTGCCCTTGCAGTCGGCCGGTGCGCGCGTGGTGGAAGACTGATGTTGTTCGCGAGCACCCGCGGCAAGGCGCCGCAAATCGGCTTCTCCGAAGCTCTGCAGCAGGGGCTTGCCCCGGACGGCGGGCTGTACGTGCCGACAGCATGGCCCGACTTCGACGCGACAGGCATCGGTGACGTCGCAGACCTTCCTGCGGTGGCCGAAGCCTTCATTGGAGGTTTTGCCGCGGGTGATGTGCTGGCGCCGCAGATGCATGACATCGTGGCCGAGGCCTTCAACTTTCCCGCCCCTCTGCTGCCGCTGGACCCGGAGGGACGCCTGCACGTGCTGGAGTTGTTCCACGGTCCGACAGCAGCCTTCAAGGATTTTGGCGCGCGTTTCCTCGCGGCCTGCCTGGTGCGCCTGCGCCGTGGCAAAGACAAGCCTCTGCGGATCCTGGTGGCGACATCCGGCGATACGGGTGGCGCGGTCGCTGCGGCCTTCCACCGCCAGCCCGGCATCGAAGTCGTCGTGCTGTTCCCGAAGGGGCTGGTTTCGCCTACGCAGCAGCAGCAACTGACCTGCTGGGGCGACAATGTGCGCAGCCTCGCGGTGCAAGGCACTTTCGACGACTGCCAGCGGCTCGTGAAGGAAGCCTTCATGGATGACGCGCTGCGCAGCGGCGCAGAAATGTCCTCCGCCAATTCGATCAACCTGGGGCGCTTGTTGCCGCAGGCGGTGTACTACGCGGCCACGAGCCTCTGCGTGTGGCGCAACCACGGCCAGAAAGCCTCCTACATCATCCCCAGCGGCAACCTTGGCAACTCCGTGGCCTGCCTGTGGGCGCGGCAGATGGGACTGCCGATCGGCGACATCATCCTGGCGCACAATGCCAACCGCACCGTGGTCGACTATCTTGAGAGCGGCGACTTGCGACCGCGGCCCAGCCTGTCCACCCTGGCTTCGGCGATGGACGTCGGCAACCCGAGCAATCTGGAGCGCATGAGTGCGTTGTTTCCGGATGCCAGCCGCCTGGGCAAGGCACTCTCAGCAGTGTCCATCGGCGACGAGCAGATCCGCCTGCGGATCGCCGAGGACTTCCGGACCCGGGATGAAATCTGGTGTCCGCACACCGCCACCGCTGCAGAGGTCTACCAGCAGCTGTCCAGCTCACGCCGTGACAGCCAGAGATGGGTGCTGGTCGCCACCGCGCATCCGGCCAAGTTCCGGGAAATCGTCGAACCCCTGATCGGAACCACGGTGCCGGTGCCTGCCAACCTGCAGCGCCTCTTCGGGCTGCCGTCCCACTACACGGAAATTCCAGCGCAGCTCTCTGCCTTGCGCGAGGTGCTTTCGGCGTGATCCCTGCCCGCGGACTGCAGGCGGAGTGGCGCGAGTGGTTGCCGGCCATCGGCTGTGGCCTTCTGCTGTTGCTGTTGTTGTGGCGCTTGTGGCGCCTCGTGGTGCTCCACCGGGCACGGGGACGGCAGCGCCGCGCCATCACGGGTGCCGGCGTCGAGTGGCTGTCGGACGTGCTCGTGCCCGATGGTCAGGGCGGGCAACTTCACGTCGACTACCTGCTGCTGACCGCGCGCTGCATCCTGATCATCGACATCAGGGACATCACCGGGAACATTTTCGGCAGCGACCAGATGGACAACTGGACGGTGATGAACGGCAGCTTCCGCGACACCTTCCGCAATCCACTGCATGCGCTTTATGACCGCATCGGCGGGGTCAAGTCTGCAACCGGCGATGTTCCGGTGGAAGGGCGCGTGCTGTTCACGCGGCGCGGACGGTTTCCCAAGGGACTGCCACGGTGGACCCTCGGCGTCGACAGCCTTCAGGGCGAGTTCACGCCGGAAGATGCCCGGGCGGCAGCCGATCTTGGCGGCCCGCTGCGTGAGGCGTGGCGGCGGCTGGCGCAACGTTGCGAGTCTGCGCCGGCCCGAAACGGGTCACGCTGGCTGAAGGACCTGCTCACCGGTTGAGGAGGGCGCCGGGGCGCCCAGCCTGAAAAATCCCTCCGCGCATCGTGTGGTGTTGCGCGCCACTGCCTCCGGTGTCTCGCCACGGCAGTCCGCCACAGCGCGCAGCACCTCCGTCAGGAAGGCCGGTTCGTTGCGGCGAGACGTCGGTCGCGGCCGCAGGCTTCGGGGCAGCAGGTAGGGTGCATCGGTCTCGATCATCAGCCGGTCCGCAGGGATGTACCGGACCACCTCCCGCAGGTGCAGTCCGCGCCGCTCGTCGCACAGCCACCCCGTGATGCCGATCAAAAGTCCGCGATCGAGATAGGCCTTTGCCTCCTCCAGCGTGCCGGTGAAGCAGTGGGCCACGGCGGGGGGCAGACGCGGCAGGAACTCCGACAACACCGCGAGGAAATCGCCGTGTGCATCGCGCTGGTGGAGGAACAGCGGTTTGTCCAGTGACACCGCGAGCGCCAACTGCTGGCGGAACGCCTCCAGTTGCGCCTCGCGGGGCGAGAAGTTGCGGAAATAGTCCAGGCCACATTCGCCGACCGCCACTACAGCCGGGTGGACGGCCAACTCCCGCAAGTGCCGCAAGGCTTCCGCATCGAGCTCCATGGCGTGATGGGGATGAATGCCTGCCGTGGCGAAAAGAAGGCCCGGGTGGCGCTGCGACAGATCGATGGCCGCTGCGGTCGCTGCGAGGCTGGTCCCTGTCACCACCATGCGGTGGACGCCAGCGCGTGCCGCGCGCGCCATCACGACTGGCAGATCGGCCGCGAAACTCTCGTGCGCCAGATTGGCGCCGATGTCGATCAGCTCCATGCCCGCAGCGCCGCGCAAAGTCGTTCCACGCTGTCCTCGTCCTGGTTCCAGGAAACCACAAAGCGGCTGCCGTGCGAGGACACAGGACCCCAGTCGTAGAAACCGAAGCCCTGCTGGCGCAGTTGCGCCTTGAGGTCGGGTTCCAGGCGCAGGAACACTGCATTCGCTTCGCATGGGTGGAGCAGGCGCGATGCTGCGGCCGAGGCCAGGCGCTGTGCAAGCGCATTGGCACGGGCTGCTGCCGCCAGGAAACCGGGGTCGCGTACGGCGACCAGCAACTGGGCCGAGACATACCGCATCTTCGACAGCAGGTGCCCGGCGCGCTTGCGCCGCAGTTCAAAATCCCGGGTCATCGCCGGATCGAAAAACACCACAGCCTCGGCGGTGACGGCGCCATTCTTCGTTGCGCCGAACGACAGCACATCAACGCCCGCCTTCCACGTGAGAGCCGCCGGCGACACGCCAAGACGCGCCAATGCATTGGCAAAACGCGCACCATCCATGTGGACCGGCAAGTGGTGGCGGTGCGCCACCTCGCTGAGCGCGGCGAGCGCGTCCGGGGTATAGACCGTGCCGCATTCGGTGGCCTGGGTCACGGACACGGCGGCCGGTTGCAGGCTGTGCACCGAGGGGGTGTGATCGCGAAGATACTGGTCGAGCGTGCCGGGCAGCAGCCTGCCTTCATGGTGGGGCAAGCCGACCAGGCGGGCTCCGCCGCTTTGCAGCTCACAGGCGCCGCACTCATCGTGCAGTGTATGGGACTGCTCGGTGGTCAGGATGGCGCCGTACGGAGGCACCAACGTGGCCAGCGCCAAGGCGTTGGCCGCGGTGCCGGTGCTCACCGCAAACACCCGGACGTCCCGCTCGAAATAGACCGAGAACGCTTCTCTCAGTTGCTGGCTCCACACATCGTCGCCATAGGCCTTGGCCATGCCAAGGTTGCAGGCCTGCAAGGCCTCGAGGAATGCCGGTGCGGCCGGTGCCGTGTTGTCGCTGTAGAAGTGCATGCTGCGATGCTATGCACTTGCGTGTCCCGGCGCCATGCCGGAACCGGAGGCTGCGGGTATCATCAATCGCGTGCGCCTCATCCGCAGACAAGCCGCGCCCGCCTTGCCCGCCAGACTCGAGCAGGCAGGCCATTGTGTCCATCTGCGTGCCAGCCGCCGCGCAAGGCGCCTGATCCTGCGCGTGCACGAGGACGGCTTTGCAGAGCTGGTGCATCCACCGCGGACATCGCTGGCGCAGATCCAGTTGTTCCTGACGTTGCAAGCTGCGTGGTTGCAGGGAAAACTTGCGCGCGCCGCGGAACGCGTCCCGACAGCGTTCCCACCCGCGGAAGTGACGTTGCCGGCGCTGGGCGAGAACTGGCGGCTGCACTGCGAACCCACGCCGGGACGGCTTCGGCTCGACTCGCCTGAATTTGAATCCTTGCGCTTTCGAGGGCGCTGGGACAATGACAGGGCACATCTGCTGCTGCGCCGCTGGCTCGCCGGCCGGGCGCTGGAGGTGTTGTCGGGCTGGCTCGACGAAGTTGCCGCGGAGCAGGGGCTGGCGCATGCCGGCCTGCAGGTGAGGCTGCAGCGCACGCGCTGGGGCAGTTGTTCCAGCCGCGGCCGGATCAGCCTGAATGCTGCCATCCTGTTCCATCGTCCCGACGTGCTGCGCTACCTGTTGGTGCACGAGCTGGCCCATACCCGCCATCTCGACCATTCAGCGGATTTCTGGCGGCTGGTGGAGCGCTGCGAGCCCCGCTGGCGTGAGTTGGATGCACAATTGCGGCATGGCTGGTCGCCAGTCCCCGCATGGGCACGCCCTGGCCGACAGCCGCCCACGGGAGATCGCGCATGACTTCTGAACGGCCGCCAGCGGCGCAGGTCGACCTGAGCGACGAGGGGGTGCACTGGGATCTGGGCAACTCCCAGTCCTATGCCGAGTACCTGCGGCTGGACCGTCTGCTGGCCTCGCAGCAGCCGCTGTCCGGCGAGCATGACGAGATGCTGTTCATCATCGTGCACCAGGTCTCGGAGCTGTGGATGCGTCTCCTGCTTCATGAGCTCGAGGCCGTGGCAGACCATGTCCGCCGCGACGATCTGGGGCCGAGCTTCAAGCTGATGACGCGCATCGGGCATATCCAGCAGCAGCTGCTGCAGGTGTGGACCGTGCTGGCCACGCTGACGCCGGCCGATTACTCAGCCTTCCGCAACGTGCTGGGCCGGTCCTCGGGCTTCCAGTCCGTCCAGTATCGCCTGCTGGAGTTCGCCCTGGGCAACCGGAACGCCGCGATGCTGCGCGTGCATGAACGGGATGTGGTGTCGCATGCCCGGCTGCTCAAGGCCCTGCATGCACCCAGCCTGTACGACGAAGTGCTGCGTCTGCTGAGCCGCCGCGGCTATGGTGTCCCAGAGCCGGTGCTCGGCCGCGACCTGACGCAGGCCTATGAGGCAGACCGGCGCGTGGCCGCGGCATGGCTGGGCGTTTATCACAACGCCCGCAAGGACTGGGATCTCTACGAACTGGGGGAGAAGCTGGTGGACCTCGACCACAATCTGCAGTTGTGGCGCTTCCAGCACATGAAGACGGTCGAACGGATCATCGGCCACAAGCCCGGCACCGGCGGCACCAGTGGTGTGGGCTATCTGGCCAAGGCCTTGCAGCTCAGGGCGTTCCCCGAACTCTGGCAGGTCCGGACCGCACTTTGACGCGGCGCTGGAGCCGCCAGAGCAGCAAGGCACCCAACACCACTGCGTAGACGAGCGGCTCGCGGATGTCCTTCTTGACCTGCCACCAGAAGTGCCAGACCGCGAGGATCGCCGCCGGATAGACGGCGTAATGCAACTGCTGCCACCGCCGGCGCAGGCGGCGCTGCCAGCCGCGCGTGGAGGTGGCCGCAAGCGCGCAGAGCAGCAGCACGGCCACCATGCCGAGCGTGATGTAGGGCCGCTCGACAATGTCATCGAGCATGGCCGCGACATCGAGCCCCTGCAGCAGCCACGCCCAGACGAGAAGATGGAGCACGGCATAGCCGCAGGCCAGCAGGCCCAGCGTGCGCCGCAGCGGGTGCACGAACTGCCAGCCCGTCAGCACCCGCAACGGCGTGATGCACAAGGTCAAGCACAACAGTTGCAATGCGAGCAGCCCGCAACGGTGGAGGATTTCCCGCGCCGGATCCGCCCCAAGCTCATAAGGACCGATGCCAGCGACCGCCGCAGCCATGAACGCCAGCGGCCACACTGCGGCGGTGACAACGATTCCGTGCAACAACCACCTTGGCACCGGCCTGGCCCTCAGAAATTGCGCCGGAGGTCCAGGCCTTTGTAGAGGCCCGCCACCTGCGCCGCATAACCGTTGAACATCAGCGTTGCCTGACGCTTGGCGAACAGGCCCGTACCAATGGCGCGCTCGGTCGCCTGGCTCCAGCGCGGATGATCCACCTCGGGGTTCACGTTGGCGTAGAAGCCGTACTCGGACGGCGCGGCGGATTGCCAGCTGTTGACGGGCTGCCGCTCGGTGAAACTGATGCGCACGATGGACTTGATGTTCTTGAAGCCGTATTTCCAAGGCACGACCAGCCGCAACGGGGCGCCGTTCTGGTTGGGCAGCACGCGTCCATAGACGCCAACCACGAGCATCGTCAGCGGGTGCATGGCTTCGTCCATGCGCAATCCCTCGACATACGGCCACTCCAGGACGCGATCCTTCTGGCCGGGCATCTGCTGCGGGTCCAGCAGCGTGGTGAACTGGACGAACCGCGCCTTCGACGTGGGCTTGAAGCGCTTGAGCAGGTCGCCCAGGCCGAAGCCGACCCACGGCACAACCATGGACCACGCCTCCACGCAGCGCATGCGATAGACGCGCTCCTCAAGCGCATGGGGCTTGAGGATGTCCTCGATCGTGAAGCGCCCTTTGACTTCGCACTCTCCGTCAACGGCCACGCTCCATGGACGCGTCCGCAAGCTGTGCGCCCGCTCCGCCGGATCGGATTTGTCGAGGCCGAACTCGTAGAAGTTGTTGTAGGTCGTGATGTCGCGGAAGCTGTTGGGCGTCAGTCCCGCCCCGTGCTGCGGATTCCGTGGTGCCTTCAGCACTGCGCCGGTTGGACCGTCTTCCGCCGCGCCAGCCAGCACGCTGCCACCGATGGCACCCAAGCCGACGCCCAGGGCCAGCAGGCGTCGCCGGTCCATGAACACGTCCTCGGGCGTGATTTCGGAAGGCGGCAGGGCAGGGAATCCATGATGTGGCATGACACGATCCTCAGGCGCTGTGTACGCGGCTTGCGCAGTCTACCGCCAGTCGAGCAAGTCCAAGCCAAGAGATGCGAGGTGACGCCGTTCCCGGCGACGCGGATTGATGTAGCAGCCGCGCTCGCAGGCCAGCAGGTGCGCCAGGTCCGAACCGGCATTGCCGTAGGCCGTCACGGGGAGGCCGGGGAACCGTTCCCTCAGCGCGTCAAGGCAACGGCGTTTCTCCTCTCCCCTGCGATTGGCAGTCGCCAGGCGTCCCTCGAGGCGCCCACCATCCCAGGTCAGGCCCGTGCAGATGACTTCGTCGAAACCCAGCGCCTTGCCGAGCGACGGGACGTATAGATCAGGACTCGCGGACAGCAGCACCAGGCGATCGCCCGCGGCGCGGTGACGCTCGATGGCAGAGAGCGCCGCGGGAAAAGCCAGGGCGGACAGGCGCGCCGCGACGTAATCGGCGGTGAGACGCTGGACGGCCTCGCGGGTCCACCCGCCCAGCACGGCCCGTACCACCGCCGATTTGAGTCCGCCACGGTCGACACGTCCCGCGACGAAGCCCAGCGCGCAAGGCAGGACAAAGGCAAGCCGGAACACACGCCAAGGGCGGCACCGCAGCGCCGCCAGCATGTAGGGCCCGAAGGTATCGCGCCGTGCGACCGTGCCATCCAGGTCGAACAGCGCGATGCCCTTGGCAGTCATGTTCAGGCCGCGCCACCCGTGGCAGCCAACTGCCGCAACACGTAGTGCAGGATGCCGCCGTGCTGGAAGTAGTCGCGCTCCTTGGGCGTGTCGATGCGCACACGCGCCGTGAACGTCGTCTGCGTGCCGTCGGCGCCCGAGGCGACCACCGTGACCTGCTTTGCGTTGCCCTGGTCGAGGCCCTGGATCTCGAAAGTCTCGTGACCTGTCAGACCCAGCGAGGCTGCGTTCTGGCCGTCGACGAACTGCAGCGGCAGCACGCCCATGCCAATCAGGTTGGAGCGGTGGATACGCTCATAGGTCTCGGCGATGACCGCCTTGACACCCAGCAGCATCGTGCCCTTTGCCGCCCAGTCGCGCGACGAGCCGGTACCGTATTCCTTGCCGGCGAGGATGATCAGCGGCGTGCCCGACGCCTTGTACTTCATGGCAGCGTCGTATATCGACATCTGCTCGCCCGAGGGAATGTGCAGCGTGACACCACCCTCGGTGCCGGGCAGCAGCAGGTTGCGCAGGCGGATGTTGGCGAACGTGCCACGCATCATCACCTCATGGTTGCCGCGGCGCGCACCGTACTGGTTGAAGTCGGCCGGCTGCACGCCCTGGTCCATGAGGTACTTCGCGGCGGGGCTGGTCTTGGCGATGTTGCCGGCCGGGGAGATGTGGTCGGTGGTGACCGAATCACCCAGCAGTGCCAGGGCACGCGCACCCTTGATCTCGCCGATCGGGGCCGGCGTCATGGTCATGCCATCGAAGTAGGGCGGGTTGCGCACATACGTGGACTTGTCGTCCCAGGCATAGATCTTGCCCGCCGGGACCTGGATGGCGCGCCAACGCTCGTCACCCTCGAACACGTTCGCGTAGCTCTTGCGGAACATTTCAGAGGTGATGTGCTTGCGCACTTCCCCGGCCACCTCCGCGGGGCTCGGCCAGATGTCCTTGAGGTAGACGGGCTGGCCATTGCTGCCCGTACCCAGCGGCTCGGTGTTCAGGTCGAGGTCGAGCGAACCGGCAAGCGCATAGGCCACCACCAGCGGCGGCGAGGCCAGGTAGTTCTGCTTGACCTCGGGATGCACGCGGCCGTCGAAGTTGCGGTTGCCCGACAGCACCGACGTGGCAATGAGGTCGCCGGCCTTCACGCCGGCGGAGATTTCCGGCTTCAACGGGCCCGAGTTGCCGATGCAGGTGGTGCAGCCGAAACCCACCAGGTTGAAGCCGATGGCCGCAAGCTCTTCCAGCAGGCCGGCCGCCTTGAGGTAATCCTCGACCACGCGCGATCCGGGCGCGAGGCTCGTCTTCACCCACGGCTTGCTGGTCAGGCCTGCCCTGCGGGCATTGCGCGCCACAAGGCCCGCGGCGATCAGCACATAAGGGTTGGAGGTGTTGGTGCAGCTGGTGATCGCTGCGATCAGCACCGCGCCATCCTTCAGCTCGAAGCTCCTGCCGTCGAGCGTGACGTCCGCGCGGCCAGTGGCCGCCGGGTTCTTCCGGGCGCGCTCCTCGGCCTGCTTCGCGTAGTGCGCGTTGAAGGTCTGCTTGGCGACCTTGAGCGGCACGCGGTCCTGCGGACGGCTCGGGCCGGCCAGGCTGGGCTCCACGGTGCCCATGTCGAGTTCGAGCACGTCGGTGTAGTCCGCGGCAGGCTGGCCGTTGACGCGCCACAACCCTTGCGCCTTTGCATAGGCCTCCACCAACGCGACCTGCTCGGCCGGGCGGCCCGACAGCTCGAGGTAGCGGATGGTTTCCTCGTCGATCGGGAAGATGGCGCAGGTGCTGCCAAACTCGGGAGACATGTTGCCAATGGTGGCGCGATCCGCCAGCGGCAGGTTCGCGAGGCCATCGCCGAAAAACTCGACGAATTTGTCGACCACGCCCTTCTTGCGCAGCATCTGCGTGATGGTCAGCACCAGGTCGGTGGCAGTCGCACCGGCCGGCAGGTGGCCGCTGAGCTTGAAGCCGATGACCTGCGGGATGAGCATGGTGACCGGTTGGCCCAGCATGGCCGCCTCGGCTTCGATGCCGCCGACGCCCCAGCCCAGCACGCCCAAGCCGTTGATCATGGTGGTGTGCGAGTCGGTGCCCACCACCGTGTCCGGGTAGGCCTGGTGGTTGGCGCCGTCCTTGGCGAACACCACACGGCCCAGGTATTCCACATTGACCTGGTGCACGATGCCGGTGTTCGGCGGCACCACCTTGAAATTGCGGAACGCGCTCTGGCCCCAGCGCAGGAAGGCGTAGCGCTCGCCGTTGCGCTCGAACTCCAGGCGGGTGTTGTCGGCCAGTGCCGAAGCCGTGCCGTAGGCGTCCACCTGCACCGAATGGTCGACGACCATCTCGGCCGGGGCCAGCGGATTCACCTTTTCGGCATCACCCCCCAGGCGGGCAATGGCTTCGCGCATGGCGGCAAGATCGACCACGCAGGGCACGCCGGTGAAGTCCTGCAGCAGCACGCGGCCCGGGCGGTACTGGATCTCGCTCCCGGTAACGGGGTTCTTCTGCCAATCGGCCAGTGCCTGGATATCGTCCTGCGAGACGGTGAAGCCGCCATCCTCGAAGCGCAGGAGGTTCTCCAGCAGCACCTTCATCGAGAAGGGCAGGCGGCTGACATCGCCGATCGTCTCCGCCGCCTTGGCGAGCGAGTAGTAGGCGAATTCGTTGCCTCCAACGCTCAAAGTGCTGCGAGTCTGAAGCGAGTTCTTGCCGACCTGGGTCATATTTGCGCGGGTTCCTT
>JBJOHO010000077.1:0-19676 GCA_046047615.1 Pseudomonadota bacterium
TCGACGACGCCCGCGAGCCCCACCGCATCGGCAGCACCCGCCGCTTCGACCCGGACGTCTTCATGATGTGCGAGCGGTCAGCGCGCAACCCGGATGACCCCGACGCCACGCGCAAGTGGGACTGCCGGTACGAGGTGGACCGCTTCCTTGATCACTTCGCGCCGCAGTGGGACCCGGCCCGTGCCGCCGAACGTGTCGCGCAACTGCTGGGGCGCAGCGGACCGCGCCTGCTGCGCGAACTGTGCAAGACCACCGGCTTGCCGGCCGATGCGCTTGCCGAGCTGCTGCTCATGTACCTCATCGAGTGGCTGGGTGTGCCGGGGCCGTCCCGCGACACCCCCGGCTGGGATGCGCTGTGGGCCCTGGAATTGCGGACGCGGGCGCTGTGCGTTGCGCAGGGCGATGAGGGCGATGCACTGGGAGCCATGCTCGAGGCGCGCGACGCCGAGTATCTCAAGTGCCTCGACCGGCGGACGCTGCGCCGATGGAAGGATTGAGCACTCCCACTTGCGTTACACTGCTGCATGACGCAAGACCACATTCAGTGCCAGTTCAGTGAGCTCGGCCTTCCCGAGCCCCTCCTGCAAGCCGTCGCCGCCGTCGGCTACGAGACGGCTTCTCCCATCCAGGCCGCCACCATCCCCGCGCTGCTCGCCGGCGAAGATGTGCTGGGCCAGGCCCAGACCGGTACCGGCAAGACGGCCGCCTTCGCGCTGCCAGTGCTGGCACGCATCGACGTCGCGCAGCAGAAGCCGCAGGCGCTGGTGCTGGTGCCTACGCGCGAGCTCGCCATCCAGGTGGCCGAGGCCTTCGGCAAGTACGCCGCACAGATGCCCGGCTTCCATGTGCTGCCGATCTACGGTGGCCAGAGCTACGTGCCGCAGCTCAAGGGCTTGGCCCGTGGCCCGCAGGTGATCGTTGCCACGCCGGGCCGCGTGCTCGACCACCTCGAGCGCGGCAGCCTCGCCCTCGAAGGTGTGCGCTGGCTGGTGCTCGATGAAGCCGACGAGATGCTCGCCATGGGCTTCGCCGACGCGCTGGAAGCCATCCTCACGCACGTGCCCTCGCCACGGCAGGTGGCGCTGTTCTCCGCGACCATGGCACCGGCCATCCGCCGCATCGCCCAGCAGCACCTGCGCTCGCCACGCGAAGTGACCATCCGCGCGGCCAGCAGCGCCGGCGCCAACATCCGCCAGCGTGTCTGGACCGTCGGCGGCCTGCACAAGCTCGATGCGCTCACCCGCATCCTCGAGGTCGAGCCCTTCGATGCCATGCTGGTGTTCGCGCGCACCAAGCAGTCCACCACGGAACTGGCCGAACGCCTGGAAGCGCGCGGCTTTTCGGCCGCAGCCCTGAACGGCGACATCCCGCAGGCGCTGCGCGAGCGCACCATTGCGGCATTGAAGGAAGGGCGTCTCGACATCGTGGTGGCGACCGATGTCGCGGCCCGTGGCCTGGATGTCGAGCGCATCAGCCATGTGGTCAACTTCGACGTGCCCTATGACGTCGAGTCCTATGTGCACCGCATCGGGCGCACCGGCCGCGCAGGCCGCAACGGCGAGGCCATCCTGTTCATCGCGCCCCGCGAACGCAACATGCTGCGCATCATCGAGAAGGCCACGCGCAGCCGCATCGAGCCGATGTCGCTGCCCAGCATCGCGGACGTGAACCAGGCGCGCCTCGAACGCTTCCGCGAGAAGCTGGCCGCCGCGCTCGGCGCCGCGGATGAAACCACGCTGGCGCCGCTGCGGGCGCTGGTGGCCGAATTGGCCGAGACCAGTGGCCGTGATCCGCTCGACGTGGCCGCCGTTGCCGCCTCACTGATCGAGGGTGTCGCCCTGCTGCCTGAGGGCGCGACTCGCGAGCCCGACTTCCGCAGCGCCGACTTCCACGAGGAACCCCAGGTCTCGGAACCTGCCGCTCCCCGCCCCTTCCGCGAAGATGAAGCCCAGCAGACCTACCGGCTGTCGGTAGGCCGCCGCAATGGCGTGGTGCCGGGCCAGATCGTCGGCGCCATCGCCCACAACAGCGGCCTGCAGGGCCGGCAGATCAATGGCATCAGCATCCAGCACGACTGCACCTACGTGCGCCTGCCGGCCGACCTGCCGACAGACCTGCTGGAGAAGCTGTCCGAGGTGACGCTGCGCGGCCAGCGCCTGGCGCTGCGTCCGGTCGCCGCAGCCGGTCCCGAAGCCCGCACCCCCAGGCCGCACCGCAAGGGCGGGCCGGGCGGGCCGGGCACCGCGCCTCCGCGGGGCCCGCGCAAGTTCAAACGAAACGCGAATTGACGAAGAAGCCGTTCATCTCAAGGGCCACGGGGAACTGTGTGGTCGGCGCGATCGGCGAGAAGCCCGACAGCCGGAACCCCGCGTCCTCGAGATAGCGCACGGTGTCGGTCCAGGACGGCATGTCCTGGTACAGCGGCACGAACGAGAGCTCGGTCTGCAGCGCGCAGACCTTGTCGAGCACGCCACGCCCACCGGCCAGCACCTTCAGGTCGAAGCCCTGCGTGTCGAGCTTGAGGTAGAGGCTGCTGGCCGACCGGGCCTGCAGCAGTTCCGGCACCAGCCTGTCGAGCGTGTCGACCTCGACTTCCACGGTGCGGGCCACGGCGTTCTCCCGGCCATAGGGCGAGCTCACGGTCGCATCCGGTGTGAGGAATGAACTGAACACATCGCCACTCATCACATTGAAGGCCGCCCGGCCCGGCAGTTCGCCCAGCGCACAGCCGCGGATCTCCCAGCGGCTGTCGGTGGCTGCCCGCGACTGCAACTGCTGCACCAGTTCGGGCACCGGTTCGATGGACACGACCTGCCCGCGAAAGCCGGCCGGGCCGCGCAGCAGATCGCGGTACTGGCCGCGGTTCGCCCCGACATCCAGGACGAGATCCACCTTGAAGCGCCCCAGCAGGCGCCGCAGCAGGTCGATCTCCTGCTGGTACTTCACGTCGTGCTTGGGCAGGAAGCGGTAGCCGAAAACGCGGGCAACGGGATCGAGAAGGCGCTGGGCAATGGCGGTCACGACGGTTCCTGGTCACCGGGATGGGGATGCGGCACGGAAGCCGTATCCCGATAACGGGCCGCCGCGCGAGCCAGTGCGCCCGCCACCTCGCGGCGCAGGCTGTCCGGGCCCAGCACCTCGCAATGGTCTGCGTGGCGCAGGATCTCCTTCACCAGTTCTTCGGATTGATTGTACGGCACGTGCATGAGCACCGTGCCGTCCCGGCCGGCTTCCACCCGCGCCAGTGGATGCCACTCTTCTTCGGCGACCCAGCGGGCTGCGTGCGCGTCGAAACTGAGCACCGCCTGCGCGCTGGGCTGCCCGGCATGGATGCCATAGCTGCTGTCCAGCATCGAGGCCACCAACTCCGGCTGCGGCTGGTGGGCTGCCTCGGCCAGCACCTGCGGCTGGCGTATGCGGTCCAGCGAAAAGACGCGCAGGTCGTCCCTCAGGTGGCACCACGCCGCGAGATACCAGTTGCTGCGGTAGCAGGTCAGGCGCACCGGCGAGCAACTGCGTGACACCGGCTCCTGTGCCCGGCGTGCCCGGTACTCGAACTGCAGGCGGCGACGCTCGCGCAGCGCCGCCAGGATGATGCGGAAGCACTCCGGGTTCGTGGCCCGTGCATGGCTGCGCTGCAGCCGCACCAGGTTCTCCTGCGGCATGCGTCCCAGGTGCTGGGACCGCAGCCGCTGCAGCCGCGAGCGGATCGCGTGCGTTTCCTCGCGCATCACGCCGGCCGGCATGCCGGCCAGCAAGGCCTCGACCTCCAGCAAGGCACCCAGCTCCGCGCCACTGGGCAACAGCAGGGGAAGCAGCATCTCGCCCGGACGACGCGCCGCGCGGTCGAGCACATAGCCGTTGTGATCCCGGTCGTAGGTGATGGGGCAGCCCCGGGTGTCGCGCAGGAACGCAAGCAGCCGCTTCACCGTCGCGCGCGAGGCCACCAACTGGCTGCACAGCGACTGCATGGATTGGGGCTCGCGCGTGGCGCAGAGGATTTCGTAAAGGGCCTGTACCTTTTCGAAACGGGCCATTGCTTCCTGGTCGGTTCCTTCCAGACGAACCGACATGAGAACCGGCGGGTGGCTCATTGCATGAGCCACGCCGATCAAGACGCGAAATATTTTTGCTGGCTCACGGCATGAGCTATCGCTGGCCCAGCCTCTCCGCAGCCGGCAATCCGCCGGCACACCACGACGACACCATGAACCGCAAACACCTGCTGCTGCCCGCGCTGCTCGCCACCACCCTGCCCCTGCATGCGTTCGCCCAGGACACAAGCGGAGGAGCCGGGACGTTGAGCTACGACTTCGTCTCGGCCAGCTACGAGACGATCAACGTCTCCGATGTCGATTCGGACGCCACCGGCTATGGCCTCAGCGTCTCGAAGTCGCTGGGCGATGCGTTCTTCATCGCCGTGAACGCCGTGGCAGTGGAACTCGAGGACGACTACGTCAATGCCGACACGCAGTCCTATGGCCTGTCCCTCGGCTACCACCATGCCTTGGCGGACAACGTCGATGTCGTGCTGTCTGGTGGAGCTGTGCACCAGCGCCTGCAAAGCGGTGGCGGCGAGGCCAGCGCCACCGGCGGCCAGGCCGGCCTCGGCCTGCGTGCCGCAGTTGCGCCGTCCGTGGAACTGGCCGCGGGCGTCAGCCATGTCCGCATCGAGGGCGAGGCAGCAACGTCCTTCGGCGCCAGTGCCCGCTACCTGTTCACGCCGAATTTCAGCGTGGGTGCGGGTGTGGGTTCAGCAGACGGTGCGTCCAGCTACGGCGTCTCGGTCCGCCTGCAGTTCTGACCTTCCTCACCGGTACAAGGCCGACGCCTCGCGCAAGGCGTCGGCCACCGAGCGGCGCAACGGTGCCGGGGACAGCACCTCGCACTGGGCACCGTAGCGCAGGATCTCCATGAGCAGTTCAGTGTCGTGGTGGTAGGGCACTTCCAGCACCACACCACCATCAGGCAAACGTTGCAGGGTCGCCTCGGGATGCCACTCTTCCTCGGCCACCCAGCGGGCAGCCAGCGGCGTGAAGCGCAGACGGGCCCGCGCCACGGCCTTCCCTGTAAAAATGCCATAGCTCGAATCAAGCTCGGCTGCCACGGTTTCCGGTGGCGGCTCGAAGGCCCGTTCCATCACGATGCGCACTTTCTTCATGCGGTCGAGCGAGAAGATCCGCAGCGCCTCCCGGGTGTGGCACCACGCCGCCAGGTACCAGTTGCTGCGGTAGGCCGTCAGCCGCACCGGTGAACACAGCCGGGTGCCGGCGCCATCGTGGCTGCGGCTGTGGTACTCGAACTGCAAACGCTTGCGACCCTGCAACGCGGCCAGCACCACGGCGAAGCCTTCATTGCCGCTCAGGCGGGCGTGGCTGCGGCGGATGCGCACGCGGTCCTTGTCCGCCAGCTGGCCCAACTGCTGGCGTCGCAACTGCTGCAGGCCGGCCACGAAGTTCGCCGTGTTCTGGTGCAGCAGCTGTGTGGGGATGTTGGACAGGATGGCCTCCACCTCCAGCAAGGCCGCCACCTCGGCGCCACTGGGCAGCATGACGTTCACGCTGCTGGCGCGCCGCCCGGCACTCTTGAGCACGTAGCCCTCGCGTTCGCGGTCGAACTGGATGTCGAGGCCGCGCTCCTCGCGCAGCAGCTTCACGTAGCGCTTGAAGGTGGCCGGCGACCAGCCCAGTCCGGCACAGAGGGCCTCCTGGCTGCGCGCCTCCCGCGAGCGCGTGAGGACATCGAGCAAGGCCTGCGCCTGTTCCAGTCGAGGCATCGGTAAAACCCTCTGATGAGCAGCAAGACGGATATTGATCTTTCCACGGCGGATTCACCATTTGCGCGGGCTGGCAATCCCTCCGCTTCCCGCACCGCATCCGCGAGGACTCGATCCAGGCAACGACTCTCCACCCGCCTGATGGCACTGCGCAATCTGCGGTCATGCATCTTATGATCCACGCATGTCCGGCCCTTCCCCTCTGCGCCGCCGTCTGCTGCAGGCCACACTGCTCGGTCTCGGCGCCCGATCCCTTCCCGGCCTCGCGGCTCTCCTGCCCGTCCGCGGCTTCACGCACGGCATCGCCAGCGGCGAGCCCTCACCCCGCAGCCTGCTGCTCTGGACGCGCTTCGTCGCCGACCAGGACACGCCGCTGCGCATCGAGGTCGCCACGGATGCCCGCTTCCGCCGCATCGTGGGCGGCGGCAGCACCCTGGCCCTGGCGGAGCGCGATTTCACTGCCCGCCTGACGATCGACGGCCTGCAGCCGGGGCAGGACTACCACTACCGCTTCACTGCCCCGGACGGCACGCACAGCCCCGTGGGCCGCGCCCGCACCCTGCCAGAGGGAGAGGTCCGCCGCTTCGGCCTCGCGCTGTTCTCCTGCGCGAACCTGCCCGCCGGTTGGTTCAACGCCTACGCGCATGCGGCGGCGCGCGATGACCTGGACCTGGTGGTCCATGTGGGCGACTACCTCTACGAATATGCGCAGGGCGTCTACCCGGACGCGAAGTCGTCGCTGCCACGGCGACTGCTGGTCCCCGCGCACGAGATGGTCACGTTGACGGACCACCGCCGCCGCTATGCCTGCTACCGCGCCGACCCTGACCTGCAGGCGCTGCACGCGCGGCACGCCATGGTTGCGCAGTACGACGACCACGAACTGGCCAACGACGCCTGGCGCGACGGCGCGGAAAACCACCAGCCGGCCAGCGAGGGGGACTGGGCCACGCGGCGCGACATCGCGCTGCGCGTCTGGCAGGAGTGGATGCCCGTGTCCGATGCGCCCTGGACGCGTTACGACATCGGCAGCCTGGCGACGCTGTTCAAGGCCGAGACGCGCCTGGCCGGGCGCAGCCCGCCCTTGGTGCCGCGTGAGCCGCTGGTGGCCTTCCGCGATACGGAGTGGCGCGATCCACGCCGCACACTGCTTGGCACTGTGCAGGAAGCCTGGCTGCACCAGGGCCTCACAGAGTCGCGCCGCGCCGGTGTGCGCTGGCAGGTGCTGGCCCAGCAGGTCGTGATGGGTGAACTGCGCATGCCACCGGAGATCGCGGGCTGGCTGCCACCGGACGCACCGGCGTACCTGCAGCGTGGCGTCGCACTGGGCACAGCGGCAGCGCGCGAAGGATTGCCGTTCAATCTGGACAGCTGGGGGGGCTTTCCGGCCGCGCGTGAGCGGCTGCTGCGCGCGGCGCTGTCCACCGATTCGCGGCTGGTGGTGCTCTCTGGCGACAGCCACAACGCCTGGGGGAACGACCTGATGGTGGACGGCGAGCACGCCGGCGTGGAATTCGCCTGCCAGGCGGTCAGCTCGCCGGGCTACGAAGGCTACCTGCCCCGCACCGCGCCCGCGGACCTTGCCGCTGCCCTGCGACGGACCAACCCGGGCATCGCCTTCTGCGAAACGAGCCGCCGCGGCTACCTCAGCCTGCAGCTGACGCCAACCGAGGCCACCGGCACCTGGCATTTCCTGCACACGGTGCGGGAGCGCGACACGGGGCTGGCCACCGAAGCGCGCCGCATCACCCGCGGTGGCTCGCGGCGCCTGACAGAGACCTGAGCGCCGGGATCAGGACCCGCCCGCGAAGCGCTGCAACCAGGCTTCGTAGCGCTCCTGCTGCAGGTTGACCGCGAGCTGCGCGCGCACGGACTCGAAATCCGGAGCCGCCGCAGCCCGTCGCTCCAGCACGCGGATCACGTGCCAGCCATACTCGGTCTTCACCGGCTCCTGCGTATGCGCCAGCAGCTTCAAGCCTTGAACCGCATCGGTGAACGGCCGCGGCAACCGGCCCGGCGCGATCCAGCCCAGCTCGCCCCCGCGGCCCGCGGTATCGTCCACGGACAGCTCGCGCGCAAGCGCTGCAAAAGACTCACCGCTGTCCAGGCGGCGCAGCACGCTCCGCGCCTCGTTCTCGCTGGCCAACAGGATGTGCGCCACCCGGTGTTCAGCGGCCGGCAGTGTGTCGACGAAGCGCCGGTAGGCGGCCTGCAGCTCGGCTTCGGTCGGCGTGTTGACCACGCCCGCCTGCGCCGCGCCGGCACGCGCCAAGGCTTCAAGCTGCTGCAACTCCACCTCCCGCAGCCGTGCCGGCTCCAGCGTGGAACGCGCTGCTGCTGCCGCTGCCTGCAGGCGGCCCAGCTGCTGCAGCAGACGCCCGCGGTAGGCCGGATCAATATCCTCCGGCGTGCTGCGCGCCACCTGCTGGACATAGGTGGCGAAAAGCCCTGCCTTGACCTCCTGGCCGGCGATTTGCGCCAGCACGACCTCGTCCGGCGCAGGCTTGCTGCAGGCGGCAAGAAGCGCCATCGCTGCCCCAAGCCCTGTCGCAACAGAACGCTTCACCATCGCACAACTCCGGGCCTGTCAAAGACGTGCAGCGCGATGCTGCGCCACCGCCCATTTTGCAGCACGGTTCCGGGCTGACGCGCCCGGGATTTGTCGTCAGGGCGGCCCAGGACGCGATGTGCAAGTTTCAGCGCTGGACTCGCCGGTGACCCCCAAAGCAGGAAGGCCGCCCTTGCGGGGCGGCCTTCTGCGTTTCATCTGGTGCCGGAGATAGGAATCGAACCTACGACCCCATCATTACGAATGACGTGCTCTACCAACTGAGCTACTCCGGCGTGGGGCGCGCATTGTAGGCAATCACGCGCCGCCGATCCAGTGATGGATGCCGGATCAGGCGCCCGGCTTCTGCACCCAGACCTTGCACCAGCCGGCACCCTTGACGGACTTGCCCGGGAACAGGTTGCAGCCGGCCTGGGCGTCGGTGGCCTTGCCAACATACTGCAGGCAGTTGCTGCACTTCTGGTTCGGCTTGTAGGTCGGGTTGGCCTTGGCGTCCACCTTCGTGGCGTCGTGGACGTAGCCCAGCGCCTTGGCACCGGCATCGTTCGGGTCGACCAGCGGCAGGGCCGCGGCCTGGCCCGCCTGGGCCGCCTGGGTCACGACCTGCGCGCCCACGGCGCCCGCCAGGGCCACCTTGAGGAAGCTGCGGCGTTGCATGTTCTCGCTCATCGGATCACTCCATGTCTGCTGTGGCAGTAATGGTGCAAGTCTAGCAGCGACCTCTGCATTTCTGCGGGATGCGAGCGATTTTCAACAACAGCACACGAGCCAGCGGCGTGACGCTGTGCGTCATGGAAACCCGTTCACAACGCGGCCTCACGCTGGCCGAACTGCTGCTGGCCGTGACGCTCTCTGCAGTCCTGCTGGGGCTGTCCGTGCCGTCCTTCAGCGACGCCTTCGCGCGCACGCGCATCCGCAGCGCCGGCGATGCGGTTGCGGCCGGACACGCGCAGGCCCGCGCCCTGGCGCTGGCCCGCGGTGAGGCCGTGGACCTGTGCCTCGCCGATGCGGCATCAGCCGCCTGCCGACCCGAGGCAACGCCCACTGCCAGTGTCGTGGCGATCTGGCCTGCCGCAGGACAGGAGCCGCTGTGGCGGCAGGCGCTGCCCCGCGGCACGCGTGTGGTCGGCAACCGCGCCCGGCTGCGCTTCTACCCCTCGCCGCGGGCGGGCACCACCGCTACCTGGACGGTCTGCGACCTCCGCGGCCAGGCACCCGTGCACCACTGGATCGTGAGCCAGGCCGGACGACTGCGTGACGAGGCGGGCGTCACCACGGCCTGCCCGCCCGTCAAGCCCTGAATGGCACCCAACACGGCAGATTCCCGACGCCACGGCCGGCCCTCCTCCGCCAGGCTGCCGCCATGAACTCCGGCATCCAGGCGCACAGCGCCCCTCTGGCGCGGGCCTGCATCCCACAGCGCAGCGATGAGCACGGCAGCAGCCTTCCTGAGGCGCTGTTGGCGCTGCTGATCCTCGCCCTGGCCGGCATGGCGCTGGCGCGCAGCCTGCCGCGCGACCTGCACGAAAGCCACGCACCGCTGCAGCAACTGCGGGCAGCGGAGGTCGCCGCAGGACTGTTGGAGGAAGCCAGCCTCGGCGGTCCGCCGACCTCTGCCTCTCCCACTCTGCAGGCCCTGCCGGCGCTGTCCGCCGGCGCCCGGCTGCAATCGGACCAACGGCCCTCGGAAGGTCACGTCATCCAGTCCCTCGACCTCGTCTGGCCCGATGCCCAAGGCCGCCTCAACCGGCAGCAGTGGTCGCAGGTGCCACCACCCGCACCTGTTGCCAACGCAGCGCCCTGAAGCCGCCATGACGCAATGTCGTCCCCTGCCCTGCGTACCCGCTCGCCCGTCGCAGCGCGGCCTGGGTCTCATCGAACTGCTGGTGGCGCTCGCGCTGGGCAGCGTGGTGCTGCTGGGCTGCCTGCGGCTGGCCCTGCTGGCACGGGCCCACCGCGGCGACCAGGCCCAGCAGCAGCGGCTCCACGAAAGGGCGCGCCATGCCCTCTCGGCACTGGAGGCCGACCTGCAAATGGCGGGCTTCTACGGCCTGGTGGCCGGAGCTGGGGTCAGCACCGCCGGCCTCCCGACCACGGGTGCCGACGCCTGCGGCGCCGTGCTGCCCCGCGACCTCGGCCAAGCGGTGACCGTGCTGCGCGGGCCGTGGTCCCTGCCTTGTCCACCGTCCGGTGGCGGACTGGCGCCGGGCAGCGATGTTCTGGTGCTGCGCCGCGCCAGCGGCGCGACCGCCATTCCGGAACCCGGCCGCCTGCAGGTCTACACCAGCCTCGCCAGACCTGCCGACAGCCGGCTGGTCACCGACGCAAGCGCGCAAGGCCAGACCACGTCCGGCGCACCCGCCACGACGGAACTGCGCGACTTGGTGATCCGCATCTACTACCTCGCCCGCCGGGCGGATGGCACCACCGGCGCCTCAACGCCCGCAACCACCGCCTTGCGCGTGAAGAACCTGACACGCATTGCCGGCCAGCCGGCCTTCATCGACACCGAGGTGCTGCCGGGTGTCGCGCAGTTCTCAGTGGAGCCGCTGGGCACGGTAACGGCCGGCCAGCCTCCGGGGCTCCTGCTGCGGCTGGGGCTGACGCCGCAGGGAGGGGACGGCGCCGTGACCACGCCGGCGCTCGGCCTGCAACACCCTGTGGCCTTCCGCAACCGTCCGGAGGACTGACCCATGCAACGCGGCCTCGCCTTGCCCGTGTCCCTGCTGTTTGCGGCCCTGATCGCGCTGCTGGTGCTGGCGGGGCAGCACGGCAGCCTGCAGCAGTGGCGCCTGGCGTCGATCTACCAAGGCCGCCTGGCGGCATGGATCGCGGCGGAAAGCGCACTGAACGCGGCCTGGGCAGTCTGGGCCGCCACACCGGAGCGGCCGCCCACGACCCGGCGCTGGCAGGTCGCAGAAGGCAGCTTGGCCGCCGAGGCGGAAGTCTTCGCGCGCGCCGGCGACCGCATCGCCCTGCCCGCGGGCTACAGCCTCGACCAGGTCCTCGCCTGGCATTACGAAATGCACAGCACCGCCCGGCATGCGCAGGGAGCCCGGAGTGCCGTGGTCCGCGGCTTCGAGTGGCTGCGACCGGCAGGGGCGTGGCCGTGAGGCGGGCCGCCACCCTCACTGCACTGCTGCTGGGCATGCTGGCCCTGCCCGGCGGCCAGAGCGGCCTGCTGCCGGCACGGGTCGCAGCAGTCCCGGTCGCCACCCTCGAACTGGGGGGGCTGCTGTTCAGCGATGGGCGCCGGCAGCGCATGCTGGCCGTCGGCACACGTCTGCAGGTCGTGGATGCTGCAGGACGCGAGATCTATTCGCAGGACCTGCGCCCGGATGCCCCCTCCCCGGCCCTGCCAGGCACCGAGTGTCCCGGCCTGCTCATGGCCAGCCTCGTGCTCGATGAACCTCTGCCGGATGGACAGTTCGACCCGGACCAGGGCGAGCGCGCGCTGCTGGCTGTCTCGGCCCGCTGGCGCGACGCCAGCGGCGCCGCCCGTTCGCTGGTGGCCTTGCTGGCCTGGCAGGACGCCGCCGCACCGCAGCTGCTGTGGCGGCATGACGATCTCAGATTGCCTGCGCTGGCGGACCCGCTCGCACCACCCACGCTCGCCCGCCTCGCGCTTGATGCCACGCAAAGGGATCCTCGGCACTGGGTGGTCTGGCTGGGCGCTGGCCTCGCCCGCCCCGCCAGCACCACCGACCCCTCAAGCGGTCGCGATGGCGCCGCCCTGCTGGCCCTGGACGCGGCCGATGGACGACTGCTGTGGCGGGCCGGCGCCGGCATCGACGCGGCGCGCTGGCCTGCGATGACGCAGCCGATGACTGGCGGCCTGCGCGCCCTGGATCTGGACGCCGACGGCTTGCTCGACCGGCTCTATGCCGGCGACGGCGTGGCCCGCCTCTGGCGCTTCGATGTGCTGCCGGGGAATACGGCGGCGGAACGTCTGGCAGGCCGCGTGATGGCCGATCTGGCCGACCCAACGGCTCCTCGGGCACGCCTGATCCTCGCGGCGCCCGATGCGGCACGGCTGCAGCCTGCGGGCCAGCCCGCGCGGTTGGCCGTCACCGTCGGCACGGCGACCGCTGCCACCGCCAGTCCCGGCACGGGGACGATGCCACCGGTGGGCAACCTGCTTGCGGTGGTCCATGACCCGGACCCCTTCACCACGCTCGACGCCGCGGCCCACGCGCGGCGGCCGGCGCTCACGCTCGCCGACCTGCCGCCGGTGGACCCCACTGGGGACGCCAGCACGTCCGCGCCCGCGGGAAGCGCCGGCTACCACCTGTTGCTGGGTCCGGACCAGGTGCTCGTCCGCAGCCTGACATGGGGTGGCCTGCTGCTGTTCTCGCGGGTCGAGGGGCTGCCGCCGGCAGATGCGGACAGCTGTCGCGGCCTGGGACCCACCGTCATCGTGAAGGTCGGCGCCATCGACGCGCTCACCGGCCGGATTGCACAGGACCTGGATGGCAACGGCCGGCGGGACGCCGGCGACCTCGCCGTCCCCTTGCCGACAGGGACCACGCTTGCAGCCAGCGAGTTGCCACGTCGGGACCCGGTCAGCGGGCAATGCCTCTGGGCGTCAATCCCGCTCGCCGACTGCCCGGCACTGCCACGTGTGCGCAGCCTCTACTGGCGCCGCCAGGACGCGGACTGATGCGCGGCTTCAGCCTCATCGAGTTGTTGGTCACGCTGATCATCGCGGCCCTGCTGGCCGCGCTTGCCCTGCCGTCCTGGCAGTGGGTCATTCGCCGCAGCCACCGCCAGGAGGCCCGCGTCGCGCTGCTGCAGGCCGCTCAGGACCAGGTCCGCTTCCACCTGCAGCAGCAACGCTACGGTGCACCGCTCGCCAACGGTGGCCTGAGCGACTCAGGGCGCTACCAGCTCACGCTGCAGGTCGGGCCCGACGGGCAGCGCTTCCGGATCATCGCAAGACCCGTGCCCGGTGGCCCGCAGGCCGCCGACACGCAGTGCCCGGAACTGTCGCTGGACGAGTCAGGCAATCAGGCGCCCACCACGGGCGGCTGCTGGCCCTGAGCCGGCACGCGCAGCGCCCTGGGCAAGGCGAACACCACGTGTTCCTCGCGACCGACGATCTCCTCGGGCAACTCGCCGCCCCAGGCCTGCAGCTGCGCCACGACCTGCTGTACCAGCAACTCCGGCGCGGACGCGCCGGCCGTCACACCGACGGCACGCCGGCCGACGAACCACTCCGCCTTGAGGTTGCCGGGACCATCGACCAGGAACGACGGCACGCCGGCCCGCTCGCCCAATTCGCGCAGGCGGTTGGAATTGGAGCTGGTCACCGAGCCCACCACCACCAGCACGTCAGCCTGCTCCAGCAGTTTCTTCACTGCATCCTGGCGGTTCTGCGTGGCGTAGCAGATGTCTTCCACGCGCGGTGCCTGCAGGCGCGGAAAGCGCCGGCGCAGGGCATCGACGATGGCGACGGTGTCATCCACCGAGAGCGTGGTCTGGGTGACAAAGGCCAGCGTGTCGGGTCGCGGCACCACCAGCGCGTTCGCGTCGGCGACGCTCTCCACCAGGTGGATGCTGCCGCCCAGCGAGGTGTCGAAACGGCCCATCGTGCCCTCGACCTCGGGGTGCCCGGCATGGCCGATCAGCACCACATCGCGCGCGTCGCGCGCGTAGCGCGCCACTTCAAGGTGCACCTTGGTCACCAGCGGGCAGGTGGCATCGAAGACCTGGAAGCCGCGGCGCCGCGCTTCGGCCTCGACGGCACTGGACACCCCGTGTGCAGAGAACACCAGCGTGGCACCGGCCGGCACTTCGTCGAGCTCCTCGACGAAGACCGCGCCGAGCCCGCGGAGACGGTCGACGACATGCTTGTTGTGCACCACCTCGTGGCGCACATGGATCGGCGCGCCGAACAGCTCGATGGCACGCTCGACGATGTCGATCGCGCGGTCGACGCCGGCACAGAAGCCCCGCGGATTGGCCAGCAGGATGCGCATCCTCACCCCTTGGCGCCGTCGCGCCGCCCCTCGAAGAGCATGTCGATGAACAGCAGCACCGCACCGACCGTGATCGCGCTGTCGGCGACGTTGAAGGCCGGGAAATAGGCCTGGTTCCAGTGCACGGCGATGAAGTCGACCACGTAGCCGAAGCGCAGGCGGTCGATGAGATTGCCGATCGCCCCGGCCAGCACCAGCAGCAGCGCAAGGGCCAGCCAGCGCTGCGCCGGCCAGGCCACGCGGCGCAGCCACACCACGAGCACCACGCTCATGCCGGCGGCCAGGCCCGAGAACGCCCAGCGTTGCCAGCCGCCGGCATCGGCCAGGAAGCTGAAGGCCGCGCCGGTGTTGTGCGCCCGCACGATGTCGAGCACCGGCAGCACGTAGGTCGAGTCGTGCAGGGCGTAATGCTCGAGGATGAGCCACTTGGTGGCCTGGTCGAGGACGATCAGCAGCAGCGGCAACCACCACAGCCGCAGGCCGGAACTGCGCCATTCCGCGGGCGCGGCGCTCATGCGCAGCGCCTCGTCTCGGCCAGACCCAGCAGGTTGTCGGCGCAGCGCGCGCACAACGGCGCGTGTTCAGGCCGGCTGCCGACGTCCCCGCGGTGGTGCCAGCAGCGCACGCACTTGGGCGCGTCCGAGGGCTGCACCCTCAGGAACACGCCGGGCAGCGGCCCGTTGCCGGCATCGGCCTGAACGCAACCCTCCGGTGCCTTGGCCGTGGTGCTGTCAGCCGCAAGGCCATGCACCCGGGCCGCCGAGGTGAGGGTGAAGAAACGCAGTTCCTCGCCCAGCGCCGCGTAGCGGTCGTGCACGTCCGCGGCCAGATGCAGGTCGAGCTCCGCACCCAGGGATGAACCGACCTGGCCGGCCTCGCGCAGGCGTTCGATCTCGCGTTGCACGGCACTGCGCAGCACCACCAGCGCGTCCCAGTCGGTGGCCTGCGCCGGCACGTCCGGGAGCTCATGCCAGGTGGTGAGGAACACGCTCTGCGCGATGCCGCGCGCCCCGGGCAGGTGCTGCCAGATCTCCTCGGCCGTGAACGACAGCAGCGGCGCCAGCCACCGCACCATGGCCTGCGCGATGTGCCACAGCGCCGTCTGCGCCGAGCGCCGTGCGTGGCTGCCCTCGGGTGTGGTGTAGAGCCGGTCCTTGAGGATGTCGAGGTACAGGCCACCCAGGTCGACGACGCAGAAATTGTTGACCTTCTGGTAGATCACCTGGAACTGGTAGTCACGGTAGGCCTGCACGATGTCCTGCTGCAGGCGGGCCGTGCGCGCGATGGCCCAGGCATCCAGCTGCACCAGCTCGGCCACCGGCACGGCATCGCGCGCGGGCTCGAAGCCGTGCAGGTTGCCCAGCAGGAAGCGCACCGTGTTGCGGATCCGGCGGTAGGCCTCGGAAGTGCGCTTGAGGATCTCGTCCGAGCAGCTCATCTCGCTGGTGTAGTCCGTGGCGGCCACCCAGAGCCGCAGCACGTCAGCGCCCAGCGTGGACATCACCTTGTCCGGTGCGACCACGTTGCCCAAAGACTTGGACATCTTGCGGCCCTTGTCGTCCACGGTGAAGCCGTAGGTGAGCACGCTCTTGTAGGGCGCGCGGGCATACAGGGCCTCGGACATCAGCAGCGAGCTGTGGAACCAGCCGCGGTGCTGGTCAGAACCTTCGAGGTACATCTCGACCGGCGCGGTGATCTCCGGCCGCTCGGTGCCGACGCACTCGAACGACAGACCCGAGTCCGCCCACACGTCCATGACGTCGAGGCACTTCTCGTAGTGGGCTGCGTCGTCGCCGATCAGCGTGGACGGGTCGGCGTCGAACCAGGCGTCGATGCCGGCCTGTTCCACCGCGGCGGCGACCTGCTCGATGATCTCCAGCGTGCGCGGATGCAGCTCTCCGCTGTCCTTGTGCACGAACAGCGTGATCGGCACGCCCCAGGTGCGCTGGCGCGAGATGCACCAGTCCGGGCGGTTCTCGATCATGCCGGCGATGCGCTGCTGTCCCCAGGCGGGGATCCACTGCACCGAGGGGATGTCGCGCAGGGCGTTGGCGCGCAGGCCCTGCTGCTCCATCGAGATGAACCACTGCGGCGTGGCGCGGAAGATCACCGGGGTCTTGTGGCGCCAGCAGTGCGGATAGCTGTGGTTCAGTGGCGCGGCGCGCAGCAGCGCACCAGAGTCCTGCAGGGTCTCGATGATGCGCTGGCCACCTTCGTCGATCTTCAGGCCGCCGACCAAGGGGGTGTCTGCGAGGAAGCGGCCGTCGCCACCCACCGGACAGACCACCGGCAATCCGTACTTGCGGCCGACGATGAAGTCGTCCTGGCCATGCGCCGGGGCGGTGTGCACGGCGCCGGTGCCCGCCTCGAGCGTGACATGGTCGCCCAGCACCACCGGCACCTGCCGCGGCTGGAAGGGATGCTGCAACAGCAGACCCTCAAGGGCACGGCCCTCGAACCGGCCCAGCTCGCGTGGGATGGCAACTCCCTCACCTTGCGCTGCCAGGCCATAGCGCTGCAGGCAGCCCGCCGCGAGGCCCTCGGCCAGCACCAGGCATTCCGGTCCCGTGGGACGCATGACCTCGACCAGCACATAGACGAAGTCCGCGCGCAACGCGACCGCCTCGTTGGCCGGGAGCGTCCACGGGGTGGTGGTCCAGATGACCAGCGACACCGGCTGCGCCGCGTCGGCGGAGCGCGGCAGGGCGATACCGGCGCGGGCGGTGAAATCCGCGGCGTCAGCGACGCGGAAGGCCACGTCGATGGCCGGCGAGGTCTTGTCCTCGTACTCCACCTCGGCTTCGGCCAGCGCGGAGCGGCAGTCCAGGCACCAGTGCACGGGCTTGGCGCCCTTCACCAGGTGACCGTTCTGGATGATGCGGCCCAGCGAACGGATCTGCTGTGCCTCGAAATGCGGCGACATGGTCAGGTAGGGGCGGTCCCAGTCGCCGAACACGCCCAGCCGCTTGAAGTCCTTGCGCTGCAGTTCAACCTGCTCCATCGCGTAGCTGCGGCAGGCTGCGCGGAAGCCCTTGGCGTCGAGCTTCTGGCCGACGCGGCCGTGCTTCTTTTCCACCTGCAACTCGATGGGCAGGCCGTGGCAATCCCAGCCCGGGATGTAGGGTGAGTCGCAACCATCGAGCGAGCGCGACTTGACGATGAAGTCCTTGAGGATCTTGTTGGCCGCGTGGCCGATGTGGATCGCGCCGTTGGCGTAGGGCGGGCCGTCGTGCAGCACGAAACGCGGCCGGCCGCGGGCCTGCTCGCGCAGCTTGCCGTAGATGTCTTCGGACTCCCACCAGGCCTGCAGTGGCGCCTCGCGGCGCGCCAGGTCGGCCTTCATGGGGAAGTCCGTCTGCGGCAGGTTCACCGTGTTCTTGTAGTCGATCGTCACGCTCGCCTCATCCTTCGTCGTTGGCCAGCAGGGCACGGGCCTGCGCGGCATCGCGGTCCATCTGCAGGACCAGCTCAGCTACCGTATCGAAACGCAGCTCGTCGCGCAGGCGCGCCACGAACCGGACCTCGATCTCGCGACCGTACAGGTCGCCGTTGTAATCGAACAGGTGCGTCTCCAGCAGCGGCGCCCCACCATTGATGGTGGGCCGCACGCCCAGGCTGGCCACGCCCGGCCAGCCCCGCGCGCCGGCGCGGCCCAGCGCATCGTCGCCGGCTGCGTGCACGCGCACCGCGAACACGCCACCCAGCGGCGGACGGCGGCGCAGCAGCGCCAGGTTGGCCGTCGGGTAGCCCAGTTCACGGCCCAGTTGCGCGCCGCGACGGACGCGCCCGCGCATGCTGTAGGGCCGCCCGAGCTGCGCCTCGGCGGCCGCCAGATCACCGGCCTGCAGCGCCGCGCGCACGCCCCGGCTGCTGTAGCGCTCCGCGCCCTGCAGCACCGGCGCCACCACCTCGACGCTGAACCCATGGGCCGGGCCCTGGGCCGCGAGCCACGCGGCATCGGCCGCGCCGTTGCGCGCCGCGCGGAAGTCATGGCCCACCACCAGGTGGCGCACGCCGGCCTGCCCGAGCAGGTCCGCGAAAGCGGGGGCCTCGAGGCGGCGCAGCGCCTCGCAGAAGCGCAGCACGCAGACCACGTCAACCAGACCGCCGTACGGGCTGCCCGCGGCGTCGCCGGCTGCCGCGCCATCCGGACCCTGGAGCAGACGCCAGCGCTCGCGGAAACTGGTGAGCCGGGCCGGCGGATCCGCCCTGCCGAAGAATTCACGCGGCAGGGGTTCGAAGGTGACCATGAGGCTCGCCAACCCGCGCTGCCGGGCCTGGGCGCGCGTCAGCGCCAGCAGCGCCTGGTGACCGCGGTGCAGGCCGTCATAGCTGCCGATGGTGGCGACGTAGCCGGGACCCTCGTGCAGCGGGGCAAGTCGGCGTCTGAGTTGCGTGGACAAGGCGCACGGATGATAGCACCGGGGCGGCGACGCCCGACCGGCGCGGCGCAGCCTGGCCGTCAGGCCACGCCGCTGCGCAGGTCCCGTGGGCGCCAGCCCGCCAGCCAGAGCACCGCGCCGTAGGTGGCGGCACCCGCTGCAATGCCCGCGGCACACTCGAGCAGCCGCTGGCCGACCGGCAAGCCCGCCCAGCGCGCGCCCTCGCCCGACAGCCACAGCAGCACCGCACCCATCGCCAGGTTGGCCAGCACCACCTGCAGCAGGAAGCGCGGCCATTGCGGCGAAGGCTGGAACACACCGTCGCGCCGCAGGCCGCGCCACAGCAGCACGGTGTTGACGGCCGCGCCGATGCACGTGGAGGTGGCCAGCAGCACATGCGGCGCCGGCATGCCGAAGTGCGCCGCCGGCAGCACCACCAGCACGTTCAGCGTCATCGAGCAGGCCAACGCGATCAGTGCGATGCGCACCGGCCGTTTGGTGTCCTGGCGCGCGTAGTAGCCCGGCGCCAGCACCTTCACCAGGCTGAAGCCCAGCAGGCCCCAGGAATAGGCCATGAGCGCATAGCTGGCCATGCGCACGTCCTCGGGCGTGAAGCGCCCATACCCGAACACGCTCGCGGTGATCGGCGTGGCGAAACAGAGCAGGCCCACGGCCGCCGGCGAGGCGACCAGCACGGTCATGCGCAGCGCCCAGTCGAGCGTGCGGCTGAACTGCTCCCGGCTGTCCTGGGCATGGTGCGCCGACAGCCCCGGCAGGATCACCGTGGCCAAGGCGATGCTGAAGACCCCCAGCGGGAACTCCATCAGCCGGTCCGCGTAGTACAGCCAGGCGATGCTGCCCGTCACCAGGAAGGAGGCAATGACCGTGTCAAGCAGCAGGCTCAGTTGCGCCATCGACGATCCCAGGATGCCGGGCACCATCAACGTGGCGATGCGCCGCACGCCGGCCAT
>JBJOHO010000078.1:0-2721 GCA_046047615.1 Pseudomonadota bacterium
GCCTTGCGCAGTGCCATCGCCAAGGCCGCGACGGCCGCGACGGCCGCCGCACCCGCCAGCACCGACAGCGCCGGCAACATGCCGCCCATGCGCAGCGCGAAGAAGGTGACGACGATCGGACTGATCCACTGTCCCAGCGCGAACGCGCCCTGCCAGATGCCGGCGCCACGGCCGCGCACGGCGAAGTGCAGCTGGCTCATGGACCAGACCAGCAAGGTCGGCAGGATCATGCCGGCACCCAGCTGGTTGATGAAGCAGCCGATGAGGAAGGCCTGGGTCGATTGCGCGGTCGACATCAGCGAGAAGCCCACCGCCAGCAGCACGAACTCGGCCAGCAGCAGGCGCGCCACGGGCACCGTGGTCAGCCGCGAATAGATGAACGTGCCCAGCGGCACGCCGAGGCTTGCGATGGAGGTCTGGAAGCCGATCTGCGCCGGATCCTTCAGGCCCAGCTGGTCGAGGCCCAGCGAAGCGTGGATCTGCACGGTGTAGAACAAGGTGGAGGCAAAGATGGTGACCAGCAGGATGCCGCCGTAGCGCTTGATCGGGAACGCACCCTCGGGCGCGGCGTCCTGCGTGACCGGGTTGGCTGGCTCCCAGGTGTGGCGCAGCACGCCCACCAGCATGAGCAGGGCCGTGCCATAGACCCAGAACGGCGCCTGCCAGCCGAAGCGGCCGAGGTAGCCGCCCAGGTTGAAGAACAGCAGGGCCGACAGCGAGGCCGTGGCGGTCTGCGCGGCGAGCCAACGGTCGCGCTGCGCGCCGCTGAAGTAGTCGCCGATCAAGGTCGTGGTCAGCACCATGATCAGCGCTTCGGCCACACCCACCGCCACGCGCGACAGCAGCAGCGCGTACAGGTCGGTCAGCACCAGCGGGGCCAGGCCCACCGCACCGTAGACCAGCAGCGCCAGCAACAGCAGGCGGCGGCGGCCGTAGCGGTCGCCCAGCCAGCCCGCCACCGGCGACAGCAGCGCCACGCACAGCGCCGGAATGGTCAGCACCATGGGCACGAGGTAGTCGGCGCCCGGCGTGCCGGCGAAGGCCGCCTGCAACTGCGGCAGGATCGGTGCGAGCAGGACGATCGCCATCACCGACAGGGTGATGGGCAGCAGCAGCGCCAGCCCCGTGGCAAAGCCCGCCGTGCGTTCCAGTGCGGTAGCGTTCATCCGGACCCCCGTGTTTTATGTATTGAATGCCTTATCGCGGGCCGATGGTATCGAAACGCCGGATAGGTCGTATCAACCGGCATAGATGGCACGCGCGGCGTGACGGCCTGACACTAGGCCATCCCTGTGACCCGACCCGGAGAGAGGACGACGATGGCCGAGTGGCTCAAGCGCGGTGCGACCGCGGAAACGCGTGCCGACGCCGACCGCAAGGTGCGCGACACCGTGGAATCCATCCTCGCCGACATCCAGGCCCGTGGCGACGCGGCCGTGCGTGAATTGTCGGTGAAGTTCGACCACTGGGACCGCGACAGCTACCGGCTGACCGCGACCGAGATCCAGGACTGTATCGACCAGCTGACCGGCCAGGACCTCAAGGACATCGAGTTCGCGCAGACGCAGATCCGCAACTTCGCGCAGATCCAGCGCGATTCGATGCGCGACGTGGAAGTGGAGACGCTGCCGGGCGTGGTGCTGGGCCACAAGCACCTGCCGATCAACTCCGCCGGCTGTTACGTGCCGGGAGGCAAGTACCCGTTGCTCGCCTCGGCGCACATGTCGGTCATCACCGCCAAGGTTGCCGGCGTGCCCCGCGTGATCACCTGCGCCCCGCCCTACCAGGGCAAGCCGGCCGCGGCCATCGTCGCCGCGCAGGCGATGGCGGGCGCCGACGAGATCTGGTGCCTCGGTGGCATCCAGGCCGTGGGCGCCATGGCCCTGGGCACTGCCAGCCTGCAGCCGGTGGACATGCTGGTCGGCCCAGGCAACGCCTTCGTGGCCGAAGCCAAGCGCCAGCTGTTCGGCCGCGTCGGCATCGACCTGTTCGCCGGCCCGACCGAAACGCTGGTGATCGCCGACGAGGCCGGCGCGGATGCTGAATTGTGCGCCACCGACCTGCTGGGCCAGGCCGAGCACGGGCCGGACAGCCCGGCCGTGCTGCTGACCACCTCGCGCCGCCTCGCCGAAGAGACGATGCGCGAAGTGGAGCGGCTGCTGGGCATCCTGCCGACGGCAGGCATCGCCCGGCGCGCCTGGGAGAGCTTCGGTGAGGTCATCGTTGCCGGCAGCGACGAGGAGATGGTGCGCATTGCCGACGACATCGCCTCCGAGCACGTGCAGGTGATGACGCATGACCCGGACTATTTCCTGCGCCACATGACGAACTACGGTGCGCTGTTCCTGGGCGCCCGCACCAATGTGTCCTACGGCGACAAGGTCATCGGCACCAACCACACGCTGCCGACCAGGAAGGCCGCGCGCTACACCGGTGGCCTGTGGGTGGGCAAGTTCCTCAAGACCTGCACCTACCAGCGGGTCACCACCGATGCGGCCAGTGCGCTGATCGGCGAGTACTGCAGCCGCCTGTGCGCGCTGGAAGGTTTCGCGGGCCATGGCGAGCAGGCCAACATCCGCGTGCGCCGCTTTGGCGGGCGCGACGTGCCCTACGCGGGCAAGGCCGAGGCCCGCTGATGCAGTTGCCGGCCTCGCCGTCGCTGCGCCTGGACGGGCGTCGTGCGGTGGTGACCGGCGCCGGCCGCGGCATCGGCTTGGCGGC
>JBJOHO010000079.1:0-2515 GCA_046047615.1 Pseudomonadota bacterium
AGAGTGACCGGTAACATCCGGGGGGACACAGGCCATGCCAGACTCGCAGCCCAGCACGCAGGACGCCGCCGCGTGGCCGAGCCCTTCCGCCGGCTGGACGGCCGCTGGCGTGCTGGCCCTGGCCTCCATGGTGTCGCAGGCGGACCGCACCGTGCTGTCGCTGATGGCCGGCCCGGTGAAGGAGGCCTTCACGCTCAGCGACACCGCGTTCAGCCTGCTGCACAGCGTGGCCTTCGGGGTCTTCTATGTGCTGGCCTGCATCCCGCTCGGGCGGCTGGTCGATCGCCACCCGCGCCGTCTCGTTCTCGCCGCCTGCATGGCCTTCTTCAGCCTGTTCGCCATGGCCTCGGGGCTGGTGCGCAGCTACGCGCAGTTGTTCCTGATGCGCATCGGCGTGGGCATCGGCGAGGCCAGCGTCACGCCGGCGGCGTTCTCCATGCTCAGCGACTCGTTCCCGCCGCAGCGGCTGGGCCGGCCGATCGGCGTGTTCCTCATGAGCGCCCCCTTCGGGCAGGGCCTGACGCTGATCGCGGGCGGCGGATTGCTGCAGTGGCTGAGCACCTCCGACGTGCTGCGCAGCGGGCCGTTCAGCGGCCTGGACCCGTGGCAGGTGGCGTTCATCCTCATCGGCTTTCCGGGCCTGCTGCTGGTGCCCGCATTGTTGCTGCTGCGTGAGCCGCCGCGGCGGGCCGCGGCGAACGCCAAGCCGCTGTCGGTCAGCGAAGTCATGCAGGTGATCCGTGACCGTGGCGCCGCACTGCTCCCGCTGTTCATGGGCTTCGCCCTGGTGATGGTCGTCCTCAACGCCATGGCACTGTGGACACCCGCGACGCTGGAGCGCACCTACGGTCTGGACAAGGCGCAGCAGGGTCTTGCCTATGGCCTGCTGCTGCTGGTCTGTGGCACGGCGGGCGCCTTCTTTTCGGGCTGGTTCGCGGACCGTCTGGCGCAGCGTGGCGCGCAGGACGCACCGCTGAAGGTGGCCGGCTACAGCTTCCTGGGCTGCGGCGTGCTCACCGTCGCCGCCGTGCTGATGCCGAGCGTCGAACTGATGCTGCTGTGCCTGGCACCCGCGGTGTTCCTGAGCACCATGCCGGTACCGGCCACCGGCACGGCCATCCAGCTGATCGTGCCCAGCCTGGCGCGAGGCCAGGTCTCGGCGCTCTACATCATGTGGTCGTCGCTGGTGGGCGTGCTGCTGGGCCCGGTGCTGGTGGGCCTGCTCAACGACCTGGACCTGCCGATCCGCTATTCGATGGCGATCGTGGTCGGCATGCCGGTGCCGGTGATGTTCTGGCTCTACATGCGCGCACGCAGGCCTTACTGCGCCTTGCGTGCCGCAGGTGCCGCCGGCTGATCCGGCGGCTCTCCCTCCGGCCTACAGCCGGTCGTCGATCGGCGTACGCACGAAGCCCGCCGGGAACTCCTCGACCTTGTTGCCGACGATCGTGTATTCCTTGTGGCTGCCGCCGAAGCGCGACTGCAGTTCCATGTAGCTCTGCGGATCAAACAGCGGCGTGGCGCTCATGCCCATCACGCCGGTCGCATCCACCTTGTCGCAGGTGTAGAGGCTGCCGCCCTGCTTCACGTTGCGCAGGCCGTGTTCCAGCATGCCGTCCATCGCTGCCTTGAGCGTGTAGTGCATGGTCAGGAAGTTGTAGCCCAGCGGGTAGATGTCCTCGACCGTGACTTCCGCCTTGCCATCCTTGCCGGCCACGTCCGGGTACATCTTCCAGCCCGGCACATGGCGCGCCACGTAGCGCGCATCGTCGAGGTTCGACAGCTTCACGACGGTGGTCATCTCGGCGCCCAGTTCATGCGCGACGCGCATGCGCTCGACGCCTTCGTCCAGCTGCGTGGCCGGATCGGCGTTGGTGCGCGCGATCAGGATGCAGTGGGTGCCCTTGAGCGCTGCCAGCGCGGCACGCACCTTCTCGTAGTACTTCTCGCGGGGCAGCAGCTGGGTCGACTCCTCCATGTCGGAAGAGTCTTCCAGCTGCAGCGCCTGCGCGCCGGCCATCGCCATGCGGCGCGCCGCACGGTAGACGGCCAGCGGGCCACCGAAGCCGTCTTCGATGTCGGCGGCCAGCGGAATGCCCGAGGTCTGGCTGATGCGGCTGGTGATCCACTCCAGGTCGGTCAGGTTGGTGAAGCCGTAGTCGATCACGCCGTTCATCGCGATCGACACCTCGCCACCGCTGAGCATCATCGCGGGGAAGCCCACCATCTCGACGGCGCGCGCGGAGGCGCAGTCGTAGACGCAGGGCGCGACGATGCAGCGGTCGGTCTCGGCCAGCAGCTGCCGCAGGGGTTTCTTGGTCATCAGTCCGTTCCTCGGGTTCCGATCAGCGTGGGACAGGTGTGGGCAGTGCCGTGCCGGCCAGACCGGCATCAATGTTCGCGAGCACCATTTCGGCCATGCGGCGGCGGGTCTCGACCGTGGCGCTGGCCATGTGCGGCGTCAGCACCACGCGCGCCGAGGACCGCAGCGCCTCCGGCACGCGCGGCTCGTCCT
>JBJOHO010000080.1:0-3475 GCA_046047615.1 Pseudomonadota bacterium
GCGACGCGCGTCAGGTCGTTGTAGTTGTAGATCTGGTCACGCTCGAGTTGCGCCTGCGTGGCCACGGTGACGGCCACCGGCACCTCCAGCAGCGACTCCGCGCGCTTGCGTGCCGTGACCACGATGGTGTCGAGATCGTCAGCAGCGGCCGCCGGCGCCTGCTGCGCGAACGCGCCCGGCGCGACCGACAGAAGCAGACCGGCCGCCGTGGCGCCCATGAATACCGTGTTCTTGCAAGACATCAGCCTGACCTCCCCGGATCGTTGTCGAAACGCGACCTCCCCGGCGGGTCGCGGTTGAGCGCGGATCATGAGCGATCCGGAGCGTCTCGGAATCCATTCGGTCGATACTTGTCATTGGCAAGGTCGATGGCCAGACGGATATGTTGCGCCGAAGCAACGTCGGTGCCGCATGAACCGATAACCGCCGGTCATTGAACCCCCGCCGCCGCACGCGCAAGGTCCACTGTCCCCTGCAGGAGCCGACATGACCCTCGACTGGAACGCCTTTACTCCCCATACCGCCTTGGCGGGGGGCCTGCTGCTGGGCCTCGCGTCGGCCGGCATGATCCTGCTCTGCGGCAGGGTCGTCGGCATCAGCGGCATGCTCGGCGGACTGCTGGCGGGCGCCGCCCGCGGTGACCGGGCCTGGCGGCTGGCGTTTTTTGCAGGACTGGCTGCCTCCCCATGGCTGATGCGCGCGATCGCCCCGGAGGGACTGGTGCGGGTGCCGCGCTTCGAGGCAGGCCCTGTGCTGCTGGTCGTCGCGGGGCTGTTGGTGGGCTATGGCACGCGGATGGGTTCCGGATGCACCAGCGGCCATGGTGTCTGTGGCCTGTCGCGCATGTCGCCGCGCTCGCTGGCGGCCACCGCCTGCTTCATGGTGCCGGCTTTTGTCGTGGTCTACGTGGTCCGCCACCTGCTGCAGGGGGCGGCGTCATGAGCCGCGAGCTGCTGCAACGCCTCGTGGAGTTCGCGGCCGGGCTGGTGTTCGGCTGCGGCCTGCTCATCGCCGGCATGACGGATCCGGCCAAGGTCCTCGCTTTCCTCGACCTCGCGGGTGCCTGGGACCCCTCCCTGATGCTCGTGATGGGCGGCGCCATCGCTGTCGGCGCCTGCGGGTTTGCGCTGCTGCGCAATCGCGCGCTCACGCCACTGGGCTGCCCCGTCGACCAGCCCTCCTCGCAGGGGATCGACCGGCGCCTCATCCTGGGCTCGGTCATCTTCGGCGTGGGTTGGGGTCTGGCGGGCATCTGCCCGGGTCCCGGCCTGGTGAACCTCGCCGCAGGCGAGTGGCAGGCCGCGTGGTTCGTGGCCGGCATGGTCGGCGGCATGCTGGTCTACCACCGGCTCGACGGCCGGCAGTAAGCCGGCGCGCGGCCGCATCTCAGGCGGCCAGACAACACACGGAGCAACGCAGATGCAGGACGGGGACGACGTGCTGTGGACGCCCTCGCAGGCGAGGATCCGCAGCTCCGCCTTGTGGCACTTCGCCAAGCAGGTCCATTCGGATGCGGCGGGACCGCCGCCCAGCGACGACGTCGACGCGGCTTACCACGCCCTGTGGCAATGGTCCGTGGACCAGCGCGGTGCCTTCTGGGACGCCTTGCGCCGCTTCGCCAGCATCATCGGCGACTTTGATGGCGCGCCGCCGCTGACGGAGGGCGACCAGATGCCCGGCGCGACCTGGTTCGCCGGTGCGCGGCTGAACTACGCCGAGAACCTGCTGGTGGGTGCGGACGCAGACACCGCGATCCACTTCACCAACGAGCAGGGCGGCACGCGACGCCTCACGCGCGCAGACCTGCGGGCACAGGTCGCCGCCATCGCAGCGGGCCTGCGTGCCGCGGGCGTGCAGCGCGGGGATGTCGTCGCAGGGTACCTGCCGAACCTCCCTGAAGCCGTCGCCGCCATGCTGGCGACGGCGTCACTGGGCGCCGTATGGACCTCCACCTCACCGGACTTCGGCCTCGAGGGTCTGCTCGACCGCTTCGGCCAGGTGCGGCCCAAGGTCATGTTCGTGGCCGACGGCTATGTGTATGCCGGCAAGCGCCATGAGTGCCTGACGGTCGCACGCCAGCTGCAGGAACGTGTCGACTCCATCGAGCGGGTGGTCGTCATCCCCTATGCCGGTGGCGCCGGGGACCTGGCCGGATTTCCCTGCGCGCAGCGCTGGCAGGACTTCATGCAGCCCGGACAGCCGTTGCGCTTCGAGCGCGTGGCCTTCGACGCACCGCTGTTCATCCTCTACAGCTCCGGCACCACGGGCCGGCCGAAGTGCATCGTGCACGGTGTGGGCGGCACGCTGCTGCAGCACGCGAAGGAACACCGCCTGCACGCGGACATCGGCCCCGGCGACGCGCTGTTCTTCTACACCACCTGCGGCTGGATGATGTGGAACTGGCTGGTGTCGGGCCTGGCCACCGGCGCCACGATCGTGCTGTTTGATGGATCGCCGGTGCATCCTGACCCGGGTGTGCTGTGGCGGCTCGCGGACGACGCTGCAGTCACGCACTTCGGCACCAGCCCGCGTTATCTCGCGGCACTGGAAAAATCGGCATATTCGCCCGTCGGGCATCACGCCTTGCCACGACTGCGCAGCCTGCTGTCGACCGGCTCGCCGCTGGGTCCGGCACAGTTCCATTACGTCCACGCACAGATCAAGCGGCAGCTGCAACTGGCCTCCATCTCCGGCGGCACCGACATCATCTCCTGTTTCTGCCTCGGCGTGCCGTGGCTGCCGGTGCGCGCGGGCGAGTTGCAGGGCCCGGGACTGGGCATGGACGTGCAGATCTGGAGCGAACACGGCGAACGTCTGCATGGCAGCGCCGGAGAGCTGGTCTGCGCGCAAGCCTTCCCGTCCATGCCCGTCGGCTTCTGGAACGACCCGGAGGGCAAGCGCTACCGGGCCGCCTACTTCGAGCGTTTCCCCGGCGTGTGGCACCACGGCGACCGTGTCGTCGAAACTGCCGCGCGCGGCTATGTATTCCTCGGCCGATCCGACGCCGTGCTCAACCCTGGCGGCGTGCGCATCGGCACGGCGGAGATCTACCGCCAGCTCGATGCCTTTCCGGAAATCGCCGAAGCCGTCGCCGTGGGCCAGACCGTGCGCGATGCCGCCGGCAACCCGGATGAACGGGTGCTGCTGTTCCTGCGTCTGCAGGACGGCGCAGACAAGGACCACGACGCCCTGTTCGACCGCGTGCGCCGCCGCCTGCGCGAAAATGCCAGCCCACGCCATGTGCCCGCGCGCATCGTCGTGGTGCCGGACATTCCCCGCACCCGCAGTGGCAAGACCGTCGAGCTGGCCGTGAAGCATGTGGTGAACGGCCAGCCGGTGGACAACGTTGAAGCTCTGGCCAACCCGGAAGCACTGCGCCACTTCCAGGACTTGCCGCAACTGCGCGACTGACCCCCAAGCACACCAGGACAGCCCACCATGCAAGACGCCGTCATCGTCGCCGCGACGCGCACCG
>JBJOHO010000081.1:0-7538 GCA_046047615.1 Pseudomonadota bacterium
CTGGCGGTGGCGGGCGTTGCCAGCCGCATCGGTTTCTATCATTACAACTACGACGACCTGCTGATCGCCTTTCTGCTCATGGCCTGCCTGCAGCGCTTCGTCGCGACGGCCGCCACCTCCGCGCTGGTCATGGGCCTCGCCGTGGGCGCCACGCTCTGGCTTCCGGCAAGAGTCGCCGTCATGGAGTGGGCGTTCTTGGCCAGTGCCCCGATCTGGATCATCGCCACCCTCTGGCTTTGCGAGGCGCGGCGGTCGTGAGCTCGGTGACCGTACACGGGCTCTTCCGACAGGTCTGCCGCGAGCGTCCACACGCGGTTGCGCTGTGTGACGACATTTCCAGCATGGACTATGCCACGTTGGATCGTGTCTCGGATCAGTTGTGCGCACACCTGAAACGGGCAGGCGTGAGTGGCCGCGACTTCGTGGGCGTGTACCTGGAGCGATCCGCCGATTTCGTGGTTGCCATCCTCGCCATCCTCAAGTCCGGTGGCGCCTATGTTCCGTTGCCGCTCGACTACCCCGCCGAGCGGCTTGCCATGATGGCAGAGGATTGCCGGGTACGGTGTGTCGTCACTCACCGTAGACACGTCGCAACCCTTCCCGGCGACGGGCAGAGGATGGTTGTGATGGATGACGCCGGGGAATGGCCCTGCGATGAGCCCGTCTGCATGCCGACCCTGGACGCGGACGCAACAGCGCCGGCCTACGTGATGTTCACTTCCGGGTCCACCGGACGGCCAAAGGGCGTGGTCGTTCCGCATCGTGCCATCGTCCGCCTTGTGCAAGACCAGACCTATGCGCGCTTTGGGCCCGAGTTGCGCACCCTCCTGTTGGCACCTACCGCGTTCGACGCTTCCACCTTCGAGATCTGGGCGCCGTTGCTGAATGGCGGCAGCGGCGTGGTCTTCCCGGATGCCGTTCCGGACCCGACCCGACTGCGGGAGGTGTTGCGCCAAGGACAGGTCAATTGCCTCTGGTTGACCGCGGGCCTGTTCAACATGCTGATAGACGTGGCACCAGAGACACTGGAGACGGTCGAGCATGTCCTGACTGGGGGGGAGGCACTGTCCGTGCCGCATGTCCTGCGCGCATTGCAGCGCTTTCCAGGACTACGCCTGACCAATGGCTACGGCCCCACGGAGGGAACGACCTTCAGCTGCACCTACGACGTGCCACGCGGTGTGACCTTCGGCGCAGGCGGAGTACCCATCGGCACGCCCCTCGCCGGCACTCAATGCACAGTGGTGGATGAAGACTTGCAGCCCCTGCCCGACGGTCAGGTTGGAGAACTGCTGATTGGCGGACTGGGTGTGGCACTGGGCTACGTTGTTCCGGAGACTGCGCCGGGTACACCACGGTTCGTGGGCCATACCCGACCGCCGTTGACGGACACGCTGTCCTACCGCTCGGGAGATCTGTGCCGAAGGCGCCCGGACGGACTTCTTGAATTCATCGGTCGCAAGGACCGACAACTGAAGATCCGCGGTCACCGCATCGAACCTTCCGAAATCGAGGCGGCTCTATGCTCGCTACCGGGCATCGCGCAAGCGGCGGTCGAGGGCCAGCGCATCGCAGACGCCGGCACGACACTGGTGGCCTATGTGGTGGCGTGTACTGATGCGGCCACACCGGATCCTGCAGCGGTTCGTGAGGCATTGAAGGCCCGGTTGCCCGCGGCCTGCATCCCTGGCATCGTGGTGACGCTGGCGGCCCTGCCACTGACAGCGCAGGGCAAAGTGGATCGCACTGCACTTCCTTGGCCGGTGCCAAAGGCCGTGCCACATGCCGGACTTGTCGATCGACCGCTGACGCCACGTGAGTCGGCGCTCGCCGAGGTGTGGACGTCGGTGCTGGGCGCGAGGCCGATCCGTGCCGATGATGACTTCTTCGACATGGGCGGCCATTCGCTGGCAGCGATGCGCCTCGTGGCCCAGGCCGAGTCACAACTGGGCCTTGCAGCTGACCTGCCCAGCGTGTTCGCCGTGCGAACGCTGGCCGGGCTTGCCGACCATTGGAGGCCCACCACGGCAGCCCATGAAGAAGCCCTGGCCCTGGACACTGCGCAGGACTGGCCCGCGTCTCCCGGCCAGCAACAGATCTATGCGCTTCATTGCTACGCCCCCCAGTCTTCGGCCTACAACATCGCGGAGGTCCACCGGCTTCAGGGGCCACTGGATGTGGAGGCGTTGCAGTTCGCGTTGGATGGACTCGTCCAAGCGCACGGATCCCTGCGGTCCACGTTCTTGATGACCGATGCCGGCTTGCGCCAGCACGTTGCCGCGCGCGGTTGCTGGCCACTGGAGGTGAGGCATGCGGATGAAGCGGGCGCAGCCCGCATCCTGCAGCAGTGCCATTGTTCCGCCTTCGACCTTGAAAAGGGCCCGCTGGTCGACGCCTGCCTCATCATTGTTGGCGCCCAGCAACATGTTCTGCTGCTGCGTATTCATCACATCGTCGCCGATGGGTGGTCGATGGACCTGCTCCACGACGCCTTGGCGCGTGGGTACGCGGCGGCACGCGCCGACGTACCGCGCATCACTGAACCACAGGCATGCGCCATGGCGCGGGCCATACAGCACGACACGCGTCGCGACGCAGCAGAGCATGCGCGACTGCTCGCGTGGTGGCACAGATATCTGGCCACAGCGCCAGCAGAACTGCCGTTGCCAACCGACCGCCCGCGGCAGGCGGTGAACTCGTTCCGTGGCGCCACGTTGGTGCATCGTTTGGCCCCAACCCTGCACGCGCAACTGATAAAGAGAGCACACGACGCGCACTGCACGCCCTATGTCATCGTGCTCGCCGCGTTCGCGCAGGCGTTGCGGCAATGGACCGGCACGTCGGACCTGATTCTCGGCGTGCCCATTGCCGACCGCCCCAGCGCGGGTCTTCAGGCCTTTGTCGGCTATCGCGTACAGGTCCTGCCCCTGCGGCTCATCGGGGCCGGCGTCCCGCTCGACGCGCAGACGCTGGCTTACACGCAAGAGCAGCTGCTGGACGTGATCGCACATGCAGGAATTCCCGTCGACCGGCTGTTGGAGGCGAGTGGACGTCGCGCCCCGGCGAACGGGAGACACCCACTCTTCAATGTGCTCTGCAGTTGGCAGGACGACCGCACACATGCGCTGACCCTGGAAGGGCTTGAGATAACCCGCGAGTCCTTCGACGGCGGCGACGCACGATTTGATCTGTCGCTGTTTGCAGTGGACACGACGGCGGGCCTGGAACTTCGTCTGGAATACAGCACGGCACTATTCGACGCGGCCACGGTGGCAGACCTGCTCGAGGCTGTACTTGGCGGCCTTGCCGAGCGCTCAAGGCCCCGGAAGTCGCCATCGCGGACGCCTGCCACCCCGTCCCGCCCGCTGCCCCAAGGCGGTGTAAGCGCGGATTCACCAAACAGCCCGCCTCGCAGCCTGCTGGAGTTGCGGATCCTTGAAATCTGGGAGCGGCTGTTCGGTTGCGTGGGACTGAGCCGTCATGACAACTTTTTTGATCTGGGGGGCGACTCGCTGCTGGCTGCGCGAATGATCCTGGCCTTGGAGCCTTTGATTGGCCAACGCTTGGCAACGGCACGCCTGTTCCAGACACCCACGGTCGCGTCGCTGGCGCAGAGCCTGGAGGATGAACACTGGGTGCCTGCCTGGACGGCGCTGGTACCGCTGAAGCCCGGCGGCAGCAGGCCACCGCTGTTTGTGGTGCATGGTTGGGGCGGCGAGGTCTTTGCCTTCGTGCCGTTGGCGCAGGCCATGCCTGCGGACCAGCCCGTATACGGACTGCAGGCCGTGGGGCTGGACGGGCGCTCGCCACGCCACGAGGACCTGCGCAGCATGGTTCGCCACTATGCGCGCGAGATCCGCAGTTTCTGCCCCAGCGGACCCTGCCGCATCGCCGGCTATTCCCTGGGCGGGTGGATCGCGCTGGAAGTGGCGCGCGAACTCATTGACTCCGGCATCGACGCCTCCGTTGTGGTGCTGGACACCCACCCCAACTGCACCGTCCCCGCCAGCGCGTCGCCGTGGGCCAAGGCACTCTTCCTGCGTGACAATCCCGGCATGCTCCGCCAGCGGCTCATGAAGCGCCTGCGCCTGCCCATGCGGGTCGCGGCAGCCCACGGGGACGGCCTCGCGACCGCCGGATCGGGCACGCCCGACTACTACAAAGTCATGGTGGCGCGACACGAGGCCACCGTGTTTACGGGCAACCTCCATGTCGTTCTGGCACGTCAGCGATGGCGTTGGCTCCTGCTGGCATTCTGGCATCGCATGACCAGCGGTCGTGTCACGTACAGCACATTGGGCTGCGGCCACCATGAGATGCTCGACGAACCACATGTAACGGCGGTTGCTGCCGCAATCGGTTCGTGACCGCGGCAAAGCCCAGCCCGGCAGGCCCAACTGTCTCCATCGCACTCGCCAACTGGCGGGGTACCGGGCATCGTGGCGAGCAACTGCGCAAAGCAGATCAAACTTTGCCGCTAGCTTCCCCGCCATTGGCGCAGCGTCCGCCGCATCCGCGCCCAGCCAGCGGCAGCCGCAGCGGCCGCAATATCCTGCGCAAGCCCCAACTGTCTCGCCAGACGTGACCGGGGTTTCGGCAGCGCCTGCGGGCTGTCCTTGGACAAACGAAGTGCCAGCGTGCGCTCGATCGCGCCGATTTCAAAGGGCAGCGCGCGAGGGAGGTCCTGAGGACAGAGCATCGCATGCGACCGGTGAAGCCTGCGCTTGATGTACTGCAACATACGTGAGGCTGGCGTGGCATCCACGGCGGCCCGGATCATTTCGTGGAGTTCCCGCGCTGTGCTGCTCTCGCCATGGAGGTGGAGGAGCGCAAGACAGTAATCGATGGATCCGGCGTGCGTGGCGAAATCGACCGCACCCTGCACCGTGCTCCGGGGCGAGACCGGATCGCCGCGCAAGGCGTCATGCAGCAGCACGCCAGGAAGCACGGGCCTTGCCATTGCACCAGAAGATGTCCGTGGCATGTCGCGGCCGGCGATGAAGCGGCTGACAGTCTCGGCCGCCAAGGCCAGCACTTGCGGATGGACCATCTCGGCATGGTCAATGGTCGGCAGTCCAAACTGACACTGGAGCTGGTCTGCTGGATCCCAAAGGTTCTGGTGCCAGCCGTCGCACAGTCCCAGCTTCGGCAGATGGGCACGGTGGAGGTGCAGCACCGGGGGTGGCGGACGATCGGCAACAGCGGCCAAGGCATGCTGGCAGGCGGGATGCTGGAATGCCGGCAGGCGGTGCAGGGGCGCAGCATCGACCATGATCACCCGCTGCGGGCAGTGCGGCGACCCGGCGAGCAAGCGCCCGACCAGCCACGCCAGAGAACCACCGAATGAATAACCGAAGATCAGCTGCGGTGGTTCCCATTCCCCGGCGTTGATCTTCTGGACAATCTGTTGGGCTGCGCGCCACCAGCGGTGATCAACGCCCATTGTCCCGCCGCGGAGCGGGAAGTCCGCGGCCCAGAGCTCGTGATCCGGAAACAGTCCGCCCTGCCCGAAGGGCGTCACGACCGCCTTGCCACCCCAACCGGGCATCGCCAAGGCGATGCCCGCCGAGGTCTGGCGGGCGGGCCACACACGGTGGATGTTCAGGACCTCAGGGGTCTTCGGGGGTGCGACAGGACCAGCAGGGAGAACGCCTTCCATGTCCAGCAGGGCAGCCAGTCTGGCGAAGGTGCCTTCCGCAAGGAACGGGTCCATCGGGAACGCGAGGCCGAATTGCCGCTCGACCTGCAAGGCCAGTGTCATGAGCTTCAGCGAATCGCCACCCAGCGCAGCGAAGTCCGCTTCGTGCCGGTGCGCCCCCTCCCAAAGCACGCCATCCCACAACGCTGCGAGGCGTGCGGACTCACTGCTGCCTGCAGCCACCGGCCCCGGCCGCGCCGTGGGGCTCGTGACCTGCGCCAGCAACGCGTGGTGATCCACCTTGCCACCCGCCAGCAACGGCATCTGCGCCACTGCCATCACGTTGCGGGGACGCATGAACAGTGGCAGGCGTGCCGCCAACCATTCCAGCGCAGCAGGCTCAGGGCCCGTCCGCCCGCCACGACACACGAAGCCATACAGTACTGGCCCATCCCGCTCCGGCCGCGCCACCACGACCGCTGCAGTGACGCCCGGCATGGCCCGCAAGTGGTGCTCCACCTCGTCGAGAAACACACGCTGCCCACGGATTTTCAGCATGCGCCCGGTGCGGCCAAGGTGCACGAGGCGGCCGTCGGGCAAGCGGCGCACGATATCGCCAGTGCGGTAGACACGCCCGGTTGCGTCGTGGCCGGCGCACGACGTGAAGCGTCCTGCATCCACGCGCCCCGCACGGTAGTCCCCCAGCGCATGGAATGCGGAGCCTATGACCAACTCCCCGGTGCCCCGGGCCTCATCGTCCGGCTCCAGTGGCTGGATGGCATAGGAAAACAGCGGATAGATATGCCCCATGGGCACGGTGGGTCCGACGTCGACGGCGGGCGCCGGGGTTCCGGGGCCCGCACAGCGGTCGATGAACAGCGCGCTCTCCGTGCTGCCGTAGACGTTGTGAACCACGCATTGCGGGTCCAGGACCGATTTCGCCAGCGCCAGATCGGCCTGCAGCAACGGTTCTCCGGAAAACCGCAGGGCATGCAGGCAGCCCAAGGCCTCCCGGGCTTCCGGCAGGGCGGCGAACTGCCGGAACATCGACGGCGTAAAACGCACGTGGCGCGCGCCCCAGTCGCGAATGGCCTTCAGCACCTCGGCAAAGCCACCCGCCTTCACATCAGCAAAACACAGGACACCGCCGGACAGCAGGAAGACCAGCGCATGGTGGACAAAGCCGAAGTTGCCATGCGTGCCGCCGATGAGCACGCGCGCGCCCTGGGACACACCCATCATGCGCGCGGAGCTGCGCAGCCGCGCCTGCAGCGTGATGGCCGAATGTGTGACCAGCTTCGGCGTGCCGGTGGAACCCGACGTTGGGAAGATCATGGCGGGCGCATCGGCAGGCAACACCCCTTCCAGCGACAACACGCCGTCCCGGCCGTCTGTCACGCGGCAGACGACGCGCTCCATCTTCTCCACGGCCTGGGCATTCGCAGGGCCACACAGGGCAAGGGAACAAGACGCCTGATCGATCAACTCCTGCAGGCGCGCCGCGGGATGGTCTGGCTCCAGCAGCAGGAGTGGCCGCCCGGCAAGCGCACAAGCGAACCAGGCGGCAACGGCGTCGAAACCCGCGGGCTGAATCAGGGCCACCGGGCCGCTGCCGACGGCGGTCTCCTGGATCTCGGCCGCCATACCCGCGGCCCGGGCAAGCAATGCCCGGAAGCTGTGGGCCTGGTTGGCCGCGAACACGGCCGGCTGGTCCGGCCACAGCCCGGCAACGCGCGCCAAGGACCGTGGCAGCGGCTCGTTCAGTTCCTCGATGCCGGGAGCCGGGAACCCGGAGTGCTGCCACAAATGTTGATCAGGCACGGCAAGAGGCCTCCCACGGCGGGATCCAGGGCAGGCCATGGACGCGGGTGCCCTCCGTTGTCTCGGTGGTCAACAGTTT